>JAGWYJ010000071.1 GCA_018969425.1 Alphaproteobacteria bacterium | reverse complement strand
GCGGTCGCGTCGAGGATCAGGTCTCCGCCGCCGAGGGGAAGCGAGTACTGAGCCTGAATGTCATAGCCGGCCGTCGTCTGTCCGAAGGCGTTACCCTGGACCGTGCTGATCACCGAGAAGTTGTCGGCGTTGGTCTGGCCCTGAACGCAGGTCCCGCCCGGAGAGGTCGGCGTGTCGCTGAAGGTGACGCGACGGATCAGCGGATGCGAGCAGTTGGCGGTTGCAAAGCCGCCGACCGCCGGACCGGTGAAGATCGAGCTTGCGATCTGGTTGAAGTTCGCGAGCGTTCCGATCTCATCCTTCGTCTCAATGTTGAAGTAATCGACGATCAGGCGGAAATCGTGGTCGCCGGCGAAGCCCTGGGACTGCCAGATCACGCCGATGTTCGAGGCCGTCGCCGTTTCCGGGCTCAGATCCGCCGCGGTGACGGTGTTGCTGCCTCTCCAGTTTCCGTTGGCCACCGTGTAGCTGGTGGTGCCGTTCGTGGAGCGGCCGGGGGTTATGCCGAGCGGCGGCGTCTGGTAGTTCGTGCCGTAGGAGCCGCGGATCGAGATCGGACCCCAGACATCCCAGTTGCCCGACACCTTGTAGACGGTGGCCGCGAGGTTGCCCGAGAACTCTTCACGGCGAACCGCCGCCTGGAAGTTCAGGGTGTCGAGGACGGGCAGGCTGAACTCCGCAAAATAGGAGATCTGCTGACGGTCGGCCGCGTCCGGAACGTTGGTCGCGAAGAAGACGAACGGTCCAGGATTGTCCGGCGTGCAGCCGTTGAAGAACGGGTCCGTGTTCGCACGGGGCTGCTGAGCCGTCACGACAATATCCGGATCCGTCCCGAGGTCAGGACCGTCGGGACGGGTGACGCCCGACGTTGAGGTCGACGGCCACTCGCAGGGCGTATTTCCATTGAAGAAGTTGCTGCGGACAGTTTCGGCGAACTCAACCTGACCCCACTGGGCTCCAGCCGCCCAGCCGATGTTTCCGCCGGGAAGTTCGATCGCCGTCTGTCCGTCGAAAACGAGATCGACATAAAGGCTCTGGGTCTGGGACTCGGTCTTCCGCGGATCGGTGATCCAACGATAGAGGAGCGGGTTGTTTTCAGCGCCTGCAATGTAGTTCGGGTTCGCGAGGCCCATCTCCGGCTGGTTGGGGAAGGCCGAGGAGAAGGGGTTCCACCACAGACATCCATTCTTACCGGCCGCATCCGGGTTCTGGATGCCGAGGCGCAGCGGGTCGAGGTCAGGGGCGTTGCAGTTGGGGCCGCCGAAGCCGTTGATGGCGTCCTGGAGGCGGAAGCCCAGGATATCAGCTGCGTCGCCTTCGTTCTGCAGCTGATTGAAGGTTGTCGCGAATGTGTAATTGACCTCCGAGAGCGGGCCGGCCCATTCGCCGAGCGTCCCTTTAAGTTCGCCCATCGCGCGCCAGTTAAGGCTGTTGATGCGCGAGGGCACGCCGAAGCCGCCGCCTTCGCCCAGGACAGGGTTGCCGCCGTGAGCGAGCGCACGATAGCTGAGTGCGGTCACGCCAGAGACGGTGTTGTAGAAGGACTGAGCCGCAAGGCCGCTCCGCGTCGCGAACTCTGCGAAGTAGGGGTTGGTTTTCGGCACGTAGAACTGGTGCGAGAGGCCCTGAGTCTGGGCCGGACCGCGGGTGACGGGCTGAGAGGGGGAGCCGAAGATCTGGGGCGTCGAGACCTCGCCCACAAGGACTTCCCCGTGGAAGTCCATATTGTCGTTCACGCGGGTGTTGACCTGAGCGAACACCCTGAATGTGTCGGTGTTCTCAACCAGGTTGTAGTAAGAGATGTAGTTGTAGGCGCAGGCCGAGGTGCTGACGTAAAAGCCGCCGACCGCTGCGCAGCTGGCCGGGGTGAAGTCGGAGTAGGTGCCGGTGAACGGCGTTCCCCATTCCGTGTTGGCGGTGTTGCCCGGGACTGTCGGAAGCGTGGGGCGGGCGGTCCAGCCGGCAAGGTTGGTCAGGGTTGACCAGGCCGCGTTGCTGACCCGGTAATCCTGAGACACCCAGTCGCGATCGAGCGTATCGAGCTGCGAGCGGTGCTCCCACTCCGCCGACCACAGGAAGTTGGTTTCTCCCTCACCGAAACCGCCGAGGAGGCTGACGCCGTAATCGCCGGCCGATCCGTCAATGTATTTGTACTGAGCCTTGGCTTCAAAGCCTGTGAAATCATCGCGCGTGATGAAGTTGACGACCCCGCCGGTCGCGTCCGCGCCGTAGGTCACCGCGGCGCCGTCCTTGAGGATCTCGGTTCGCGCAATGGCGGCGCCGGGGATGTTGGCGAGGTTCTCGCTCATACGGCGGCCGTTGAGGAGGGTCAGCGTCTTATCAGCGCCAATTCCGCGAAGGTTAAAGCCCGGCGAGCCGTTGGACCCTGCGCCGGCGAAATAATAGGCTTCGCCCGCAGTCGGTCCCGAAATCGACAGCGTCTTCACGAATTCAAGGGCGGTTGGCGATCCCTGATCTTCGAGGTCTTCGGCGGTGTAGATCTCCACCGGAAGGGCTGCGTCTTCGGGCGTTCCCTGAATGAAGGACCCGGTGACGACGACGCGTTCGGTCGAACCGCCCTGCGGGGCCGGCGCCGCTGTCTGCTCAACTGTCGCAGAGCTGGCGGCCTGCTGCGGTCCGGCTTCAGCGGATGTGAGCACCGTGGCGGGCGATTGCGCCCAGACCGGCAGCACGCCAGCCAAACCGGCGATGATCGCAACGCTCGAGGCGCTGCGTAACGTGAATTTCATCGATGTCTCTCCCCTAGCAAGGCTTGTTGGCAGCCTTTGCGGGAAGCTTTGATCAGGATTTCGTAAACGTCAATTCCATACTCATTCCGTGGACCCTTGTTCCCGACTGAAAAACCTCGGGTGTGTTCAACATGCCTCGGTGGGGGCAAAAAAAAACAGGCGGCCGAAGCCGCCTGTTTCCGGTATTCGGTCCGACTGAGACTGATCTCAGAAGGTTTTCTTGACGCCGATCTCGAAGGTGCGTCCGAGCGGGTTTCCGAGACGGGGGTCGTACCCCAGCTCTTCCTGCGCCGGGGGCGGGTCCTTGTCGAACAGGTTCTGGATGCTGGCGGTCAGGCGCAGCGTGTCGGTCAGGTCGAAGAGATAGTTGACGTCGGTCGTCAGCCAGTCCTCGCCGAACTCTCCGTACTGAACGCCAGCCCGCTCGTCCGTCACCGCGCTTACATAGCTGACGCCCACCCGGACGTTATGCTTTTCAAGCCGGTAGTTCGCCGAGAGGTTGGCCCTCCATTCCGGCGCGGCCGCCGCCACGGTGGCGAAGTTCAGCGTGCCGAGACGCTTGTCGCCGGTGCTCACCACGACGCCGTCCAGCGAGGTCGGGCCAGTGGTCAGCTCGGTGACTTTTGTGGCTGTCAGTGCGAATGACAGATCGCCTGCGCCGAGCGGCATCGTGTAGTTCGCCTGGATGTCGTAGCCGTTGGTCGTCTGGCCGGGGCCGTTGCCGTAGGCGGTCGAGATGGAGGCGAAGCTTCCGACAGCGCTCATGCCGACGGTGCATCCGTTGTTGAACGTGACCCGGCGAAGAAGCGGCTGAACCGCCGGATCGCAGGTGGTCGTTTTGCCGCCCGCGCCGTTGAAGACCAGGTTCGCGATCTGGTTGGGATCGGCGATCTGGGTGATCTCATCCTGGGTCTCGATGTTGAAGTAATCGACGATCAGGGTGAAGTCGTGGTCTGCTGCGAAGCCCTGAGACTGCCAGATGGCTCCGGCGTTCCAGGAGGTCGCGGTTTCGGGAACCAGGCTCGCATCCGTTATGAACTGCGCGCCCAGCCAGTTTCCGCCCGCGATCGTGTAGCTGCGGACCGCGTTATTCACTTCGCCCGGGATGACGCCGACCGGCGGCGCCTGATAGTTTGTGCCGTAGGATCCGCGAAGTGAGAGCGGGCCCCAGACATCCCATTTGCCGGAGATCTTGTAGACGGTGGCGCCCAATCCGCCGGAGAACTCTTCGCGGCGAACGGCGGCCTGAAGGTTCACGTTGTCGAGAACCGGAAGGCTCATTTCGCCGAAGAAGGAGTACTGCTGC
>JAGWYJ010000070.1 GCA_018969425.1 Alphaproteobacteria bacterium | reverse complement strand
TTCACAAACATGCGCAGAGCCTGAAACACGCGCGTCGCCGGATGGGTGCGCTTCCCCTGGCGTCCGCCCAGGGTTCGCTCCACATAACTCGCCAGGTCCAAGGTCGTCTCGAACGGCTGAAGCCGGCGACGCTGCACAATCCCCCTGGCGAGTCGGCGGGCGAACGGCTCCTCTCCAAGGTAGTGAAAGATGTCGGCGATCTCGCCTTCGGTCAGCCGGTTCACCGCATCGGCGGCGCTGGGACCTCTTCGCTCCATTCGCATGTCCAGGGGTCCTTCACGCATGAAGGAAAAACCCCGGGTAGGCTCATCGATCTGAAAAGAGGAAACCCCCAGATCAAGCATGATGCCGTCGACATGCTCATAACCAGCTGCCCGCGCGATGGCGTCGACCTCTCCAAAGCGCCCGGGCGCAGGAATCAGCCGGCTATCGCGCCCGGCATGCTCCCAGGCCCTCTCCATCGCCTCAGGGTCGCGGTCGACGGCAAGAACGCGGCAGGACGCCACAGCGAGAACCGCGCGGCTGTAACCTCCGCCGCCGTAAGTGCCGTCAACGATCACCGCCCCCTCCACCGGAGCAAGCGCCTCCATGACCTGCTCTACCAAGACGGGAATATGACTCATCGCAGAACCGCCGCATCTGCATCTTCGATGAAGGGGTCAAGAAGGTCGCCGCTATCCAGGGCCAGTCGCAACAGAGAATCAGACCTCGGCTGATGGACCTCTGGAGCCCAGATCTGAAAACGATCCCCCAAACCGACAAAGCGCACCTTATCGGAAATGGCCGCATGCGATGTGAGATCCGCCTCGAGAACGATACGACCGCCTTCATCGAAGCGGGCATGACGCCCGCGGCCGAAAATGGCGAACGACAACGCCTCGCGCCTCGGATCGAGGGGTTTGAGACGAGAGATTGCGCGTTGAAACTGCCCCACCAGCGCCCCTCCGCCGCCCTCAAGGCACGGCTTGTCTATCGACGGCCACAAAAAGACGCTGTCTTCTCCGGACAGCGCCTTTCGGAAAGACGCGGGGACAGAAACCCGCTTCTTCGCGTCAACGCCGCTCTCATGCGAGGAGAGAAACATACCCCGGCCGCCCGCTTAACGCCCGCCCAATCGGACTGAAAATCTTCTTCGACAACGCCGCACAGCCACCCAGAAGCGCAGCGCGGATTTTGGGATATCATGGGATACTGTGGGAAACAACGGGAGTTAATGGGTATTAACAATTTGAGACCGAAAACATTAAGCGATCAAAAACAGAACTTTAAAAGAACGATTGACACCGTCTGTGAGTAAAACAAAGCAGATTCAGGGGGGCTGCGGCTCAACCAGCAAGAGAGAACCCCGCGCCCCTCCCCTCGATCGATCAGGCGGCCTGTAAGCCGGGTTCTGTCCCCCGCCCGAAGGCGGATGAGCGACCATTCCTCTGGGACGATCCTTGCGGATCGCCTCGCGCGACCAACCCGGACGGGGCGCGGACGCACGCCCGTCGGCAGCTGAAAGCCTCCGACATCCGTCCCTATTCGGTCTTGCTCCAGGCGGGGCTTGCCATGCCGTCCCTGTCGCCAGGTCCGCGGTGCGCTCTTACCGCACCCTTTCACCCTTACCCCTGAGGCCTCAGCCTTGGGGCGGTTTGCTTTCTGTGGCGCTATCCCTCGGGTTCCAGGATCAAAGACCCCGTCCCCGGGCGGGGGTTACCCGCCGCCTTGCTTCCGTGGAGCCCGGACTTTCCTCCAGCAGGTCTCCCCGCCAGCGATCGCCCAGCCGCCTGATCGAAACTCCCCTCTAGCACAGGTGCAAGGATCGGGCGATAAGGCGCGCTGACAAAACAACGTGCGCGCAAGTCAGAGTCGGTCATGTTGCGTTCAGGTTCTTTTTGATTGAGTGAGACGGTTCGGTTCGGAGATTGGAAATGAGACTTACAGCAGCATTTGTCCTCACAGTGACCTTTCTGGCGTCTCCGGCAGCGTTCGCAGACCCCGAAGGCCAGGGAGAAGGCCTTTTCCAGGCGCGCTGCAACATGTGCCATGGAACCGGCATGGGCGGCGCTCCGTTGATGGAAAAGCTCTCGACTTTATCCGCAGACGCGATCGTCGAGAAGCTGACGACAGGAACGATGGCGCCGATGGCGGCGGGTTTGTCCGACTCCGACAAGAAAGAAATCGCCGTATTTATCGGCAAGAAGTCCTGAGGAAGGCGGCCAACGGACGACGCAAGTCGCCGGGAGTTCGAGACGGGGAACGCTATGCGTCACCCGCCCGTTGATTGATAATGTCGGGCGACTTCATGAATAAGAAAAGCGGTTTCGGGATCGGCAATCCCAGAAACGCAAGACGGCCGCCAGCGTCTCTGAAAGGCCTTGAGAACGTTCTTCATCGAGTTGTCGTAGACCTCGGTCGTTGAGAGGTCGTATCCGATAGTTTTCAGAGCGTTCCGAACCTTCGCCACTGACGCGATCAGGTCGCCCTTATCGGCATATGGTCCGGGAGCAGACAGCTCCGGTTCAAATGTCGCGGACGGCCAGAACCCGACACCCGCTTCAGCGAGCCTTCGCCACGGAAATCGTTCGCCCGGGTCCTGCTTTCGGTCGGGCGCGATATCGGAATGTCCAACAATTCCAATTTGTGGAATCGCCCAGCGACCACAAATTCCCTGGCAAAGTCGTATGACGGAAAGAACCTGGCTTTCTGGAAAAGAAGGAAGACCAAAATCATGACCTCCGTTGACGATCTCAATTCCTATAGATCGGGAATTGATATCGTCTCGATCGCGCCACTTTCCGGCCCCAGCATGCCACGCACGCCAGGCCTCAGCGACCAAGGAGAAAATTCTTCCATCCTCCTCTACCAGGTAGTGGGAGGAGACCCTCGGGGGAGAGGGATCTTGCAATCGATGCAGGGCGGTTGGACCATCTCTCATGCCGGTGTAATGCAGCACCAGCATGTCAATACTATGGGCGCGCTCGTTGAAGTTCGGACTTGGGGCGTAGAGGACGGGAGGGGTCATGGCCT
Organism: Alphaproteobacteria bacterium; assembly: GCA_018969425.1. Taxonomy (GTDB): domain Bacteria; phylum Pseudomonadota; class Alphaproteobacteria; order Caulobacterales; family Hyphomonadaceae; genus UBA7672. The sequence continues at coordinate 1,086 of JAGWYJ010000070.1, read as the reverse complement.
GATCTTGTCGGCGACCGGTGCGTTTGGAAACTGAGTGTTTCGGCGAATCATGATCAAGCCGACGCCTGATAATGCTACAACAGCTCCGATGAACAATCGCGCAGACAGCGGCTCCCCAAGAATCACGACGCCGAGACCAAGACCGAACACCGGGGTCATTAACGTCAGCGGCGAAATAAGCGTCACGTCATATCGCTTTATGAGACTGTAGAACGTCCCGTGACCGAAGATAGATACTGCGAGCACCGCAAATGCTGTCGATGCCCAGATACGCCAGTCTCCTGAGAGAAACGGCTCAAGCTGGCCTGTCTCAACAAACGCCGAGAGCCCGAGAAGAAAGGGAAAGGAGTAAAAACCAATCCAGGACTGGAGACGAAGAGCTGACATCGGATCGATCCGCTTCATGAGAATACTGGCGGCAGAGGACACGACACAGGCCAGCACAAGGAACGCGAGACCCGACGACAGATCAAAAGCCCCAGGCTCAAAGGCGATGATCATGACGCCGGCAAAGCTCAATGCGATGCCGAGCCCACGTTTCCATCGGATACGCTCCCCAAGAAAAATTATAGAGAACAGAGTTGTGATCGGCACCCCGAGTTGTCCAACGACAGCAGCTGAGCTCGCCGAAGATCCGGCGAGCCCCAGAAATAACAGGCCGAACTGAAGCGCGCCCATTCCCATCGCAATCAGGAACATGATCCCAAATTGTCGCGGCGGCGGCAGGAAAAACGGCGCGAGGCATACCCACACCAGACCCAGGCGGACGGCGGCGAAAAAGATTGGCTGGACCCCCGCAACCGACAGCGTCCAGCGCGTGATCACCAGGTTCAACGCCCAAACCAGACATACGACGGTCAACAGAGCGAGGTCTGCAGGCTTCATGGACTAGGACAGACCTTCGCGAAAGGATGCGAACAACCTCATAGGCCGCACGGGGCCGAGCGCTTGCTGACCCCAGACTAGCGGCGCGCTGAGTGCGGTTCAACAACCCAACCGTCAGCGGTTCTGCGGGCCTCCAGGGCGCGAGCGCTATCTCCCCGCCCCCCACGCCCCCCAAGACGGGCGGCAAACCCGATACAAACT
>JAGWYJ010000042.1 GCA_018969425.1 Alphaproteobacteria bacterium | reverse complement strand
GCGACGATTCCTCCAGCGCCGATAAAGATGAACGCGCTTCTCCAACCGTAGAGTTCTGCGATCTTGGCCCCCAGGCCAGCGCCGAGCGCCATTCCGAACGGCACTCCCAGGGAGAAAAGCCCAAGCGCCATCCCTCTTCGACGAGCCGGGAAATAATCCGAGATGATAGAGTAGGATGGGGGGGCGCCTGCGGCTTCTCCGACCCCCACTCCCATACGCGCCGCCATCAGCATCGGATAAGTCTTCGCCATGCCGCAGGCGATCGTGAACAAGCTCCACAGAAACGAACCGATGAAGAGAATGCGGACTCGGCTGGTCCTGTCCGCCAAGGCGCCGACAATGACACCGATTATGGTGTAAAACGCCGCGAAGTAGATCCCACCGAGCAGCCCCATCTGAAGGTCGGACAGTCCCAGTTCCTTTCGGATCGGCTCAGTGAGAATTGAGATCAGTTGCCGGTCCAGAAAGTTGAAGGTGTAGATAACGCACAGCATGGCCAGCACGACCCAGCTATAGGCCGGCGTTCGCGTATCCTCGGGCATGGCGACTGAGGCAGGTGCGGTCATGAAGCTCTCCCCAGACCGGTCGCATGGTTTTGCGCCGGTCTTTTCTGTTCGAACGGGCAGGTTTTCATACCCTTGAGGGTTTGGCGAGTGCGAAGACCGGCCAAACTCCTTCTTCTGACTCGTTTGGCGAGCAGCAATGCAGCTTGATCTCGGGGCCGTGACAGAGCATCTAACCGGCGCAACGCCGCTCTGTCCGGGGATCTGAAATGGCCGCCTACCAGTATGTCTTTCAGCTTGAAGGCCTCACAAAGGTTTATCCGGGTGGGAAGAAGGTTTTCGAGAATATTCACCTGTCTTTTCTGCCCGACGCAAAGATCGGCGTTGTGGGTGTCAACGGGTCGGGGAAGTCCTCGCTTCTTCGGATTATGGCTGGTGAGGATCGAGAGATAGGAGGCGAGGCTCGACCTGCAGCCGGTCTTAAGATCGGATATCTTCCGCAGGAGCCGCGGCTCGATCCCACCAAGACGGTTTTCGAGAACATCGCATCCAAGTGTCCGGAAAAGCAGATGCTTGAGAGATACAATGAGCTTTCGGTCAAACTTGGAGAAGACTACACGGACGAGTTGATGGAGGAGATGACCCGGCTGCAGGAGCAGATTGATGCGGCCGATGCGTGGGATATCGATTCTCGTATAGAAATGGCGATGAACGCGCTGCGGTGTCCGTCCGGTGATGCGGATGTGACCAAGCTTTCAGGCGGAGAGATTCGTCGCGCCGCCATTTGCGCTCTCCTTCTGTCCAAGCCTGATATGATCCTGATGGACGAGCCGACGAACCATCTTGACGCTGAATCGGTTGCCTGGTTGCAGAATTACCTCTCCAATTTCCCGGGATGCGTCATTCTCGTGACGCATGATCGTTATTTCCTTGATCAGATCACCACCTGGATCCTCGAGCTCGATCGGGGACAGGGTATTCCTTATGAAGGCAATTACTCGACCTGGCTGGACAAGAAGGCCAAGCGCATCGCCCAGGAACAAAGGGAAGAGGCGGGCCGTCAGAGGTCTCTCAGCAAGGAGCTTGAGTGGGTTCGCGCGTCTCCAAAGGCGCGGCAGGCGAAGTCAAAGGCCCGTATCAACGCCTATGAGGAAAAAGCAGCGGCTGCAGAAAGAGAAAAGATCACAACTGCGCAGATCCGCATCCCTCCTGGTCCGCGCCTTGGAAGCGTGGTCATCGAGGTTGAGCATCTCCGTAAAGGTTTCGGAGAGCGCCTGCTGATCGACGATCTGTCCTTTAAGCTGCCTGCAGGCGGCATAGTAGGCGTTATCGGGCCGAACGGGGCTGGGAAAACGACGCTGTTCAAGATGATCACTGGACGAGAATCGCCGGACGGAGGGTCGTTCCGCGTCGGAGAGACAGTTAAGCTGGGCTATATCGATCAGTCTCGAGACACTCTGAATGATGCTAACACTGTCTGGCAGGAGGTTTCCGGGGGGCTCGATATTATCGACGTGGGAGGCATAGAGCGTCCTTCGAGAGCCTATCTGGGAGCTTTCAATTTCAAGGGTACGGATCAGCAGAAGAAGGTTGGTCAACTGTCCGGGGGGGAACGTAATCGCGTTCATCTCGCCAAGATGCTGAAGGAGGGGGCGAATCTCCTTTTGCTTGACGAACCGACCAACGATCTTGATGTCGAGACCCTTCAGGCGCTTGAAGCGGCGCTCGATGATTTCCCAGGCTGCGCCGTGATCATCTCCCACGATCGATGGTTCCTTGATCGGGTGGCGACGCACATCCTGGCCTTTGAGGGGGATTCTCACGTCGAGTGGTTTGAGGGGGATTTTTCTTCCTACCTCGAAGACAAGAAAAGTCGACTGGGAGCTGATGCGGTAGAGCCCAAGCGGCCGACCTTTAAGAAGTTCAGTCGAGCCTGACGGGCGGATTGTCTCTGGGCATCTAGGAGCGCGGACGCCTCTTGTCGCGCTGGTTTAGGGTTTACTGAGGGACTTGAGGGTCGTCTCGTGTGACGATAGCGTTCTTCGGCATCGGGGTTCGCGTCACGTGATCCTAAGCGTCAGCGTGGAGGTCGGTCGGCGATGAAGATTCAGGGCAAGGTGATTGTCGTTACCGGCGGGGCAAGCGGGATCGGCAAGGCCATGGCCGAGCGCTTCCATCGCGAAGGTGCGAGGGGCGTTGTTGTTGCGGACCTCAACGGACAGGGAGCTGAGGCGGTTGCGCATCATATCGGAGGTATTGCCGTTCAGGGCGACGTGACCCGGGAGGAGGATGTTGTTCGAATCGCGCGAACGGCGGAACAGACTTTCGGGCCCATAGATCTGTTTTGTTCAAACGCAGGCATATCGGTGCGGGACGCCGACCTTGAGAACGCCGCATCAACCTCTGACGCCGGCTGGGCCCTTGGATGGGGGGTGAACGTCATGGCGCATGTTTACGCGGCCCGCGCTGTTCTTCCCTCAATGATTGCTCGTCGAGAGGGCTATTTTCTGAATACGATTTCCGCAGCGGGCCTTCTGTCGCAGATAGGCAGCGCTGTCTATTCGACCACGAAGCACGCGGCCGTCGGCTTTGCAGAGCATCTGGCGATAGCTCACAGGGAGCATGGGATCGGCGTTTCTGTTCTCTGTCCGCAGGCGGTTGATACGCCAATGCTTGGAGGCGCTAGGGGTTCACAGTCGGTGGATGGGGTCCTTACACCGGAAGCTGTCGCCCAGAGCGTGATAGAGGGCCTTGAGGCGGAATCGTTTCTTATTCTCCCCCATCCTCAGGTCGTCGACTACATGCGTCGGAAAACAGCCGATTATGATCGCTGGCTGAAGGGAATGGTACGGCTGAGGCGATCCGTGTTTGATGGAGAACGAGGCTGAGGCCCGAGCCGGCGTTCCTAGATCGTGCCGCCCGAAATCGAGAACTTGCGGCGTGCGCCTAAAAGTTTCTGAGCCTCTCCGATAGCCTGTGCGGCCGCTTCAGCGAGTTTGAAACGAGGCTCGGAACGCAGGGCGTCGAGGGCGTCCGTGAGGTGTGAGATGGCCTCGCGCAGCAGCACTGGGTCGAAGCGTTTTTCCGCTCGAACCCGCAGCGCCCGACCGAGAGTGATTTTGGCGTTTATCCATCGATCAGGCGCGTCGCTGCGATTAATGTCGGCAAGCGTGCTGCGAGCAATTTCCACCGCCCGCTCGATCCAGCCTGAATCTCCCGTTAAGGCCAGTTGCAGCGATCCAGCTGCCGCATCTTCGATCAATTCCGCCAGCAGGACTTCATCCATCGCGGGCTTCTCAGAGATGATCTTCAGGAGTGTCTCAACTACCGGTTGGAGGCGCTCTGCGCGAAAATCCTGAGGGCGACCCAAGGCCGGCCTGAACTGTTTAGCCGCTGCGTAGGCTATCGCCTGCGCGAGCGGGGAGCTCCACGATGTCTTGCTTTTCGGCATGACGCACGATTGCGCCGGGCGGGGTTTTTCGGTCGGATTGCTCAGCCTGCTGAGGATGCGAACCACGCCGCGAGTGCCTGCCGCACGCTCTGTCCATAACACTACGTCCGCTTCGGTGCGTTTGAGCACCAGCTCTGCTTCTGCTTCGTTTTCCACCCGTCCCGGAAAGACCAGTACGCGAAAGGGGCCGCCGAACATGAAGCTTGATAGGTGTTCTTCGATGGCTGCACGGACGAAGGACATCATCTGGCGACGTCGGCCGCCTGGGGCGCGGGTTATGACTATTCGGGCACCGTGCTCTGTGATTCTTCGAATGGCTGCAGCTGACAGGGAGCGACGAACGGATGAAGCGACGCCGGCAGCGAGCCGCAAGAGGCCAAGAGCAAGGGCGCTCGCGATCAGAACGGCCGCCCCAAGGCCAAGAAGGGCAAGCCCAGCGTAGCCGCCCGCGTGTGCGTCAAGCTGAACGAGAAGCTCTCTCGCCTCGCTTATGATTAATGCAGCGTTCATGGCTTCGTCCCAGCGCTCGTATCAAAACGCACGCGCCCCAATCTACACGCGCCTGTGAACATGGCGCAACGGGAAGCTGATAGCGATCCTGCATAACGTGGCGTTTGTCTGCCCCAAATGGCGCTGGATCGTCAGGACGACCGTCTGCGCCTGTACGCTTCAGCCGGTCCGCAGCTGAACCTAGGGACGGTTGGACCTTTTTTCAGAGGGCTGATCAGGCCGCTGGCGACCCCGAGAGGATTCGAACCTCCGGCCTACGGTTTAGGAAACCGTTGCTCTATCCTGCTGAGCTACGGGGTCATCCGAAGCCTCTTATGCCCTTTAATCGTCTCCTTAGCCAAGCGCCTCCTTGAGCTTTCATGAGGCCCGAACGTCGGCCTGTTCGGCGTCGGCACGGACCCGTGCGGCTTGATCCGGCGCAATCGGCTTTCAATCGAGCTTGAGCACATGAGAAGTCTGTTGGGCTGCGACAGGGCCGTAGCTTGGGACATATCTTGAGGAGCGGGGGTCATGAGGTCGGCTTTTAAGGCTGCCGCGTCTTCCTTCCGCTCTGATGGGCGGCGCGACGGTTCAGGACCAGCTTCCTGGGAACCAAATGAAAAAGGCGCCCCGGAGGGCGCCTCAATCTCTTTCATTGAAACCGATGATTGTCCGTCAGGCCGCTCGTTTCGCCAGGGATTTCGAGAGCTTCTCCACCGCTTCGGCGTGTTTGATGTTTTCAACCGCCGCCAGTTCGCGGGCCATTCTGTCGAGCGCCGATTCGTAGAGCTGTCGTTCCGAATACGATTGGTCAGGCTGATCTTCAGCACGATGCAGATCGCGGACGACTTCCGCAATCGAAATCAGGTTTCCGGAGTTGATCTTCGCCTCATACTCCTGAGCGCGACGGCTCCACATCGTTCGTTTGATGCGGGCCCGGCCCCCGAGCGTCTTCAAAGCGTCTCCCACAATTCGCGCAGACGCCAAGGGGCGCATACCCGAGGATGTCGCTTTGGCCGTCGGCACTCGGAGAATGAGCTTGTCCTGTTCGAATGCAACCACGTAGACTTCAAGGCTCATTCCTGCGACCTGCTGGGTCTCGACCCCCGTAACTCGGCCGACGCCGTGCGCCGGGTAAACTACGTGCTGACCTACGCTGTAAGTTCCGTCTGCAATCTTGGGCGGCTGCTTTTTCGACATACTCTTTTACCCTCTTACTTGCATGCGAAGACGACGTCTCCTCGCCGCTCACAAAGTCAGTGCGCGATCTGAAATCCCTGAGCTTAAGCGTAAAACGTCCGCTCGCCGGCGGTCAGATTGGAGTATCACAATTTCAAGAATTTTCAACCCGTTGTCGCAAAGACACAGGAGAGGGGCTTTTATGCCGTGTTGCGGCATTTCGCCTCAGCCGCGGGTCGCGGGCTTCGGCGAAAACAGGGTCGAAAGCTTCTGGCGAACCTGAGAATAGTCGTCAGCATCCGCCGGCGGCTCGCCTTTTACCGTGATGTTCGGCCAGGCTTTGGCGAATTCCGCATTCAATTTCAGCCACTTACCGTCGGCGTCGTCTTCTGTGTCGGGTACGATCGCCTCCACCGGGCATTCAGGCTGGCAGACCCCGCAATCGATGCATTCGTCGGGATTGATGACCAGCATGTTCTCGCCTTCGTAGAAGCAGTCCACCGGACATACCTCCACGCAATCCATGTATTTGCAGCGAATGCACGCGTCTGTGACGATGTAAGTCATGTGAGCTCAGGATCTTGATTCTGCCGCGGACATGACGCCGTCAGCGGGTGTTGTCAATTGAGCCGTCCCTGTCCTGACGGCTTGCGGGTTATCCGGGTTGCTCTCCATGAGGAGCGAGAGGCTGCCGATTCTCATCGGCGTGGGCCCCGAGAGCTTCGTAGGCGACTGCAGCTTCAGGCGCCGGGCCGCGGCGCTCGGGCAGGGCGCGGATCCGGATGAGGACCGTACGTCCGTGTGATGCGAACGAAAGGATATCGCCCGGCGCGATGTCGATGGCGGCCTTGGACACCCGTCGGACATGACCCTGGCGTTCAATCCGGAAGCCCTGATCAGAAATGGCGGCCGCTGCGAGCGATCGGGTCTTGAAGAACCGCGTCCTCCATAACCAAACGTCCAGTCTCATGACGTCGCCCGTTTGCGCCGCACCCGCCGGCGGGGCGTTCGTCTTTCTGATGTTTCGGGAGGATCAAGCAAAATCGCCAGCGATGCAAAAGGGCTCCCTGAACGGGACAGGACTGCAGTCCGTTGCTGCGCTTCTTTTGTGCGGTTCATCGATGCGAAACGCCAGAGTTCGACCGTCTTCCCGTCAGGACTCTTTTGCGCGGGCTTCAGGCCCAGTCCTCTAAGGACATCTGGAAACTCCTCTCCGGGACAACCGATCAGCGCGGCCAGCGAAGGGGGAGGTGAGAAAGTCGATTGGCCGGCCTTTTGCCGCGCCCTGGAGAGCTCCGCCCCAAGACGCTCACACATGTCGGCCCGCACCGCCCGCTGCCCGACACGAAGGTATCCTGCGGCAGCGAGCAGGGCGTCGGACCAGGGTTGCTGGCCGTTCGGCGGACGGCGCAGAGAAAATGATGCTGTCTGAGGCGCCGGCCGGATGGGGACGGAGTCCCGGACCGCTCGCAGGATCAGCGCCGTCTGACTGGATGAGGGTTTCAGCAATTCGGGGATAAAAACGCATTTTGCTCCGACCCGGACACCAAGGGCCGCCAGCGCGATGTTGTCCGCCTCGGTCGATTGGGCGGGGCGTCCAGCCGATAGGGTCCCCCGGCGGTCGAGGACGGCCCCATGCTCCGTTAACTGATAGGCCATTCCCCGCGCGATTCCAGAGAGGACGTCCGTCTTCAGTTCATCCCGAAGCATGAATAGCGTGCGAAGTCGTTTGCGCAGGTGGTCGCCCATCCAACGTCGAATCCGTTCGACTGCGCGCTCCTGAAGTCCGGGAGACGTTGAGGCTCCGCCCAGAAGTTCGATTCCGGGGGTCAGCCAGTCTGCCGAGGCGGTCAAGCGCGCCACCGGGGCTTGCCCATGCAGGATCTCTCCGGTCAGCGGATCGATGGACAGATTTTCGTCGAGAGCGTTGGCAATTTCATTCAGACGCTGTTCAAGGATGGGGCGCAGCGCTTTGACGGCTGCGCTGCGCAAGGCTCTTCCTTCCAGAGACTGTCCTCCCCCGGAGGTGGGGATGTCCTGACTGAATCTCAGTCCCTCAAGACGGCCCACGTCATGACCGCTGACGATCACGCGGCCCTCGGCTCCGATTTCAGCAGGTTCCTGGATGTCTGAATTGAGTGATTTCAGTAGCGCTGATGTTCGACGGTCGACGAAGCGCTGCATCAGTCGCTCATGCAGCGCGTCCGACAGGCGGTCTTCGATCTCGCGCGTTCGCTGTCGCCAGGTCTGAGCGTTCTCTATCCAGTCCTGTCGGTTGGACGCATACGTCCACGTCCGTATGGCAGACAGTCGCTGCTGGAGGGTGTCGATATCGCCCTCGGTCCGGTTCAGACGTTCGACCTGAGCGTGTATCCATTCATCTTTTAGCCTTGAGGCTGGTTCAAGCAGGCGTTCCAACAGGGAGGCGACCAGCTTCAGGTGCGCTTCGGGTCCGGACTTTCTGAAGTCCGGCAGGGTGCACAGATCCCACAATCGTCTGACATGGTCGCGAGACCGTATCCTGTGGCAGGTGTCTGCATCCTGGGCCAAGGCCGCGAGTGTAGTCTCATCCAGTCCCTCGGGTGCGCGTCTGAGCACATGATGTGTGGCCGGTCGACGTAGGGATGCCTGCAGGGCGTTTAGGCTCGACCAGTCCAGATCGTGATTTCTCCAGTTCAGCGTTTCGGCCGGGTCAAACCTGTGCTCGGTCATCTGATCGATCATGTCTGGTTCGAAAGGTTCGCAATCGGCTGTTTCGCCGAAGGTTCCATCATCCCTGAAGCGACCTGCTCTCCCCGCGATCTGAGCTGCTTCATCAGCGCGCAACAGCCGCCTTCGTCGACCATCGAATTTTCGCCGGCTTGCGAAAGCGATGTGGCCGACATCGAGGTTTAAGCCCATCCCGATGGCGTCGGTCGCGACGATGTAGTCAACTTCGCCCGATTGGAACAGATCGACCTGCGCATTGCGGGTTCGGGGCGAAAGCGCGCCCATTATCACTGCGCATCCCCCTCTCTGGCGCTTGAGGAGCTCTGCGATGGCGTAAACCTCCTCGGCTGAAAAAGCGACGATCGCTGATCGCTTCGGCAGCTTTGTGATCTTAACTGGGCCGACATAAGAGAGTTTTGAAAACCGCTCGCGCCTTTCGGTATCAATATCAAGGCGCAGCGCCTGAAGCGCCGGACGCATCGTGTCGGCTCCCAGAAGCATGGTTTCGTGACGTCCCCGCGCATGCAGGATGCGCTCGGTGAACACGTGGCCGCGATCGGGATCTGCGGCGAGCTGGATTTCGTCAATAGCGATGAAGTCCGCCCCTTCTGAGACCGGCATCGCTTCAACTGTGCAGGAAAAGTATCGGGCGCCTGCCGGGATGATGCGTTCTTCGCCAGTCACCAGCGCGCAGGCCCGTTCCCCCTTCTGGCGTACCATCCGGTCATAGATTTCCCGCGCAAGCAGTCGGAGCGGCAAACCGATCATGCCGGTGCCGTGCGCAAGCATGCGCTCCACTGCGAGGTGGGTCTTTCCCGTATTGGTCGGACCAAGGACAGCGCGGACAGAGACCAGAGCGATAACTCCTGCAGCATCCGGAGTTGGATGCGATCTGATACGTCTTTGACGGCAGGCGAGGTTTTATGAAAGGCCTATTCCGCAGACAGAGGTGAGGCGTCGTTTTCGCCCCGTCTCCTCCTGACGGTCGATATCGATGCTTGCGCCTTCATGGCGCTCTGCAGGTTAAGGGATGGCTTGAGGTTTATCTATAGCGCTGTAAAATCGAGATTTTATGTCCATTCCTGAGTTCGGCTCCTCGTTTTATCAGGCCTGATCGGCCGCTAGCTGTCTGCAGTCCTCATGGCGGTGCGGACGGGAGGTTGGCAGGTTCAACTCAGAAAACCGGCGTCCCCATAATTTTAACGGCTACAGGACCGATTTCATCTCCCGCTTGGCTACGCGCCCAACGGACTGATCGCCCAGAAGGGGCGTTATCCACTTTCCGGTGAGCATTCGCGACTTTCGCCATTCTTCAATTGTCGCATGTCTCTTCGCGTGAAACGGTTCACGGTCCTAAAAAAGAGGAGATTGCTCATGACCGACGCTCAGGTCAGACTGCATCTTGACAAGCGGGCCCAAGGGTCTGTCGTCACGCTTGAAATTGATAATTCCTCACGCCTCAATTCGTTGAACACAAAGCTGATGGAAGCCTTCGTCGCCGCGGCGAATGCGGTTACGAGGATGGACGATGTGCGGGCTGTCATCATCACAGGCGCTGGCGGCAAGGCCTTTGTGGGTGGGGCCGACATCTCTGAGATGGGCGATCTTCGTGATGAGGTTTCAGCTCGGGAGTTTATAGGTCGTGTTCATCAGTGCTGCCATGCTGTGAGAGCCATTCCGGTCCCGACAATCGCCAAGATAAATGGGTACGTTTTCGGGGCGGGTCTGGAGTTGGCCGCAGCGTGCGACTTGAGAGCCTGTTCGGATACCTCGGTGTTTGGAATGCCGGAGGTCAGGCTGGGAATTCCCTCGGTCGTTGAAGCCGCCTTGTTGCCTATGCTGGTGGGCTGGGGGCGAACCCGATGGATGCTCATGCTCGGAGACACCTTTGACGCCAGTCAGGCGCAGTCCTGGGGACTGGTGGAGACAGTCGTCGCGCCAGGCATGCTGGATCAAGCCGTGAATCAGTGGGTTGAAAGTCTCTTCAAATGTGCTCCCCGGGCAGTCATGCTGCAGAAGCAGCTCATTCGTTCCTGGGAGGATTTGCCTCTTCGCGCCGCGATCGCAACCGGCATCGATACATTCGGCTCGGCCTACGCTACGACGGAGCCTCGCGACGCCATGCAGAGGTTTCTTGAAAGCAACGCACAGAGAAAACGTGAGGCCCGGAGCGCAGCCAAAGAGGGTGGTTGAGGTTCAGTCAGACAGAGGGATAGGGTAAATGGGTCGTCGGCTGGCGTCGGGCCTCGGAGCGGCCGGGACCATCTCGCCCTTGACTCTTGAGCCTCATCCCCCTAATCACCCGCCTTCGCATTTTGACGATCGTCCGTTCCCGGCTTGTGCAGGGCTGGAGGGGCATCCGGGATTTCAGGAGAAGCGACCATGTCGCGCAAGTGTGAACTGACCGGCTTGAAGCCCATCGTCGGCCACAAGGTGAGCCATTCCAATATTAAGACCAAGCGGCGCTTTCTGCCGAACCTTGTCGATGTGACCGTGCACTCGGACGCGCTTGGTCGGTCCTTTTCGGCCAGAATTTCTGCGGCTGCGCTCAGGACGATCGACAAGCGCGGCGGTCTGGATGCGTTTCTGGCGAAGGCTAAGGACGACGAGCTTTCTCCCGAAATGCTCAAGGTCAAGCGTGAGATCGCCAAGAAGGCCGTCGCAGCCTGAGACGCGCGGGTCCTGGCTCGCCAGGGTTAGGTCCGCTTTCGGTTGGCAAAGTTCCCTAAAGCGTCCGTCCGGTCTAGGGGTGGTGTCTTTTGGGAAGGCGTATTCCCATGAGACTTCTGCCCCTATTCAGCCTGTTTGTTCTTGCGGTTGGCGCTTCCGGCTGTAGCCGGGTTCCTGCCCCTGATGTGATTTTTGTCGGGGGTGTCGTTCATTCGGGCGTGGAGGGGGCTGATCCTGCAGGAGCGGTAAGCGTTCTCGCCGGGCGGATCGTCGAGGTGGGATCTGAGGAGGCGATCCGCTCCAAAGCCGGATCGGAAACCCAGATCATCGATCTTGACGGTGCGCACCTTTATCCCGGGTTCACAGACAGTCACGTGCATTTGCTTGGCGTCGGCGAGCGTGAGCTGGAGCTAAATCTCGATAGTGTCCGCTCGGTCGAAGAGCTCGTCCAGACCGTCGCTGACGCAAGTCGGGATCTTCCTGAAGGACGGGTTCTGTTCGGAAGGGGCTGGATTGAGACCCGATGGCCTGAGGCCCGTTTCCCAAATCGCCAGGATCTTGACCGCGTTTCTGAAGGCAGGCCTGTCGTTCTGGTCCGGGCGGATGGTCATGCGCTTGTAGCCAACACCGCAGCCCTCAGCGCAGTTGGTCTGGATCTCAATAATCCGATCCAACCTGTGGGCGGTCGCGTCGACATCGATCCGTCAGGCGTCGCCACAGGGATGCTTGTGGACAATGCGATGGGCTTGGTGTCCCGTTTGATGGAAAAGCGATCCGGGCCCGAACTCGAGGACGCTTACGAGACGGGCGGCGCGGTTCTCGCCCGAATGGGTTGGACGGGCGCTCATAACATGTCTGTTCCGGTTGAGCATGTCGCGCTTCTGAATTCTCTGTCTGAGTCGGGAAAATTGCCGGTTCGGCTTTACAACGCAGTGGATGGGGCAAGCGCGGGAGATCTTACCTCTGACGTTTTCGGGCAATCCAGGAACGGGCTGGTGATAACCCGCGCCGTCAAGCTTTACATGGACGGAGCGCTCGGATCTCGAGGCGCCCTGCTTGAGGAGCCCTATTCGGATCGTTCGGGTGAGAGCGGTCTGCAGCTGTCGAGCAAGGCAGAGACGATTGAACTTCTGCGAGAGGCATTGAAGTCCGGGGTTCAGGTGGCCTTTCACGCTATCGGAGACCGCGCCAACACGCTCGTTCTGGACTGGATGGAAGCAGCCTTTACCGACCTGCAGACGCTGCCGGCTGCGAGGCGCGATCCTCGCTGGCGGATTGAGCATGCTCAGATCCTGTCGCCAGACGACATTGAGCGGTTCGCCAAACTGGGGGTCGTGGCCTCGATGCAGCCGAGCCATGCGATCGGAGATCTCCATTTCGCGCTCTCGCGTTTAGGCTCCGAGCGCCTGGATGGCGCTTATGCCTGGCGCTCTCTTATTGATGCTGGCGCAATTATCGCAGGCGGATCTGACGCTCCGGTGGAGAAGGGCGATCCAAGGATTGAATTCTATGCCGCCGTCGCGAGGCGCGATCTGACCGGTTTCTCGACTCCTGAGTGGCGACCCGAGCAGGCGGTGACCCGGACTGAAGCCCTGAAAATGTTCACGATCTGGCCAGCCTATGCGTCCTTCCGCGAAAATGAACTCGGGACGATCGAGGTTGGCAAGATCGCGGACTTTTCGGTTTTTTCCGGAGATCTGTTGACCGTTCCGGAGGCGGATATCCTGACGGTTGAGCCAGTTATGACCGTGGTCGGGGGACGAATTGTCTGGTCTCGGAATGCTCTCTGACGGCGCGGCAGGCCAGTGATCTTCAGCTGTATGGACAGCCGTCATCCAAGGCGGCATCGTCGCGAACAGACGTGGCGTTGGTTGAGCTGAAACGGGGCAGGCGTGACGGAGTCGGGACGCGAAGAGACGTATGACCGATTTGTCCGTCTCAATCTGAAGAGAAATTACGCGGCTCACTATCTGCACGGCATGCTCGGCATGACGGGGTTCAGGCTGATCAATACGCCTACCTTTGTTCCTGCCTACCTCTACTCTCTGACTGGTTCGGATGCCGCGGTCGGGATCGGAACATCCCTCCAGCAGCTTGGCGGGATCGTGTCTCCGATATTCGGAGCCGCCCAGATGGAGGTTCGAAAGCGCATTCTTCCTATCAGTGTCGGACTTGGACTCATGATGCGGGTTCAGATCCTTGGTCTTGCGGTCTCAGGATGGCTCCTAACCGGGTCCTGGGCGCTTCTCTTCGCATTGGCTTTCTTGTTCCTTCTTGGCGTTTTTCAAGGCCCGCAGAGGGTCGCGTTTCAGTATCTGCTCGCCAAGGTTATCCCCCCTGCGCTGCGGGGCCGCCTGCAGGCCTGGAGAAATGTCACCGGCGGGCTCATCGCGGCTCTGTTATCGTACTTCGCAGGTGACTGGCTCGTTGCTAATCATGTGCTCGGAAATGGCTACGCCACGACGTTCTTTGTCGCTTTTGTTCTGACCAGTCTCGGGCTTTCGGCGCTGCAGATCCTGATGCGGGAGCCTGAACCGGTCAGCGTTCGGCAGCCTGTTCCGTTTCGCGAGAGGCTTCGTGACTTTCCCTCGCTTGTGCGTGACGATCGCGGCTTTGCGTGGTTCCTGGTCGCACGCACGTTGGCGATGGGATCCCGGATCGGTCAGCCCTTTTATTTTCTGTTTGCGGCGATGGTTCTCGGCGTGGCCGCGCACGACCAGCCGGTCGAATTCGGCAAGCTGCTCGCCATTCTGTCTTTCGCCTACATGGGGGCCGACACCATCAGTAATCTGTTATGGGGGTATCTGTCGGACCGGGGAGGATTTCGTTCAACCTTCGTCATCTCGATGGCGCTAAACACTCTTGCGGTAATTGCACTGCTGACGGCCGGATCGCTCCCGCAGATGGTGCTGGCATTCGCCGCAATCGGCGCGGCGCAATCCGGTTACCTGATGGCGACGACCAATCTGGTCATGGAGTTTGGTCATCGTCATGATGTTCCCATGAGGATGGCCATTTCAAATACCGCTGAGGGTATTATGGGAGCGCTTGCTCCTCTGGCTGGCGGACTTCTCTCTGCGGCGTTCGGCTATCCGGCGGCATTCGCAGCGACCCTTGCTTGCGTTGCAGCGTCTCTAATTGTCCTGCTCTGGAAGGTTGATGAGCCCCGCCGAAGGCCGCCGACCGGCGAGACGTAAATGCAAACGGCGCAGACCCTCAGGTCCGCGCCGCTGCAGGATTTATCGATTTTCCGTTCGTCTTACTTGATTTTCGCAAGTTCGTCATTCAGCGCCTTGAGTTTTTCCGGCGTGAACTGGTCAGGAACGAACTCGGCGATCTGGGTGAGGGTGAAGTCACGGCCCTGCTCAAGCTGATCGCTGGCTGCGATTTCCGGAAACACCTTCGCGAAGGCCGCCTTGGCCTCGGGATTGTCGAGGATGGCGCCGAGAAGGGTGGTGGTGGTGTTGAACTTCGCTTCATCGGCGAAGGCCGAGGGAGCGATCGCCAGCGTCGAAACGGCGGCGGCGAGGAGAAGTTTGCGGATCATATCGAGACTTTCCTTTCAGGCTTCGGGGCAGTTCAATTCATCTCCGCCAGTCGGCGAGGATCCCAAGGTTGACGATGAAGCAGGGTTGTCCTGCTCTCCGCTTTCGGTGCGTGACCCAGCATATCCGAGGCCTGATCTGACGTTCGAGGCCTCAGCGTTTTGCTCTGATCCAGCTGACCAAAGGCCATATCCCGCCCCGAAACGGCCGTCGATGATGCTGAGCAGTCACTCCAATTAATAATGAGTAATAGTTTCGCTGGTCACGTAACTCCTGTTCTACGCACGGGGGGCGCCAGAAGGATCGCCCAAACAGACTTGAAAATTCATATAAAGATATGTTTATATCCTAAAATGGATTTTGCCGCCTTGCCTCTTCTCGTACAGCAGCTGCGAGCCGCAGGCGAGGTCACGCGCGCCCGCATTCTCGCACTGCTGTCGCAGGGAGAGCTTTCGGTCGGAGAGCTTGCGCAAGTGCTCGCGCAAAGTCAGCCACGACTGTCGCGTCACATGAAGTTTCTGACCGCCGCCGGGCTCGTCGAGAGACTGCCAGAGGGTGCGTGGGTGTTCTATCGCTTGCCGGTTTCCGGGCGGCCAAGGCAGCTGGTTGATGTGCTGACCAGCATGCTGGACTGGGATGATCCGATCATTCGGCGCGATGTTGAAAGACTGGAAGAGGCCAAGGGCGCCCGGCTGGCCGCTGCGCAGCAGTACTTTTCCAGGGTCGCGGGGGAGTGGGACGCCCTCCGGGCTCTGCATTATTCGGACAGCGATATCGAGGAGGCTGTGCTCGAAGCTGCGGGCCCAGGGCCGTTCGATCTTGTTCTTGATTTCGGAACAGGTACTGGACGAATGGTGGCGCTGTTCTCACCTCGAGCGCGACGGGTAGAGGGTATAGATCTCAGTCATCAGATGCTGACCGTCGCCCGAACTAATCTTGCGGGCGTTTCAAATGCCGCCGTTCGACACGGTGACGCGACAGCCTCACCCTATCCGGATCAGTCCGCTGACCTCGTGATCATTCATCAGGTGCTCCATTTTCTTGATGATCCTGGTCGCGCCATTCAGGAGGCTGCGCGAGTTCTTGCTCCGGGCGGCAAACTTGTGGTGGTCGACTTCGCACCCCATCAGCTTGAAGGTCTGAGGTCCGAGCACGCTCATCGCCATCTCGGCTTTTCCGACGCTGATTTTCGCAGGTGGGCGACCCGGGCGCGCCTTGCCGTTAAGCGGTTCCGTCGACTAGAGGCTCCTGTTCGCGATGAAAGCGTCGCTGTCAGCATCTGGACTGTCGAGCGCCCCGCGAACACAAATGGACAGGATGCGCCATGACCACATCTCCGGCCGTTTCATTTGAATTCTTTCCTCCGAAATCAGAGGAAATGGAGAAGAGGCTCTGGGACTGCGTTCAGAGACTGACCCCCGTCCGTCCCCAGTTTGTTTCAGTGACCTATGGCGCTGGCGGCTCCACTCGCGAGCGCACTCATTCCATCGTGCGGCAGCTTGCGCAGGATCGCGGCCTGCCCGCCGCCGGGCATATCACCTGTGTCGCGGCGACACGTGGGGAGATCGATGAGGTGCTGAAGGGATACTGGGATGCTGGGGTTCGCCGTATCGTCGCGCTTCGAGGGGATCCTGTCTCCGGCATCGGATCTCGATATGAGCCGCATCCGGGAGGTTACGCCTACGCCTCCGACCTGATCGCTGGCGCGCGACGGATCGGGCATTTTGACATCTCTGTCGGCTGCTATCCCGAAATCCATCCCGAAGCGAGTTCGCTCGCCGAGGAGATCGACAATCTCAAGCGAAAGATTGACGCGGGCGCTAACCGCGCGATCACTCAGTTTTTCTTCGATCCGTCTGTCTATCTTCGTTTCCTGGATGGCGTGCGTAAGGCTGGCGTCAATGTTCCGATCATTCCAGGGATCATGCTGCAATCCAACTTCAAGGGTCTCCGGCGTATGGCCGCAATGTGCGGCGCGAGTATCCCTGAGCGCATTGCCAGCCTATACGAAGGTTTGGACGAAGACCCTGAAACCAGAGATCTGGTGACGGCCCATATTGCAGCGGATCTATGCAACCGGCTCGCCGAGCAGGGTGTTGCAGAGTTTCATTTTTACACGATGAACAGGCCTGGCTTGTCATTGTCCACATGCCGACTTCTCGGCGTCAGGTCGCAGGGGGAGAGCATATGAGCCGTTCATCACGGATCGCCGCACTGGAGCGGGCGGCGAGGGAACGTATTCTTGTTCTTGATGGATCTTGGGGTGTCATGATCCAGAAACGTGGGTTGACCGAGGCGGACTTCCGGGGGGAGCGCTTTGCGGCACATCCCGGTCAGCTTAAGGGAAACAACGATATTCTATGTCTGACCCGGCCAGACATCATCGCGGATCTTCACGGTCAGTATTTCGCTGCCGGCGCCGACATCTCGGAAACCAACACCTTTTCTTCGACTGTGATCGCTCAGGACGATTATCATCTCGACGCAGCAGCTGTGCGGGACATCAACCTTGAGGGCGCGCGTATCGCCCGGCGAGTAGCGGACGAATGGACGGTTCGTCAGCCCTCGAAGCCGCGCTTCGTGGCGGGGTCTGTCGGTCCCCTGAATAAGATGCTGTCCATGTCCTCAGACGTGAACGATCCGGGCGCTAGGCTTGTAAGTTTTGACGAGGTGTACGCGGCTTACCGGGATCAGATTCTGGCCCTCAATGAGGGAGGCGTCGATCTGTATCTCATTGAGACCATCACTGACACGCTCAATTGCAAGGCGGCGCTCAAGGCCATACTTGATCTGGAGGATGAGGGGCTGGAGCACCTTCCCGTCTGGATTTCGGGGACCATCACGGATAGGTCCGGTCGCACACTTTCGGGACAGACAGCTGAGGCGTTCTGGAACTCAGTGCGCCATTCTCGTCCGTTCGCCGTGGGGTTCAATTGCGCCCTCGGCGCCGATCTCATGCGTCCTCACATCGCTGAAATGTCGAGAGTGGCCGATACTCTTGTGGCGGCTTATCCCAATGCCGGTCTTCCAAATGCCTTCGGCGAGTATGACGAGGCGCCCCATCAGACGGCGCATGAGCTTGAGGACTGGGCGCGGCAGGGGCTTCTGAATATTGTCGGTGGCTGCTGCGGCACGACACCTGATCACATACGTCATGTAGCCGAAGCCGTTGCAGGACTGGCGCCCCGACGTCCGCCACAGAGACCCCGCGCTTTGCGCCTGTCAGGTCTTGAGCCTTTCGAGCTGGCATGAGACCTCGCCGTTATGACGCATTCGACCGCCTATTCCGGATCGCCTTCTGCTTAGTCGGTAAGCGCAGTATCCGGACGATGAGCATTTTAGCCTATGACACGCTTGGACGAAGCTTATGACCGACCTCCCAACTGAAATCGCGCAGTCTTCTTCGGTTTCGACCGGCCGGTTCGTAAACATCGGAGAGCGAACCAATGTCACCGGCTCCGCCGCATTTCGAAAGCTCATCACCGAGGGAAGATACGCTGAGGCGGTGGAAGTTGCGCGTCAGCAGGTGGAGAACGGCGCACAGATCATTGACGTGAACATGGATGAGGGATTGCTGGATTCCAAGCTAGCCATGCGGACGTTTCTCCGCCTCATCGCCGCCGAACCTGATATCGCCCGAACTCCAATTATGATCGACTCGTCCAAGTGGGAGGTTATCGAGGAGGGTCTTAAGAATGTTCAGGGAAAGGCGATTGTTAACTCCATCTCGATGAAGGAGGGAGAGGCAGTCTTTCTTCAGCAGGCGAAACTGGCTCGATCCTACGGCGCGGCTGTTGTCGTCATGGCGTTCGACGAGCACGGACAGGCGGACACGGCGCAGCGAAAATTCGAGATCTCAAAGCGCGCTTATGACCTCCTCACTCAATCGCTTGGCTTCCCCGCAGAAGACATAATCTTTGATCCAAACATCTTCGCTGTCGCGACAGGAATAGATGAGCATAATTCCTACGCTGTTGATTTCTTCGAGGGTGTTCGTCTGATTAAAAAGCATCTTCCCGGCGTTCACACATCGGGGGGGCTTTCGAATGTTTCGTTTTCATTTCGCGGCAATGAACCCGTTCGTCGCGCGATGCATTCCGTTTTCCTTTACCACGGGGTTCGGGCCGGACTTGACATGGCCATCGTCAATGCCGGGCAGCTCGATATCTACGATCAGATCGATCCGGAGCTAAGGGAGCGGGTTGAGGATGTTATTCTCAACCGACGCTCAGATGCGACTGAACGTCTTCTTGAGATTGCGGAGCGATACAGGGGGCAGAAGGGGGCGGAGCAGAAGAAAGATCTGGGTTGGCGAACCGGTGACGTGGAAAGCCGCCTCGCCTACGCCCTTATAAACGGCGTAACAGAGTTTATCATCGAGGATACTGAAGAGGCGAGACTCGCCAGCGATCGTCCGCTTCATGTCATTGAAGGGCCGTTGATGGCCGGGATGAATACCGTCGGCGATCTGTTCGGCGCCGGAAAGATGTTTCTGCCTCAGGTTGTCAAATCCGCGCGGGTGATGAAGGCCGCTGTCGCTCATCTTCTTCCGTTCATGGAGGAAGAGAAGCTTCGCACTGGTCTTGCTGGCACATCGAACGGACGCATTGTCCTCGCGACCGTCAAAGGTGACGTGCACGACATCGGAAAAAACATCGTTGGCGTCGTTCTGCAGTGCAACGGATATGA
Organism: Alphaproteobacteria bacterium; assembly: GCA_018969425.1. GTDB lineage: Bacteria > Pseudomonadota > Alphaproteobacteria > Caulobacterales > Hyphomonadaceae > UBA7672. The sequence goes on along the minus strand of JAGWYJ010000042.1, from coordinate 5,846 downwards.
GGTGGTCGACCTCGGCGTCATGGTCCCGGCAGAGCGGATCCTTGAAGCGGCAGTAGAGGTCAATGCAGACATGATCGGACTTTCAGGTCTCATCACACCGTCGCTTGATGAGATGGTCTATTTCGCTGGAGAAATGCAGCGGCGCAGTCTGTCCATACCTCTTCTTATCGGAGGCGCTACCACAAGCCCTGCTCATACGGCGATCAAAATCGAACCAGCCTACTCTTCTGGTCCGGTTGTGCATGTTCTTGATGCGAGCCGTGCTGTCGGCGTTGTGTCCGCTCTGGTGAATCCGGAGACCCGTTCCTCCTATTGGGAGGATACCCGGAAGCGATACGCCCGGATGCGAGAGGCGCGCTCCGGAGGGCAGGCGAAGCCTCGCCTGCCGCTCGGTCGAGCCCGGGCGGCGGCGCATTCGCCTGACTGGACGAGTTATGTTGCTCCTCGTCCGGCGTTCCTCGGCGCCCGGGAGATCCGGGACGTTTCTCTGGGGCATCTTTTAGACTACATCGACTGGACGCCTTACTTCGCGAGCTGGGAGCTCGCTGGTCGCTTTCCGGATATCCTGGATGATGATGTTGTCGGCTCGTCCGCCAGAGCACTCTGGGCCGATACTCAGACAATGCTCAGGACATTAGTCGCCGAGCGCTGGCTCTCGCCTCGCGGTGTGATCGGTTTCTGGCCTGCCAACTCTGACGGAGACGACATCGTTGTCTGGACAGACGAAACTCGGCAGGAGGAGCGTGCGCGGTTTCACACTCTCCGGCAGCAGATGGAGAAGGAGAACGGTCGCGGCCAGTTTGCATTGTCGGATTTCATTGCTCCTGTGGGTCGGGGAGCCGACTATATTGGCGGCTTTGCAGTCACGACAGGTCACGGGGAGGCGGAGCGATCGGCAGAGTTCGTCGCCCGTCACGATGATTACTCCTCGATCATGCTCAAGGCCCTGGCGGATCGTTTCGCCGAAGCTTTCGCCGAGGCGATGCATGAGCGAGTTCGCCGGGTCGAGTGGGGATACGCGCCGGATGAGCGGATGACGCCTCAGCAGCTCATTGCTGAGGCCTATCGAGGTATTCGTCCGGCGCCCGGCTATCCATGTCAGCCTGACCATACGGAAAAGGCCACTCTGTTTGATCTGCTTGAAGCCCCCCGGCACACTGGCCTCGAGTTGACGACATCGTTTGCTATGACACCGTCTGCGAGCGTGTCTGGACTTTATCTTGCCCATCCTGAGGCTGCATATTTCGCTGTTGGACGCATCGATCGCGATCAGGTGGAAGATTATGCGCGAAGGAAAGGATGGAGCCTCTCTGATGCTGAGCGCTGGCTTGCGCCAATTCTGAATTACTGATCAGCGGCGGATCGTTTCAGGCATCTGCGAATGAGCGGCTCCGAACAAAGGTTGCGGCGCCCCGACCGGCCGCGCGACCGGTCGCGATGCATGCCTGCAAGAGGTATCCGCCTGTCGGCGCCTCCCAGTCGATCATTTCTCCGCACACAAACACACCGGGATCGCAGTTGAGGGAGTAGTTGTTTCTGATCGATGTCCAGGCAATTCCTCCAGCTGTGGAAATCGCTCGGTCGATGGGGGCCATAGAGACTATTCGCACCGGAAGGCGCTTGATGCAGTCGGCGAGATCCGACGGAGACAGACTTTGGGGCTGAGCGCGAGACAATTCCCTGAAAAGGCCCACTGCCGTATCATTGAGGCCGGCTCTGCGCAGTCGGTTCGCCAGCGACGGTCTGGATTTTCTCGAACCAGGAAGCGACTGGGGTTGCGACCTCTGATCCGAGCGCCACAGACGGTCCGCAAGTCTGTCCGCTGTCAGGTCAGGGGCTAGGTCGAGGATCATGGTGACCCCGTCGGTCTGTTTCAGAAGCTTTCGTATATGGGAGGAGAGTGAGTAGATCGCTCCTCCTTCGAGACCCTCCGCGGTGACTATAGCCTCGCCCCTCACTGAGGTTTCGCCAATTGAAAAACGCGTTGATTTCACCGCCTGTCCTGCGAACCGAAGCGAAAAGGGCTCGGACCATCCTACGCGAACGCCACAATTTGTGGGCTCAAACGGAGTGATCGTCGCTCCCTTTCTGGCGAAACTCTCCGACCAGGATCCGTCTGCGCCGAGGCGCGGCCAGCTGGCTCCTCCAAGAGCGAACACGGTCGCTGATGGCTTGAAGCGTCGTTCCCCATCTCGAGTCATGAAGATGAGCGACCCGTCCTCGGACCATCCCTTCCATAGATGGCGGGAGCTCAGTTGCGCACCCATCGCCAGCAGCCGGCTCAGCCAGGCTCGCAAGAGTGGGGAGCTTTTCATGGCTTTTGGAAAGACACGGCCGCTTGTCCCGACAAAGGTCTCCTGTCCCAGATCTGCGCACCAGGCCTGCAGCCGTTCCGGAGGAAAGTCTGCAATCGCTTCCTCAAGTCGGCGGCGCGCGGACCCGTAGCGGCCCAGAAACTGCTCCAAGGGTTCCGAGTGGGTGATATTGAGACCGCCGCGTCCCGCCATCAGGAACTTACGAGCAGGGGTGGGCATTCCCTCGAAAATTCGAACCGGCGTACCGGCTTCCAACAAGACTTCGGCGGCGGCTAGCCCGGCCGGGCCTGCGCCGATAATCGCCACAACGCCTTCCATTCGCTCCGTCAGTGGAGGTGCGTCGGGACCAGCTGATTGAGGCGCAGCAAGGACCATCGATGAGTTCCGCGGGCAGGATCACCCGATCGCGTTGGGTTATGCTGATCCTTAAGCAATCGGAAGCGGTCTTGTCCGCCGGATTAGCCGGAAGATCTGTCAGATCGCTTCGCGTTTGAGGTTCGTCCTGCGCGCCGCAGCTTTCTGGGCCGTTCCATGATGTCTGTGCGAAGGTGTCCGGACACACCGCTCTTGACACATTGTGCGGCGCAACATAGGAGAAGAGCCGTGTTCGGAAAAATTTCCGACGCTATCGGCGCTCCGGATGCGTGAAGGTCTCGATGCAGGGGACCAGCCCGTTGAGCGCCCTGAAAATATCGAATGATTGTCCGCGCACGCCGGACCTTCCCAGCAGACTTACGCCCTCTCGTCGCCCCTCTTCGGGAGGGACTGCGTCCGGGGCGATCATGGAAAGAACTCGTTTTGTCTCAATTCAGCGAACTCGGACTGAACCCCCTCATCGTCAAGGCGCTTGAGGCGAAGGGCTATTGCGATCCAACCCCCATCCAGCAGCAGGCCATACCCGGCGTTATGGCTGGGCGAGATCTCCTGGGAATCGCTCAGACCGGAACAGGAAAGACCGCAGCTTTCGCGTTGCCGATTCTTCATCGTCTTGCCGCATCGAGGAAAGCTGCCCCGCGCCTTGGCTGTCGTTGTCTCGTACTGTCGCCGACTCGTGAGCTGGCGACCCAGATCGCTGAGAGTTTCCGCGAGTATGGCTCCGAGCTTGGCTTTTCGGTTGCGACTGTCTTCGGCGGCGTGGCTCATGGTCCTCAGAAAAAGGCTCTTGAGCGGGGCGTTGATATTCTTGTCGCTGCGCCGGGTCGACTTCTCGACCATCTCGGCGAGCGGACAGCTCATCTTGCCGGGCTGGAAATCCTCGTCCTCGATGAAGCGGATCAAATGCTTGATATGGGCTTCATTGCCCCGATCCGACGAATTCTTCAGCATCTGCCCAAGCAGAGACAAAACCTATTCTTTTCCGCGACAATGCCCGCCGATATCGGTCGCCTTGCCGGTGAAATGCTACGGGACCCGATTAGCGTTTCAGTCGCCCCCCAGGCCACAACCGCTGAGCGGGTGAACCAGCAGGTGGTCTTTGTTGAGGCTGCCCGCAAGAAGGGTCTGCTTGTCGAGCTGTTTCAGAGACCGGATTTTCGACGTGTTCTGGTATTCACGCGGACAAAGCGAGGCGCCGACAAGGTCGCTCGGATACTTGAGGGCGCTGGCGTGTCCGCCTCGGCGATACACGGAAACAAGAGCCAGAATCAGCGTGAACGCGCCCTGGCCGCATTTAAGGCCGGGGAGGTCCGTGCGCTTGTTGCGACCGATATCGCCGCCAGAGGGATCGATATCTCGAGCGTGACGCATGTCGTTCAGTTCGAGTTGCCTAACGTGCCGGAGAGCTATGTTCACCGCATTGGTCGGACGGCGCGCGCCGGAGCTGAGGGATCGGCGGTTGCGTTCTGCGCAGAGGATGAGCGGTCATTGCTGAGGGATATCGAGAAAGTCACTCGCCAGCGTATTCCGTCTGTCGACAGGAGGGGGGACGAATCCCTTGGGCGCCTCACGGCCTCCTCTCCAGAGGCGGCGGCGCAGCCGGAAAGACAGCGCGGCCAAAACGCTCCGAAGGATCGCGGGTCGCGCCCCGGAGATCGTTCCCAGAGGGGAGGAGCTGGGCGCGGAGAGCGTCGGGAGGCTGATCCGCCTCGCGGGGGAAAGTCGCGAGCCAAGACGAACAAGAAGGGCTTTCAGGGTCAGAAGGCCGCATCACGAAGCGGCCATGATCGCACAGCTACAGCCCAGGGCCCCAAATCCGTCTCCGCGGGTGCGGGATCATCTTCGAGATCCTCGGGCCCGAAGGGCGGGTCGGCTCAAGAACGCGGTCGTGACCGATCCTCCGGTTCTGTTCCGCAGTCGGTTTCATCCGGGTCGGTCACTCCAGCTAAAAATGTGATGCAGTTTCTGCAGGCCTCCAATCCATGGTCGGCCTCGTAAACAGGCCTTGCGGGTTTGGGGGGCTTTTGGAGCGACCAGCTCCGGAGCTGGTAACGCGTTTGAGAGGGGGACGGGTCTACCCTCCAGGGATCTGTCCGGTGCATAGAGTGCGCTATGAGCATCTGGTCGCAATTGGCGCAGCTGGCGCAAGGGGCGTTCGCCGTCAGGCTGGCTTCCGTTACAGAGGTCGCCAGGAATGACCATGCGCCAGATCCTGACGATGTCAGCTTTACAGCGGCCATCGTGGGTTTAGGCGCGAAGCTCGCCAAGGCTGACGGCCTCGTGACTGCAGATGAGGTGCGAGTGTTTTCGAAGGTCTTTCGGGCCGCTCCTGGCGACGAGCCAGCTATGCGGCGTGTTTTTGACATCGCCCGACAGACTGTCCGTGGATATGAGGCTTACGCCAGTCAGATCGCCAAGCGCTATCGTGATCGTCCGCTCCTTCTGGAGGGCGTGCTTGATGGGCTGTTTCAGGTCGGCGTCGCCGACGGAGTGTTGACCAGCGACGAGCTCGCCTATCTTCGACGGGTTTCAGACGCGTTCGGTTTCAGCGAAGCGGACTTCCGGCGCATTAAGGCGAGCCATCTCGGTCCTGACGCAGATGATCCCTATGCGATCCTGGGCGTTCCACATGACGCCCCATTTGAGACGGTTAAGGCCGCTTACCGACGCCTCATGCGTGAGCATCATCCCGATACTCTCTCGGCCACCAAGTCGGCGCCAAGAGAGTACGAACCGGTGGCCCACGAAAAGGCCGCAGCGATCACCACGGCCTACTCGAGGATACGCGCCGAGAGGGGATTTCTCATAAAGCCTGATTGACATCTGGCGGCTCGGGGTCACTTCTTATGTGGAGTGGAGGATGAGATGCCCCTTAGTCTGGACTCGTCAGGCGTCGGCTCGTTGATCGCGAGTCTCTTCAAGCGCGTTGGTATTGCGCTGGGACGGGTAGGTTTCGGGATTTTTCTCGCCCTCGCCGCCCTTGCTGCACTTCTCGCCACCACGGTCGTGGGGCTGATGCTTGCCGTCGCAGCAGTTTGTATCGGGTTTGCCGCCCGTCTTGGGGGGCGTGGGGGGCGGGGAGATAGCGCTCGCGCCCTGGAGGCCCGCAGAACCGCTGACGGTTGGGTTGTTGAACCGCACTCAGCGCGCCGCTAG
>JAGWYJ010000009.1 GCA_018969425.1 Alphaproteobacteria bacterium | reverse complement strand
CCAAGCTCTGGATCGGCCAGGCCAAGCGCATTTTCGATTCCCGCGTCCCCACCCCCGACGACGACGATATCCTCCCCGGTAATCTCGCGGGGATCATCAAGCTGGTAGTCGATCCGGACCGTTTCCGCCCCGGGAATCGCGAGACGGTTCGGATTTCCCGCCGTCCCGATCGCAAGTACAACAGTCTCCGCCTCCACGACGCCGCCATCGGACAGTCGGATGATGAACGCGCCTCGGGATCCCTCGACAGACATAACCTCGGCGTGGAACCTCACATTCACGGTAAACGCGTCCGCTGCGCTCCGCCATCTCTCAAGGACGTCCTCCCGACGCCCCGCGTCAAACTCAAGATCGCTGCGCAGAACGAGTTGCACGGGCGTGGCCATGACATGCTTGCCGCGCTGATATTTGAAAATCGTGTCGCTCAGATGATCCGTCTTCTCCAGAAGGACATGATCGAGACCTCTGACAGCGGCTCTCGCCGCAGCGCTGAGACCTGCCGGTCCGGAACCGACAATCGCCACTCCGTAACGCCTGGTCATCATCTCTCCCGGCCTGGAAGCCTCGTGACTTCCCAGACCCTCGCCTCTTTCGGCTCCCTCGACGCTGGCAGCAGCCCGCGCCCCAATCAGACCCTGAGACTGGCATACACGCGAACCGGCGCCAAATTCTTTAACCGGGAACGCCTCAAGGGTCGTCCTTACGTGTGCGTCATCCGGACAGCCGGCTTTGGTCTCCGGAATGGTTCCTGCATTGCCTTATCCCCCAAGGCCTGCGATTCTCGAGCAGGGTTCAGGTGGTCGACGGGTTCTGATTCACGGCGAGACCCGGCGCCCGGATTGCAGAGTGGACGCAGGCGGCGATTCTCAGTTGAGCGCTTGTCGACGGCAGGTTTGAAGATGGGCATGACACGCGCTCAAAGCGCCTCACGACTGGATCGCATAGCCGGTACGATACGTTCGGCATGTCTGACCCTTGCCGCTGTCGGCCTGCTGACGATCCCAAGCGCGCTCGCGCAGGCTGGCTCTTCCCCTATTCCGCGGTTTGACGGCCGCACCCACCTAGGGGTCGCCGCCTGTGCGGGTCCCTGCCATGCGCGCCAGCCTGCCCTTGGGATCACCGAGGCGGAAGCCATGCGGGGAAGCGAAGTCAATGTCTGGCAGGATCGGGACAGTATCCGCGGCCGGCATTCTGAGGCTTTTCGCTCCCTGCTCTCGGCCCGGGGACGAGAGATGGCGGCGCGTCTCGGCCTGGAGGACGCAAGTAAAGCGCCGGAATGTCTGTCATGCCATTCGGACGCCGCTCCCGCTCGGGGCCCCCGCTTCCAGATCAGCGACGGGGTGGGATGCGAAGCCTGTCATGGCGGAGCGGAAGCGTGGATATCGCGGCATTATGCGCCCACAGCGACACACGCCTCGAACATATCCCTGGGCCTTTACCCGACCCACGATCCTGTGGCTCGAGTTCGGCTGTGCGCAACCTGTCACATTGGAACAAAGCGAAAGGACCAGTTCGCGACGCATGCCATGATGGCGGCCGGCCATCCGAGACTTGTGCTTGAAACCGAGCTGTTCACCTCGCTCCAGGCCCATCACTTCGAGGACGAGACATACCTGTCCCGCAAGCCCGCAGTGTCGCGGGCCAGGATATGGGCTATTGGCCAGGCCATATCCATGGAGACCACCATCGAGACCTATCTTGAGGGCGAGCAGAGACGGCTGGGCGCCTTCCCTGAACCGGCTTTCTTTGATTGTCGATCGTGCCATCGCCCGATTTCAGACGCCCCGCCCCTCGGAGGCCTCGCTGCGCTCAATCCCTTCAGGGCCTCCGCTCCCGGGGATATTCCTTTCAATGACGCCTATGTCCTCACCCTCATGGCCGCCGCGCAGAGTTTCGCTCCTGCGGAGGCCAAGGCACTCGAAAAGGCCGCGAGGGATTTTCACCGCTCCCTCAAAGAGGGACCCGAAGACAGGCGGCGGAAGGGTATTGAGTTCGCCGCACGGCTTTCCCGGCTCGCGGAGGCATTCGGACGGGCGGACTTCAGCGACCAGACAGTTCGAAGAGCGCTGACAAACATTCTTTCCGATAATCAGGGTCTGAACCTCACGTCATACGCCGGGGCGGAACAGGCGGTCATGGCCGTAGATACGCTGACACGCGCACTCGCGGACAACGGCGCCCTGTCTTCGAAGGCAACGACTGAGCTGAGGCGTACGCTCAAGCAGGCGTACGCAGAGCTGGAAGATCCCAACGCCTACCGTCAGTCACAGTTTATCGCGCAGATGAACGACATAGCCGCAAGTCTGGATCTCCGATGACCACCTCACGCGTCATCGGGGAACGGATCGTTCGCGCAGGTCTGCCTGCGGCGCTCGCTGCGCTGGCTTTGACCAGCTGCGGAGGGGGGGGCTCGTCGTCGCCCTCGGCCCTGCCCCCGTCTCCGCCGATTCCTCCTGCGGGGGTTTATCCAGTCCCCGCCTCGAAATTCCTATCGACGACGGATGTTGAGAGGATCCTGTCTCAGGGCCTCTCTGAAGCGAACGCACGCGGCCTCAAGGGAGTGATCGCCGTAACCGACCGGGTCGGAAACGTACTTGCTGTTGTCGAAATGATCGGAGCTGCTCCCACTGTCCGCATCCGACCGTCACGGGGGGTCGACACAGACGCGCAAGGCCTGCTCGTTCCCCGCGCGGCTGCCGCCATTTCCAAGGCTCTGACAGGCGCATATCTGTCATCTGGGGGTAACGCCTTTTCGTCTCGAACGGCCAGCATGATCGTTCAGGAGACCTTTCCGCCCTCGCCAGCCACAGGCGGGTTGGAAAGCGGCCCTCTGTTCGGGGTGCAGTTCTCCTCATTGCCGTGCTCTGATCTGTCGTCCCGCTTCGTGGCTGGGCAAGGCGTGACAGCAGGCCCCCACAGAGCTCCGCTCGGACTTTCAGCGGATCCAGGAGGATTTCCCCTCTACAAGGACGGAGTTGTCGTGGGAGGGGTCGGCGTCTCAGCCGATGACGATTACGGATTTGATCCGGATGTGCTGGACATCGATGGGGACGCGGACGAATTCATTGCGCTTGCGGCGACTGACGGCTTCGCGGCGCCAGAATCCATTCGCGCACCTCAAATAGCTGTGGACGGCGTAACCCTTCGATTCTCGGACGCATCGGCGAGCGGCCTGCGGGTCAGTCCGGCGGCAAGCCAGACGCTGTCGTCATTCATCGGAACCTCGGCACGTCTCCTTTCAGTGCCCGGCTACTTCGCCGACACCCCGCTCGTGATCCGAGCCGGCGTGACCTATGGTACGGAGGCGTCGGGAATCCGACGAGCGGGCGCAGGTCCCATCACCTCTCAGGACGCCTTCGTAATTTCCGACGGCGCGGGCGGCGAACGCTTTCCAGTCAGAGCGGGCGGCGCAGCGGTCGGCGGCGCCCGCCCGCTGACTCAGGCGGAAGCGGCGACAATTCTGAACGAGGCGCTGGGAGTTATGAGCGACGCTCGGGCGCAGATCCGTCGTCCTCTGAACTCCCGCGCCGAGGTGACGATCAGCATAGTCGACACGGACGGAGCTGTTCTTGGAATTGTCCGATCTCCTGACGCGCCTGTCTTCGGTATCGATGTGTCTCTTCAGAAGGCCCGGAGCGCCGCATTCATGTCACATCCGCTGGCTGGAGCGGATCTTCAGAGCGCCATGCGAAATCCCGTGCTTGCCGGAACAGCCGTTCCAGACACGCGGGTCCGTGGGTTCGCAAGCGCGTTTTCCGGGTACTCACCGACAGGTCTCTCACTGACGGGCACTATCGCCATGTCGGCTCGGGCGCTGGGGAATCTGGCCCGACCTCATTTCCCGGATGGCGAACTCGCGGCAGGTCCAGGCCCTCTTTCACCCGCCTCGCAGAATGCAAGCCCGTTCTCAACCGGTCTCCAATCCGCCTTGATCGTGGGCGATCTGGCCCAGCACCTTTCTTTCGTATCCGATCCTGCGTCCACATCCGATGTCGATCGAGGATGTGCGTTTGTGCCGGACGCCCCAAGCCGCCCCTCCGGACAAAACCGGCTGTCGAACGGGCTACAGATTTTCCCCGGAGGTTTCCCTATCTACCGAGGCGACAAGCTGATCGGAGCCATTGGGGTTTCAGGCGACGGGATCGACCAGGATGACATGATCGCCCTTCTCGGCGTCGCCCGGGCAGCCGCGCGCATAGCCGGAACGGATCCTCCTTCCAATGCGCCAAGGTCGCTTCGCGCAGACCAGGCCTTCGTGAACGGCGTTCGTCTCAGATATGCGAGCTGCCCGTTTTCTCCTCTTCTGTCATCGGCGGCTCAGAATGTCTGCGATGGACAGTAAAAACCGCTTCATTCGTCTGCCAGCCGGTGTGGCGGCCAGCCTGATACTGTCGGGACTCGCCACAGCGGCAGGACAGACGCCGTCTCTGCAGAGCAGCGCAGAGCCGAGCGGTTCGAACGTCGTCTCTGACCAGAGCGCCCCGCCGGACCTCCTGACCGATGAGACGGACGCGTCGCCAAGACGAAGGCCTGGACGTCAGTCCTCGGACCCGCCCCCTCAGGACCTGCCTCCCGGCACGGTCCTCGCACCGTCACCTGGAGAGATTGACGCCTGCGAGCGTATGGATGGTCTTTACGCCCTATGCGCGCCAGCGATCCCAGACCGTTGGCGTCTTGCCGAGACCCTTCGCCTTGTGAAACCCAGATGGTGGGATCCCTACAATCACAATCCTCTCAAGGGCGATCAGCCTCTTCCTGGAACAGAGGACCTCTTTTTTATTCTATCGATGGTTTCCGATACGGTTGTTGAGCCGCGATCGTTTCCTCTGCCCGTCGGAGTTCAGACAACGGAGAGAAGCGATAGTCCCGGCCTGTTCGGCGACCCCAATTCGCTTGCTTTGAGTCAGACCTTCGTCCTGGGCGCCGCTCTTGTTCAGGGAGCCACCACGTTCAAGCCGCCGGATTTCGAGTTACGGGCGGCCCTCGCCTTCAACATCAATCATGCGGAGGTCTCCGAACGCAGGATTCTCTTCGTTCAGCCCACCAAAGGCGTCTCGCGAACCGACAGCTTCGTTGGCGTCCAGGAGCTCTTTTTTGACAAACACCTCCGCAATGTGTCGTCCAGATATGACTTCGACTCTATCAGAATAGGCGTGCAGCCCTTCTCGAGCGACTTTCGGGGTTTTCTATTTCAGGACAATCAGCTGGGAGTTCGGCTATTCGGCTCCAGGGATAATAACCGCCTTCAGTACAATCTTGCAGCCTTCGCGCGCCTCGAGAAGGACACGAATTCCGGGCTCAATGATGTCTTCGCCCCGATACGCAAAGACGTGATCCTGTTTGCGAACCTCTACAGACAGGATTTTCTGATCCCGGGATTCACGAGTCAGATTATCGGGGCGCTGAACATAAATCGCGAGGGCGATGACATCGAAATTGACCGCAATGGCTTTCCTGTCCGTCCGGCGCTGTTCGGCGACCTCCGCGCCCGGGACTACGATATCGCCTATCTCGGATACAACGGCGACGGTCGCCTTGGACGTCTCAATCTTACCGCATCCGCCTACCTTGCCGCAGGGGAGGATCGCAACAATGTCTTCACTGGCCGCAAGGCGAATATCCTCGCGGGCTTCGCCGCGCTCGAACCGTCCCTCGACTTTGACTGGTTTCGACTGAGAGGCAGTCTCTTGATCGCAAGCGGAGACGCGGATCCCTACGACGATCATGAGACCGGATATGATGCGATATTTGAAAATCCCCAATTTGCAGGCGCCGATACCAGCTACTGGATCCGCCAGTCGCTTCCCCTCATTGGCGGAGCGCGGGCTGTGTCCCTCAATGGCCGCAACGGGATTTTGAACTCTCTGCGGTCATCAAAGGAGCAGGGTCAGAGCAATTTCAATAATCCGGGTACGATCCTGGCGGGACTAGGAGGGGACGCCGATGTGACCCCCGAACTCAGAGTGTCAGGGAGCCTCAATCATCTCGCCTTTCAGAACTCCTCATCTCTCGAGGCTCTTCGCATGCAGGGCGACATCGGTCCCTCCATAGGATGGGACTTATCGGCGGCCCTCACCTACCGTCCTGGTTTCATTCAGAACATTGTCCTGCGAGGATCTGCAGCGATCCTGAAGCCTTCCGAGGATTTTCGCGCTCTGTTCGGGCGAAGCGACGAGGGCGACCTCTTTTATTCAGTCCTTCTCAATACGGTCCTGACCTACTAGGCTTCTGTTCATGCATGCCGATCGTCCCGAACTGAGGTCAGCCGAAAGGCCTAAGCCGTCTCCCCGGGTCGGTGTGTGGGGACGCGGCGATCTCTGGAAACTTCCTTCCCTGGTTGTCCGCACCCTGACGATAGGCGGTGTTGTTCTCGCATGCCTGGCCGTTAATTCGCTTGCCGCCCCCCCGAAGTCGGAGATCGGATACAAGGCTGCGGAAATAGCGGGCGACCATGTCGAGCATCCGGTTGAGGTTGATTACACCCACAAACGCGCGGCCCCCGCTCCTCGCTCGCAGACCGCGCAGGAGGCTGCCGCGAAAAGCGAGGGGTGCGTCAGCTGTCACGATCCTGTCGACCAGCCGACCATGCATGCGAGCCCGGCGGTGAGCCTCGGGTGTACGGACTGTCACGGGGGCGATCCAAAGGCCGTTCGTCCTGCAGACGTTCAACCGGAGACGCCGGCCTACAGGGCGGCTGTCCTGTCGGCGCATGTCCAGCCTCGATATCCGGAGACCTGGGGCGAAAATCCTGGGGCGAACCCGGTTCGAAGCTATGTTCTTCTCAACCGCGAGAGCCCGGAATTCATACGGTTCGTGAATCCCAGCGACTACAGGGTCGCAAGGGAGGCCTGCGGCGCCTGCCACCTGGACACGATCCAGGCTGCGGAACGATCGCTGATGGCGACCGGGGCCATGCTGTGGGGAGGCGCGTCCTACAATAACGGCATTTTGCCATTCAAATCCTACATTGTCGGGGAGGCCTACACTCGAACCGGCGAAGCCGCCACCCTGCTGTCTCCGGGGTCGGTTCCAGGCGCAGTCACGCCGGAACAGAGAAAGAAGGGAGCCTTATCATCTCTCGCACCCTTGCCGACGTGGCAGGTCATTCCGCCTGCTGACGTGTTCCGGGTGTTCGAGCGCGGCGGCCGTAATGTTCAGACGCAGTTCCCGGAAATCGGCCTTCCCAACTCGCTGGGCCAGATCCAGCGACTGGAGGAGCCTGGGCGTCCCGACATTCGGCAGTCAAACCGCGGACCGGCAACCGGCCTGCGAGTGGCCATCCCGGCCTTAAACATTCACAAGACACGACTGAACGACCCGTTCACGTGGTTCATGGGAACCAACGATCAGCCGGGCGACTACCGAACGTCCGGGTGCGCCTCTTGTCACGTCGTATACGCCAACGATCGCGAGCCGCGGCATTCGCTGACATATTCGACCTTCGGACGGGACGGACGTTCCGCCCAGAGTGATCCGACGACGCCTAAGGATCAGTCCGGGCACCCCCTCAAGCATGCCTTCACCCGATCAATCCCGACCTCGCAGTGCATGAGCTGCCACATGCACCAGCCGAATGTATTTCTGAATTCCTATCTCGGGTACACCATGTGGGACTACGAGTCTGATGCGCCCGCCATGTGGCCGAAGGAGCAGGCCTATCCGGACGCGGAGACAGTGCGGAAAGTCCTCGATAGAAATCCGGAGGGAGCCTCCCCGAAAGGAAAATGGGCGGACCTGAACTTCACGCGAAACGTCTACGATCTTAATCCGAGTCTGAAGAATACCCAGTTCGCCGACTATCATGGCCACGGCTGGAACTTCCGGGCTGCGTTCAAACGCGACCGAAAAGGCAACCTCCTCGATGAGGCCGGCGCGATCATTTCGCCAGACGATCCGGAGAAATGGCGACGGGCCGGAGAACCTGCCTTTGTGGAACCAGGCAAGAACCCGGGCAAAGCTGTACACTTGATGTCAGTTCACGCTGAGGTGGGAATGCAGTGCGCGGACTGCCATTTCTCTCAGGACAGTCATGGAACCGGGCTGATCCACGGAGAAGTCGCCAACGCGATCGAGATTGGATGCAAGGACTGCCATGGCGTCGCTGACGCCTATCCGACGCTTCGGACATCAGGCCCGGCCGCGCGTCCTAACGGCTCAGATCTGTCAACCTTGCGAAATCCCGATGGAAAACTGCGCTTTGAGTGGATCAGCAAGAACGGTCGCGAGGTTCTCATACAGAGATCGATTGTCGATCCGAAGCTCCAGTGGGAGGTCTCTCTCGTTAAGGACAGCGTCGACCCCTTGAGCCCATCTTACAATGCGAAGGCCGCCCGCTCAAAACTCATGGGTCGTTTAGGCGCCGATCCGTCTAAGGCAGGATCGGACTATATCTGGGGCTCGCAGGTCGCCCCAAAGGACCGGGCCCACGGCGACGATGACATGACATGCTACACCTGCCACCTCTCCTGGACCCCGACGTGCGGGGGCTGCCACCTCCCAATCGAGTCAAACTGGGCGACTACGGCGCATAAGTATGGCGGGGGACAGGAAAAGGAGAACGCCGTCACGCGGAACTACGCGACCTACAATCCTCAGGTCGCACGAGATGACGCCTTCCAGCTGGGTCGTCATCAGACCACTAAGGGCTCGATGATTGCGCCCATTCGTTCCTCGTCCGCCCTTGTCCTGTCCTCGACCAATCTCAATCGGGAGAGGATTTATATTCAGCAGCCGCCGATCAGCTCCGCAGGTTTCTCATCTCAAGCGTTTGCGCCGCACTACCCTCATACTGAGCGAAGGGTCGAGACGAAGACCTGTTCGGACTGTCATGTCTCGGACCAGGAAGACAACAACGCAATCATGGCGCAGCTCCTCCTGCTCGGAACGAACTTCATGAATTTCATGGGCCTCCACGCCTATGTCGGCGAGGCTGGGGCGATCCAGGCTGTGCGGGTGACGGAGTGGGACGAACCGCAGGCCGTTATTGGCTCATACCTCCAGCGCTACGCCTATCCTGACTACTACCGGGCGCACGTCGAAGTGAACGGACGAGAGCTTATTGACTGGGTTCGCGGAACGACCTTCGATGAACAGTCAGCCGGTTCAGGCGAGACACGCCCTCTCGAGGAATTCAGAACCCTCACCCAGCCTGCCCCGGACGAGGTCTCATGTCTGCAGGTGCGGGGAGAGTATCTGTTCAGCGCGGAGGGCAAGGGCGGCTTCCGGGTCCATGATGTAGCTTCCATAGCTAATAAAGGAGTCTCAGACCCCTTCCTCTCCGCGCCCTTTTCCCCTCTCGGACACAATGCGCACGTCCCGACCCGTCATGCGACCTGTGTTGCGCTTCCGACCAATCAGCCGGTTGACCCAATCAGAAATCGCTCGATGAGGGCTTCGCCGGAACTGGTCGCAAACGAAGAACAGGCCATTCATCCGATTTATAGCTACGCTGTCATAACAGACTCCGTTGAGGGGCTCATTCTCGTGAATGTCGAGACATTCCTCGACGGCGAACCCAGAAACAATTTCATCAGGCGATCTGTCACATTCAACCCGGCCGGCGCTCTGACCGGAGCGCGCCATGTGACGCTCGCAGGCAGCGTGGCTTACGTCATCGTTGAGGACCACCTGGCGGTTGTGGACCTGAATGATCCGCTCAGACCCGCTCTGAGAGCGCGGGTGCCGCTCAGGGGCGGTCAGGCCAGCGCTGTGCAGTTCCGATACCTGTTTGCGACCTCTGATGAGGGCTTGCACGTATTCGACATCACGCGACCACTCGCTCCTGTTGAAAGCGCGACAAGCTTCCTCCCGCTCCCAAAGGCTCGGAAGCTGCATGTCGCCCGGACATACGCCTATGTCGCCGCGGGAGAGGACGGACTGGCGATTGTCGACGTCGAGAAGCCGCTAAAGCCCAAGCTGTACATGAAGACCACCCTCGGCGGGACAATCAAAGACGCCCGGGACGTCGTCGTCGCCTCCACCAACGCGTCTCTTTTCGCCTACCTCGCCGACGGACCTGCCGGTTTGAAGGTGATCCAGCTCACGAGCCCCGAAAGTCAGCCTAACTTTTATGGGTTCTCCCCCGAACCGAAGCCTGAACTGATCGCTTTTCGTCGAACCGCGAAGCCTGCTCTCTCCCTGTCGAGGGGCCTGGATCGCGATCGCGCGGTCGATGAGATGGGCGGCCAGATCGCGGTATTCGGACGACTGGGGTCGCGCCCCTTCAATCGGGAAGAGATGGAGAAACTGTTCCTCCGACCGGACGGTACTGTTTACAGAGTCCGGGATGATCCGACAAAACCGGCCCGCTGACGGCGGGAAGCAGGGGTCAACCGCAACCCGGCCTTCGGCTACACCCGTAGCGGTGGGTTCTCAGTCTGAATGACGCGTTGGGAAAAGTCCCAAACCGGGTTCGAGGGAGCCACTGAACATGGACAACGAAGGGGAGCAGCCCTACTCAGCTCCCCGACGACGGTGCAGGCGTATCGCCGTCAGACCCGCCTGAGCTCGCCGACTGGGTGATGAACCGATCCAGCGCTTCACTGGCGATAGTCCGACAGGCCGAGGTCTTGTCCGCTTCAAGGATAGCCTCAAGCGTTATGAGCGTCTCGACAGCGGGGCATTCCGCCTGGGCTCCGCGCATGGCTCCGAACGCCCTTCTCGTCGGAGGCTTTCTGAGAAGCATATTCTTCAGCGATACGAATGTGGAGTTCGACATCTTTCCCGATGGAGCAGGCAACTGCAAACCGCTCGCTCCGGCCGTCAGCCGCACCACCTCCCCGGTCTCCGACATCACCGTGACCACGCTTCCCGCCTGCGCAGGGAGAAGCGCGCCCGCCTCAAGAGAGGTTCCCTTTTTCAAAGAGGGATCCGCCGAACTGAGAACCAGAAAGGTCTCCGCATGAGCCGCTCCTGCTCCGATCAGAGCCGCGCAAATCATCAAGGTCGCCAGACGAAATCTCATGAAGCTCTCCCGTTCTGAGGGCGATCTAACATGCCCGATCCGTCAAAACTATGGCGACTTCCGGGCCTAAATGGCCGGAGGGGCGCCAACGATCGAAAACGCAGCCCACTGGAGAGGATCTCCTGCACCAGCCTCGATCTGGGCCAATTGCGCAGCCTGCAACGCCTCCGGCGCAGCCTCTCCGCGAGTGAGACGTTCGAAGAACCCCTTCATCAATGCGACTGTATCCTCATCCGGCAATACCCAGTGGGACACCAGGACGCTCCGGGCCCCCGCGTAGAAGAATGACCGTGCCAAGCCGCTCAGAGCGTCGCCTCCGGACGGAAGCCCGGACTCCCCGGGCGCGATGGGTTCGGGATTGCCCGTATCGCACGCGGACAAAACCACCAGATCCGCATCGAGCTTGAGATCAAGCACTCGCGCGGAATCCAGGAAAACCGTATCGCTTCCCTCGGCAGCGGAGGTCAGCAGAGACGCTTCAGGCAGGCATTCCCGTTCTTCCGGGAAATCGGCGGCGAAGACGCCATGGGTCGAAAACATCACCACCCGCGCCGACCGAACGCCTTCCGACGACAACACCGCGCCGTCAGTAAATCTCTCACGCAGATAAACGTCCTCCTCCCGGGCATTTGTCGCAGTCTTGACGGCCTCGAGCTCAAGCGCGGTGCCGGCGAGCTGCGGAAGTCTCTCAAGAGCTGACTGTATCCGACCTACGCAGCTGGGCGGGAGCTTTCGCGCCTGGACGATTGAGCTGGCGAGCTTCGCCGCGTCGAGAGGAGACGCTGACAAGGGAACGAAATCTCCGAACCCCGCAAACGCACGGGTTCCTCGCGAAGGACCTGCCGAGCGGGTCGAAACGAACGCACGCATGCTGGCTACGGAAACCAGAGACGACTGCTTTGCAAACCAAGATTCAGGATCAGCCTCAGGCGCCTGCGTCAAAAGCACTCCTAAAGGCAGCGATGCAAGGGCGCCGCTGGCCTCTATAATCAGTCGTCGGGGCGCACCCTCAGCAAAAAGCCGATCACGAACGGGGCCGAACAAGTCGACGAAAAGCTCGTGAGCAGCCGCGGAATCGAACTCGGCATCGGGGTCCCGGACCGTACCCTTAACCCGATTGACCAGTTCGGTGACCTCACTCTCACCCAGCTTTGTACGAAAGGCGAAAACACCATCCCGGTCTACAATCAGACCGACACCGCCGCGCGCTCCTATAGCGAAACGGATCGTTCGCTCCCCAGGACCGAGCGCCTTCTGCAGGTCCTTGAGCTCCACCGGCTGAAGCGTCACCACCCCATAATTCGGAAACTTACGGTCAACCTCAGCCTGAAGTCTCAACACGTCTGATCGACCCTTCTCGACACTCGCCTCCGCCGCTTCCCGAACAGAGGCAGGAGCATCAACGGGAAGCGAGGACAGGCGGGTAAGCGCGCGCCGCAGAAGTCGATCGCCATCCTGCCACTGACGTATGACATCCCCTTCATCGCCCGCCATAAGCCTCGCCGCCGTCGCAGCAGCCGTTTGGGCGACTGCGGGGCTGGTTATGGTCTCAAAGGCGCTGAAGAGACGCTCAGCGTCTGACTGGGATCCGGAACTGGCGTAGGCGTCCGCAAGACCTGCGAGATAAGGCTGTCCTCTGGACACGCCGACACCGCGGTTTTCGGGCTGTTCCCTGTAGATCTCGAAGGCCTGATCAAACACCTGAAAAGCCTCAGCTCGACGACCGAGCCCGTCGAGAACTCCGCCAAGATCCATCAGAAGATTGGCCTCAATGCGTGTACGGGCAGCGGTCTTTCGATAGGTCTCAAGAGCACGGACCAGAATGCTGCGCGCCTCATCTGTGCGACCGGAAGAAGCCTCAAACGCCGCCGCATCCTGAGCGACGCCTGCGAGGAGCCAGCCCCCCGCCCGATCATCCAGACTTTTCGCAACCGCCTCCGCCGTCTGGAAGGCCGCCCGAGCCTTCTGACCTTCGCCCATTCGAACAAACGTCAGCGCCCTCGCTCTCAACAGCTGAACGGTCAGCACCGCCGCGCGTTGCCCCGGAGGCAGGAGCCCCGAAGTCTGATCGTAACTGGCAGACGCCTCCCCCGCCGAGGCGCTCCATTCGGCGAGGCGATCGAGAGCCGCCTCGCTCTGACCCATCATATCCTCCAGTCGCCCCTCATTCAGCGACGCGAGGGCCTGATATCCGCGAACCTTGGCGATCATGAAGCCGTCACGGGAGACGTCAGCGCTGACGCGCGCCTCATCAAATGCCCTCTCGGCTTCGGCAAATCGTCGTTGATTGGAAAGGTTGAGCGCACGTTCGCTCTGCAGGTCAGCCCGCCCGGAGAAATCGTCGGGCCAGAGCGAAGCATGCATTCGTATCGCATCAGCGAATTGAAGTTCAGCAGCGCTGAACATCCATAAGCTGTTATTTTCAAAGGCGGCCTTTCTGAGCGTCACGAAGTCAGCAAAACCGCCACCGGCCAATTCCTGTCCCAATGCCGCTTCCAGACTGTCCAGCAGGGCGCTTCGCGGACCTGCAGGCGCCCCGGCCTTGGGCTCCGCCTCCACGCCGGCGAAAATCTTCAGCGATCTCTCAAGGGCCGGAGCGGCGGCCAACGCCGCATCGCCAGCTATAACGGCGCCGTTGGCCCGGGCTGCCAGCGAGATCCTTGCCGTCCGGCCGGGAGCCGATTGTCCCAGCCGGGGAGCATCCCCCCCGCAGAACAGACCTTCCAACCGTTCAAGACCCGCCCCGCTCCAGTCCTGAGGGCGACCGTCATCGCATGTCCGCTTCGTTTCGAGCCTCCAGGCTTCGAGGCGCCCACCAGCATCGGCGGGAAAGACATACACGCGACCAAGCCCTGCCGTACGACCGCACGAAAGGTCATACGCCCGGTCATGACGACCGGAGGCCAAGGGGTCTCCATAGACCCGACGCGCCTGACACGGACGGCCTGCCGCATCAGGTCCGATCACGATCACCGTCTTTTGGGACAGCGCCTGCGCATCAGCCGCGCCTGAGCTCATAGCGACGCCGACAAGAAGCGCCGCAACCAGCCGGGATGAGAGAACACGCATGATGGTCACCCCCTAAAGCCCTTCAGGCCAGAGATCTTCATTGGCCGTTCCAACGCCTGGATCCTTGTCGATCCGGGCAGTCTCCGGAATGAAGAGATCCCGCGCCGTATCATCAATGCTGATCGGTCCGGCCGTGGTCTCCGACCCTGAAAGAGCATCCGCCGCAACCTGCTCCGGAGGAGGACGGTTACCCTCTCCCTCCCTCTCCCGATCGCCGTTGGGGCCTTCCCCGCGGCCGGGGGGCGGACCCGAACCAGCGGTCACAAGCGCCTGAATGTCGCCCCCGCCTCCACATGCGGCAGGCGAGCCGACAACACAGCCATTGATCCTGTAGAGATCGCTCGGGGCCACCCCTTGAGCGAGCAAGCCGGGCAGCTTCGCCACCCCAGGACCCGAAACAGAAACCCCGTCGCGCCCGATGATCGTCCCGAAGAGCGCAATACGATCTGAACCAGCTCCGAACATCCCGTCGGCAGAGGGGATCGCCAGCCGCACGCCGCCACCCGTCGCTCCACCCGTATTCTGCTGCAGTATCACCCCCGCCACGTCAAACCGCGTCGACCCGGCCGTAACGTAGGTCTTTCCCGCATCGGTCGATCCGAGCTGCGAGAGAATACCGGCCAGATCGGCCCGCGTGGGATCAGCCGCAGCCTTGACGAGATCAACGAACGCCTGCGATCCGATGAGAACCGACCCCGTTGACAGGAATGACAACGATCCGACAGGAGCCGCCCCGGCGCCCAGAACTCCGGTAATCTCGACACCTCCGACAAGCAGATCTGACTCGCCAAACGCCACCGAAGGCGCTCCGGAACCAGAGACCACCCCTGAAACCCGCACCCGACCCGAGGCGCCCGTTGTCGCCATGAGGGAACGGACCTGCGCAGCGTCGAGAGTAAAGGTTCCAAACGTCACATCGCCGGCTCCGCCCTGTGTCAGTGAGCCTCTCAGCGAAAGCGAAGGCGATTTAATCCGCTGAAGTTCAGCATTCGACACACGGAGGCCGGCGCCGCCGCCTATGCCATCACCGAGAACAATTCCCGCCTGTCCCTTTGACGCGAGATTTACCCCTGCCGTCCCGCTGACAGTCACGTCTCCCTTGATATCCAGATCGGCAGCGCGAATATCAAGTCCGCCATAAATCCGTCCGATGGGCGAGTTGCTTTCTCCAACGCCTCCGAGCGCGTCCTGAACCGTCACAGGCCCGTTCAGCTGAACCAGGCCCCCGGAGTCGATAACAATGTCGCGCTGCGACGTGACGGCCCCCGCGAACGTAACAGATCCCGAGGCGATGACGCCAAGACCGATCCCTGTGTCGGCGGCAGAACCGCCCCGTGAGTTCAGACGAATGGGCCCGCTGGCTACAACTGACCCTGCGCCGGCGTTTCCGGCTGCCGCACTCATCCGGAGGGTTCGTCCGTCTGCTCCGGAAAACGCTATATCGCCTCCTCCCGCATCCAGTTTGAGATCTCGCCCGGCAAGAAGGCCTGCCGAGACCCCAGCCCCTGTTGATCGGAGCTCAACATCACCAGTCGCGGTCACATCGGCAACTCCGACCGCTCCGGCGGCGCTGATGACAGCGCCTCCGTCACGCGAAGAAATCGCTTGAGTCACGACGCTACCTGCAGAGGAAGCCAAACGAACGCCCTCGATCCCACTCACGCCGCCAAGAGCGATGTTGGTTCGAGCGAGGACTTCGACCCGACCGCTGCCGGTCAGAGCGCCCGCCCGCACGCTGCCATTGGCTGAGGAAAGCGATAGCGCCTGAGCCGATGTGACGTCGCCGACACGGACATCTCCCCCCGACGACAGATCAGTCCTCCCTGAGGCGGATACAACCGCTCCGCCGGTGAAAACGGAGCCCTGCACCCCCACCTGAAGCAGGCCAGACTGGTTAGCAATCGTGACTGAGCTTCCCCGAACGGACCGCGCAGAAAATCCGTCAGCTGATCGGGCTGATACAGACGCCAGCGCAGACACATCGCCCGCGGAAATCAGGCCGCGGGCAGCCTCAAGGTCGATCGCCCCTGAAGCTGCGACCGATCCGGCCGCGAGGCCCTTATCGCCCGAGAGAATCGCATCGCCCCCTCGTGCAGTCACCGATCCGCTCGTCAGAGCGCCCTGAGACGACCTTAATGCGACCCCCAGAGCCGCATCGACAACTCCTGCAGACAGATCTCCTGACGCCACAGCCTCGATCTGCCCTCCGCCTGTCAGGTCGCCAAATCGGCCCTGTCCGGAACCTGCCTGCAGCGTGATCCCGCCGGCGGCGGAGATCGCGCCGGCCGTGAGACCGGTTGCGGATCCCAACCGCACTCCCCCGTTCAGGGCCTGCACGCTTCCGGCTGCAAAGCCCTGCCCGTTCATTACGCCGATCTCGACGTTGGCGTTCGCAGACGCGACATCGACAGCGGCCCCGCGAAGCGATGAAGCCCTAAAGCCCTGCGAGGATCGACCGAATATGGAGCCGCCCGCCTGGAGTACAGAGGCGGCGACCGACCCGGACCGGCTCTCAAGTTCAAGATCCGACGAAGACGACGCGTTACCAAGCGCTAGCGAGCCGCCAGCCTTAATCCTCAAAGCGCCATTCTTCGCCTTCGCCGACACCGCATTAACGCCTCCGTCGGAAAAAACGTCGATGCCTGTTCCTGCATCAAGCGCCCCGGCAACGACGCCCGCCTTGCCGTTAAGCAGGATCGTTCGACCGGACTGGGCCGCCCCGACATCAATCCGGCCGGTTGAAGACTGAACATCCACGCCGTCTGAGCCCGTCAGGTCGCCTGACGTCACATCGCCGCTGGCGGTCATTCTGACGACGCCCGCCGTCGCCTGGACACCGCCCCGCGAAAACGTTCCGCCTGACATAACGCCTATGGCTATCGCCCCGCCGGAGGAAGCTAGGCGCACATTCCGACCCGAGACTTCCGAAGCCTCAACACCGTCCCGACCCTCAATGATCGCCTCACCGCCCGCTTGAAGACGGCCCGCCAGGGCCGACCCCGCCGCCGCCGCAAGCCTTGCCTCCCCGCTCGCCTGAACTGATCCGACATCGACCCCGGTCTGTCCTATGGCTCGCACATAGCCGTCCCTTGCAAGAAGGTCGCCCGTCATAACTTTCCCGTTGACGGACGACACATCCAGATAGGTTCCGGCCGATACGTCGCCTGTCTCGACACCCCCCGCCCCCGCGATCGCTGAACTCAGGGTTGAATTGATGTCGCCAAGACGAATGAGCCCGGTCGCGGAGCCGGCCAGAACTCTGCCTGCCGACGTCACATCTCCAGCTTCAATCCGGCCCTTGGCCTGAAGCCGCACATCCCCGACGGTCGACACAAGCGTTCCGGGCGTAAATGAGACTGAACCTCCAACACCGATGCGAATGCCGCCGTTAGCGGACTCGATATCGATCTGACGAGCCCTCGCAGCCTTCGCCGATACAAGACCGTCGGCGCGGACCAGCAGATCGCTGCCTGCACCCACGAGACCGGCCGTCACGGCTCCCGCCGCCGCAGACAGATCGATCCGACCTGCCGCAGAGAGATCTCCGAGAAGCGCCTGCGTTCCCGCATGAACATTGATATCCCCCGCAGAAGACGAGACGTCTCCAGTCAGGACAGCGCCCGTGGCTGAGTCTGCGGTGACATTTCCCGTCCCGGCGACGGCGCCGGTTGAAACCCCGGTCCGCCCGACAAGAGTCACCGCTGATCCCGCATTGACAGAACCGGTGGTCAGGCTCGCATTCTGCGACCGAGCTTTAACCTCGCCTGAGGCGGACACTGCGCCTACACTTGCGGCAAGCCCCGCATCCAGCGTCACATCCCCTGTCGTAGCGACAATAGAGCCCCCTGGGAGTGGGCCGGCTGAACTCGTTGAGGCGAGATTGAGCCGTCCCTCCAGGGTGCTGATCCATACAGACGAGCCTCGCAACGCATCAAGGCTCGCCCCCTTGAGCGCCTCGATACGGATAGCCTGATCGGATTTGATGGTGCGCGCGTTGAAACGCCCGACAGTCCGAACGTTGACCTCCCCCCCATCGACCTTCACGTGGCCAATCGTGATATCCGGAACGCCGGTGGAAGGCGGCGTCTCATCCTGACCGAAGCCGTTATCGATCAACAAAGAGCGACCGAATATATCGCCCCCCATCGGATCGAGGAAGGAGTAGCTGAGATAGATATCCAGACCGCTCAGAACCGCGCCATTGAGCCCGGCGTTCTCAAGCCGGATATTTCCGCCGCTCAGGCGAGTGTTGAGGGAGCTGAACCGAACAGTCTCGTGATCAGGAACAGAGACCTCTCCAAACTCTCCGAACACCGAGCGCTTGCGGATCGCCTCAATTGACCCGCCGGACACCCGTATCGAGCCCGCAGACATGAGCTCTACAAGGTCTCCAAGGATGGCCCCCTGTTCGTCAAACGAAAATGCGGTACGATCAAACCTGACAGTCCCGCCTCTACGACCCTCCACCTGGAGCGCCGGGCAAAAGGCAACCGGGCACGAAGCCCCTGTTCGATCCGGGGCCGTCGCTTCGACCTTCGAACGGATGACGATCTCCGCCGGCAGGTCAGTATTCTCGTCGGGAAGCACGTCAGAAATAATGGATACGGAACCCGCGCGGGTAGTCGAACCCTGGTCGACAAGTATGGATGCGTACCTGTCCTGACCATTCCCGACGCCGCCGCCCTGAAGCGCTGGCGCGTCGACGATGAAATCGAACAGCTGAAGGTCGCTGCTCGTCAGGGAGTTCGGCGCCGTCTCGCTTAATCGCAGAGTGAAGGCGCCGGCGGACGCATACAGAACCTGGCTGGTCGAGGCCTCTTCAGTTGATCCGCCCCCCGTAACCGAACCGCCGACATATACCTGTCCGTTAGGTCCGCCGGTGGCGACAAACATCGCCGGTCCGCCGCGCGTGACGATCTGCGCGCCCTGGAAAACTCTGACGCCCTCCGAGGTCAATGCCCCCGGACCGAATGCGATGGGCGCATCGAGAGCGCTGTTGACGAAGGTCTCCGGATCCAGAAGGACCCCGGTGGTGGCAAGCAGGCCATTCACGTCGATCTGAGCATTCGATCCGAAGACGACGCCGTTCGGATTCAATAACCAGACATTTCCGTTGGAGTTGAGCACACCATCAATAAACGAGGCTCCAAATCCCTGACTGGAGCCGCCCAGAACGCGATTGACGACAATTGATCGCCCATCAGGAAGATTGAACGTGACGATCTCACCCTGACCGATATTGAACTGGGACCAGTCAATCACAGACCTTCTGGCGCCTGAGGTGACAGTGAGTGTTGGGCCCGAATAGAAAAATCCAGTCTGGCCTGGCGAGGAAAAAGTCACATTAGGATTTTGCGGCAGCGCCGCAGCAGGAAGACTCGCGACAGACGCCAGAAGGGCAAGTCCGAAGCGAGTTGTGACATGAGAAAAGCCTGTGCGGCGTCCAAATCCGATCCTGCTCATTTCGGATCACTCCCCCCTAAGAGACGCCCCTTGAACCAGGTCAGACCTGTCGATAGCTGCACATAGAGGCGCCCGTGGGACGCTTCTTCCGGGACATTCGACGAGCGGAGGGGCTCCGCCCAGACAACATCGAAATTGATACCGTCCCCGAGTTCGAAACGAACGCCTGCGCTTGCGCTGACGGCTCGCGGATCTGAGGACACAGACTGATCCTCATTCCACGCTCGCGCTCCCGCAAGCTGGAGAAGCGGTCGCACCGTGACGTCGTCACGTACCGGAAAGGCTGGCCCCTCAAGTGCGAGTCCCAAAGCGACTCCGCTGTCGCCCGCTACGGAGCCAGGGTCATACCCAGGACCGCCGTTGAGAGATCCGAAGTTAAACTCCTCAAAGGACGCAAGCCCGCTGCCGGAATGCTGACCCCGCAGGGTGGATTTCAGCAGATATCCTCCCGGAAGCGGTGTCTGAATCTCAGCTTCGCCGCGGACAAGTCCGGCCTGAGGATCAGCATCAAGCCGCGATAGATCCGCCTCACCCTGACGACTAGCCCCCAACGCGCCGAGACCCTTACGAACGTCTGCAGAAGCCCTCCAGAGAGCCCCTCCCAGAAGTCCGTCAGCAGAGACCCCCAGATAGCCGATCCGGAGGCGATCCATCGCCAGGGGAACGTCGCCAAAAAACGTGGTCTCCTGGTTGACGGCCTCGAGGCCGGCCCGCCAGTAAGCCACCAGCCCACGCCGGATAGACAGAGGTCCCGAGAGGGCTGCCGCCGCAAAGGCCGTCTCTGCGTCGACATCAAGAACAGCGATATCGCCGCCTGGCCGAGCCCGAGCAAACGCGAAGTCCAGACGACCAGTCATGCCGCCCCGGGTCAACAGCCCCTCAAACGACGCCTGCGCGCCGATTTGTTCGTTGCCGTCAGCTGAGGTGAAGAGGCCAAGCGAGGATCGTTCTGAGCCCCCTAAAAGCCCGACGCCGCGAACCCCGAAAAAGCCCCCCCATGGGCCAAGCGCATCCGCGCCCCAGTTATTGATAGATGCAAAGGCCTCATTCTCAGGCTGGCCGGTCACCAGGACAAGATCGACCTTCTCGGGATCAGTCCGGGAACGCCGAACGGTCGGCCGGATATCAGTCACGCCTAGCGATGCGGCGATCGCCAAGCCCTGTCTCACATCAAGAGCGTTCAGCGCCTGACCCGTCTTCAGTCCCGCAAACGCACGCAACACAAGCGATGCGATCGCAGGGTCTGGCGCAAGCGCCTCGAGGGTCTTTAACTCGCCTTCCGCAACCGAAAGAACAAACGAACCGGTCGCGTTCCCATCCTGAGCTCGAATGCTCGCACGCGCAAAGAGAAAGCCCTCAAACCGGTATCTGCACTCAACCCGGGCGGCTATCCGCGAAAGAGCGTCCCGACTAACCATCTGACCCCGGAGCTCGGCCCAATCCTTCTCCAGAACAGTCGTGTTCAGAACGTTGACGCCCTCAAACCTGATCTCGACCAGACGACCCATCTCAGCCTCGCCAGGCGCGAGACCCGCAATAGCGCCCTGAGGACAGGAGGGAGTTCCAAAATCCGCCGCAGCCGCCTGAAGAACGGACGGTAGCCGGAGAACCTCCTCTCGCGACAGACCGGCGAGGGGCGCGCCGCCTGCGGAAGGCGTCTGCGCAATCGCTCCCGGCAACGCCGACCCGAACGCGGCAGCGACTGTCATAAATCGGAAACCGCTTCCGCGAGCCGATCCGAATATCGCCACGTTGCGCCCTCCGCGTAGACCCCGGACACGATAATCACCTATTTATCCGGGCGCTGTCCATCCGACAAAGTAGAACCCTGAAAACAATCAGGAGCTTTGCAGAGCTTCGGTGAATGTCGTCGGATCGACATTACCCCCCGAAAGGATTACAAGCGTTTCACCTCTTGCGGCGAAATAGGCTGCATTGCGCATAACGGCAGCGAGCCCGGCCGCGCCGCCCGGCTCGCACACGAGACGAAGCGTACGGAAAACCAGCGACATCGCGGCCTTCAGGTCATCATCCTCAACCGAAAAGGCTCCAACACCGTGACGCTGATGAACCTCAAACGTCAGCTCTCCAGGAGAGGGCGCCATAAGGGCGTCTGCGATAGAACGGACGCCCGGAGGATTGGTTTCCCGACGCCCGGACGCCAGAGACCGGACAAGGTCGTCATGTCCCGAAGGTTCCGCTCCAAAGGAACGCGCGTCGGGCGCCAGCTCCGCGAGAGCGCTTGCGCATCCGGCAAGCAGCCCACCTCCGCTTGCGCTGCAGATGAAACTTGCTACGGTCGCGCCCGCCTCTCTCAGGTCCATGCACGCTTCAAGAGCGGCGGTTCCCTGTCCCGCCATCACCCACCCGTCATCAAAGGGTCGGATAAGTGTGGCTCCGCTCGCCTGCAGGAGCTCCTCCGCTATCGCCTCCCGACTCTCCCGGATGCGATCATAGAGGCGTATATGCGCTCCCCGCGCCGCAGTGCTCTCGATTTTCGCCCGCGGAGAATCCTCGGGCATCACAATCCACGCCGGAACGCCCAGAAGCCTGGCGCTCTCGGCGACGCCCTGAGCGTGGTTGCCCGAGGAATACGCAACGACGCCTCGCCTCCTCGCCTCTTCGGGAATTCGGCATATTCTGTTCCAGGCCCCTCTCATTTTGAAGGAGCCGGTCCTTTGAAGCATCTCAGGCTTTATCCAGACCTTAGCTCCAATACGGGCGTCGAGCTCATCGCTCCTGAGAAGAGGCGTGCGGACGCACACGCCCCTCAACCGACGGGCGGCGTCTTCCACGTCTTCAAGCGTTGGAAGATCCTTGAGAGGATCGACAATCATGAAACCTGACTGACCCGCTCTCGGGCATAAGGCGCCGAGAGGCCGATGAGACTGCTGCGGGCGTCCTCATACTCACGAACGAGACGTTCGACATACTCTCCGGCGCCCATCTTCCGATCGACCGCACCGATACCCTGCCCGGAGCCCCAGATGTCACGCCAGGCCTTCGCCTGGGCCTTATCGCCCGTCCCGAAATTCATGGTCGACTTGTCGCCCTCGGGAAGATTGTTGGGGTCGAGGCCCGCAGCTGAGATCGACGGCGCCAGGTAGTTTCCGCTGACGCCCGTGAACAGGCTGGAATAGACAATGTCCTTTGAGGAGCTTGAGACGATCATGTCCTTATAGCCCTCAACCGCTCTCGCCTCATGGGTCGAGATGAAAGCCGAGCCGATATAGGCGAAGTCCGCCCCTATCGCCTGTGCTGCGAGGACCGCACGGCCGGTTGCGATGGACCCGGAAAGCGCCAGCGGTCCATCGAAGAACTGCCGGATCTCCTGAATAAGAGCGAACGGTGAAAGGGTGCCGGCATGACCGCCAGCCCCGGCGCACACTGCGATCAGTCCGTCCGCGCCCTTTTCCAGAGCCTTGTGAGCGAAAACGACATTGATGATGTCGTGAAGAACGATACCCCCATAGGAATGAATAGCGTCATTCACATCCGACCTCGCTCCAAGCGATGTGATGATGATCGGAACCTTGTATTTGACGCAGAGAGCGAGGTCTTCCTCCAGCCGGTTGTTCGATTTGTGAACAATGAGATTGACGGCGTAAGGCGCGATTCGAGCCGTCGGATTCGCCCGGCGGGCATCCGCCAGCTCCGTATTGATGCGGATGAGCCATTCTTCGAACTGCTCGACCGGACGGGCGTTGAGTGAGGGAAAGGAGCCGACCACACCTGCCTTGCACTGAGCGATCACCAGATCAGGGTTGGAAATGATGAAGAGGGGTGAGGCGATCACGGGGACGCTTAGCGTCCCCTTCAGGGAGGCGGGAATGGCCAAGGAAGGCTCCTGATAAGACAAAGCGGCTCTGCCGACCGCAGGAGCGAGTGATCATACAGCCCCTGCCCGCGTCCGCAACTATGCCCCCCCCGGTGCGCCATTCGAAGATCTTGACGCCGCCGTTGAACGGCGCCCCATAGCGAACGTTTTAGAGGATGAGCGGTCATGGCGGACGAACTCTCCCTGTCGGCGGAATTTCCCCGGGCAGACGAGCGTCTCTGGCGCGAACTGGCGACCAAAGCCCTCGACGGCGCGGCGCCGGAGACGCTCAATTCGCGCACCCAGCATGGTGTCGCCGTCAGGGCCCTGTACACTGAAGCTGACTGGCCCTCGGCCCTTAATCCATCCGGCGCGCCCGGAGCGGCGCCCTTTACCCGCGGTTCCGTCAGCGAACGGGACCCATACCTGCCCTGGGACATCCGCCAGGAGGTGACCTCGCCGCGTCCCCTCGACGCGTCTCGTGAACTCCTTGAGGCGCTGGAGGGCGGCGCCTCCTCAATCGAGCTTCTGCTCGACAGAACCGGACAGTCCGGCGTGCAGATCTGGTCTGCCTCCGACTTCGCAACTGTGCTTGAGGGCGTCCGACTTGACCTCGCATCCCTGTCTCTCGCCCCTGTCGGCGGCTCGTTATTCGAGGGCTTGCCGCTCGCGGCCTTGCTCGCCTCCTCAGGCGTATCTGCGGATGCGCGCATCGACTTCAATCTGGACCCGATCGGGGTCATGGCGAAGACAGGTCGGCTGCAGAGCGGACCATCAGATCTTGTCGCCTCCTTCGCCGCTGCGGCTATCGATATGACGTCGGCTTTTCCGCGTTCGACCGCTTTGCGGGTAGACGCCCGTATCGTTCATGAGGCGGGAGGAACAGAAGTCCAGGAACTGGCCTACATGGCCGCTACGGGTGCGGAATACGTTCGCTCTCAGATGATGGCTGGAGCCTCCGCCCGAGCCGCCTGCAGGAACCTTGTGTTTTCCCTGAGTGTCGGCCCCGATCTGCAGGTTGAGCTCGCGAAACTGCGCGCGGCAAGGCGGATCTGGGCGCAGATCGCGGACGCCTTCGGTGCGTCCGCAGCGGAAATGCGTATTCTCGGCTGCTCTTCGAGGCGAATGCTGTCCAGGCGCGATTCATGGGTGAACGTCTTACGGACCACTGCGTCGTGTTTCGCAGCCGGGGTCGGAGGAGCGGACATCGTGCTCCTGAGCGCATTCACCGACCCGTTGGGACGCCCGGGCCCTGCGGCTCGCCGCCTGTGCAGGAATACCCAGATCATAGCGCAGGAAGAGTCAGGACTGGGCAAGGTGATGGATCCGGCCGGGGGCGCCTGGGCGCTTGAGCGGCTGACGGAGGACCTCGCGGCTGCAGCCTGGGGCCTGTTTCAGCAGGTGGAGCGCGACGGAGGCATTCTAAAAACCCTGTCGGCAGGCCGCTTCCAGGCCGCGGTGGCGCAGGCGAGGACTGAACGCGAACAGGCCCTGGCTCGTCGAAAGGAATGGGTGACCGGGGTCAATGATTTTCCGGATCTGACTGAGAGGACGCCCCCGGTGGCCGATCCGCCCGTTCGGGACGATCGTCTCGTCGCACGTCATCCGTCAGTCGGAGGGTCTTTCTCAGCGCTATGTGCCGCAGCCCTTGAAGGAGCGAACCTCGCCGAGCTTTCCTTCGATGGTGAGCCGGCCCCTCTGGTCGCTCCGCTCGCCCCGTTCCGGCTCTCGGAGCCGTTCGAGGCTCTGCGTGATCGCTCTGAAGCCGCCGCAGCCTCGGGGGCCGCCCCGGAAGTCCTTCTGGCTGTTCTCGGCCCTCTGTCAGAGCATTCCGCACGAGCGACCTACGCGCAAAACTTCTTCGGCGTGGCTGGCGTTGCGACGCCCTCTCCCTCGCCTGAGCACCTTCTTGAGCTTGTACGGCGACAGGTCTCAGCCGGGCGTGCGCCGATCGTCTGCCTGTGCGGATCGGATAAACGTTACGCCGCTGAGGCTCAGCCAGCGGCAAGCGCTCTCAGAGACGCAGGAGCAGCGCGAATTATCCTCGCCGGACGTCCCGGAGACAGCGAAGCAGCGCTTCGATCAGCCGGGGTCACCGACTTCATCTATGTGGGTGTTGATGTTCCCGCCACCCTTACCGATATCATGGGTTGGCCTCAGGCCTGACGACGCCCTTCCCTCGAACTGAACCTGGAGCAGAACAATGACCCGCAGCAGCGACAGGCGCATGGGCGCCGCCCTGAAAGGGCTCGTCAGCGCAACCGCGCTGGCGCTCGTTTCGTCCGGTCCCGTCTTCGCGGACGCCCCGCAAGCCGCACCGGTCGATGCACGTCCGCCGAATAAGAAGGATGCCGTCCCTGCATTCGAGGGTCAGAACCGGGCCCCGCTCGCCGCATCCGGGGTGGAAGTCCGAAGCAAAGTGATCGCATCCGGTCTTCAGGAACCCTGGGCGATCGCGCGCCTGCCTGGGGCCGGCTATCTCGTTACGGAAAGAACGGGAAAGCTTCTCCTCATAACCGCTGAAGGCGCACGGACTGAGATCTCCGGCGTTCCCGATGTCGACACGCGCGGACAGGGCGGGTTGATGGATATCTCCCTCGCCCCTGATTTTTCCATGACCCGGGAGATCTATTTCACCTTCTCCGAACCTCGCGGACAGGGAACCAATGGAACCTCGCTCGCCCGGGCGCGCCTTTCAGCGGATGCGACCCGCCTCGAGGGTCTCGAAGTGGTCTTCAGGCAGTTGCCCGGCTGGGCCTCTCCGCTTCACTACGGGTCAAATATCGAGTGGGACGCCGACGGGTACATATACCTGACGCTGGGCGAACGTTCGCTGCCCGCCTCACGCGTCCTGGCCCAGGACCGGTCCACACATCTGGGAAAGGTCGTTCGTCTGACGCGGTCCGGTGCGGCTGCGCCCGGAAACCCGTTTCTGAAGGACCCGACCGCAAAGCCGGAGGTCTGGTCCATGGGCCATCGAAACGTCCAGGGGGCCGCGATCCATCCGTCGACCGGAAAGCTGTGGACCATTGAGCACGGGCCCCGCGGCGGTGACGAGCTCAACATTCCCAAAGCCGGCGGAAACTATGGCTGGCCCATCATCACCTACGGGATCGACTACCCTGGCGGCCCGATCGGCGAAGGCGTCACCGCCAGAGCGGGCCTGGAGCAGCCTGTCTATTACTGGGACCCCGTAATCGCCCCTGGAGATATGACATTTTATCGGGGAAGCCTGTTTCCCTGGAGAGACGACCTCCTGATCGCGGGTCTCTCAGGCTCCCTCGTTCGGCTTGAGCTGTCAGGCGAAAAGGTTGTGGGCGAAGAGCGCCTGGCCCGCGACATCGGGCGCATTCGCGACGTTCTGGAAGACCAGGACGGCTCTCTGCTTATCGTCACGGACGAAAAAGAAGGAGTTCTGGCCCGGCTGACGCCGGGCTAGTCCCTCGCGCTCCGCACCGACCCGAAAAGCGTCGGATCGCTGCGATTACTTCGGCCTCAGGGGGGCCATGCCGAGATGGGTTCCCCCGTCGACGATGATGAACTCCCCCGTCACGTGACGGCTGGCCGGACCAGCGAAGAAGAGGATTGTCTCAGCGATGTCTTCCGGCATGGAGGCGACCTTGAGAGGCGTCGTCGCAGCCACCTGCTGAGCGATGCGATCTTCGACCGCTTCCCCCTGATACTTCGTGAACCAGCCAGAGCCGATATAGCCCGGGCAGACGGCGTTGACACGAATGGCCGGAGCCAGGGCCCGAGCGAGGCTCAGGGTCATCGTATTGAGCGCCCCCTTGGAGGCGGCGTAGGCGACTGACGAGCCGATCCCCATGACGCCGGCGATCGAGGACACGTTGACCACGGACCCCTTCCCCGCCGCCTCCATATGAGGACGCGTCGCCCGGATCATCTGATAAGCCGCCACCACGTTGATCCTGTAAAGACGCTGGAAATCCTCCGCCTCCAGCGCGTCGAGGTCCGCATGATTGGCGAACTTCGTGATCCCCGCATTATTCACGAGGACGTCAACGCCGCCGAAGCGCTGCACAGCCGCGTCCGTAAGGCTTCGACAATCCGTGTCATCGCCAACATCCGCCCGAAACGCGAAAGCGTCCACACCCAGAGCGCGGCACTCGGCGGCGACAGTTTCGGCCGCCTCGGCGCTCGACGCGTAGTTGACGCATACGTTAGCTCCGCGACGGGCAAGCCCGATCGCCGTGGCGGCTCCAAGGCCTGTGCCGCCGCCCGTCACAATCGCCCGCTTGCCCTGCATGTCGCTCATCCGTCTCGCCCCTTATCTGACTTATGACGTTCGGATATCACGTTCCAACAGTCATGGAAGTCTCAAGGAAACACCCTGCACGCGGGGCGCCGAAGCGCCCCGCGCTGAGGGCGTTACCCGCCGCGCCTCATGCGGAAGGCGACAAACTGCTCCTTGGTGACGCTTCCATCTCCGTCCTCATCGATCTGAGCCCAGATCATGTCTGCGTATTCCGCCGCTCGTTCCGGCAAGGTCGCAGTCCACTCCGCCTTATCGAGCTTGCCATCCTTGTTCGCATCAGCCGAGACAAAGCGAGCCTCCCGCTGCTCAGGCGTCGGAGGAGCCTGGGGCGTCTGGGCGAAGGCGGATTGTGAGGCAAGCGAGACGCATAGAGACAGACCAGCCATTACCAGTGCAGGACGCATTGTTTTACCTCCAGAAATGCGGAAACAGGCAGCGCTTGACGTCGCTGAGGGTCCTCGATCCGGATCCCTGAAGGTTGAAACGGATCACAGGAGGCCTTTCCGTCGCGCCAAGCCGCTTCCAATGATTAAGACCGGGATGCTAGAGAGCGCTCTGGTCTCACGCTGCGGAGCTCGTCATGTCTGCGTCCTTTCCTGACTTCGCCGCACGAGCCTTTCGTTCAGCCTCCGAAGTCGCGGACAACCGGGAGACGTCCGTCACCCCCCATCAGCGCACATGGGAGACGCCGGAGGGTGTGCCCGTGCGCAGCCTGTACACGGCTGCAGACACGTCAGGCCTCGACTTCCTGAACGATTTTCCGGGCCTCGCGCCCTTTGGTCGGGGCCCCTATCCGACGATGTACGCTCAACAGCCCTGGACCATCCGTCAGTATGCCGGCTTCTCCACGGCTGAGGATTCCAACGCATTCTATCGGCGAAACCTGGCTGCCGGTCAGAAAGGGCTCTCCGTCGCCTTCGATCTTGCAACGCATCGCGGATATGACAGCGATCACCCGAGGGTGACCGGAGATGTCGGTATGGCGGGGGTCGCAATCGATTCGATCTACGATATGCGGACCCTCTTTGACGGAATCCCCCTCGACCGCATGAGCGTGTCGATGACCATGAACGGGGCCGTGCTGCCGATCATGTCTCTGTTCATTCTCGCCGCCGAGGAACAGGGCGTCCCCCCCGAAAAGCTCTCCGGGACGATTCAGAACGACATTCTCAAGGAGTTCATGGTCCGCAACACCTACATCTACCCTCCGGGACCGTCGATGCGGATCATCTCCGACATCTTCGCCTACACCTCGAGGCGAATGCCCAAGTTTAACTCGATCTCGATTTCCGGCTACCACATGCAGGAGGCCGGAGCGACCGCAGATCTGGAGCTCGCCTACACCCTGGCCGACGGGGTGGAGTACATTCGCGCAGGTCTGGCCGCGGGTCTGACGGTGGACGCATTCGCTCCGCGCCTCTCGTTTTTCTGGGCGATAGGCATGAATTACTTCATGGAAGTCGCAAAAATGCGGGCGGCGCGCCTGCTCTGGGCGAAGCTTGTGAAGCCGTTCAACCCCCAGAGCGACAAGTCACTCTCCCTGCGCACCCACTGTCAGACATCGGGCTGGTCCCTGACGGCGCAGGACGTCAACAACAACATCGTACGCACCTGCCTCGAGGCGATGGCGGCGGCAGGCGGTCAGACGCAGTCTCTTCACACCAACGCCTTTGACGAGGCGCTTGCGCTGCCAACAGACATATCGGCCCGCATCGCCCGAAACACGCAGATCTTCCTTCAGCAGGAGGCGGGCGTCACACGAACGATCGATCCATGGGGCGGCTCCTATTATCTTGAGCGGCTGACCCACGACCTTGCCAGAAAAGCCATGCAGCACATCGAGGAAGTCGAAGCGATGGGCGGCATGGCGAAAGCCATTGAGGAAGGCGTTCCGAAGCTTCGGATCGAGGAGGCTGCCGCGCGGACCCAGGCGCGCATCGACAGCGGCCTTCAGACCATTGTCGGCGTCAACAAACTGCGCCTCTCTGAACCGGAGGATGTGCCCGTCCTCAAGGTGGACAACGCGAAGGTGCGCCAGATGCAGCTGGACAAGCTGGCGAGACTTCGAGCCGAGCGCTCTCAGGCAGACGTCGACATTGCATTGAATGCGCTCACGGAGGCGGCGGCGTCGGGGCAAGGCAATCTGCTCGAACTGGGCGTTCAGGCGGCTCGCGCCCGCGCAACGGTCGGAGAGATTTCGCTCGCGATCGAAAAATCTGTCGGCCGTCACCAGGCGGTGATCCGGTCGATCAGCGGCGTTTACGCCTCAGGCATGGGCGCCAAATCCGACAAGGTCGACGCCGCCCGGGAGATGGCGGACGCCTTCCAGAGATCGGAAGGACGCCGCCCGAGAATACTGATCGCGAAGATGGGACAGGATGGGCATGACCGAGGACAAAAGGTCGTCGCCTCCGCATTTGCCGACCTCGGCTGGGATGTCGATATCGGACCTCTTTTTCAGACGCCCGAAGAGGCGGCGCGACAGGCGGTAGAAAACGATGTGCACGTCGTGGCCGCGTCCTCTCTCGCAGCGGGTCATCTCACCCTCGTGCCGGCGCTCCGCGCAGCGCTTACGGCGGAGGGACGGGACGACATAACGATCGTCGTCGGAGGCGTTGTTCCCCCGCAGGACTATGATGAGCTGAGGCAGGCCGGAGCAGCCGCCATCTTTCCGCCGGGAACGGTCATCGCCGACGCAGCGATGGAGCTCATGTCGGCCCTCGGCGTAAAACTGGGGCATAATTCCCGCCCGGCCGGCGCTGTCTGACCGTTTCGGGCCCGGGGAGAGCTGCAGGAGACGAGAGATGAGTCTGAAGCCGCTTCTGGTGACGCTTGCGGGAGCGGCCTGGCTCGCTGGCTGTTCGTCGCCCCCGACGCCCTATCAGCCTGCGAGCAGCCGCGAAAAGGCTGGCTACTCGGAAATCCGAATTGAACGTAACCGATACCGCGTGACGGTCACAGGCCGGTCAGCCGCTGACAGTGAGACGACTGAGGCGCACGCCCGCCGCAGAGCCGCAGAGCTGACCCTCGCGTCGGGGTATCTGTCCTTTCAAATCGTCCGAAAGGAGACCTTTCGGTCAGAGACACGGCGAGCAGCTTCATTTGCCCCTTTGCCGCCTCCGTTTCCCTTCGATCCCTTTCCGTCCATTCGCAGGACCGAACTTCAGCAGCCCTCAGGGCCTTCCCAGACTGTGATCGAGTTCGTGATGTCGAACTCGTCCGCCTCCGGGTCTCCCGACATAATCGATGCGGCGCGCGCCCTCGAGGAAACGGTACGTCCCTGAGCGTCCACGAGCGAAACAGGCGAATGAGGCCTGTGACGGGGGCGCGCACAGTCTCTGGCGGACGGATTTCAGCCTGTTTCGGTTTCCGATGGAAGAGGGACCGTTCGGCGGTGTCCCTCAGACGGGCCTGCAAGGGACTGTGGTGTAGGCCGTCCTGAAGACGGGGGCCACGTAACGCCGTGCGGCGTTTTCTGAGAGAAATGAACGCTGCAAGGCATCGCTGCATTGCAGGGCGCCGGGTTGTCGGAGCGATCCAGGCCCTGTCGTTCCTGTTGCTCCACAACCTGCTGGCCGAGCCCCTCGCTCCGCACAAAACCCGGACATGGATCCTCGTCGCCCCCTCTTCATTCAATCCGGGGCGGATGGCCCAATGCGCCAGCTGGTCTCTAGGGATATCGACAGCGGCGGGAGCAGCGAAACTCCGAACCTGTCGGGCGCAGCTGTGGCCGAACCGGATAATCTCCGGACCTTCAGCCTGTATCGCTTACCTGAGGGGAAGCGGAATAAGGGGTCATCACGTCGCCTGCGCTGAACGCGAGAGCCTCTGGCGGACGACGATGCAGCCGAAGATCATCCCCCCCTGCTCCTCAGAGGGCTCAAGATCCGTTAATCACCCGGGTCAGACAAATCCAATGCGCTTTAAGTTCTTACAGGTCAGGAACACCTCTTGATGACCCCGGAAGACCTGACCACGAGGGCCGGCCTGTCGCGGGCGATCACCCTGGCCGAATCTTCGCGCCGCGATCACCAGACGGCCGCGCGACGCCTGATCAGCCAGATCATGCCGCTCACCGGTAAGGCCTGCAGACTCGGAGTGACCGGGGTTCCCGGGGTCGGCAAGTCGACCTTCATCGACACCTTCGGATCGCTCCTGACATCGAAAGGGCTGAAGGTCGCAGTCCTTGCAATCGATCCCACATCGCGACGATCAGGAGGCTCAATCCTCGGCGACAAGACCCGAATGGCGAAACTGTCGATGGACCCCGGGGCGTTTATCCGTCCCTCGCCCGCGGGCGACACCCTCGGAGGGGCGGCGGCGAGGACCCGGGAAGCGATGTTGCTTTGCGAGGCGGCGGGGTTTGACGTCGTCATTGTGGAGACCGTGGGCGTAGGCCAGTCCGAAACGATGGTCTCGGATATGGTCGACCTCCTGCTGGCGCTGATGCTGCCGAATGCAGGAGACGAGCTTCAGGGTATCAAGAAGGGACTTCTGGAAGTCGTGGACATTCTCGCCGTCAACAAGTGCGATCTTGACCGAAAAGCGGCTGAACGAGCCAGGAGCGGCTACGAAACCGCCCTGCACCTGGTGGCCCCCGCCGAAGGCGCTCACACCGCTCCGGTTCGTCTGGTCTCGGGACAGACCGGAGAGGGACTGGAGGAGCTGTGGGACCTGACGGTTCGCATGCGGGCGGCGGCGCACGCATCGGGCGCACTGCAGCGCCGCCGGGCCCTGCAGCAGGTCAGATGGCTGGACTCTCTGGTCGCCGAGGGCCTGCAGCGTCGATTTGAAGCTGACCCACGTATAATCGCCTGCCTGAAGGACGTTCGGGAGGACGTCTCGAACGGCCGTATGCCCGCTTCAGCCGCCGCAGATTATCTGCTCGACCTGACCGCCGAGCCGCCTTTGGGGGGCCGTGGCTGAGCGCTCTGAGGAGGATAGGGTCCGACCCGCGTCGTCACATCCAGCCCTCCGGTTGAGTCTGTCGCGTGGAAAATTGTTGGGGTAAAACGCTTCAGCTTACAGGAGACGGGAATCAATGCGTGCGGCGGGCGGACTGTCCGGGTTTCGGTCGGGTCTCGGCGCGGTGCTGGCCCTCGCTGCCGCGGCGCTGATATCGCCGAATGCGAGCGCGCAGCTTGCAGACCAGCCTATGACGTTCGAATGGGGGAGCGTCTTCGGAGACACGCCGGCGATATTCGCGGATGGAGAATTCACTCCCGAGACGCCTGACGCTCTCAAATCATTTCTGAGACGCTCCCGATACTCGCCAGATACCCGGATTTACCTCAACTCCACAGGCGGGGACCTGAGCGCCGGAATGGCTGTAGGGCGTATCATCCGCGACGCGCACCTCAACACCGGCGTGGCCACAAACACCCGACGACCGCCGAACGACAAGGGCATAGACCTCCATGCCTACTCACGGGTGTATCCCGGATACTGCATCAGCGCATGCACTCTGGCTTTCCTTGGCGGTGTCGCTCGTCATGTCGAGATCGGCGCCACCTTCGCGGTTCATCAGGTCTCGATGGACTGTGTGGACAAGGCGAGCGCTCGGGCGAAGTTTCCATGGCTTCTCCTTCCGGATGTGAGGTATTGCCCTGACCTCAGCGAGGCCCTGTCCATGCTTCAGGTCGCCAACGGCGAGATTGTCGAATATGTGCGCACAATGGGCGCCGACCCGGTCTTTCTGACGGAGATGTCCAAGGCCGGACCGCAGACACTCAATGCTCTGACTGAAGAGAAACTCAACGCCTATCGGATCAACTTCACTCATCGTTCGCTGTCCTGGTCATATGAGACCGACGCTCAGGGGCAGTTTTTCCTGCGCCATACTCAGGGCGATGAGTGGAAAGAAGACAGGCTGGAGTTTTTCTGTGATCGGACCGCCTCTCCCCGTCTTCTGATGTGGCTGGTTCACGACACCCGACGAAGCCGCGGACGGGAAGATGCTCAGAAGATTGTCGATCTGACGGCCGGCGGGCTGTCGATTTTCTGGCAGTTGGCGACGCCCGGTCCGGACGGCTTCTCGGATGTGCGCGATGTTCGCCTGGAAAAGTCGGAAATCATCGGTCCTCCGACCGTCAGCCCTTATGGAAATGTGACCCTGACGATCGATATTTCGAAACGTTTCATAGATGTCCTGACGACCGCCAGGAGCATTCAGCTCACCACAACGACGCCAGAGCCGAATTCAGTGACCGGCTTCAATCTCATTTCTCTCGATCTGGATCGGGACAAGATCGCCGGCATGGTCCGCTCCTGCCGCGGGTCGGTTCAATGACGACGCCGGAGAGTGAGGCGCTTCGCTGGCATTCGGGCGGCTGTCATTGCGGCGCTGTCCGCTACGAGACCCAGGCGCCCGAGGACATTGAGGTTGAGGACTGCAACTGCTCGATCTGCTCGAAATCAGGTTACCTTCACCTGATCGTGCCCGCCTCCAGGTTCAGGCTGCTGACGCCCCGGTCCGCCCTGCTCGAGTATCGTTTCAACACGGGATGCGCACGCCACCTTTTCTGCGCCGTCTGCGGCGTAAAGTCGTTCTACGTCCCGCGCTCCAACCCCGACGGCTATTCCGTGAATATTCGATGTCTTGACGACCCCAGATCGTTCCGGACGATCCGTATCGTACCCTTCGACGGTCTGTCCGACTGGGACGCTCAGGCCAGCCGTCTGGCCGACCGATCGAAGGCGACCTGAGGCGGCGGGGTCATAGGGCAGCGAACTCAGAAGGAATAGGATAATCCGACAGATACCTGGCGGGGAGACCCTGGCCGCGCCCCAGCCGGTCGGAAGCCTGCATTGTAGATCTCGTCGGTCAGATTGGTGACCGATCCGGTCACGAAAGCGCCCGGGAAGACCTCCCATCGCCCCGAGAGATCGAGAAGAACTCGCCCGTCGATGAGATCCGTCCCGACCGGATCCCCCCGACCGACCGTCGAACGCGCATCGCTGACATAATTGACCAGGAGGTGAAGCGAAGCGATGTCAGTCTCAAGACCTGCCGTCAGAGTGACCTGGTGTCGGGGCATCTGCGGCATGAGATCTCCCGAGGTCACTCGTCCCCATGGCGAGTAGGAAGACACGAACGAGGATCCGAAAGTCCCTTCCGTCAGCGTGTAAATAACTCCTACAGGCGCCGAAAACGACTGTCGGAGAAGCCCTCCCACATCCGCCTCAGCGACGATTTCAAGTCCGCGCACGCTGGCCTGACCGCCGGAGAACTGATCCCCGATCGTACACCCCTCTCCCGAGGACGATGTGCAGGTCCCGACCAGATTGTCGAACTCATTGGCGAACACGACAGCTTCGGCGTGGACGTCATCGTCCTGATAACGGGCGCCGACTTCATAATTCCACGACGTCTCCGCATCAGCGCGGCTTCCCGGGGCCGGCGGGGAAAATCCCTTGTGAACGCCGGCGAACAGGCGGACGCTCTGCGAAGGAGCGAATGTGACGCCCACTCCCGGGATCACCTTGGTCAGGCGGTTCGAGACGGTTGAGACTGCGCCTGATCTGGACGGATCGGTCAGGGAATAAAGCGCCTGACGGCTCTCAATGCTTTCCCATCTGATCCCGGGGGAGACAATGAAATCCCCCCAGCGAACCTCGTCCCGGACAAAGGCCGACCATGCGTCAGCAGACGACAAGCGATTATCCTGAGATCCCGGCGCCCCCGCCGATCGCAGCACCATCTGCGAGTTCGACATCTGGTAGCGGTCGTCATTCTGAAAGCGATCTTCCAAGTCCTCGTGACGACGCAGGGAGATCTGCAGCTTGTGGTCCGCAGGGCCCGTCGCAAATGAGACATCCAGAGCGCCCTGAACTCCGGCGGACCTGTAGGAGCGCAGGTTATTTCTGACCCGGAGTTCTCCTGCGGGGCTGAAACTGGCGACATAGCCCGGCGCGCCGACGAGCGACGCGTAGGCTTCGCTAAATAAGGTCGGAGACGCCAGAACCGACGACAGAGTGACCCAGGACGTATCTGTTCGGTTCCGAACATCCTGAAGCTTGTACCACTGCCGCGACGTTCGCGTTTCATAAGCGATCGCGGTGAGGACAAGATCGGGGCTCAGCTCCGCTTCATAAGTCAGCTGCATGGTCTGATGATCAACCGCCATCCGATCCTGATCGCTCGCCCTATAGCGTCGGAAAGGCTGGCTCTCGAAGTCCTCAAGGGTCAAACCGAGATAAGTCTCATCTGAGACTTCGGTCGAGGACTGGACCTTTAACTCAAGGCTCTGGACTGGCCCGCGCTCTCCAAGCGTCCGCACACCCAGCCGGGCGACGCTGTCCTGAATGTCAAATCCTGTCCCGCGACCCGTATCGAGCTCTTTAAACCCGTCTGAACGCTCGTCGAGCGCCTGGAGAAGCCCGCCGACCTCCAGATCAGGTCCAGCCGACCGCCAGCCTCCGGCGCGGGCATGAACGCGAGACCCGCCGAAATCTCCGGCGCGAACGTCCAGTCCTCCCGATAGCCTGCCGTCCGTCTCAGGGATCGGCGCCCCGAAGAGATGGAGCGCCCCGCCAGTGGTGAAGGGCCCGTAGACGATCGAAGCTGGCCCCTTGGACAGCTCGATCCCTGTCATGCGCGCCAGCCTTGGGAAATAATAGGCCGCCGGGGCGGAGTACGGCGCCGGCGCCATGAGCACGCCATCCTCCATGACAGTAATACGGCTGCTTCGGTCGGACCCTGAACCTCTTATTCCGATATTCGGGCGCAGGCCGGCCCCGTCCTCTTCCTGCAGATAGACACCCGGAGTCAGACGCAGAACGCGATTGGGATCGCTGTAACCATGTCGCTCAAGCTCCGTCTCGTCGAGACGCTGAACGGAACCGCTGACGTCGAAAAGTCCCTCCCGGTCTGCGGTGATCGTAATCCGTTCAACCCCGGTTGCAGCCGGGTCAGGGCCGGGTTCGAGGCCTGCGGCGGGCAGCGCGCAGGCCAGAGCGGCTCCGGCGAGCATCCAGGGCCGACACAGACCGAAATTTGCAAACGACATCACAGAGACCTTTTTGCGACTAATTCGCAATCGCATCTCTAAGTCGGTTTGCTCCTTGTTGCAAGTGCGTCGCAAAAGCACGGGGCTCGATCAAGCTCTGCTGAACCTTGAGCCGCCCTCTCCACGCTCAGGCGTCCGGCCTCCGCAATCCAGTTTTCGAAGCGCACGCGGCCGGCGCCCCCAAGCTGGGCGTCCAGCCATTTTGCGTCCTCCTCAGACATTCGGGCCAGCTGGTCGAAATGAAATATTCCCACATCATGAAGGCGCCTCTCGATCGACGGTCCGAGCCCGGACAATCGCTGCAGCGGATCAGGGCCTTCCGCACGGGGGGCTGGCAGGGAGAGGCCCGGATGTCGTATCATGGACGCTCCCGCCTCCCCGTTCTCAGGGGTGGAGGATGACGTCGACGGCTTGGCGATCGTGTCCCGAAGCATCCCCTCCAGAATACGAATCCGGGCCTCGGCGTAAGCGGCCCGTAAACGCAGCCTGAGAGCCTCGCCGTCATCAGCGGCAGACCCCGCTTCAACCTGCTCCGCGGACCTGTCCCGGACCTCCGTCGTGCTCGCAAGCCGAAGCGGCTCAGGCTCAGACTGAAAAACAGGCAGACGGAGCGTCTCACCGGTCCTGACGGGGGCCCAGGGCCGGATTGCAATCCCTCCTTTAGCGAGGAACCAGCCGAGCAGAGCTCCCAGAGCGACCGCGAGACAAAGGAGGATCCAGATCTCTATCATGAGCCACATCATGACCTTTGCTCCTTCCTGATCAGTCGGATTTCGATCCGACGGCTGGCATCGGCCTCGATCGCGCCCCCGGAACCCCTCACCGGCCTTGAAGCCCCGAAGGCGGCGGTTCTGATCCGGTCTCCGGATACCCCTTCACCGATCAGGGCGATCCTGACAGCCTCGGCGCGTCGGGCGCTCAAACGCATATTTGCGGTCGTCGAACCCGCGGCGTCGGTATGACCTTCAATTTCGAGCTCCCAGTTCGGGCAGGCGATCAAACCGGCCGCCATGACCGAGATCCTGTCCAGTTGCCGCCGGCTCAGCCCCGCCGCCCCCACATCAAACCGAAAAACGGAGGGGTCAAACCCCGGAGGCGGCTCATCGCATGAAGATGCCGTCGAAGGCTCTGCGCCGACCTGAGACATCGGACCTGACCGAAGGCGAACCCGGGCCACCCCCTGAAACCAGCCCGATCCGCTGGACACCAGTACGCTCCGCATCGCCGCGAGCCGGGCCCTTTCATCCGGGGGCGTTCCCATAAGGATGGCGGACCTACCTGCCATCTCAACCGTCGCCCAATCCGCCCCTTCGGAAGCGAGGGCCGCTCGCGCCCGCTCCTCCAGACGCCTCTCAATCCCCTGAGCCAACAGTCCGGCAGCGCCGAGCAGACACGCCATGACAGCGGCGGCCGCCCAATAAGGCGCCCTGCCGCCAAGCCGAGCCGAACGAAGTCGAAGATGAGAGACGAGATCCATGGCGTTTCAGACTTCCATCGTCTCCCTAACATGCATAGACCAGACAGGCCGGATCTGATCCGGTTCATATTCCGGCTTCCCACATGCCACGACCCCACATTTCATGACGCCGCCCGTCAGCCCTTCCTCCGGATTTGCTCCGGAACATGTCACGAGCGTGTCGAACGACACCGTCAAGCGCCTCAGATCGCTCGACCGAAAGAAGGCTCGGGAAGAAACTGGGCTGTTCTTAGCGGAAGGCGCGCGACTGATCGAGGAAGGACTTCGGCATGGATGGAGACCGGCCGTCGCGCTGGCCGGCCTTCCGGCCCTTGAGCGCCCCCGCACCGCAGACCTGCTGGAGCGGCTGCGAAAAGCTGGCGCCCGCACGCTGACCGCTAGCGAGAAGGTGATGAGCGCCGTCTCACGCAAAGACAATCCGCAGACAGTCATAGCCGCCTTTCACCAGCGCCTGTCGACGTTGACAGATCTTCCAACCGAGGGAGCGCGACGCTGGCTGGCGTTGTTCGAGGTAAGGGATCCTGGAAATCTCGGGACCATTCTGCGGACAGGCGATGCGGCGGGCGTGGATGCGGTCGTTCTGATCGGAGACACCTGCGATCCCTTCTCCATGGAGGCGGTGCGAGCGTCCATGGGCTCCGTCTTCGCTATGCCGCTGGCGAGGGCCGATGCGCAGGAGTTCCTGCGATGGAAGGCGGCGACCGGGGCTCAGCTGACGGCGGCCTCCATGCGTGGACGACAACGTCACGATCAGGTTCGATACCAGGAGAAGAGCATCGTCGTTCTCGGCAACGAACAGTCCGGTTTGCCTCCGTCATTCGAGTCTGAGTGCGACGTTCTCGTG
The DNA here is from genome assembly GCA_018969425.1 of Alphaproteobacteria bacterium. GTDB lineage: Bacteria > Pseudomonadota > Alphaproteobacteria > Caulobacterales > Hyphomonadaceae > UBA7672. The sequence continues at coordinate 48,079 of JAGWYJ010000009.1, read as the reverse complement.
CGGATCCCCATGGCGGGTGCGGCCGACAGCCTGAACCTCGCCTCAGCCGCAGGCGTCATGATCTACGAGGTCTGGCGCTCAACCGGTTATGAGGGGGCGGCTTCGTGATCATCCATCCTTTCTCTCTCCTCATCAGCGATGACTGGCGGGATTACGAGCTGATCGATAGCGGCGACGGACGCAAGCTTGAACGATACGGCGTTCAACGCCTTAACCGCCCTGATCCGCAGGCGCTCTGGCGTCCCCAGGCGCCCGTCGAGTCGTGGACGGCCGATGCGGTGTTTCTCGCCAAAGAGGGAGAAGACGAACGGGGACAATGGACCAGCCCCCGACGGCCGCCCCCGGAGAGCTGGCCGATCCGCTGGGAGTCGCTGACCCTGAACGCCCGATGCAGCGCCTTCCGCCACACAGGAATCTTCCCGGAGCACTCTGTTCACTGGCGATGGGCGTCGAAGACCATTCGCGGGGCGGGTCGACCCGTGCGGCTCCTCAACCTGTTCGGCTATACAGGCGTCATGAGCCTCGCCGCCGCAGCAGCGGGCGCGGAGGTGGTTCACCTCGACGCGTCCGCCAAGTCCATTGGCCAGGGCCGGGAGAACCAGACGCTCTCCGGGCTCGCGGACAGGCCGGTCCGCTGGATCTGCGACGATGCGATGAGCTTCGTCGACCGTGAGATCCGCAGGGGTCGGACCTATGATGCCGTGGTCCTCGATCCGCCCAAATTCGGACGCGGCCCGAAGAACGAGACCTGGCGCTTTGAAGAGGAATTCTCCCCCCTTCTCGAGCGGGTCCGCCAGCTTCTGTCCCCAGACCCCCTGTTCGTGATCGCAACCGTCTACGCGGTGAGATTGTCCTACCTGGCCGTAGCCCAGACCCTTGCGACGACATTTGAGCATCTCGGCGGGGAGATTGATTGCGGCGAAATGGCGATCAGGGAAAGCGGGCGAGGATTTACCCTGCCGACAGGGCTGTTCGCCCGCTGGCGACCGCATTCGCGGGCCGCCTGAGAAGGTTCATGCCTGGAAACGACTGATTAGCTTCAGACTGAGACACGCCTGGCGGAAGGCCGACCCATTTGCAGCCTCCCCCCCCCGTCAACGGAGGGAGGATCAAGAGAAGGTCTGGCAGGGGCAGCAGGGATCGAACCCGCGACCCTCGGTTTTGGAGACCGATGCTCTACCAGCTGAGCTATACCCCTAAAACCAGACCGAGACGGCCATACGCGAAGCGCGATCGGAGTTCAAGGCGCGTTATCTGATTGCGGAAAATCATCAGCAGCCACATGACAAAGTCTGCGACGGCCTTTAGGCCATGCGGCAGACAGATCGACAGTGTGAAAGTGCGATGAGCAACGCAGTTCTGATAGAAACCGGCCCATGGGCAGGGTGGAAAACCTGGCCGAACGACGCTTTCGAGACAAACAGCGGTCCATTCTACTACCGCAAGTTTGACGATGGTCGGGTGGTGTGCAGGTTCGTCGCCGAACCGCGGCACATGAATGGCGGAGGGTTCATGCACGGAGGCTGCATGCTGACCTTTGCGGACTACTGCGTTTTCGCCTTCGCTCAGGACGTGCTCGGCGGCAACGCCGTGACGGTCAATCTCAGCGGCGATTTCCTCGGTCCAGCCTCCGTCGGCGACGTGATGGAGGCGACCGGCGAGGTGACCCGAGCCGGAGGCCGGCTCATCTACGTTCGCGGACTGATAACGGCGGCGGGACGACCCTGCCTGAGCTTCACCTCGGTTATTACCCGCGTGAAGCCCAAGCCGGCGGCCTGACGTCCGATCAGGAAAGACCAGGACGGCTCGCCATCCGCTCCCGCCAGCCGGCGAGTGCGGGCAAAGTCTCCCACGGCTTGAACTTCACAAGCCTCCCAAACCCCATGCAGACATAAAGCGAGATGTCCGCAATCGTGAACCGGTCCCCTGCAACAAAGGGTGACGCCTCAAGTCGTGCGTTGAAGAACTCGGCGCCGCCTTGCGCCCGCCGGGAACAGATTTCAGCCCATTCCGCACACTGCGGTTTTTCGAGCTCCGCCATGGCGGGGTGAGAGTGCCGGAACCAACCCGCGATATGACCCATGTAGGAGAGCTCCACGCGCCTGTCCCACATCTCAATCTCCGCCGCCTCCTGCCCGTCGCGCCCCATCAGGTTCGGCTCAGGAAAGACGCTTTCAAAATACGTGCACAAAGCCCGGCTCTCGGTGATGTTCGCCCCGTTATCCAGGCTAAGAGCGGGCACCTGAGCCAGAGGGCTCACCTTCAGGTAGGCGGGCGTCTTATGTTCGCCCTTCATGATCGAGACCTCGACGCGATCAATCTGATCCCAGACCCCTTTTTCCTGCAGAAAAAAACGGACACGGTCCGGGTTCGGGGCCATTGCGGCGGTATAGAGCTTCATCGTGGTCTCCCCTGATGATGTAAACAACCGTATCCGCTCAGCGTTTTCTGAGGGGCCGGCGAGCGTTCCGATCAGGGCCCGCCTTTGGGCGATCATCCCGAGAAACGCGTCGTTCAGCATCCTTCTTCGCCCCGCTGCTGCGCGCAAGGGCCCGAACAGGGCGGCTCGGATCCGGCCGCCGCTCCGGAGCGATCATCTCGCCGACTTCGGCCAGAAGGTCCGCCGGGGACACTTCGGCTACGGCGCCAGGAGCCAGATCCGCCAGCTCGAAAGGTCCATAAGAGACGCGTATCAGGCGGTTCACCTTGAGACCGAGGCTCTCAAGCGCCCGCCGAACCTCGCGGTTCTTGCCTTCCGTCAGAACCAGTTCGATCCAGCAATTGGCGCCGACGGATCGCTCGAGCCGCGCACGAATGGAGCGATACTCCACCCCGTCGACTACAATTCCGTCACGAAGGCGATCGAGATCCGGCTGCGTGATACGACCGTAAGCCCTCGCCCTATAGGTTCTCTGGAGACCCGTACTGGGGAGTTCGAGCGCACGCGCGAGCCCCCCGTCGTTTGTCAGGAGAAGCAGTCCCTCAGTGTTGAGATCAAGACGACCAATGGTCAGCACCCTGGGAAGGTCGCCAGGCAACATGTCAAAGATCGTCGGCCGACCATCAGGATCCTGATTGGTTGTCACCAGGCCTGAGGGCTTGTGATAGCGCCACAGACGGGAGACCGTGGGCCGCGCCACCGGCTTCCCATCCACCAGAATTCGCTCCTGACCCGTCACCTTGAACGCAGGAGTTTCCAGCTTGACCCCGTCGACCATCACGCGACCGTCGAGAATGTATCGTTCGATCTCACGACGTGAAGCGAGGCCGGCGCTCGCAAGATACTTTGCGATCCGCTCACCCTCCAGGAAAGCGCCCGACGTTGTCTCCGGGGGCCGATCAGGCATAAGAGGTCTCCCCTAAAGATGACTGACAATGAGAGGCGCCGCCATCAAGGCGCCTGTCGTCGCCTCAAAGCCGACATTGAACGCATTGAGCCCGGTCCATGCGCGGTCCAGAAGAATAGACAAGATCCGCCCCACTCCGGCGCCGAACCACCCTGCCCCAAGAATGGCGGCGCCAAGCGCGGCGCCCTCGAGGCCTGTCAAGATCGCATAAGCCGCAAGAGCATGACTGAAGAAAAACAAACCGCCATAAGTCGCCCGAAACTCCGATTGGCCTTCAACCAGACCTGGGATCGCCTGGAGACGGACGATGCGGGACGCCCATGATGGACGGAACATTGCGTACAATCCCATGCCGCCCCCAATCAGGCATCCGAGGAGCGCAGCGATATCTGCCGGAGTCATGACGGGATACTCCCTTTTCTGTTGACGAGCCCACGCGTGAAACGATGGACGAGGAGCCCGACGCCGAACAGAGACGTTGAGAGCGCCAGCACAGCAGCCGCAATAATCAGAGGATGATTAAAGGACTCGCGCGATCGATAATCCATGATGTGCAGCGACCAGAAGAGATCATAGGTCCTCCAAAGATCGGTCCGGACAGGTCCAGGCTGCCCGCTGACAGCATTCACATAGAGCACCGGGTGTCCCGCTCCCGCAAAATGCGCCGCCCAGATCGGTCCCGCAGCTCCGGACTCTCTTGGAGGCGCCTCCAGAAACTCCAGTCTCAGGGGTTCATCCGCCCCCACCCAGGCGGATGAAGCGATCGCGCGAGCCTGTCCTTCTGAAAGCGGCGATAGAACCTCCGCCGTCTCGGCCGACACGAGAAACGATCCGATCTCCGCCCGGATCTCATAGACAGGTTTGTCCGCCAGCGACCGGAGAGTCACAGAAACAGGACGATCCTCTACAACGGCAGCCAGAGCGTCTTGAGGCGAAACACGCACAGCCGCAAGATCAACCGCGCGCCCCTCCGGAGCCGACCAAAGCCGGTCTCCTCGGATGTCGGAAATTGGAAAGAGCGAGAAGAACAGCCCTGTCGCCGTCCAGACAAGGAGTTGCGCCCCGACCACAAGACCAAGCCATTTGTGGGCGATAGCTATGCGACGGGCCGCACGGGGTGAAATCATGGAGCTAGCCCTACGCCCTTGGAGGGACGAGGTAAATGGACAAGCCTTGCTGAGAGGTTACTCGACAGAGCAGAACCCGGGTCCATCCTGAGGGGCCTGTCCCAGACCGCACCCCACATCAACAAAAGGACGCATGGCTTCAAGAAGCTCGGCCGTTCGCCGTGAAATTTCTTCCCCCGTCGGTGCGGCTCCAGGGGGATCGAACACCCAGGAAGGCGCTCCCTGGATCACGCAGCCCTGCCCCGTCAGGCGGCCGCGACGACAGATCTCGTCCCGGAGAGACACGAGCTCCAGAGCCGCGCGGCGCAACTCGCGATCAGCCCTGACCAGATCGTCCTCATCCTGATCGACCGCTGGGGCTCCCTCATCCAGGCCCTCGCGCGCACGACCGATCAGAACGCTTAAACGCCCCGCATCGATCGCGAGAACGAAAGGCTCAGGAACCTCCTCAGGCGCCGGCTGCGAGGATGATTCTGTCGGCGTTCCGGGAGAGTTTTCGCCTGAAACCGAGGGCGCGCCGGTTTCAGGCGAGCAGGCGGCCAGAGAGAGCGCCACGACCGCACTGCCTGCCCATCGTACGAAACCTGTCATGACCCACCGCCCCATCAACAGAGAAAATCCTCACCGGGGCCCGCCTCGCGACCTGCCTCAGGTCAACTGCCCCGCCGCAAGCTCAGCATAGCGTCCGCCAAGGGCCATAAGCTCCTCATGACGACCACTCTCCGCCACCTGACCATTCCCCAGGACGAAGATCCGGTCCGCCGCCCTCACTGTCGCCAGTCGATGGGCCACCACAATGATCGTACGGCGCCCAGCGACCCGTGCAAGCGCTTCCTGCACCAGCGCCTCGCTCTCCGAATCAAGGGCGCTGGTCGCCTCGTCCAGAAGAAGGATCGGGGCTTCCGACAAAAGGGCCCGCGCAAGCGCTACCCTCTGACGCTGCCCCCCTGAAAGATTGCGCCCACCCTCCCCGACAGGGGTCTCAAGCCCCATTGGGGCATCGTCGATAAAACTGCACGCCGCCTCCCGCGCAGCTCGCACAACCTCATCACGCGAAGCGCCCGGCCGGCCGAGCAGGATGTTCTCCCGGATCGTACCCTCGAACAGGAAGGCGTCCTGCGAGACGAGCGCAAAACATCCTCGAAGCGATGAGAGCGACAGATCGCGAATGTCAACGCCATCGATACGCACGTGTCCCTTATCGACATCATACAGACGAAGCAGAAGATTGAAGACCGTGGACTTGCCCGACCCGGACGGACCCACGAGCGCGGTCACCCGTCCCGGTTCAGCCCTGAAGGAGAAGCCGTTCAGAACGGCCGACGCTCCTTCAGGCGCCCCGGGATAGGAAAAGCCGACATCATCTGCCTCCACCAGCCCGGACGCGCGATGGTGCGTCTGAGCCAGCGGGCGATCCACCACGGTCGAACGTTCATCAAGCTCCTGGTAGACCCTATCCGCCGCCGCGACACCCTCATTCAGCACGGAGTTGAGCGTGCCAAGAGCCCTGACCTCCGGTGAGGCGACCCCTATGGCGGTGATAAACCCGATCACCTCCCCGACGCTCGCCTCCCCGGCGAGCGCTCGCCAGCCGGCGAAAGCAAACAGTCCCGCGAGCGCAACCCCTCCCATCACTTCGAGGAAGGGATCGACCAGAGCCTTGGACCGCAGGATCCTGAGATACAGTCGAGCCCGCTCCTCAAAGGCCGACCTTGCCCGGTCAACCTGTCGCCCTTCGAGAGAATAGGCCTTGACGGTGCGCGCGCCCTGAAAGGCTTCAGTCAGAAACGAAGACAGCTCCCCAGCCTGTTCCTGGGCGAGGCGCGAGGTCTTCCGGATCCTCTCGCCCAGACGCACGACGGGCCAGAAGGCCACAGGATAGACAACGATCAGAAGCACGGCGAGAGGCCAGTCCTTGATCAGCATGAACAGAACGCACGCCGCGACCGTAAGACTTGACCGGGCCAGGTTTGTGGCCACCCGGAGACTGGCTTCGCGGATGAGCTGCACGTCATTGGAGAAGCGGGACACATAGGCCCCCGAAGCGGCGGCCTGCAGGCGCCTGAAATCTCCCCGGATCAGGGTCTCAAACAGGCGATGCTGAAGATGAATAAGCGCGCGCTGAACCCCTATATTGTTGGTCTGCGTCTGCCAGAACAGGGCTGAGGACCGCAGCAGCACCAAACCGAGGATCGCCGCAGGGGCGATCGTGAAAACCCGGGGATCGCCATCCTTCAGCCAATCGACGGCCCGCGTGGTGATCTCGGCATATCCGTACGCGGCCGCCGCCGTCAGCGCCGAAAACGCGACGCCCAGCGCCAGCCACCGCCACTGCGGGGCCAGCCAGTCACGAGCGAAGCGCCTCGCGAGCCCGCGCGCTGATGTGGGTTCAGCGGTCAAACATCATGTGAGCGACCCGTCTCGGGATCGAGAAGACGATGCGCATGCAGTATGAAATACCGCACCTGCGCATTATCGACCGTCCTCTGGGCCACTCCCTTCCATGCCTCAAATGCGGATTTGTAGTCCGGATAGGCTCCCACGAAGTGAATCTTAGTCAAATCGCGGAACTCAACGCCGGTCACGTCCTTGAGCTCGCCTCCCAGAACAAGATGAAGCAGCTGCTTGCGAAGGGTCGTTTCAGGGGCCGGCATGTCTCTCTCCCAGCCTGCACCGATCATGCAGGCGCACTGGCGTTCAGGACGGCGTCCATTATCAGCGGGTGAAGATTCGCGCCAGCCGCCACCACTCCCGCAAGCCTTGGATCTCCGCCCCCATACCGAAAGGACTGTCCCGTCCGGTCACAGGCGCATCCCCCCGCCTCCGACAGGATCAGGGTCGCCGCAGCGAGATCCCAGTCCGCCTTGTCGCCAAGCGCGACCGCCGCATCGCAAACCCCCGACGCCACAAGCGCGATCCGATAGGCGACCGAGTTGGGCATAGGTTCCAGATGACGGATACGAGGCCACCGGAGCGCATTGCGGAACACCCGGGACTGGCCGACGATGAGACAGGTATCCACCTCAGAGGCGGCGCTGCTCCGGATCTCGAGGCCATTGAGACAGGCCCCGTCGCCGGTCATAGCCGTGAACATCTCACCCGTCATGGGATTGAACAAAACTCCGGCCAGGGTCTCTCCCCCGAAAATCAGCGCCAGCGAAACGCAGAAGCCCGGCTCGCCGCGTATCAGCGCCCTCGTCCCATCGATCGGATCAACGAGAAAGGTCGGTCTGAGCTGGTCCGGCTCAGCGAGACGCACCTCTTCCTCGGACAACCAGCCGTAATCCTCCCGGCTCCCGGTCAGCCGGGTGCGGATGAGCCTGTTGAGCTCGATATCGACGTCAGTGATGACCTGCCCCGGGGATTTTTCCCAGACCTGAACCCCACGCTTCAGACGTTCAATCGCGACCTCGCCGGCCTCGCGGGCGACCGCGGTCATGAGGCTGAGATCCGATCTTGCGTCAACGACCGGCAAGCATCAGTCCCTCAATGAGAAGACTGGGCGAGGTGACAGAGCTCCGGATATCGAGGTCCGACCCGGGATGCGCCCGCAGGAACATGGAAATGAGGTCTCCCGCAACGGTTACCTCAGAAACCGGATAGGCAGGCTCTCCGCCTTCGAACCACATACCCGACACCCCGACGGAATAATCTCCGGTATTTGCGTTCAGCGAAGGACCGAACATATCCGTCACCAGAAGACCCGATCCCGCCTCGGCCATGAGCTGAGAAAGAGAGGACGCTCCCGGCAGCAGCTCGACATTTGAGGGACTGACCCCAGGGGGATCTCCAAAACCGAGGCTTGCGAACCCATTGGGTTCGAGGCCCAGCTGACGCGCGGACGGACCATTCAGAAGCCAGCCGACCAACCGCCCGTCCTCCACAACATGACGCTTTCTGACAGGACGACCCTCTCCATCGAAGCCGCGCGACCCATACCCTCCTGACCGCAATGGATCATCAACGATGTTCACACCCTTTGCGAACACCTGCTCGCCCAGCTTGTCCTTCAGAAACGAAACGCCTCGCGCGACAGCTGGTCCAGACACAGCCCCGAGAAAGGCCCTGAGGAGCGAACCCGCCTCCCGGTTTTCAAATATGACCGTCGCTGTGCGGCTCTCGAGCTTGCGCGGAGACAGGCGCTGTACAGCCCTCTCGCCGGCGCGACGGCCGATCAGTTCGGGCGCCTCAAGCAGCCCGCGTCGCCGGGACGCGTGACTGTCATAGTCCCGCTCCATGGCTCCGTCTCGGGACGCAATCGCCATCACCGCAGCGGATACGTAACCGGAGGCCTGCCGTGCGAAAAACCCGTTAGACGCGGCCATGAACGTCTCCGACGTCGACCAGCTGGCGCCGGCATGACCGACCTGAGCGACCCCCTCTACCGCCAGGGCCGCCGCCTCCCCCGCCCGGGCCCGCGCCTCAAGCTCAGCTGCGTCCGGAACATCGTCACACTCGAGATCAAGGCGAGGACGATCGGGAGAGATCTCTGAGGGATCCGCCAGTCCGCACCATTTGTCTTCAGGAGCCTGCCTCGCCATGGCGACCACGCGCTCGCTCAGCGCCTTCAAACTGTCAGGAGACAGATCCGTCGCCGAGACATGGGCCTGACGCAAACCGACCAGGGCGCGTAGGGCGATCCCTTTCGATTCCTCGCGCTCGACGCTCTCAAGCTCACCGTTGCGAACCTCCGCCGAAAGGCTGGCGCTGGCGGTCAGTCGCGCGTCCGCCTGAGACGCGCCGGCCTTGAGCGTTCGCTCGATCAGCGCTGCAAGAATGTCCTCTGACGAACCGGCCATGAATCCTCGGCAAAAACAAACAGGGCGCCGACCATCCGCCGGCGCCCCGCTGATACAGGAACACGCGTCTAAAGACTACTTTGCCCGTCCGTCGGGGAGGCGGTCATTGATATCGTCCCGGATGTCGAGGAGCGTTACCAGCAGTCCGCAGACGATCGTTGCGACAAACCAACCAGCGACAAGACCCACAACGATCGCAACGGCCGCCTCGGCCGAGGAATTGAGAAGGCTTCCGAACAGGCCCTGGATGACCTCGTTCACGTCGCTGCGCTGGAGATAAGCGCCGAAAGCGTAAAGACCAATGATCACAAAGTAAGCAATATAGATGATTGTTCGAAAACTATTGATGATGAAGACTTTCATTGGGCACCCCTCGCGATTTCGCTTGACTTTATAGCCTGATTACAAAGTCTGCGCGAACGAATTTTTAACCTCGCCAGCGCCGCGAAGCTCACTCGCGGCCCAGAAGCCGGTCGAGATTGAGGACCCCCTTCCATTGTCTCAGGAAGTCGGCCTTGACCCTGTCCCGGTCATAGGATCCGGCCACCCAGTCTGAAAAGCTCAGTCCGGCGGGTCGCCCTTCGGCCAGATAGGTCTCGAAAAAGTAATCGAGCATGCCCGTCTTGCCCTCCCGAATATGGAGATATTTCCAGGACAGCTGCCCCAGAGCCTCCTCGATAGGCTGACCCTGCCTGAAATGCATATAAAGGGTCGCCATAAGCCCTGCCCGGTCGGCTCCGGACTTGCAGTGCATAAGGGCGGGATAGGCGATCGTCTCAAACAGGTCCCGCGCCTGGAGGACGCTGCCGGCTTGAGGGGCGTCCCGGGAGAAAACCTGAAAATCGACAAGCTGGATCCCGGCCCGCTCGCACGCCTCCCTCTCGAGTAGGTAGTAACCTTTAGGGCTTACGCCGCGGAGATTGATGATGGTTTTCACACCAAGCTCGGATCCGTACACGGCGATCTGCTCGGGCGAAGGTTGATTAGCCCGCCACATTTCAGGGGAAATCCGGTGAAGGTTATGAAATCGCTTTCGCAGAAAGCCGTGATCGCCCCAGACCAGCTCACGGCGGGCTCGCCTGCGGCCTGAAAGCGTCGACAGATCGATAGGGTCCGGCATGGGGCCTCTGGCGGAGATGGATCAGGCTAGATGCACGATGGCGAGGGGATTGCAAGGTCGGACGGCCCATCCGAGGGACTGTGGCGGTCTGGACACACCGGTCGCAGTGCGGTGTCTGGCGGGAGAAGCCGTGAGGAGTATAACCCCTCCATGTTCAAGCGCCTCGCCCGCTCCCCTGTGATTCCTTACGTTCTGGGCACACTCATCTGGGCCTACCAGGCGATCCTGACCCATACGCTGAGATGGAGGATTGAGGGCGAGGGACCCGTTCGGGCTCTGTACGAAGGGAATGGGGGAACGATCATAGCCGCATGGCATTCGCGCATCCTGCTGATGCCGCTGATCGTCATCCGGCTGCGACGCCGCTGGCGCAAGCCGTCGGCGAGAACCGCCCTGATGGTGTCGGCCTCGCGGGACGGCGAGTTTACCGCCAGGGCCGGACGCCTGCTCGGCCTGCACATCATCCGCGGCTCGGCCGCTAACCCCTCCAAGACCAAAGATAAGCGCGGGGTGGCGGCGGCGCGCGAGGCCATAGCGGCCATGAAACGGGGAGCCTCGCTGATCGTCACGGTCGACGGCCCGAAAGGACCGTCGGGACGTGTCGGGATCGGCGCCATCAAGCTCGCCCAGCAAACTCAATCAGCCATCATCATCTACGGACTGTCCGCAGACGCCCGCCGGCTCGACACCTGGGACCGTCTGTTGCTGCCGCTTCCGTTTTCGCGCGCAGCGGCGGTGTTCGCAGAACCGGTGACGGCGTATCGGGACAGTGATCCGGAAGAGATCAGGCGTGAGGTTGAGGCGCGCCTGCGTTGGGCGACAGCGCGAGCCGACGCCCTTGCAGGCCAAAGGCGTGGAGCCGGACCCGAAAGCGACGCGGAACCCACGGGCCCGGGCATCGGACGATGACGCTCCTGCTTACAGCTTATCGCGCCGTCATGGCTGCCTTCCACCCCTTCGCGTCACAGGTGATGGCGGGGCGATTGCGAGCCGGAAAGGAGCGCCCGGAGCGACTCCCGGAGCGTTTCGGTCGCGCAACAGCTGCCCGTCCGGTCGGAGACCTGATCTGGCTCCATGCTGCCAGCGTCGGGGAGATGCGTCTCCTCCTTGACCTGTTTGGAGGGCTGCGAGAGCAGTGCGGCGACGTTCGCGCCGTAATCACCACTCAGACCCTCACTTCAGCGGATCTTGTCGCAAAACTTGCGCCCCCTGGACTGATCCACCAGATGGCGCCGGTCGACACCCCCCAGTCTATGGGGCGTTTTCTGAACTACTGGCGTCCGAGTGCCCTGGTTCTGGCGGAAGGCGAGATCTGGCCCGGCATGCTGACCGAAATCCGGAAGCGAGGAATACCCAGCGCGCTGGTCAACGCGCGAATGACCCAGAGCTCCCTGCGCGGATGGATGCGCGTGGGTCGATCGGCGCGCGAGCTCCTCTCGTCCTTCACCTTCATCGGCGCCGCTGATGACACGACCCGAAAAGGTCTGGAGACCCTGGCGGGAACCCGGATCTCCGTGTGCGGAAACCTCAAACAGGCGGTCCGCTCGAAACCGGCCGCGGCGGAGAGGATTCAGGACCTGAGAACCGCCCTGAAAAAGCGTCCTGTCTGCCTCGCCGCCTCGACCCATCCGGGAGAAGAGGCGTTTGCATTGACGGCCTTCTCTCACGTCAGGAAGCAGCGCCCTGATGCGCTCCTGATCATAGCCCCACGCCATCCTGAACGCGGAGACGATATTCTGAGCCTGGCGCGCTCGTTCGGATTCACGAGCAGAAGACGCACGGCCGATCCCGCTCATCCTGATCCTGAGCTCGACGTTCTGATCGCCGACACTCTCGGGGAAATGCCGCTCTGGTTCGCGGTGAGCGACGGGGTGTTCCTTGGTGGGGCGACAGCCGACGACGTGGGCGGCCACAACGCCATGGAGCCCGCAGCCCTTGGACGAAGGGTCCTGACTGGACCGAACGGGTTCAACTTCGTGGATATGTTCCGCGACCTGAGAGTAATCAACGCACTTGAGATCGCAAGTCTGCCGGAGGAGCTCTCCGCCTTCTGGCTTCGCGAAATAGGCGCACCGCCGCTCGAACAGGAGGGAGTGGAGCGCCTGTTGCAGACCGCTCAGGAAGCGCGGTCCGAGACGCTGAGCGCCCTCTGCGATCTGATGAGCGGAGCGCGCCGACATGCGTGAGCCTCACTTCTGGCGGGCTCTGGACCCCCGATCTCGGGCCTCGGCCCCCCTGGTGCGTCGTTTGCTGACGCCCCTCTCATGGCTGTACGCCGCCGCCGGCAGACGGCGGTTCAAGGGAACGATTCCACATGACCCGGGTCTTCCGGTGATCTGCGTCGGCAATCTGACCCTTGGAGGCGCGGGCAAGACCCCGGTCAGCGCCTGGGTGAGGTCGCGGCTGACGGCGGAAGGGTTTCGAGCCGCCACCCTGTCGAGAGGATATGGGGGACGTCTTGAAGGCCCTATCCGTGTCGATCCGGTAAGCCATTCGGCTCGAGAGACGGGCGATGAGCCTCTCATGCTGGCCAAGTCAGGCGAAAGCTGGATCGCCCGGGACAGGATCGCCGGCGCGTCGGCAATGGCGCAAGCAGGCGTCAGAATTGTGATCATGGATGACGGTCATCAGAACCCGACCCTGCTGAAGACCCTATCAATCGTCGTCATCGATGCGACCGAGCCGTTCGGCAACGGTCACGTCTTTCCGAAGGGACCGATGCGTGAGCCGGCAGCCCAGGGTTTGAAGCGCGCCGACCTTGTCATCATGATGGGAGACGGACAGACCCCTGAGGCGGTCAGAGCGGCGGGCGTGCCGGTTTTCAGAGGGCGCCTGACGCCGTCAGGATCAACGCCCGCCGGACGATACGTGGCTTTTGCAGGGATCGGACGACCGGAGCGCTTCTTCGATGCGCTGCGCGGTTTCAAAGGCGTTGAACTTGTGGAAACAGTGCCCTTCGATGATCATCATCCCTACCGGCCCACAGACCTGTCTTATCTCATGACCCTCGCCTCGGAACGCGACGCCCGGCTCATAACCACTGAGAAGGATCATGTGCGGCTGAGCCCAGGGGTTCGCGAAAAAGTTTTGACAGCCAAAGTCCATGCTGAATTCGAGGACCAAGACGCGCTGGCGGCGCTTATCCTGGCGAAGCTGGAGAGCCGACTGTGACCGAGGGAAGGCTCGAGCCCGGAGGAGAAGATCCGGCCCGCGGGCGATATGTTCGCCCTCAGGACATCGATAACCGCTCAACGCTCTGGCAGCGCTTCATCTGGCGCCTCGAGGCGCTTGCGTGGGATCTTCTCTACTGGGACCGCATGAAGTCTCGCTCCCCTGAAAAGGCCTCTGATCTTGGAGCGAAACTCATGCGTCGTCTGGGGCCTCTTACGGCAGCCCACAGAACGACCCTTCGGAACCTCCGGCTCGCCTTTCCGGGTTGGGATGAACCCAAGGTTCAGGCGGTGGCCCTCAGCGCGTGGGAAAATGTCGGGCGCATTGCCGGAGAGATGCCGCATCTCGCCGACTTTGATCCCGATCATCCGGACGGACGCCTCACAATCGTCGGAGAAGAGCGTCTGCAGCAGATCGAAAGCTCCGGGCGTCCCGCCGTCATCATATCGGGACATTTCGCCAACTGGGAGCTCGTTGCGGCTGTTCTGAGCCGACGTCTTTCAAAGTGTCAGATTACCTATCGGGCGGCCAATAACCCCTTCATCGACAGGCGGATCGCCAGGGCGCGATACGACTATGGAGTGCATGTTCTCACCCCCAAGGGCGCCGGAACGCGCGATCTCATGCGCGCCCTGGCTCGCGGACGGGCGGTTGCGCTCATGAACGACCAGAAGTTCAATCAGGGTCTGCCGGCGCCCTTTTTCGGCCACGAGGCGATGACGGCCCCGGGACCAAGCCGTCTAGCGCTGCGCTATGGATGCCCTCTCATCCCCGTCACCACCTCTCGTCTCGGACCCGCACGGTATCAGGTCACGGTCCACGACCCGATTGAACCGCAAGCCGGACTTGAGGGGACCCTCGCTGTTTCGGATATGGTCGCACGCATAAACAGGTTCATGGAGGCCCGGATTAAGGAAACCCCGGATCAATGGTTCTGGATGCACAACCGCTGGCCGAAAGAGGCCTGGGTTGAGGCCGGGGTCATGGGGTCACAGAGACCCGCCGGCTGACGACAGAGCAACTGAGGGGTCGATCCAGAGGTCCCCGCTGCGATCCGCTGATGTCAGGTTCCGAAATTTGAGGCCCCAGTGCACGTGCGGCCCGGTCACGCGCCCGGTCGCCCCTGAAAGGCCGAGGGGTTGACCCTGAACGACCCTATCCCCGGTGCGGGCGTCCACACGGCTCATATGCATGAGCACCGAAACCAGGCCCCGGCCATGATCGATAAAAACGGCTCCGCCCTCGAAATAGAGATCAGGATCGGCAAGGAGGACGACGCCTGCGGCCGGCGCAAGAACCTCCGTCCCGGTTGGAACCGCAATATCAAGACCATTATGGACGCTGGTCCTTCCCTGACAGGACGACGTGTCCGGCACGTAGGTTCGCACTGCCCCAAAAGGACTTGATGTGCGCCCCTTGGCGGGAAGAATGAAGGACAGATCCCCGCTTGGAGGAAAGACCTCCTTCAACGCTTCGGCCTTTTTCTCCTCGGAGACTTCCGCGTGACGCGCTTCCTCGGCCGTCTGCGGAGCAATCTTTCCGCACGCCATCGTGAAACGGCTGACGCCGTCCGTGCGAGGCGAAACGCCGACATCCGCCCTCGCGGTCCGAACGTCGAACGGGGCAGGCTCATCCAGAGGCGGCGCCAGCCCTATGACCGCAGTCGGAGGTTGACTCCTCGAAAGACCGATCACCGCAAGGCCCTGAGCGTCGGCGCGCGCAACGGGATCTCCGTCCAGCGTCACAACCATAAGCGGATGAGTGCGGCAGACAATGTATCCGCCCTGAAGCGCCGTCTGAGAGCACTCCAGAGGCGATCGGCTCGCAGTTACGGCAGGTCTGCCCGAAGGTTCGGCCTCAGTGGACGCAGGCGGAACTCTTTCCCCCTGGGACGAGGACGCGCCCGCTGACGTCTGTGGAGGTGAGAACGGAACCGGAGAGGACGCGCACCCGCCTCCAAGCGCCGAACAGACAAGCAAACCCGCAAGAATGGTAGGCTTCACGGCGCCGCCTTCACCTGCTTCCAGCGCTTGAACGCGGTCTCCGCATCAAAAAACGCCTCCTGGAGCTCCACGCTCCAGTAGCGCAGATCTTCAAGAGCGATACGACGCCCGGTCACTGAACACACGACGAACCGCCCTGGACGGAGGACTTCAAAATCCGCATCCAGGTAACGAAGCTTCGCTTCACCGACGTCGGGGACACTTGGGTTGATGCTCATGGCGGTCTTATGCCCCGCCTTGAAAAGAAAGTTAAGCCGTCTGAGACGGGGCCGACGTCGGCGCCCTCTCAGGCTCCACAAGATTACGCCCCCCCCGCTTGGCGCGGTAAAGCGCATCGTCCGCTCGTCCGATCAGTCCCTCGACCGTATCGTCGGGAGCCCGGACAGTCGCAACCCCTCCGCTCATGGTCACGTTGAGACTTTCTCCAGGCTCCAGCTGAAAGGGGCGCTCGGAGATCTTCACACGCAATCTTTCCGCCGCCTGAACCGCAAGGGCGGCCGTCGTGTCAGGCATGATCACGATGAATTCCTCCCCCCCGAACCGGCAGGCGAGATCAGCAGGGCGTATGTTATCCTGCAGGCGTCGGGAAAACTCCCTCAGAACCTCATCACCTGCATTGTGCCCATAGAAATCGTTGATCTTCTTGAAATGATCGAGGTCAGCGAGAAGGATGGAGACGGGCGACCCGCCCCGGTTGGCGCGATTGAGAAACTGAACCAGCTGACCGGTCATGTAGCGTCGGTTGTGAAGCCCTGTGAGCTGATCGGTGACCGCGAGCTCCATAGACTGGTCAAGACGCTGCCGAAGCATGTCGAGATAGCGCTTCTTGCGCACCTGTGTCTTGACCCGGGCGTTCAGCTCCTCATGATCGATCGGCTTGAACACGATATCCGAAGCCCCGATCTCGAGCGCCCGGACAGCCGCCTTTTCCTCAGACACGTCAGCGACCAGAAGAATGGGAAGATCCCGGGTCGCCTCGAGGGAGCGCAGATACCCGCACAGCCGCAGCGTATCGACGCGCTCATTCGACATCGAAATGATCATGAGATCGACCAGAGCGGTGCTTACGCCGAGCTGGCTCGCTTCGGTCATGGAGATCGGGCGATGAAGGCCTTCGAGATACCGACAGATGCGCCGCGCCTGCCGTTCATTCTCGTCTACGACGAGGATGCGCGCCGGCTCCGTCATGCGTGCGGACGTTGCGAGGTCGATCGAGCCGAGGCGACGACCGCTCGCCTCCCGCTTGCGCAGCTCGTCCGCCACCATTTTAAAGCGCGTCAGGGCTCTCACGCGCGAAAGCAGATGCACATCGTTCACAGGCTTGGTCAGGAAGTCGTCCGCTCCCGCCCCCAGGCCTCTCAGGCGGTCCTCACGCTCATTGAGCGCCGTCACCAGAACCACAGGAATATGTTCAGTTCTCGGATCAGCCTTCAGTTGCCGACAGGCTTCGACGCCGTCCATACGCGGCATCATCACATCCATCAGGATGACGTCGGGTTCCTCAGCCACCGCCCGTTCGAGGGCGTCATACCCGTCCACGGCGAGGGTGACATGAAAATACTCCCTGCTGAGCTTCGCCCGGAGCAGCCTTCGGTTCGCCTCGATGTCGTCGACAACAAGGACCCTCGAGGTCATCTCGAGGGTCTCCGCGGGGGCGACGACGGGGCGGAAGCTCTGGCCGGAGACGCCCCTCGCAGCGAGGTGAGCTGGTTGACCGTATTGATGAAGGGCATCATCTGGATGGGCTTCGACATATACGCCTCGCAGCCCGCCTCGCGGACATGCTGCTCATCCTGACGCATGGCGAACGCTGTGACGGCCATAATGGGAATATCTGCGATCGATGCGTCGTCCTTGATCCAGCGTGTGAGATCAAGACCCGAGACCTCGGGGAGCTGAATATCCATAATGATGAGATCAGGCCGGTGCTCACGCGTGAGATCAACCGCCCGCAGACCGTCCCGACTCTGGACGGTCTCGTACCCGAACGCGTCCAGCAGGTCGCAGAAGAGCTTCATGTTGAGCTCATTGTCCTCGACCACAAGGACTTTCTTGGCTGCCGCAGTCGCCATGGCTGCATCACGCTCGACACGGGCGGGGTGATTCCCGCCGCTGCTGCCACTCTAGACCTGATAGTGTTAACTGCTCTTTGACAACATCAAGTAGCATTTCAAACAGTCTCATGACGATGCCGCAACCCAGTCCAGGCGACCCAACGGCGAGAACCGGCGCAGTCCCGGGCCAGGAGGAAGGCCTGTGCCGGGACTGTCGGCGCGATGTGCCGCCGACAGCGAGGACCTGCCCGTCCTGCCGGTCCGCACGCCTTGTCTTTCATCCATCGCTGAACAGTCTGGCGGTCGCGCATATGGATTGCGACGCTTTCTTCGCTGCCGTTGAAAAGCGTGACGACCCCTCGCTCGCCTCGCGTCCAGTCATCGTCGGGGGCGGAAAAAGAGGAGTGGTATCAACATGTTGCTATATAGCCCGCTCCTACGGCGTGCGCTCGGCGATGCCCATGTTCCAGGCGTTGAAGGCGTGTCCTGAGGCCGTCGTCCTTCGCCCCCGCATGGATGCCTACGTACGCGAGGCGCGGCGCATACGGTCTCTGCTCCACGAGCTGACCCCCCTGGTCGAAACGGTGTCAATCGACGAAGCCTATCTCGATCTGTCGGGAACGCAGAGGCTTCACAAGGCCAGCCCGGCCAGGCTGATGATGGAGCTGCAGGCGCGCATTGAACTTGAAATGGGACTGACCGTCTCGATTGGGATCGCGTCCAATCGATTTCTGGCCAAGCTGGCGAGCGAGGCCGACAAACCCCGGGGATTTTACGCATTGTCGGAGCTCGAGGCGCCCCGGTGGCTCGCCGGTCGACCCGTTTCGGTGATCGGCGGGGTTGGGAAGACGCTGACCGCCCGCCTCGCGGAGGAAGGATGTGTCAGGATTGCCGACCTTCAGGCGATGTCCCGGGAAACTCTGATGCGCAGACACGGGGAGATGGGCCGGAGACTTCACGAGCGCGCCTGGGGCCGCGATGCGACGCCGATCACTCCCGGAGGAGATCGCCGGAGCGTGTCCTCGGAGACGACGTTCGGCCAGGATACGGCTGACCCATCTTTCCTTGAAGACGCGCTCTACGGCCTTTGCGAGCAGACCTCGGCACGCGCCAAGGCGCATGGGGTGGAGGGGCGCGTTGTGACCCTCAAGCTGAAAACGGCCCGCTTCCAGACCGTGACACGGCGACGAACCCTGCACTCTCCGACCCAGCTGTCGAGGATCCTGTTCCAGACCTGTCTCCACCTTCTTCAGGCTGAACCCAGGGCCGTCCGCTATCGCCTGATAGGTGTCGGCTTGTCCGACCTCTCCCCTGCCGGAGACGATCGTCTCGATCTTGCCGAGCCCGCGTCCCTCAAAAGAGCGGCCGCCGAAAGGGCCGCCGATGCGGTGCGCTCCCGCTTCGGCAGCGGCTCAGCCACAACCGGTCGCGGAATGAGGCTGAGATCGCGAAAATCAACGACATGACGAGCCGGCGCCCTTTCGGATTTGGAAAGGGCGGCGTTAGCCCATAGAAGAAGCCTGAATCAGCTGAGGTAACGACCATGAGCGTTTTGTCCCGCCTTGAGACCGCCGGCGTCATTTTGCCGAGCCCGAGCGCACCCGCGGCCAACTACGTCCCGTTCGTGATGACAGGTAAGCTTCTCTTCGTTTCAGGTCAGATCTCGATGGGGCCCCACGGCCTGGTTCGCGGGCGCCTGGGAGAGACCATGACCCTCGAAGAGGGGCGAGACGCCGCTCGCCTGTGCGCCATAAACCTGATTGCTCAGATCAGGGCGGCGCTGGAAGATCTCGAGAGAGTGGTTCGTATCGTCAAGCTTGGCGGTTTCGTGAACTGCGCCCCGGATTTCACGGACATACCGCAGGTCATGAACGGCTGCTCCGACCTCATGGTCCTGGCGTTCGGAGACAGAGGTCGTCACGCCCGTTCAGCGGTGGCCTGTCCGGTCCTGCCGTTCGGTGTCGCTGTGGAGGTCGATGCGGTTGTCGAATTCCAGTAGGCGGCTCGCGCATCCCTCATGGGACGTTTCACGTCACCAGTACGCCCACCGGGGACTCTGGCGCCCTGATGGACCCGGCGAGAATACGATCGCATCTTTCATCGCGGCGCGCCGTTGCGGTTTAGGCGTCGAGATGGATGTCGGGCTGTCCCGGGATGGCGAGGCGATTGTCTTTCATGACGAAGACCTGCGGCGCATGTGGGGTCTCCCGTCACGTCTGAGGGACCTGGACCTTGCCGAACTTAAGACGCTCCGGTTTCCGGACGGATCAGCCGTCCCGACCCTTGAAGAGGCGATCGCCGCGCTCGGTGAGACACCGATGCTGATTGAACTCAAGGCGTACAGCGACCCAGAGGAAATCGCCTGGAAAGCTCTGCGACTGCTTTCCGGAGCCCAAGGACGCTTCGCGCTGATGAGCTTCAGTACGGATACCGTCCAAACGCTTCTCGCCTCTGCACCCCAGATACCCATCGGACTATTGGTCGATGCGTCGACCGACCAGGATCTGGGCGGCCTTCTCGACTGGATGATGACCCGCGGTTGCGCCTTTGCAGGACCCAACCTCGCCCTCCTCGCCCGAAGAGAGTTCGCGGACTGTCCGCTGCCCTGCGTCGTATGGACTGTCAGACGCCGTGAGGACCTTCCCGATCGCCCGGGCTACGCGCCGATATTCGAGGGCCTCGAGCCCGAAGAGGTCCGACAACCCCATGACAGCTGAACCTGAGAAACTCACAGCGCGACTCGAAACGTCGATGACCGCAATCCCCCGGTCGGCCTGGAACGCTCTCGCCCACCCGTCCGGCCATCCTTCCAACCCCTTCATGGACTGGGATTTTCTCGAAGCGATGGAAAGCGCGGGATGCGCCTCTCCGAGGACGGGGTGGGTTCCCCAGCACTTTCTCGTCACCCGGTCGACAGGCGAGCTGACGGGGGCGCTTCCGGCCTACCTCAAGTCGCATTCACGCGGGGAATTCGTGTTCGATCATGCGTGGGCGGACGCTCTCGAGCGCGCAGGAGGACATTATTATCCTAAGCTCCTGTGCGCATCGCCTTTCACTCCAGTCACCGGCCCGCGCCTCCTGGTTGGGACAGGTCCGGACGCAGACCGGGTGCGCGAAACCCTTCTTGGAGCCGCTGTGACCCTGGCGAAGGAGGCCGGCGCCTCGTCAGCCCACTTCAATTTCCTGACCGAACCGGACTGGCGCTGGCTGGGAGACAAGGGCCTTCTCCTGCGAACCGACCAGCAGTTCCACTGGATCAACCGGAACTACCGGTCGTTTGACGACTTTCTGAGCGCCCTGACCTCCCGAAAAAGAAAGATGATCCGTCGCGAACGTTCGATCGCTCAGGAGGGCCTTCAGATCGAACGCGCGACCGGAGCCGCCCTGACCCCTCGCCACTGGGACGCGTTTTTCGGATTTTATCTGGACACCGGCTCCCGCAAGTGGGGATCTCCCTACCTGAACCGCGCATTCTTCGAAAAAATTCACGAGCGAATGGCCGACCAGGTGCTGCTGGTGATCGCCTACCTGGACGGGCGGCCCATCGCGGCCGCCCTCAATTTCATCGGGTCCGACACCCTTTACGGCCGGTATTGGGGACGAAGTCTCAACCGCCCATTCCTGCATTTTGAACTGTGTTACTATCAGGCTCTGGATTTTGCGATCGAACGGGGACTCTCCCGTGTCGAAGCCGGGGCTCAGGGAGAGCACAAACTGGCCCGGGGATACGAACCGCACCTCACCCGATCCGCTCACTGGATCGCCTATCCGCCTTTGCGCGAGGCGGTGGCGCGCTATCTCGACCGCGAACGAGCCGCGGTTGAGCAGGGCGTGGAATATCTTTCGGAGTTGACGCCTTTCCGGCGGGACGTAACGGTCGCTCCCGGATCGTCGCATGACACGGAAGAGGAAGAGGGATTTTAGAATGAGCCTGACGGGATCCTACGACGCCTCGAACATTTTCGCGAAAATCCTGCGCGGAGAGGCTCCCTGCGTGAAAGTCTGGGAAGATGCTGACACGCTGGTCTTCATGGATATCTTTCCGCAGAGTCAGGGTCACTGTCTCGTCGTCCCGCGACACGTCGAGGCCAGAAACCTTCTCGACCTGCCTTCAGACAGACTGAAGGGACTTTTTGAGAGAGTTCAGAAGACCGCGAGAGCCGTCGTCACCGCCCTCAATCCGGACGGCGTGATCGTCACACAGTTCAACGGCGCCCCTGCCGGTCAGACCGTCTTTCACCTGCATGTCCACGTGATCCCCAGATACGACAACCTGCCGCTGCAGCCGCATCATCAGGGACGCATGGCCGACATGGACGCCCTCGCCTCCCAGGCGTCGCGAATTCGCGACGCCATGGAAGCCTGACGAGCCGGTCTCAGGCCGCAGCCGGGGATGACAGACGTCCCCGAACCAGCGCGTCATAGTCGTTCATCAGGGTCTCAGTGATGATGCCGGGCCGGTATGCGACCCCCGCCATCTCGCAGACAGGAGTGACTTCGGCCGCCGTCCCGGTGATGAAGCATTCCGAGAATGTCGACAGTTCATCGGGCGTGATGTGGCGAATGACCACCTCATAGCCTCGCCGACGCGCAAGCTCGATCACGGTCTGCCGCGTGATGCCGTCCAGGAAACAGTCCGGGGTCGGGGTATGGATCGCTCCGTCGCGAATGAGAAACACATTCGCGCCCGTCAGCTCGGCGACATAGCCCCGGTAATCCAGCATCAGGGCGTCCGCATAGCCCTGCGCTTCAGCCTTGTGCTTGGACATCGTGCAGATCATGTACAGTCCCGCCGCTTTGGCAGCGCTCGGGATCGTCTCAGGCGAGGGTCGCTTCCAGTCCGAGAGCGTCACGCGGATGCCCTTCATCTTGTCCGCAAAATAATTGCCCCAATGCCAGACCGCCACGCAGGTTCGGATGGACGCCTGCTGAGCGGAGACCCCCATCATCTCAGATCCTCGCCACGCGAATGCGCGGACATAGCAGTCCGAAAGTCCGTTTCGGGCCATCACCTCAAGCTTGATACGGTCAAGCTCTTCAACCGGCACGGGCACTGAATAGCCAACCAGCTCGGCTGATCTGTGCAGCCTGCGGGAGTGCTCCGTACTCTTGAAAACGACGCCGTCATAGGCGCGCTCGCCCTCGAATACGCTCGCCCCATAGTGCAGACTGTGGGTCAGCACGTGGATCCTGGCCTCGCGCCAGGGTACGAAAACGCCATCCAGCCAGATCCAGCCGTCACGATCGTCATAGGGGACAAAGGACATCAGGGCCATTCCTCGAACAGGTCGCCGGCGGACAGAGGGCGCATATCAGACTTGAGTTCCATCTCCAGCTCTCCCATTGTCGTTTCGTGACCGTACCTGTCAACAGATCGCTCTCACCCTCCATCCCGTCGCCCGACGCCGACGGGCGTCTGTACCTGCGCGATTCCGAACTTGATCAGGGAGCCGCCCTGATCCGGGCCGCAGCTCGCAGGCTCGCCGCCTTGTCGAACTCATCCTCTGGGTCAGACCCGCCTCTGGACGGGGCCGTCGATATCCTTGTTGAGATATTCGACATCGGCCCCCAGGACGTCACCAGCCTGCGAGCGCGCCTGAACATTCCCAAACAGACCCTGGCGCGCTATCTGAACGAGCTGGAGGCGCGGGGTCTGATCACCCGCGAACGGGACAGGCTCGATGGACGGCGCCGCCGCATCCTTCTGACCCCGGAGGGAGACAGGATGACCCGGCAAGGAGCGGAAGCGCGCAGAGCGGCGATGCGGGAAGTCTTCCTGTTGTGCGGCCCCGACGCCGTAACCGGCGCCCGACGGGTTCTCGCAGAAATCGCGCGCGGCCAGATGAACCGCAGCTCGTTTCCGGGACGAGGTCGGTGAGACAGGCTGGCGGACATATCCTGGCGGTGGACGACGATGATCGCCTCAGGGATCTCCTGAGGCGCTTTCTGACCCGGGAAGGATATGATGTCACCACCGCGCGGGACGCGGCGACGGCTCGTCGACTTCTTCAGACGATGACGTTCGATCTGGTGCTTCTCGATGTCATGATGCCGGGCGAGGATGGCCTCTCGCTGCTTGCGTCGGTGAGAGGTTCGATCTCCTCTCCGGTCATGTTCCTCACGGCGCGCGGAGAGGCGGCGGAACGAATCGAAGGACTGAAGACAGGGGCGGACGATTATCTCTCCAAGCCCTTTGAGCCGGAGGAGCTTTCTCTGCGCATCGCGGCCATCCTTCGCCGCGCCAGACCGGAAACTCCGGTCGAGGAAGTGCGTCTGTCAGGCGCTGTTTTTCACATCGCTCGCGGGGAGTTCCGACGATCGGGCAAGCTTGTACGCCTGACTGAAAATGAGACCCAGCTCCTGCGAGTGCTGGCTCTGAAGAACGGCGAACCGGTTTCACGCCTTGAGCTGGCGCAGCTCACGGCTGCCGGGGTAGAGAGGACGGTCGACGTTCAGGTCACGCGTCTTCGTCGGAAGATCGAGCCGGATCCCCACGAACCGGTTCACCTTCAGACCGTGCGCGGCGTTGGCTACAGACTGGCCGGAGACCCCCCCTGACATGTCCGAGGCGCCATCCCATTCCAAGGCATTCAACGACCCGGCGGCGGAGCCCGCTTTCGGCGCCCGCAAACCCGCGTGGCCGGCTCGTCTGATCCTCGCCCTCACCCGCCATACGCCGCTTGGCCGCGGCGCCGCGCGCAAAGCTCTCGGCGAGATGCTCCGGAAAAAGTCGTCTTCCCCTCTGGATGTGACGCTGTGGGGAAGAAACGCGCGCCTGCACCTGACCTCGAATTATTCGGAGATGAAGGCGCTCCTGAACCCCAGCGCATACAGCAAGCCTGATTTTGATTTCATCCGCCGGCGCCTGCCTGCGGACGGAGTGTTTCTCGATATCGGAGCGAATGCGGGAATGTTCTCCCTGTTCGCCGCCTCCCGTCTTCGTCCGGGCGGCAGGCTGATCTGCGTCGAGCCTCAGCCGGCCATCTTTCAGCGACTGAAGTTCAATATGATGCGGGCCAACGACCTCCTCTCGGAAGGGATAGGCGTGACGCTTGTGCCGGCGGCCCTGGGGTCTGAAAACGGCGAGGCCGATCTGACAATTCCCGATGAGCATGGACAGGCGACCCTACGATCCGGGCTCGGCGGACAGACGGTCAAAGTGCCCGTCATGCCGCTCAGCGATCTGCTTCTTCGGGAGGGAGTGGCTCGGGTCGACGTCATGAAAATCGATGTGGAGGGATATGAGGACGAAGTCCTGGAGGCCTTCTTCCGATCCGGACAACGAAGCCTATGGCCCCGCGCTGTCCTCATGGAGCACTGCAATCGGGACAGATGGCGCTGGGACTGCGAGGGAGAACTGACGCGGCTTGGCTATGAAACGGTCTATCGCGATCGCGCCAACGTTTTCATGGCGCGGCCCGAGTCCGCCCCAGGCGCATCGGAAGGCTGACGGGCATGGTCCGACTGAGGGATTTCACGCCGAACGGCTACAATGCGCGCCACATCGTCATACTGATCGTTCCGATGCTGATCTTCGTGATCGCCATGACGATGTTCTTCTTCAATTCTCATGTGCAGAACGTGAATACTCAGCTTTCCAGAAGCGTCGCTCAGGTTATTCGCGCCGTTCTGGACGAGAAAATTCAGTCGCCGCAATCCTGGGACAGTCTTTCAGCGTCCCTGAGGCGATCAGGTCTTATCGATACGACATTCGTGACGGACGGAGATCTGGCCGCCCACACGGCGCCGGCGCGCTGCTGCAGGGAGCTGCAAGCCGAACTTGACGTTGCTCTGGAGCGCCCCTTCGACGTGGGCATGGAGCGGGGCGAGGCCGTCGTACGGGTCGTCGCCGAGACGGAGGGCGGGTATCTTGTGGCCCGCCTGGACCGCAAGAGAGTGATGGTGATCACCGCCCATATCTTCATTGTCTGGTCGGTCGGATTTTCAGCTCTGCTTCTCGCCACCTCCTACGCGTTTCTTCGAAACCAGGTCCGATCGATCCTCCAGCTTTCGTCTGCGGCGGATGCGTTCGGTCGCGGCGAGGACGCCCCGGGATTTCGTCCTTCAGGCGCAAGAGAGGTCCGCGACGCGGCAAGGGCCCTGATCCGGATGAGAAACAGGATCCGTCGTTACGCCGACCAGAGAACGGCGATGCTCGCCGGCGTATCCCACGACCTTCGCACCCCGCTCACCCGCCTTCGGCTTGAACTGTCGATGATGCCCAGAGAGGTCGACACGGGTCCGGCGCGCAAGGATATCGCGGAAATGGAGGGTATGCTCGACGCCTACCTGGCCTTTGCCCGCGGCGAGGAGGGCGAGCAGCCCGAGGAAACCGATTTGCTGACCCTTGCGTCCGCCGCAAGCGAAGTGGCGGCTCGAAAATCCTCCCTCACTCTCCACTGCCCGACCCCTATCCGGATGCGCGTCCGGCCTCTGGCTCTCAAACGCGCCCTCGCCAACCTCGCGGGGAACGCGTCCGACTACGGACGGAATGTCAGAATTACGGTTCGCCGCGAGGCGGACGCCGCGATGATTATTGTCGAAGACGACGGCCCGGGAATCTCGCCGGCTCAATACGAAGAGGCCTTTCGTCCGTTCAATCGGCTCGATCCGTCGCGCAATCAGAACGTGTCAGGCGTCGGCCTCGGACTGACCATCGCCCGCGACACCGCCAGGGCTCACGGAGGAGACGTCATTCTCGGACGCTCCGAACTTGGCGGTTTGAAAGCCTCGATGAGACTGCCCATAAGCCCGGGCTGACCTGAAGCGACGACCCGTTTCTCAGGACGCCGCCAGCTCACGGCTCCGCACTATCGCGGCGCTGACAGCCTTATCCAGGAGAGGGTCGAGCCCCTCCGACCCCATCAGAACCGACAGAGCGGCGGCCGTAGTGCCGCCCGGGGACGTCACCGCCCGACGAAGTGCGGCGGGATCGTCGCCGCGCTCAAGCAGCGCGCCCGCGCCAGCGACGGTCGCACGAGCGAGTATGCGCGCCGTGTCCGCATCGAGTCCGTTCCGCACGCCGGCGGCCGCCAGCGCCTCCGCGAGGAGAAAGACATAAGCGGGCCCCGACCCCGAAATCGCCGTCACGACATCAATAAGCGCTTCATCGAGCGGTCCGACAACCTCTCCGAGGGGCGAAAGGAGCCCCTCAATAGAGGCCTGATTCTCGGAACTTACAGCCTCAGAACGACAATACCCGGTCACACCCTTGCCGATCGCACCGGGAGTGTTCGGCATGGCCCGAGCCACCCGGGACACGCCGAAGGCTGTTGCGATCCGCTCCATGGGAACGCCGGCCATGATGGAAATGACGACACTGTCGGGCCCAACCCAGCCGGCAATGTCCGCACAGGCGGCTGAGAACCCCTGCGGCTTGACGGCGAGGACGACGAAGGCGCTCGGCTGCGGCTTGGGGTTCAGTTGAAAGCGAGCAAGCCGGACCATCTCGATCAGCCCGTCTGAGGGGGCCGGTTCGACGATGCTGACGCCCCCGGATGCAGGACCCGAGGGCTGCGCCGCCCAGCCGCGCGCCATGGCGCCCCCCATTCGGCCGGCGCCGATCAGGACAAGAGACGAGCTCACCTCAGGCTTCTCCGGCCGTCTCGAAGAGAACCGCTGCGATCGCCTCCTCAGGGGACTTCCCCGCCCACGCTGTGAAATTGAAGGCAGGAAGGAATTGTTCAGCGGCGTCCATGCCGGCCGCGATGATGGCGGCCACCTCGCCCGCCTCGGGAGAGCTTCGGTCAAGCATCGGGATGGTGTGTCGGAAGACCGCCACCCCGTCATCAGCCCAGTAGTCGAAATGCCCGAGCCACAGACGCTCATTTATACGGCAGACGAGGCTGGACACCGCCGCCTTGCGGGACGCGGGCGCCCGCAGGTCCAGCGAAAGCGAAAAATGGATGGAGGCCGGCTCATCGCGCCAGGCGAACATGCCGGCGCACTCTCCCCATCGTGTCGTGGTCGCGCAATGGATCACGCCCTCCTCGGTGCGCTCGCACAGCCAGTCAGCCGCCAGAAGGGTCTGTTCGACCACGTCGAGGGCGTTTTCCGGCATTTCCGGTCCTGACTGGCTGAGGGTGGTCATGAGGATCTCCGCGACTCAGGGGCCCAATACGCCGTTCCTGCCGGAAAGGCTACGGCGCGTCGCTGGCCGGGACAACCCGGACCGGACGGACTGATCACAGGCCTTTTCAGGCCTTTGGCTCGCCGCCTTCAAGAAGGGAGATCCGACGTTCGAGGACTTCGATTCGCTCAAGCAGGCCGCGGGTGAGCTCACGAAGGGTCTCAACCTCCTCGCGGCGCGCAAGGTCCATATCCGCGACCAGACGGTCGGCCTGAGAGCGCATCAGCGTCCGCGCCTCGTCTCCAGCCGCTCCCGCAAGGCCAGCCGCCCCTGCCATCATCCGCGCCAGATCGTCCATGAACGGATTTCGCGTCTGCATATGCGTCTCCATGGTGGACCACAGGGCCTGAGCCGGTATGTATAGAGGGGACAGGCCGCCCATCGCCAAACGGGATAAGTGAAGCTCATGCGTGTGGAAATCCCCTTTCCGAAGATAGATCCGGCCGCATTGACGCTGCCGATCCCTGAACTGTCGCTGGGTTTCATTCATCTGGGGCCGTTTCCAATCCGCTGGTACGCTCTGGCCTATATCCTGGGTCTTCTCATTGGCTGGTGGTACGCCGTTCGCCTTGCCCTGCGTCCCCAGCTCTGGGGTTCAAAGGACGCTTCCCCGGTCACGCGTGTGGATATTGATGATTTCGCGTTCTGGGTGATGATCGGCATCCTCTTCGGAGGACGTCTCGGCTATGTCGCGTTTTATGTCCTTCCCTTCCAGCCGGAGAGACTGGCGGGGGACCCCATGTTCGTCCTGCGCATGTGGGAGGGCGGCATGTCCTTTCATGGGGGGCTGATTGGGGCAACCCTCGCCGTGCTTTACACAGCCTGGTCGCGCAAGATCGACCTTCTCCGCCTTGGCGACGCAGCCGCCGCCGCAGCGCCGATCGGTCTCTTTTTTGGGCGTCTTGCCAACTTCATCAACGGAGAACTCTACGGTCGCGAAACCTCGGCGCCCTGGGGGATGCGTTTTCCGACCTATGACTGGGGAACCCGAACCTGGGTCTATTCGGGGGCCGAGAAAGTGGTCCATCCCAGCCAGCTTTACGAAGCCGCTCTTGAGGGGGCTCTGCTCTTCACCGTCCTGGCGGTCGCCGTCTGGAAATTGAAGGCTCTGACCCGCCCGGGACTGACGGCTGGACTTTTCCTCGTTCTCTACGCCTGCGCCAGGACCTTTGTGGAGAATTTCAGGGAACCCGACCCCTTTGTCGAAGGCCTGCCTGACTTCCTCACCATGGGTATGATGCTCTCCGCTCCGATGTTTGTTCTCGGAGCCTGGCTCATTCATCGCGCGCTGAAGGTCGAGCCCAGATCGTCATGACGCCTCTTTTTGAGAGGATCCGGGACCTCATTCGTATGGAGGGCCCCATACCTGTGTCGGTCTTCATGACGCTCTGTCTGCATGACCCCGACCATGGCTACTACGCTTCGAATCCGGGGATCGGGCGGGATTTCCAGACGGCGCCGGAGATCAGCCAGGTGTTCGGGGAGATTCTGGGTCTGTGGGCGGCCCATGAGTGGCTCGAGATGGGGGCGCCTGAGACGATATTTCTCGTCGAACCCGGACCGGGCCGGGGCGTCATGATGGCCGACATGCTCCGGGCGTCGAAGGTTGCGCCTGGCTTCCGGGACGCCGTCAGGCCGATCCTAATCGAGGCGAGCCCCGTGCTGGCCGAGGTTCAGAGCCAAAGACTGGCCGCCTACAACCCGATCCGGGTTCAGGAGCTGGCGACTGCGCCGGAAGGACCTTTTATCCTGATCGCCAACGAATTTCTTGACTGTCTGCCGATCCGTCAGTTCGTGCGGGATAATCATGGCTGGGCGGAGCGATGCGTGGGCCTGTCGACGACAGGCGAGCTGATCTTTGGTCGAACGCCGAGCCCCGATCCGCCTCATGCGCCTCCCGGCGTCGATCAGCTGGAGAGAGCTCCGGGAATGGCGGGCCTCGTCATTGAGCTGGCGGGTCGCCTTGCCAGGCATCCCGGACGGGCGCTTTTTATTGATTACGGCCCTGCGGCGTCTCCGCCTGGCGACACGCTCCGGGCTTATCGGGAGGGGCGGCAGGCGGATCCCCTCACAACGCCCGGGCGCTGCGACCTCACAGCGGATGTCGACTTTTCCTATCTGGCCCAGCTCGCGGAAGCCGCGGGGCTTCGCGTCGACGGTCCGGCTGCGCAGGGGGAATTTCTCCTTCGACTCGGCCTCGCAGAACGGTGCGCCCGACTGAAAGCGCATGCCGGTTCCCAGGGTGAAAGCGTTCATCGGGCGGCGATGAGGCTGGTCGACCCTCTGGACATGGGATCCCGCTTTCAGGCCATCTGCCTGTCTCCGCGATCGTCCGCCGCGCCGGCAGGCTTCTGACAGGCTGAACCCTATGACCCAACACCCTTCGCATCCGCCGACCCTGGAGGCGCCGGCTCTCAAGAGGTTCAGCCTGCATATTCGGCACGCCTTTTTCGGGAGACGCGGGGGCGTCTCGGCCGGGTCCTTCAAATCGTTGAACTGCGCTCTCTCCTCAGGCGACAATCCCGAAAGGGTGGCGGAAAACCGGAGACGAGCCTGCCTCGCGCTCGGTCTCAGCGTTCCGAGGCTCGCTCTCGTCCGACAGGTCCACTCCGCCCGAGCGATTCGCGCAACCGACGTCTTTCCCCCAGGAGAAGCTCCGGAAGCCGACGCGATCGTCACATCCGTCCCCGGTCTCGCGCTGGGCGTCCTCACCGCTGACTGCGCGCCGGTCCTGTTGTGCGATCCTCACGCGGGCGTGATCGGGGCGGCTCACGCCGGATGGCGAGGGGCGGTTACCGGGGTGCTAGAGGCGGCTATCGAGGCCATGATCGACCTTGGAGCCGATCCATCGAAGACTGTAGCGGCCATCGGACCCTGTCTGTCGCAAACCTCCTTCGAAGTCGGACCCGACCTTGTGGAGGCGGTCATGGACGCCTCGCCGTGGGCGGACCACCTTTTCGCGGAGGGACAGGGAGACAGAAAACATTTCGATCTCAAGGCGTACCTGATGGCCCGTCTGATGCGACTTGGTCTCTCTCACATGGACGCACTTAACGAGGACACGCTTGGCGAACCGGGCCTATACTTCAGCCACCGCGCCTCGGTGCGCCTGAAGGAGCCGCAGACCGGCCGGAACCTCTCGGCTATCACCCTGATCGCCTGACGGCTGAGACCGTCAGGCAATCCCCATCTTCATCCTCAGGAAATCGATCCGCCTGCATTGCAGGAGGGCGTAAATTGCGACAGAAACGCGACGATGCGGCGAGAGCTGCGGCCATTGCTCTACCAGGAAGGGTTCGCGCTCATGAAACTCATCTCCTGCAACGCGAACCGGCCTCTCGCCTCGGATATCGCCGCCTACCTCGACATTCGTCTCACGGATGCGGAGATCAAGTCGTTCAAAGACCGGGAAGTGTTCGTCCGGGTGAACGAGAACGTCCGCGGAAAGGACGTGTATGTGGTTCAGTCGACCTCGGCCCCGGCGAACGATCATCTGATGGAGCTGCTCATTACGATTGATGCGCTGGTGCGCGCGAGCGCAGACCGCATCACGGCGGTTCTGCCCTACTTCGGTTACGCGAGGCAGGATCGAAAGACCGACGGACGAACGCCTATTTCCGCCAAACTGGTAGCCAACCTGATCACGACGGCAGGCGCTGACCGGGTTGTCACTGTCGATCTTCACGCCGCGCAGATTCAGGGCTTTTTCGACAAGCCGACCGACAATCTGTTCGCCGGACCTGCGATCGAGAAAGACATCAGGGAGCATTACGGGCTCGGCGATCTCATGGTTGTCTCCCCGGATGTCGGGGGCGTCGTTCGTGCGCGCGCCCTGGCCCGTCGTCTCGATGTGGATCTTGCCATCGTTGACAAGCGGCGCGAAAAAGCCGGTGAGAGCGAAGTCATGAACATCATCGGGGACGTCAGAGGGCGCACCTGCATTCTCGTCGACGACATGACGGATTCCGGTGGCACGCTGATCAACGCCGCGAAGGCTCTCCTCGAGAGCGGCGCCCGCGACGTCGCCGCCTATGTCACGCACGGGGTTCTCTCGAACGGCGCCTCCGGAAATATCGACCGATCCCTGCTCAAGGAGCTGGTGATCACCGACACGATCCAGCCTTCGGATCAGGTGAAGTCGGCGGCCAAGATTCGCACCATCACCCTGGCGCCGCTGATCGGCGAGGCGATAAGGCGGATCGCTCACGATGAGAGCGTGTCGAAGCTTTTCGACTGACCGGCAGCCTGTCCGGCCCCGAGTCGCCCGGCGGCTCTTGCACAAAAAATGCCCAATTGCGCATAAATTTTGCACATCCGACCCTGCCGGCGATGAGGTTAATGACAGATCCGCCCTCAGATTAACCAGTTGGTTGTCTTCCCCGCCTAGCCCCTCGCCATAAGCGACAGATTTCGATTTTAAAAAGGGATATCGAATGGACGTGCTGAAACTCTCTCGACGAGCGCTCGCGCTCGCCCTGGGCGTCATGGCGGCGGCGCCCGCTGCGCTCGCCGAAACCAATTCCGGCGACACCGCCTGGATCCTGACAGCCACCGCCCTCGTGCTGTTGATGACCCTGCCTGCGCTGGCGCTGTTCTACGGCGGCCTTGTGCAGGCGAAAAACGTCTTGTCCGTTCTCAGCCAGTGCGTCGTCATCGCCTGCCTGATGTCGATTCTTTGGCTTGCCGCAGGATACTCCATCGCCTTCGGCGACGGAGGCGCGCTCAATACCGTCTGGGGAGGGCTGAGCAAGGCGTTTCTCTCCGGCGTGACCGCTGAGAGCGAAGTGGGGACGCTTCCCGAAAGCGTCTTCTTCATGTTCCAGATGACCTTCGCGATCATCACCCCGGCGCTCATGGTCGGCGCCTACCCGGAACGGATCAGCTTCGGTTCAGTTCTGCTGATGAGCTCCCTCTGGATGCTTCTCGTGTACGCTCCGGTCTGTCATTGGGTCTGGGGCGGCGGCTGGCTCTTCGACATGGGCGTTCGCGACTACGCAGGCGGCCTCGTCGTCCACGCGACCGCCGGCGCCTCCTCGCTTCTGATCGCTAAACTGCTGGGGCCGCGGGCGCATTTCCCGAAAGATATGCACCCGCCCCACAGCCCTGTTTTCGTGATGATCGGGGCTGGTCTGTTGTGGGTCGGCTGGTACGGTTTCAACGCCGGATCGGCTCTCACGGCCGGAACCGCAGCCGGATCGGCCATGCTGGTCACCCATCTGTCAGCGTCCACCGCCGCTCTTGTCTGGATGGCGATCGAATGGGTTCGCTTCGGCCGGCCTGGACTGGTGGGCACGGTGACAGGCCTCGTCGCCGGCCTGGCGACGATCACCCCTGCAGCCGGATCCGTCGGGCCTGTCGGCGCAATCATCATCGGCGCGCTGGCGTCCGTGGTCTGCTTCTACGCCGTGACGCTCATTCGCGGAAAATTGAAAATAGACGACAGTCTCGATGTCTTCGCCGTCCATGGCGTCGGGGGCATTCTGGGAACGCTGATCATACCCGCGCTTGCGGCCGTAGGCCCCTTGGCCCCGGGTCTTGGAGACGTCAGCGTCGGTCAGCAAGCGGGCGTTCAGGCGCTCGGGGCCCTCGCGGTTGTCGCCTGGTCCCTGTTCGCAACCGCGGCGATTTACTTCGTCACCAATCGGCTCGTTCGGTTCCGGGTCAAGGCGGAACAGGAAATCGAAGGGCTCGACACGAGCTCTCACGGAGAACGGGCCTACCATATGGGCTAGGCCAGTCCGGGCGCGAGGGACCTGGCTTGCGGGCCGGTCCCTCATCGCCTATAAGCCCGCCATTCCTGAAAGGCGACGGCGGTCGTCGCCTGTGTAGCCTGGCTGTCGCCGTATCGATAACGGTGGACTTCAGGGCGAAACGGAGACAGTCAAATCATGAGCGATATTCTGCTGAACGTCGAAGTGCGCGAACGGACCGGAAAAGGCGGAGCCCGTGAGGCGCGCCGGGCCGGCAAGATCCCCGGCATCCTGTACGGCGGCGAGCGCGGCCCGGTGGCCATCACCCTTGAGCGCAAGGAAGTGGTCAAGGCGGTGAAATCCGGCAAATTTCTCTCTCACGTCGTCCGGATCAGCCATAAGGGCGAGGTCCAGTCGGTTTTCACGAAAGACATTCAGTTCAACCCCGTCACCGACGAGCCTGAACATCTCGATCTCTATCGGGTCGAAGCGGGTCAGCTGATCCGGGTGTTTATCCCGGTCCGGATCACCGGAGAGGCGACTTCCCCTGGCCTCAAGCGCGGCGGCACGCTTAACGTGGTTCGCCACGAGGTGGCGCTCCTCTGCCCGGCTGACGCGATCCCGGACGAGCTGGTGATCTCGATCGCCGGCCTCGAAATCGGCGACACAATCAAGATTTCCTCGGTCACCCTGCCCGAAAACTGCCGTCCGGTGATTTCCGATCGGGACTTCACCATCGCGTCCGTTCAGGGCCGCGGCGGCAAGGATGACGCTGACGACAAGGCCGAAAGCGACGCGGCGTCCGCCGCAGCGGCGGCCAGCGCGGCCGATCCGAAATCCGGCAAGGCGGGCGCAGGAGCAAAAGCCCCGGCGGCAGGCGCCAAGGCTCCGGCGGGCGGCAAGGCCCCTGCAGGCGGCAAGGCTCCGGCGGGCGGAAAGAAATAACCTGAACAGCGGCGGACGGGTCGCACCTCGGCTCGTCCGCACAGCGGGACGCTCACGCCATGCTCCTGATCGCAGGACTGGGCAATCCCGGCCCGAAATACGCCGGCCATCGCCACAATGTCGGGTTTCGCGTCATTGACCGGATCGCCCAGCGTCATGCGTTTGGTCCGTGGAGAGGAAAGTTTCAGAGTGAGACCGCGGAAGGACGTCTCCCGACGTCGTCCGGCGAGACGGTCAAGACTCTTCTGATCAAGCCTCAGACGTTCATGAACCACTCGGGTCGGGCGATTGGAGAGGCGATGACCTTCTACAAGATCGCGCCGTCGGAGGTCGTAGTGTTCTATGACGAACTCGATCTGGCGCCCGGACGACTGAGAATGAAAACAGGCGGCGGGGCGGCCGGTCATAACGGCGTTCGCTCTATCATCGCTGAGGCGCATCCGGACGTACGACGCGCCCGTATCGGCATTGGACATCCCGGAGATAAGTCCCTCGTCCATTCCTATGTCCTCTCCGACTTCGCTAAGGCGGATGCGTCATGGATAGAGCCCCTCGCTGACGCCTGTGCGGAGGCGATCACGTTCCTGGCCTCCGGCGAGGACGAGCGATACCAGACTGAAGTTATGCGCCTCGCCCCTGCGCCGAAGGGTGATCCGCGCAATTCCAACGCGGCGCCCGAGGATACGCGCTGATGGGCTTTAAGGCGGGCATCGTAGGACTCCCGAATGTCGGCAAGTCGACGCTCTTCAATGCGTTGACCCGGACGGCCGCGGCGCAGGCGGCCAACTACCCCTTCTGCACTATCGAGCCGAATGTGGGCGATGTCGCCATGCCCGAACCTCGATTGAAGGTGCTCGCAGACATCGCCGGATCCAGAGAGATCATACCCACACGGATGAACTTCGTGGATATCGCAGGCCTCGTGAAGGGCGCTTCCAAAGGCGAAGGACTGGGGAACCAGTTTCTCGCCAACATCCGCGAAGTGGACGCCATCGCCTACGTGCTCCGTTGCTTCGAGAACGAGGACATCACCCACGTTTCAGGACGGATCGATCCGCTGGCGGATTTTGAAGTCGTCGAAACCGAGCTCATGCTGGCCGACATGGAAAGCCTCGAAAAAAGGCGCGCCGCCGCAGAGAAGAAGGCGAAAGGAGGAGACAAGGAGGCGAAACAGACCCTGAGCCTGATCGACCTCGCCCTCGAACAGCTGAACGCCGGGCGCCCTGCAAGACGGGCGACGATCGCGCTCGAGGACCAGAAGGCCTGGCGAATGATGCAGCTTCTGACAGCCAAGCCCATCTTCTACATCTGCAATGTCGACGAAGAGTCCGCCGCCTCAGGAAACGCTTTTTCGGATGCGGTGACCGCGCACGCGAAAGCCGAAGGGTCGCAGGCCGTTGTGATATCAGCGCAGATTGAGAGCGAGATGGCTGTGCTGGAAGACGCTGAACAGGCGGAATTCCTGTCATCCCTCGGCCTCGACGAGCCGGGACTGAACCGCGTTATCCGGGCCGGCTACGACCTGCTTGGCCTCATCACCTACTTTACGGTCGGCCCCAAGGAAGCGAGGGCCTGGACTATTCGCAAAGGCGTGACCGCCCCCCAGGCGGCTGGCGTGATCCATGGCGACTTCGAAAAGGGCTTCATCCGAGCCGAGACCATCGCCTATGAAGATTATGTTCGCTATCGCGGCGAGACCGGCGCCAAGGAAGCCGGCAAGGCCAGACAGGAAGGCCGGGATTACGTGGTGCAGGACGGAGACGTGATGCACTTCCGTTTCAACGTCTGACCGCCGGGTATAGCCAACCCCGGCTTGCGATCGTCTCATAGGGCTAATTGAACCCAAGACGTTCGGGACAGAGTTTCAGACAGCGCCGTGGGGCGCATATCCCGAACTCTTTTCGGAGAGAAGTCTCTACCCAGCCCGTGGGAATGCAGGTATCGCCCATCTCTGGAGGCGCACTGGCGCCTATGTTCAGAAAGCAGCCTGCGTGTCACAGCCCACGACCGAGGGAACCCAGACCCGTCTCCCCCTTCCGGAATTCGTCACCCTTGCGGCGATGCTGATGGCGCTGAACGCACTGGCCATCGACATCATGCTTCCGGCGCTGCCGCGCATCAGCGAGGATTACGCCCTCGCATCGCCCAATGACCAGCAGCTTGTCGTGATCTGTTACCTGCTGGGTTTCGGCGCATCGCAGCTCGTCTACGGCCCGCTGACCGACCGGTTCGGACGACGCCCCGTCCTCTTTCTGTCGCTCATCTGCTACGCGATGGCGGGTGTCGCCTGCGTCCTCGCCCCATCCTTTGAGTGGCTTCTCGCCGCCAGGGCCTTTCAGGGAGCCAGCGCAGGCGGAAGTCGGGTGATCGCTGTGTCGGCGGCCCGCGACCTGTACTCCGGACGCGCGATGGCGAGGGTGATGTCGCTTGTCATGATGGTCTTCATGTCAGCGCCCATTCTTGCGCCCTGGTTCGGTCAGATGCTGATGCAGGTCATGGACTGGCGGGGCATATTCTGGTCGCTTGCAGGCTTCGGGGCCGTGATGTTTGTCTGGGTCCTGCTCAGGCTCCCCGAAAGTCTTCCTGCGGACCGCCGCTCGCCGCTGAATCCCTCGAGCGTTTTTGGAAACTATCGGAAAGTCGCCTCCACTCGCGAGACGCTCGGCTACACCATCGCCTCTGGTCTGATGTTCAGCGCGATGATGAGCTACATCTCATCCTCGGAGCAGATCTATCACGACGTCTACGACACCGGTGACTGGTTCCCTCTCTGGTTCGCCGGCGCGGCCTTCGCCATGTCCGCTTCGAACCTCATCAACTCACGGCTCGTCGAACGTCTCGGAATGAGGCGGCTCGCGCATACCGCTCTCATAGGTCTGGTGGGGGTGTGCCTGATCCACTTCCTGATCGCGCTTCAGGGACCGGTGCCCTTCCCCGTCTTCTACACTCTGATCCTACTCGAATTCTTCATGATGGGCTTTCAGGGGCCCAACTACAACGCGATCGCGATGGAGCCGCTGGGACGCCTTGCCGGATCGGGCGCCGCTCTGATGGGATTTGCGTCCTCCTTTGTGTCTGCAAGCATCGGCGGGCTCATCGCCCGGACGTTCAACGGCACCCTGACGCCGATCCTCTTCGGCCACCTGATTGTGACGACGCTCGCCCTGCTCGCCGTTGCGATCACCGAACGGGGCCGCCTGATGAGCTCTCAGATCCGCGACTGAGATCATCGGATAGGGTGGAGACGGGTCGCACGGTTGCCAGAGCCGATCCGGACTGCCAGACAGAACGCAGGGCGAATCAGGAGCAGAAGATGATTACGGTTCATCACCTGAACAATTCCAGGTCCCAGCGAATTCTCTGGCTGCTCGAAGAGCTCGCCGTTCCCTACACGGTCAGACGCTATGAGCGTAATCAGGCGACAATGCAGGCGCCTCCCGAGCTCAAGGCCATCCATCCGCTCGGCAAGTCGCCTGTCGTGACTGACAACAGCCGCGTCATCGCCGAGACCGGCGCGATCGTCGAATACCTTATCGCCCGTTTCGGAAACGGGCGACTTGTTCCGCCCCCGGGATCGGACGAGAGGCTGCGCTATCTCTACTGGCTGCACTACGCCGAAGGCTCAGCCATGACGCCCTTGCTGATGAAGCTTGTTTTCTCGCGCCTGCCTGCAGGCGCGCCGATGCTGCTGAGAGGGGTCGCAGGGCGGATCGCTACGCTCGCCCAGCAACGCTTCAGCGACCCTCAGATACGGGCGCACATGGACTATTGGGACACCGAGCTCGCCAAATCGGAATGGTTTGCCGGCGCGGAGTTTACAGCAGCCGACATCATGATGAGTTTTCCGCTGGAAGCTGCAGCATCCCGTGCGGACGCCCGCTCCCGTCCGATGGTCAAGGCGTTTCTGGATCGTATTCATGCGCGGCCAGCCTACCAGGCGGCGCTGCGCACAGGCGGCCCCTACGACTTCGCGACCTGATGCGTGTGAGGTTATCCTGAGTTCGGCTCAGAAGCTGCGCTGACCAGACGCCACCCCGCTTCAGACACATCCGCACCCTCAGGCGTCTGATCCAGCACCTGCGCAAGCCAGGGAAGAAGAGCCCGCAGCTTCTCTTCGAGCCCGAATGGCGGATTGCAGATCAGAAGACCCGCCCCCGCGAGCGGCCCTGGTCCCGGAGCCCTGACCCAGAGGTCGACAACGAGAAGCTTGTCCGGCGCAATACCCATCTCGTCAATGAGCGCAGTCGCCATCCGACCGTCGAAATCCTCAACAGCCTCAATGTCTTTGAGAGGCCGCCAGAAGAGATAAATCCCGCCCGGCCAGCGACGCACGGCCTTCTTCGCAGACACGACCATCCGGTCGAAATCCGCCTTACGTCCTCCGCTCGCCTCCTCAAACGGAGGATCGACAAGCACGAGCCCACGGCGTTCAGGCGGGGGCAGATACGCCGCCAGAGCCTCGAACCCGTTGCGCTCCTCAATGCGAACACGTCGATCCCGGCCGATCATCTCTCTTAACCGGACGCAAGTCTCGGGGTGAAGTTCGCACAGCCGCAAAGCATCCTGCTCGCGCATCATCATAGAGGCAAGTTGAGGCGAGCCCGGATAGACCCGCAGCGCTCCGTCAGGATTAAGCCGATGAAGCTGGGTCATGTACGGCGCGAGAGCCGCAATCACCTCGGCAGGCGCGCCTCCTCCTGAGACCCACAGCCTCCCGATCGCCTCTCGCCATTCCGGACTTCGCTCGGCCTCCTCCCCGCTCAGATCATAACTTCCGACCCCGGCATGCGTGTCGATCACCCTGTAGGGGGCGGGCTTGGCGTTCAGCCGTTCAAGACACAGACACAGAACGGCATGCTTGAGCACGTCCGCAAAATTCCCCGCGTGGAACGCGTGACGGTAATTCATACCGGAAAGTCCTTCCCTCATGCATCCGATAGAGCCAACGAAGGACACGCGCAATCAAGCCTCAGCCCGTGAACGACTTGAACAGAGGATCGCTGTGCCCCATATCAACCTAGTAGCGCTCGAGGAGTCGCCTGTGCCCCTTTTTCTCTGCCCGAATGACAGCCAGACCATGAAGAAGGTGGAACGCGACGGCGTTGAGTTCGACATCTGCCCCACCTGCAGGGGCGTATGGCTCGACCGCGGAGAGCTCGAGAAATTGCTGAGCGCGGAACGCGCCGCAGACGCTCCGGTAGCCGCGCCCCAGGCGACGCGGGAGCGACCAGCGCCGCCGAGAGACTACGCACCGGAACGCCCCTACAGGGAGTCGCGTCGGGACGATGACGACGACGACTATCGGTACCGACACAAGAAACGACGCGGCTTCGATCTGTTCGACATTTTCGACTGATTGAACGAAGGCGCCTGAAGCCTCTCAGTCTCCGAAACCCGGATCCACATGATAGGGATTTGGCGGGGGCAGTCGGCCGACCAGGTCGTGCGGCCCGCCAAGCCCTCCTGCCCCCGAAGCCATTGGCGAAACGCGATCGACAGGCCGTGTGCCGTTGAGATTACGGGCCTGCGCAGAGGCGGAGCATCCCAGATGAAGGGAACAAAAGACGCCTTCCGGCTTAAAGCCGGGAAAAGCCTCAGCCAGCTCCTCCAGAACCTGAGGAGCGACGCCGCCGCCAGGCGCCATCGCCCCGGCCCATTTTAGGCGACAATCTTTGCGAAGGCGTTCGAGGGTATCGGCGCACGGGTCAATGGCGAGAAGCGACCGAAGGCCCGCCGGAACCTCTCCGGTTGTCTCGGTAGGAACAGCCGGCAGATCTGCCGGCAGGTCGACGCCCGGAGCGCCTTCAGCCGCTACGCCGCGGATCGCCTCCCGCGTGACGCCCGCTCGAGGCGCAGTCGACGGAGATGAAACGCGGGAAGGTGCGGTCGACCCCGCTGGGGCCGGCTTCGAAAATGGCGTCGCGATCAAACTCACCACCAGCGGCGCGGACAAACGCGCCGCGTGCCGGGGAGCCGTCGCAACCGAGAGCCCCCAGACCAGGAGAAGGTTGAGCGCCGCAGAAACGGCGAACGCGCACGCCGAACGGGTCAGCCCGACAGGGCGCAGCAGCCTGCCAGCGACACCTTCGCTCACCGCTCCGGCCCTCGCCGGCAATCCTCAGGCGATATCGCTGTGAGAGGTGACGATCCGGCCGACGAGCCCATAGTCGAGGGCCTCCTGAGCCTGCATCCAGTAATCCCGATCCGTATCCTTCCGGATCCGCTCGATCGGCTGACCGGTTGCCGCCGCGAATATCGCATTCAGACGCTCCCGCATGCGAATGATCTCACGGGCCTGAATTTCAACGTCAGACGCCTGTCCGCCGACGCCGCCTCTGGGTTCATGAAGCAGGAAGCGCGTATTGGGCAACGCAAAACGAT
Organism: Alphaproteobacteria bacterium; assembly: GCA_018969425.1. Lineage (GTDB taxonomy): Bacteria > Pseudomonadota > Alphaproteobacteria > Caulobacterales > Hyphomonadaceae > UBA7672. Next base: position 7,313 of record JAGWYJ010000009.1, on the reverse strand, counting down.
TTTCACGAAGGCCTGCCGAATAGATCAGCGCCCCTGCCGATGCGACCCAGCCGGTCCCAAGAATCTTCACCGGCGCCCGGACAAAGCGGATCATGTCATGGATCATGTCGCCGCTCTCGACGTGCCCGCCGGGGGACGAGAGCACCAGAAGGATCGGCTTATCGCTGACGGCGGAATAAGCAAGCAGCTGCGCGCAGACGCTTCGCGCCTGCTTGTCGTTGATCTCGCCCGTCAGGAGGATGGTCCTCGACTCGAAAAGCGCCTTCTCCATGAGGGAGGACGGAGACTCCTCCTTCTTCGAAGGGGCGTCGTCATCGTCTTCGTCCAATCGCACGCTCATACCGGCTCCGATCAAGTGTTGCCTCCATAGGTGGCCGCCCTTGGCTCCCGGGTCAATGCCCTGCAGCCTCCAGATCCCCTTGAGGAGGGGCCCAAAACTGTCAGTGTCCCCCAAACCAGGTCAGGTAGGACACGTCGACCCCAACCCCGGCGAGCCGGGTGTCGCCATTGAGTTCCGGAAGACCGACCAGAAAGGCGGCGCCGACGATCTTCGCGCCGGCCTTTCGCAGAAGTTTGACAGCGGCGATCGCAGTGCCGCCCGTTGCGATAAGATCGTCGACGAGAAGCACGCGTTCTCCCGGGACCAGGGCGTCCTGATGCATCTCCATCGCATCAGCCCCATACTCAAGCTCATAGCTCTCCGTGATGACGGCGTGAGGCAGCTTGCCTTTCTTGCGCAGAGGCACAAAGCCGGCGGACAGCTGATGGGCCACCGCTCCCCCAAGGATAAACCCGCGGGCCTCGATCCCCGCGACCTTATCAACCTTCGCCCCGGCAAACGGCTGCACCAGCTCATCCACCGCCTGACGAAAGGCTCGGGGATTTCCCATAAGGGTCGTCACGTCCCGGAACTGGATCCCGGGCTTGGGGTAATCCGGAATGGTCCGTATCGTATCCTTCAGGTCCAAAGCCCGCCTCCCGAGCCGACCCGGAACGGGCCCTCTTCCCTCTTATGCCGTCTCATATCGTTCAAGACTACGGCCTTCTTTCAGTGCGAGGGAGATCCATTCCTGCATGTGCGGCTCTTCCGTTAGTCGCATGATATAGGCTGAAGCGTCCTCAGAACAATCGATGGCGTAAGTGACGAACCGGGTCGCCGCCGGGGCGTACATCGCGTCAGCGATGGACCAGTTGCCGAAGAGGTAGGGGCCGCCTGATCGCTGCAGCCAGGATCGCCACAGACCATCCATCTCAGCCGCGTCTGCGCGCGCCGCCGGGGTCAGACGGGAGGCGTCGGTACGGCGTCGTATGTTAACGGGCGCAGCTGACCGAAAAGCGGAAAAGCCGGAGTGCATGATGGCGGCCGCCGATCGCGCCAGGGCCCGGTCGAGGCTCGCTTCAGGCCAGAGCGCAGGGCGCTGCTCGGCCGCCCACTCGCAGATAGACAAACTGTCCGCGATCACCACCCCTCCAATCTCCAAGGCAGGAACGCGTCCGGTCGGCGAAATGCTGCGAAAGGCGGGCCCCTCCCCGCTGACCGCTTCAGGAAGCGGGTGCATGGTCTCAGCGAACGCGATGCCTCCATGTCGAAGAGCGAGCCATGGACGAAGAGACCAGGACGAGTAGTTGCGATCGGCGATATGGAGGACAGGAAGGGACATGATTAGTTCCGCATCATGGGGGGCGTGGCGAAGAACCCAGTGGCGAGGTCGCATAAAGAGCAGCGAAACGACGACCCGCAACCGCTTCGAGGCGATCGCGCACATCAGGGGTGAGGCGCGGCTCCGAGGTCAGGATCGCTCCGTCAAGACAAGTGTCGATGCCCTGGGGGTCAGGCGTGCGGGCGCAGGCGCCAAGGCGCGACGCCGTGCGCCGGAGCAACGATCTGGCCTGCTCCGCATTTCTTGAAAGAAGCTGCGTCACGTCGGAGACCTCGACCCCACGCTCCTGCTCTCGCCATGCATCGTAATCGGTCACCATGGCGACCGCCGCGTAGGGCAGCTCCGCCTCCCGCGCCAGCCTCGCCTCAGGCATGTTCGTCATTCCGATGACGTCGGCGCCCCAGCTCCGATAGAGCTTTGACTCAGCGCGCGTTGAGAACTGGGGTCCTTCCATGGCGAGGTAGGTCCCGGTCGTATGAAGACGAGCGCCCACCTCACTGGCGGCGTCAACGACAACCTCGCCAAGCCGGCGGGAGACAGGTTCGGCCATGGAGACATGGGCCACGACACCGTCTCCGAAGAAGGTCGAAGGACGCGATCGTGTCCGATCGATAAACTGGTCGACCAGAACAAAGTCACCGGGCCTGTAGTCTTCTCGCAGAGAACCGCAGGCCGAAACGGCCAGGATGTCCGTGCAACCCGCACGCTTCAGAGCATCGATGTTCGCCCGAAAATTGATCTCGGACGGAGACAGCCGGTGCCCGCGACCGTGCCTGGGAAGAAAAACAACGCGGCAGCCGTCCCACTCGGTGACGAACAAGTCGTCGGAAGCCTCTCCCCACGGAGACGCGACCTCAATCCAATCACCGGTCTCAGACGACCCCATCTGATAGAGCCCTGAGCCCCCGATCACGCCGAGAGTCCAGACGCTCATAGAGGTCCCCAGAAAGACGCGGGATACCGAACGTTCAGGCGCCGGGAAAGACGCTAGTGTTCGACGTTCCGCCAGATGCGACGGTAGGAAAGATAGACGAGGAAGGCGAGGATAGCGAGGTAACCGAGAACAGCCGCCCCCATCTTCTTTCTCGTTTCCATCTTAGGATCCGAGGCCCAGGCGATGTAAGCGGAGACGTCCGCAGCCATCTGCGGGATCGTTGAAGGTGTCCCATCGTCAAAAGTGACCTGTCCGTCGCGGATCAGAGGAGGAGCCATGGCGAGGAAGCCGCCAGGGGGCTTATGCCGCGGATCGCCGGACCACTGCGCCGCCGTATCCCCCGCCATATAGCCGTTATAGTGCTGCCCCGGATTGACGGTCAGTCCCTCGGGCGGCTCGTAAAAGCCGGTAAGAAGCGAATAAATGTAAGACGCTCCCCCGTGACGGGCTTTCGCCATAACGGAAAGATCCGGCGGCAGCGCGCCCCCATTCAGCGCCCGGGCGGCGGCCTCGTTAGCATAAGGCGACGGAAAGCCGTCCGAAGCCTTGGCGGCGACCTGGATGGGATCCCCCGTCTCAGGATCTATGGAGGGGATCTGAATCTCCGACGCCAGCGTCTTCACGATCGGATTATCGTTCGGATTAGCGAACTGAGGCTCGAAGAACGGCCCCCCTGGCTGAGCCAGGTTACGGAACGACAGGAGCTTCATCCCGTGGCAGGTTGAACAGACTTCCCTGTAAACCTTATAGCCCCTCTGAAGCTGGTTCCGGTCGAATGAACCGAAATGACCCTCGAACGACCAACCGCCCGCAGGGGTCTTAAGGGAATGGCCGCCCGACGAATGCGCCTCCTCGGCGCCCGCTGCGGCGCCATGCTCCTGCGAGAAGGCCGGAAGCGCCTGAGACAGAGCAAGAGCGGAGAGACCTGCGACGGCGAAATGGAAGAGACGCATCTGGGTTCTCCTTACTCGGCGGCCTGCGGAACGGCGCCCGCCGCAGACTTCGACCGCCGGTGAACGCTGTCAGCGATCGAGGCCGGTCGAGGCTTCGGCTTTTCGACAATGCCCAGCACCGGGAGCACGACGAGGAAATAGAGGAAGTAATAGGCCGACAGCGCCTGAGAGAGCCAAAGCCACTTGAACCCGGAGGAGGACACCTCGATCGAGGCAGCCGCCGTCGGCGGAAGCGATGACTGGAAGGCCTTCGCTTCGCTGAAGTCGTCAAAAAGCCGAGCCTGAGCGACACCGTTGGTGTCTGCGTAGGAGACGGACAGCTTGTCGTCCCGGAACTTGAAGATCAGGTCATCGGGGTTGTTCGCTCCGCAGAAGCCGAGACCGACCGCCGCCAGGACAAAAAGCACGAACATCTGCTGGGCGATGGGCCTGTAGCGCATCGACCTCACCTTCGAGGTGTCCAGCCAGGGCAGAACAAACAGGATCAGAATTGCGCCGAACATCGCCATTACGCCCAGCAGCTTCGCCGGGATCGGACCCACATCGAACGTGATGGCCCGCAGAATGGCGTAGAAGGGCAGCAGATACCACTCAGGCACGATATGGGCCGGGGTCTGGAGCGGGTTGGCCTCAATCGAGTTGTCGGCATGGCCCAGAATGTTCGGGAAGTAGAACACGAACACGGCGAACAGCATCAGGAAGAGCAGGATCGCGAACCCGTCCTTCACCGTGTAGTAGGGATGGAACGGAACCGTATCCTTTTTCACTTCCTTCACGGCCACTCCGGTCGGATTGCCGTTGCCGGCGACGTGCAGGGCCCAGACGTGGAGAACCACGACGCCCGCAATGACGAACGGCAGCAGATAGTGAAGCGAAAAGAAGCGGTTGAGCGTCGGATCGCCGATCGCAGGGCCGCCCATCAGGTAGGTCTTGATCGTCTCGCCGACCAGCGGAATCGCGCCGAGGAGGTTCGTGATCACAGCCGAGCCGTGGAACGACATCTGCCCCCAGGGAAGCACATACCCCATGAAAGCCGTTGCGACCATCAGCAGGTAGATAACGCAGCCAAGGATCCAGAGAACTTCCCGGGGCGCTTTGTACGACCCGTAATAGAGCCCGCGGAACATATGGATGTAGACCGCCAGGAAGAACATCGACGCGCCATTGGCGTGGATAAACCGGATCAGCCAGCCGTAATCGACGTCTCGCATGATGCGCTCGACGCTCGCGAACGCCTGATCGGTGGACGCGACATAGTGCATCGCCAGCACCACCCCGGTGAGAATCTGGGTCACGAGACAGATCGCGAGGATGCCCCCGAAGGTCCACCAGTAGTTCAGGTTTTTAGGCGTCGGGAAGTCGACAAAGCTGTCATAGGCGAGCCGCGCAATCGGCAGCCTGGCGTCGAGCCAGCGCGTGAAGCCCGATTTGGGTTCGTAGGTCGATGGTCCGCTCACGAGCCAGCCCCCTTAAAGCGAAATCTTGATGATCGAATCGGACGTGTACTCATATTTGGGAACCGGCAGGTTCAGGGGCGCCGGCCCCTTCCGGATCCGACCCGACGTGTCGTAGTGAGACCCGTGGCACGGGCAATACCACCCTCCGAAATCGCCGAGAGTGCCCTGCGCCGGGCCAACCGGGACGCACCCAAGATGAGTGCAGGATCCCGAAGTCACCAGAATGGCGGGATTGAGGGATCCGTCCGCCTTGGGACGGAGACGGTCGTCGTCCGTCTGAGGGTCCCGAAGCTTCGAAATGTCGACATTGCGGGCGTCCTGGATCTCGGCGTCCGTCCGGTGACGCACGAAGAAAGGCATCCCCCCGATCAGGATCCGGATTTCTCCTCCGAGAGGCACCTTCGAGACATCCACTTCCGTGCTCGACAGGGCGCGCGTGTCCGCCGCAGGCCCCAGCTGCTGCAGGAACGGCCAGGCCAGAGCAGCCGCCCCGCCCGCTGCGACGGTCACCGCCGCGATATGAATGAAATCCCGCCGGGTCTCACCGGCGTGGGCCCCGCCCGCTGACTGGCTGTCTGAACCGTGTTCCGCCACGCGACTCTCCCATGGTATTCGGAGCTTTGTGCGCCATACATAACGGGCCGAGCCGCAGCTCGCGCGTGGCTTGATGTCGCAAGAGGCTCCCACCCGGGGAAAGGCTGTAAAGTGCGCTTGGGATTCTATCAACCCGACATAGCCCAAAATCTGGGCGCTTCCATGAGGCTGGGAGCATGCCTCGGGGCTGAAATCGACATCATAGAACCGTGCGGTTTTCCCCTCACCGATCGCGCCCTGAAGCGCACAGCAATGGATTACGCCGATCTTTGCCGCTGGCGACGTCACGACAGCTGGTCGGCCTTCCTTCAGGCTCCCGAACGAAAGGAGGGCCGGCTCGTCCTGTTCAGCACCCGAGCGGCGCTTCCCATCAGCCAGTTCGCCTTCGAGCCCGGCGATACGCTCCTGTTCGGACGAGAATCGGCCGGGGCGCCCGACGAGGTTCACGACGCATGCGCCGCCCGACTGTTCATACCCCTCCGTCCCGGCGCGAGGTCGCTGAACGTCGCAATGGCCGCGGCGATAGCCCTCTGGGAGGCCCGCCGATCCATCCAGGCGGGTTAACTCAGATTACACGCCTCAACAGCCGCAGCGGCGAACGGCGCCACTGAAAACTGCTGTTCCATGGTCAGTTTGCGCATCGCCTCATCGGCTTCATCGTCCTTGCCTTCCGCAGCAAGCGCCATCGCGGCGAGAACCTCCTTGTCGAGCGCGGCTTCAGCCTTGTCGGCCATACACCGACAGGCCTCCTCGGTGTTTCCGTCCTTAACGCACTGAGACACCAGAATCGTTCTTTCGGGAGGAGCCGGCTTAGCGCACGCAGACAGGAGAAACGGGACACAAACCAGAACCGCCGCCCCGAGAATATCCCCACCTTTGGTATGGCGCATCGTGCTCGACCTCCGATTGATTGGAAACCCTAGATCGGAAAGCCCCGGCGAGATAGCCCGGGCGCGTTCAATTCGGGGAGCGACGACCTGTCTCTGGACGAAGGCCGGTCCAAAGCCCTACCCAGTCTTTATGGCCCACTCGAACCCCAGCGATCAGGTTGACCTCGCCTCCCGCAAGGACCGGGCGTCCGCCTGGTTTTCGGACCTGCAGAGCCGCATCATCGCGGAATTCGAGCGTCTTGAGGACGAAGCCCGACCGCCGCTTTACCCCGGCCCGCCCGGCAGGTTCGAACGAACCCCCTGGCAACGGGGTACGACCGGAGAAGACCTCGGCGGCGGCGTGATGGCGCTGATGAAGGGACGTCTCTTCGAGAAGGTGGGTGTGCACGTATCGTGCGTCTACGGGACGTTCAGCCCGGAATTCGCGGCCTCCATCCCCGGAGCGGACCGCTCAGGCGGCCGCTTCTGGGCAAGCGGCGTTTCCCTGATCGCCCATATGGCCTCCCCCAGGGTGCCGGCGGTTCACATGAACACCCGAATGCTGGTCACCTCGGAAGCGTGGTTCGGAGGGGGGGCCGACCTGACGCCGCTGCTGGAGACGCAGCGCGCCGGACCGACAACGGACTCGGACGAGTTCCATGCAGCGATGAGACGCGCCTGTGAGGGTCGCACCGGTCCCGATTATGAAGCGTTCAGACGACACTGCGACGAGTACTTTTACCTTCCCCACCGGCATGAACCGCGTGGGATCGGGGGCATTTTCTACGATCGCTATAACTCCGGCGACTGGGAGGAGGATTTCGGCTTCACTCGCGACGTGGGTC
>JAGWYJ010000069.1 GCA_018969425.1 Alphaproteobacteria bacterium | reverse complement strand
ATCTTTGGTCCCGGAGGCGATCAGCCGCCCGACCCGGAAGCCAGCAGGGCGAGGCTGCGGGACATCGCCTCCCAGATTGAGAGCGCCGCCGGCTCAGGGATTTCGGAAGACGTCCTCGCCCAGGGGTTCATCGACATTGCAGATCGACATATGGCCGAGGCGATCCGTCAGATCTCGATCCAGCGCGGATATGATCCCGCCGCATATGTTCTTTGCGCCTTCGGAGGAGCGGGCGGCCAGCATGCATGTGCGGTGGCTGATCTTGTCGGCATTCGGACCGTCCTTCTTCACCGCCACGCCGGGGTCCTGTCCGCCTGGGGAATGGGACGCGCCGACCTCCGGACAGTTCGCGAAACCACAATCGCCGAACCCCTGGAGACGGTGGACCCTGCCTCACGGGCGAACGATCTGGCGAATGCGGCCCGGGAGGCGCTCATGTCTCAGGCGTCTCCGGGAGAAATCGTGACGACCCGCCTGAGCGCATCCCTGCGTTATGACGGAGGCGAGGTCGAACTGAGCTTCCCATGGCCTTATGAGGGCGACATCCGGACCGCCTTCGAGACAGAACACCGCAGGCGCTTCGGCTTCATCGACAGGGACCGCATCATCATCCTGGCGGCGCTCTCAGCTGAGGCGGTCATAGAGGCGGAGCGTCCGCCGGCGGCGCCGAAACGCATGGCCGTCTCGAATGAACCGCACGTTCGCCCCGCTGTCGCTCAGGGTGCTCACCGCCCGGATGCGGACCGCATCTGGAGGCGCGAAGACCTGACCGGAACTTCAGATATCGAAGGACCTGCCCTGATTACCGAGGCGAGCGCCAATACCTGGGTCGCCGCCGGGTGGACGGCGCGGATGACCGGAGATGGCGATCTCATTCTCGAACGTGGAGGACAGGCGCCGGTGCGTCATCTGACATCCCTGCGCCCCGACCCCATCCTTCTCGAAATCTTCAACAATCGGTTCATGAGCATAGCCGAAGAGATGGGCCTTGCGCTTCAGATGACCGCAGCCTCGGTCAATATCCGTGAACGACTGGACTTCTCCTGCGCGATCTTCGACAGCGAAGGAGGCCTCGTGGCCAATGCTCCTCACATCCCCGTTCATCTGGGGTCAATGGGCGAAAGCATACGCGTCGTTAAGGCGCGTCGCACGCGAGAGCTCGACGGGCGAGGCATGCGGGACGGCGACATCTACATGCTGAACGCGCCGCATGCGGGAGGAACACACCTGCCCGACATCACCCTTATCGCTCCGGTTTTCCTTGAGGGAGATTCCGAGCCTTCCTTCTTCGCAGCCGCACGCGGCCACCATGCGGACATCGGAGGCGTCACGCCCGGATCCATGCCTCCGAACAGTGTACGGATCGAGGAGGAGGGGGTGATCCTCGACAATCTCCTGCTCGCTGAAAACGGGACAATTCTCGAGGACGACGTCCGTTCCATTCTCGCATCAGGCCCCTATCCGGCTCGAAACATCGATCGCAACATCGCAGACCTCAAAGCGCAGATCGCCGCCTGCCGCAGGGGCGGAGAGGAACTGAAGTCTCTCGTCGCTGAATACGGCCTCGCCGGGGTGAGAGCCTACATGAGGCATGTCCAGGAAAACGCCGCTGAGCACATCAGGCGCGTGATCGACACTCTGGAGCCCGGAGCGTTCAGGGCCTCGCTCGACAATGGCGCCGTGATCGCCGTGCGGATCGATCCTGATCGTGAGGCGCGACGCGTGAAAGTCGATTTTACAGGTACGAGCCCCCAGACTTCAGACAATTACAACGCGCCCCTCGCCATCGCCCGGGCGGCGGTCCTCTATGTCTTCCGGACTCTGGTCAGGGAAACGATCCCTCTCAACGAGGGCTGCATGACACCGATCGACCTTGTGGTCCCGCAAGGCTGCCTCCTCAATCCGGAACCGGGCGCTGCAGTTGTCGCCGGAAATGTGGAGACCAGTCAGGTGACGGTCGATGCGCTGTATGGAGCTCTGGGCGCACTGGCGGCCTCACAGGGCACGATGAATAACTTCACCTTCGGCGACGACGAACGGCAGTACTACGAAACGATTTGCGGAGGCGCAGGCGCTGGACCGGATTTTGACGGCGCGGACGCGGTTCAGACCCACATGACGAACTCCCGCCTGACCGATCCGGAGATCCTGGAAACGCGGTTCCCCGTCCTTCTCGAAACCTTCGAGATCCGTCGCGGATCGGGAGGTCGGGGTCACTGCAAGGGAGGAGATGGAGTGGTGCGCTCGATACGATTCCGATCGCCCATGACGGCGGCCATACTCGCGACCCGACGGCGAACCTCTCCCTTCGGCCTGGCTGGCGGAGAGGCCGGATCTCCCGCAGGCTCGAGACTGGTGCGGGCGGGGAGCGGCGTGGAAGAGAGCCTTGGAGCCGATCCGGTCTCGGTTAACGCCGGCGATGTTCTGACCATCTCAACCCCTGGAGGCGGCGGCTACGGACCTCCATGCGTTACGGAGAGCCAGCCATGTTCGCACTCCTAGGCATCGCCGTGGTGGCGCTCGGGTTTCTGCTACGAGCGCACCCTCTTCTGGTGGTTCTCGCAGCTGCAGCGACCACGGGTCTCGGGGCGGCCTGGACGCCTGGGGTCGACATCGGGGTCCTGAGGTCAGCGGGAACAGACACCCTCAAAACCTTCGGGCGGGCCTTCAATGACAGCCGTTTCATCAGCGTTGTCTGGATCGTGCTGGCGGCCATCGGCCTCCTCGAACGTTCGGGACTGCAGGAACAGGCCCGAGGTCTTGTCAGCGCCGTTCGCGCAGCCAGTCCCGGACGTCTCCTGAGTCTCTATTTCGTCGTGAGACAGGGCGCCGCCGCGCTTGGCCTCACATCTCTGGGCGGTCACGCGCAGATGGTGCGTCCCCTGATTGCTCCCATGGCCGAAGGAGCGGCAGAAGCGACCATGGGCCCTCTTCAGGAAAGGGAGAGAATGCTGATCCGCGCTCACGCCGCGGGCGCGGACAACATCGGTCTGTTCTTCGGCGAGGACATTTTCATAGCCATCGGGTCAATCCTTCTGATGGTGGGATTTCTCCAGCAGAGCGGCCTCATCGTGGAGCCGCTTGAGCTGTCGCTCTACGCGATCCCTACAGCGTTCGCGGCGCTCCTCATTCACGGGACGCGCCTGCTTCTGCTGGATCGCACTCTGAAGCGACGCCTGATCACTGCGACAGGGGCCGGAACCCCATGATCACGCTCGCTCACGTCTACGGCCTCGCCGGTCTCTTCTTCGGCGCAATCGCTCTTCTCTCCGCCTGGGACAGGACAAATCCCAGACGCATGATCAACGCTCTGTTCTGGGGGCTGATGGCGGTCAGTTTCCTGTTCGGCGAACGGATCGGAGACCTTGGAAACGGTGTGTTAGCCACAAGCCTCGTGATGCTCGGAGCGCTGGGACTGGGCAAGGGCGCAGCCGCGCTTCCTTCAGGAGACTCGCGTCTGGCTCTGGCGCGGCGACATGGAAACCTGCTTTTCCTGCCGGCGCTCATCATTCCGACGACCGCCCTCGCCGGGACGCTGCTGGTCCGCCAGACCGCCTGGGCGGCGAGCTGGATCGACCCGGCTCAGGCGACCCTGATCTGCCTCGCCATCGGCGCTCTCATCGCGGTCGGCGTGCTGATGATCTGGCTGCGGCCCCCGCCTCTTGCGCCGCTCAAAGAGGCGCAGCGCCTTCTCGAGACGGTCGGATGGGCGGCCATCCTGCCTCAGATGCTCGCAGCCCTCGGCGCCGTGTTTCTCGCCGCCGGCGTCGGCGAGGATATCGGACGTCTGGCATCTTTGTGGTTGCCCCTTGAGACGCGCACGACCGCCGTGATCGCTTATTGCCTCGGCATGGCTCTGTTCACGATCATGATGGGCAACGCCTTCGCAGCCTTTCCGGTCATGACCGCAGCCATCGGCTTGCCCATCCTCATCAAAGGATTCGGAGGAAATCCGGCGGCGGTGTGCGCCATCGGCATGCTGGCGGGTTTCTGCGGAACGCTGCTGACCCCCATGGCCGCCAACTTCAACGTGGTGCCGGCCAACCTCCTTGACCTGCCCGACCGCAGGCGCGCGTTCAACGGCGTCATACGCGCTCAGGCTCCAACCGCGATGGCTCTTCTTCTGGTCAACATCCTCCTGATGAATGCTCTGGCGTTTTCCCCATGACCCGCATCCTCACGTCCGATCTCGCAGCCCGTTTCGCAGACATCGCCCTCGGCCATATCGGACGCGAGTTTCCCCACAAACTGGATCACGTCCTCGCAGACCCGGCGGACGCGAAGCGTCCTCGCGACCTGCATCCCGTCTTTTTCGGCAGCTTCGACTGGCACTCCTGCGTGCACGGATACTGGCTGCTGTCGCGTATCGCACGACGATGGCCGGACCTGTCCCAGACGAGACAGATCATCGACCTGATCGCATCACGCTTCAGCCCGGAGGGCCTGTCCGCCGAGTGCGATTACCTGGCCCGCCCCGAGGCCCGCGGCTTCGAACGTCCTTACGGCTGGGCCTGGCTGCTGGCGCTGCAATC
>JAGWYJ010000068.1 GCA_018969425.1 Alphaproteobacteria bacterium | reverse complement strand
GTCCGACTTCTCGATCGGGAGTTTTACGGACCTGCAGTCCCGTTTCGTTCAGGTTGGCTCGAATGGAGCGATCCGTCTGGATGGTGGAGACATGATCGTTCTCCTGGGCGTTCAGATGTCGACGCTGACGTCGGGCGACTTTGTGCTGAGCGGGAGTTCGTCTCCGCGGATTTACGAGGAGCGGCCGAGCCTGTTGTCGGAGCCCGAGTTGGATCTTGTGAGGTTCGGGATGGAGGTCAGATGGCGTGAGGGCCGTCATGGCGTTGAGATCGCGGAGTTGTCCTCAGACGATGTGCTGTCGACGACCCTGCCTGTGGTCTCCCGCATGTCCTGGGAACAGGCCCCGGCTCCGGAGGCGATCCCCGCTCCTCAGGCTCTTGTCTCGCCCGACGCTCCTGTCGGGCTGATCTCAACCCCGCTTCCATGGGGGGAGAAGGCTGAGGAGGACCTCTCTGCAGTTCTCTCGTCTGGAGCGCTGGCTTCGGTTCTGCAGACGGATGCGCCGATCGCTCTTCCCAGAGAGACGGGCATGGTCTGGACCGAGACACGCCTGGGCTTTGCTCTGGCCGGGATCCTAGCGGATGAGGAGGCCCCAGTCCCGGCGTACGCCTCGACAGACCCCAACGCAGCTCTCGATCAGGTTCCGCACGCGTTCCTGGCCGAACCTGTCCCGGATGACCTTACAGGCCTCCATGACGCCATGGCCCGCTTCACGTTCACCGATACTCGATGGGCGGATACGAGCGTTCTGTGAGCTCGCCTATCGGACTGAAGCTAGACATTCACGCCAGAAGTTCAGGAGGGATTTTCCGGCCGTAGCACTGGTCATAGGTGATAAGGAGTAGGTCAGTTTTCAGTCAGGGCGCTAACGGTGTGGTCGCCCTTTTTGTTCTTTTCTTGTCTCTATTGCTCTCTGAAGCTTCGCCAGAGGCTGTTTGTGATTGGGTCGATGATGTACTGAAGGGCGGTTCTTTTCTTCAGGGGTATGATGACGTCGGCCGGCATGCCGGGGCGTATCTCATAGGTCTTAAGCGATTCCGTATCGGCACGTTGAGTTGTCGGAACGGAGATTTCTATCCGAAAGAACGCTGCGCCCGATTGCTCTTCGACCATACGGTCTGCAGATACCTTCTCGACTTTTCCGGCAAAGGTCGGAGGGGATCGACTGTTGATTGCTGGAAACCTCACCTCGGTCGGATCAGATACTTGTACATCGTCACCGTGCTCTGGCGCTATTGTTGCTTCAATAACCAGATCACGGTTGCTCGGAACGATATCGAGGACGCGACCTCCGGGCGGAATGATACCTCCGACGGTGAACGTGTTAAGTCCCACAACATTTCCTGTTGCAGTTGCCCGAAGCTGCGTGCGTCCGAGTTTTTCGGCGATGGCCCGATATCTAGGCGCGACATCAGAAAGCCTGGTTTCGACATTCCGCAGGTCCTCAGCCTGACTTTCGCGACGGTTAGCAGTGATCGATCTGTCCTGTTCTGTTGTTTCCTGCATCGCGTCCTGCGCCTCCGCCACCGCGGATTCGAGATCTCCAATGCGGCCCCTCAGATTGGCCGCTTCGCGTTCCAGCGCCCGGATGCGTGGTAGTTCAGCCAGTCCCTTCGTGAAAAGGTCATTCAATGTATCAATTTCCGCCTTAAGAATCAGAAGCTGTTCAGACGCTGCCCGTTTCTCCGCTTCCAGGCCGGGAAGTCTCGATACAAGCTGATCGCGTTTTGATTTCACAATGCTTCGTTTAGCTTTGTCGGTCGCTGTTCTTGCCACAAGCTCTGAGTTTTGCCTCCGGAGAACCCTTTCGGCAAATCTCTTGTCGATGTCGTCTAGGTCTTGCCATCGTTCCGGAGGGGTAATCCTCGGGATCTGGTCTTGCTCAGCTCTCAGTCGTGCGTGCTGTGCTTCGAGTTCAATGAGTTGTGAGCTGAGGGATCTTTCTTCGGCTCTAAGGTCTGTTTCTATAAGTTCCAGCAGCACGTCTCCTTCGTTCACAAAATCGCCTTCCTTGACGTGGATGGCCTTCACAATGCCTCCATCAAGATGCTGAACTGCCTGTCGATTGCCGGCGACTGACACCACGCCTGATGAGACCACCGCTGCGTCAAGGGGAATCATCGCTGCCCATCCGAGAAGGCCGATGAAGAATACACCTGCGACTATTCCGCCCGCGCGTAATTCGCTATCGGGATTTGCAAAGCCGCCGGTTTGCCCGTGGCGCGCATTGGGGGCGATCTGATCCATCTGGAAAGCAGTCTCGACGGTCATGGTGGCGTGGACCCGGAGACGGCGCGGATCCGACGCGCCTGAACTGCTGCGTTTCGGAGCCTGGCGAGCACTTCGTCTCGAAGTCCAAGCTGGTCGACACGTCCGTCCTTCAGAATGAGGAGTTTGTCGACCTCGGCAATGATTCCGGAGCGGTGGGTAATGACGATCACTGCTGCGCCTCTCGCCTTTGCATTTCGGACAGCCGCAGCCAGGACGACATCTCCATCGCTGTCGAGGTGCGAGTTGGGCTCGTCGAGCACGAGGACGCTCGGTTCATTATAGAGACTTCGCGCCAGCGCTATACGCTGCGCCTGTCCGGCTGACAGGCCGGCGCCATTAAAGCCGATCCGGGTGTCGTAGCTGTGGGGCAGTTTTTGAATGAGGTCATGAACGCCGGCTTCGCGAGCCGCCTTGACAGTGAGTTCCGGAGCATTTCCGTCGCGGGAGAAGCGGGAAATGTTCTCGCCCACTGTTCCCGGGAGAAGACCAAGATCCTGTGGGAGGTAACCGATATACCGTCCGAGCGCTTCTGTGTCCCAATCGGTGAGACTTCCCCCGTCGATGCGAACAGTTCCGCCATCGAAAGGCTGCGCGCCTACTAATCCTCTCGCGAGAGTCGATTTGCCGGCACCGGACGATCCAAGAATCCCGAGGCTCTCGCCAGGCAATACCTGAAAACTCACATTGTAAATCGCCCAGCGATCGCTTCCCCCTGCACGCAGGGACACGTGCTCCGCATCGATGCGTCCGATCGGAGCCGGAAGGGGCATAGGTTTCATGTCGGAAGGGGCTGCATTCAGAAACGACCGAACGGCTTCAAAGGCTGTTCTTCCCTGCGAAAGCTGCCTCCATGACCCGACGACTTGTTCGATCGGAGCGAGGGCGCGCCCTGCAAGGATGGAGCCGGCGATCAGCGCACCGGGAGAGATTTCCTGAATTATCGCAAGATAAGCTCCAAGACCCAGAACTCCTGATTGAAGGATCATCCGCAGAAGGCGGGTCAGGCCTGAATAGCGACCAGCGACAAAGGCGTTTCGTGTGGTGATGTCATTGAGCGCGTAACGTTCATCTATCAGTCTCTCGGAGAGTGCGGATTGCATTCCGAGCGCCCGGATGGTTCCCCCCTGGGCTTGGGACATTTCCAGCGCCGCGTAGATGGAGGGAGTGCGGCTGGCAGCTTCGGACTGGGCCTTCTTTGTCGCCCTTTCGCCTGCGACTGCGATCATGACCAGAACGCCCGCACCCAGGAGAACGACCAGGCCAATCGACGGATGCAGAAGAAACGAGACGATAATGAATACAGGTACGAACGGCAGATCCAATAATCCGGTCGCGCCAGGTCCCTGCATGGCCTGACGAACAAGATCGAATTCGCGCATGATCTGGTTGCGTTTTGGGTCAGGTGAGCCGGCGTTCCGGAAGCCTGTGCGGAGAAGTGTCGGGCTGAGTTCCTGATCGATCTGCACGGCGGCCCGGGTCAGGAGCCTCTGTCGCGCCCCCTCCAGAAACGAGTGCGTCGCAAGAGCGACCAGCAGAAGGAGGCTCATGAAGACGAGGGTCATCAGGCCTCCCGTCGTGAGCACGCGGTCATAAATCTGCATCATGTAGATAGAGGGAGCGAGATAGAGGAGCGCGATGAGCGCTGAAAAGGCTGCTGCGCCGGCCATGTGGCGACGTATCGTTTGGACGGCGCGTCTGATGATCTCAAGGCCGCGGGTCTCGCCGGATGCGACGGAGGATCTGTCTCTCGTGCCAGTTCCTGTCACCGACGCGTATCCCACTCGACTTTTTGTAAATTTTTTCAATTTAATTAATGTGTTGGCACTTTATCGGGCATGACTTGGGCGGGCCATTACCCGATAGGGTGAGGTGCCTTCCCGGCCTCTCAGATGACTGACGGCAATCGTTAGGCATCAAAAGCCGCGGCTGACTTTTCTCGGCGTCCAGAATGGATGGCTTATGAGCCAGATCGTCCAAGTTTACGGCCAGGCTCTTTGCGAGCAGGGTCGGTCGGCATGCCCAACAGAGTGTGTTCCGGTCCGCTTTTCGTCAGGCGATCGTGGGGCCGTCGGATTCGACGAGTTTCGGGCCTAGATGCCCTTGGAACGCTTTACGCGCCGACGTCTCATGCGAGCGGCTCAGGTCGTTTGTGGTCGAGACGCTCTCGAGGAGCCTCTGGCGCCTGTCTTGTGACGGCGTAGCGTCAACGATAACGCGGGTATTGGAATTGGCGGGATCGCCTCGCCAGCATTGTTCCTTCCGGTGACGGCGGATCCGGCGGATTTACAATCCGAATGTCGGATTATACATCTAACAGGAATTGAGATTCCGGTCTTTG
>JAGWYJ010000067.1 GCA_018969425.1 Alphaproteobacteria bacterium | reverse complement strand
CTACGCGGCCGAGAGGCTGAGCGTTACCGCCCTTCTCCGCCAGAAGAGCGGCGAGCTGATCGGCGGAGCTGCGCTCCATGCCGAGCCCCGCCCCGAAAATCGACGTCGCTATAAACCCCGGAAGAATGGCGTTGATGCGTATGCGATGCTGTGAGAGCTCCGCGGCCGCCAGCCGAGAGAAGTGCATCACCGCGCATTTGGCGGTCGCATAAGCGATCGGGCCATATCCGGCCTGAAGGGCTGTGATTGACGAGGTGTTGATCACAGACCCGCCGCCGCGAGCCTTCAGATGCGGAACGGCGTACCGCGTGCCTGCGACCACTGAGAACAGAAGAAGGTCATAGGTTGAGCGCCATCCATCCAGGTCAGCGTCCTCCACTCCTGTACTCACACCCCCGGCGCCTGCGTTATTGAACAAGATATCAAGGCCTCCGAATTCCCCCACCGCCGCTTCAACCGTGTCCCTGATATCGCTCTCGCGAGTGACATCGCATCGTCTGTAGACCAGGCGTCCAGGAAAGCGGGCTTCAAGCTGGGCGCCCTTGGCGTCCTGAATATCGGCTGCCAGAACCTTCGCTCCCTCCGCAACAAAACGCTCGACCGTCCCGAGACCGATCCCACTGGACGCCCCGGTCACGAGCGCCACCTTGCCGTCCAGCCGTCCCGCCATAACGCTCTCCATCTAATGTTCAGGACGCCATTTCGTCACCGCCCAGGCAAACAGGCAAGAGCCTGTCTCGACGACGATCCACAGGCAGCCAGAACTCGATCTCGGCGGCTCTGACCGACGCCAAGACCGAAGGCCCTGTTGAAAGGCCGACGGGATCGCGTCACAAGCCGGAGCAGACACGGAGAAACGCCATGCAGGAGGAGACCGACTATCTCGTGAAGGGATGCGGCGCGATGGGCATGGCCTTTGTCGATACCCTGCTCAGCGAGACCGAGGCTCATATCACCATCGTCGATCCAAGACCCGGGCCTGGGGGTCACTGGAACGACTCCTATCCGTTCGTTCGTCTCCATCAGCCCTCCATCCTCTACGGGGTCGCATCACGGCGTCTGGGACAGGATCGGATCGATGCATCCGGAGATAATCAGGGGTTTTACGAACTGGCCTCAGGGACGGAGGTCGCGGCCTACTTCCGCGAGGTCATGAACGACGGCTTTCTTCCAACCGGCCGCGTGAAGGCTTACTTCGGGAGCGTCGTGACGCCTGAGGGAGACATACGCGACCTCGCCTCGGGCGAGATGCGGTCTGTCCGGATAAGAAGGAGACTTGTCGAGGCTTCACGCCTGGCGGCGAGCATTCCACTCACCCATCGACGGGGGTTCGACGTCGAGGCAGGCGTTGTGTGCATTCCGCCCAACGACCTCCCGCGACGCATCAGCGAGCGTCGCCCCGTGACAGTCATCGGGGCGGGCAAGACGGGTCTCGACGTTATCACCTGGATGCTGGCGCAGGGGGTGGATGCGGGCCGCATCCGGTGGATCGTTCCGCGCGATCCATGGATCGCCAATCGCCGGGCCTTCCAACCAGGCCCAGCCCTCCTCGCAGAGAGTCTCTCGGCGCTGGCCGACCAGAGCGAGATCTGGGCGCAGGCGGCCTCGGTCGAGGACCTGTGTCGGCGTATGGAGGCCCAGGGACATTGGCTCCGGCTAACGCAGGAGGTCTGGCCGACGCTCTATCATGGCGCAATCGCCGCCGAGCCCGAGGTCACGCGGGCTCGTGCAATCGAGGACATCGTCCGTCTCGGACGCGTAGTGTCGATCCACTCCGATCGGGTTCACCTGCAGTCAGGAGAGATCCCCGCGCCTGCAGACACCCTCTATGTCGATTGCAGCGCGAGCGCCCTTGGCCATACCCGCCATCTCCGGGATCCGGTTTTTACTCCTGGCCGTATCGATCTGCAGTCCCTCCGTTTCGGGCAGCTGTGTTTCAGCGCCGCCCTGATCGCCTATCTTGAGGCTCATGGCGGGGACGATGAGGAGAAAAACCGCCTCTGCCAGCCGACCCCGATGTCAGACACAGTCCTGGAATGGATCCCCAACATCCTCGTCGGATCCGCCAATCGGTCCGCCTGGATGAAGACAGAGGGCCTCAGGGAGTGGATCCTCAACTGCAGGCTCGATCCGATGACGGGCCTGATCGCCCGCTTGTCAGCGTCCGATCCGAGGATCGCACGGGAGGCCCAACGCCTAAGAGCAACCTCCGCAGCCGCGGACGCCAATCTGAGGCGGCTGCTATCCGCAGCCGAATCCCCTCAAGACACTTCGGTCTGATCAACCCTGGCGTGGGACAGTCCTATCGTTTCTCTGACACGGGCTCGTGAGGGAGGATCGTCTCGACACGATCCGGGTGAAGGCACTAGAGTCAAAAAAAAGATCCACCCGTCGTGATCACAGGATCGAGGCGAGGTTCAGGGTCGGCTCGCCAGGGGAGTTATCATGACCAGTTTGAAATTCAGTCTGTCTTTGGCCGTATTCGCCGCTGCGCTGGGGCTCGCGCCAGAGGCCGGGGCGCAGCGTATCGGCCAGGGCTCAGGGGTTGAGTACGCGGATCCGACAGAGACAGTGGACGGCCCCAAGCCGATCGCAGGGACGAAAGCCTACGAAAGTCCCCTTCCCTATTTCCGCGACCTTGCGTCGTGGGACCCCAACTACAAGGCCCCTCGGACGCCAGACGGCCGCCCTGACCTGCAGGGCGTGTGGTCAACAGCCTCTCTCACCAGCCTCACACGCGGCGGCGGACGTGGCGGCGCAAACATCGACACGCTGGTTATCCCTCCGGAAAAGATCAAGGAGCTGATGGACAATGCGGACTATGTGAGAATAGCTCGCGACAGCCAGAAGCGGACAGATCCGAATTCGGGAGTGTTCACCGATAAGAACGCTGATGCAGGCTACAACGCATTCTGGATCGATCCAGGCTCGGAATACGCCAAGGTCAACGGTGAGTGGAGATCCTCCTGGATCACCTCGCCGGCCAACGGTCAGATTCCCTATAATCGAGCCGGAAACGCAGCCGCCGGTTCACGCATGAACAGCGCCCGCACGGTCAACAACACCGGCCCGGAAATTCGAACGCTCGGCGATCGGTGTCTTGTCTCGTTCGCCAATCAGGGCGGACCGCCTTTGACCAACGCCATGTACAACAATCACATCCAGATTGTTCAGACACCCGATCATGTGATGCTCGATATCGAAATGAACCATGATGCGCGCATCATTCGAATCGAAGCGCCGGGCGAGAAAGAGGCGCGGCTGCCTGACGCCATCCAGCCTTGGTTCGGCGATTCTATCGGCCGCTGGGAAGGCGACACGCTTGTCGTGGAAACCCGAAACCCGCATCCGCTGCAGGCTCGCGGAAGAATTCCTCTGTCTAAAGACGGGAAGATCATAGAACGCTTCCGCCGCGTCTCGGATGTCGAGATCGACTACACCTACGAGGTCATCGATCCGATCAGCTACACTCAGACCTGGACAGGACAGATGCCTCTGCGCCTCTCGAAAGAAAAGGTCTTTGAGTATGCCTGCCACGAGGGCAATTACGCCCTTCCAGGGATCCTTCGGGGAATGGTGGAAGGCAGAGATACGGCGCTATCAGCGGATGGCGAATAGCCAACCGACGGGATCGCGGTCGACGGCCCTTTGGAGGACGAAGTTCTGACGGAACCTGATCTTCAGCCCACACTGATCGGCGATCGCACGCTGATCCGACCTATCGCCGCCAGCGATTGGAAGGAGCTCTTTGTCGCAGCCTCCGACCCGCTCATCTGGGCCGGTCATCCGGCCAAAGATCGCTACAAGGAGGAGGTCTTTCGTGGGTATTTCGACGGAGCCCTGAAGTCCGGGAGCGCATTTGTCTTCATCGACAGATCGAGCGGTCTCATCATCGGGTCCAGCCGCTATCACGGATTTGATCCGAAATTGAGCGAAATCGAGATCGGCTGGACCTTCCTCGTGCGCGCGAGCTGGGGCGGACAGATCAATAGGGAAATCAAAACCCTCATGATCAATCACGCCTTCCGCTTCGTCGACACGGTGATCTTCTGGATCGGCGTCACTAATATCCGGTCGCAGACAGCTATCGAACGTATCGGGGCGAGGCGCCGGCAAGGCGTAGTCTCGCGGCCGCCTCTCAACGATCCTCATTACATCTACGAGATCAGACGCCCGCAGACGTCGTGACCCCTTCGGTCGCTCGTCGCCGGGCTCATGATGTTCTGCCTCGCCGTTCCGAAACAAACCTCTCGCTTCGACAGTCGTTCGATGGCCTATTCGTAGGGAGCCAGTCGGGACAACTTCATCGAGTACGCGGCGTCGCCCAGGTCCGTATCGCGTCGAGCAATCTGGATCACACCCTCGAGCCAGTATGCGCCCCAGATATCGGGAACCATCACCTCGGCGGCTGATGTCACGTGGATCATCTGGTTCGGCGGCGGAGGAGGCGTATGGATGCACGCCCCCTGATAAGGAACGAACAGGAATTCCCTATGCCCGCCCTTCGCGTCGAAATCGAACGGCACAATGTAGCCCGCCATGCGCACGTTCAAGCCATCAAGATCCGTCACAGTGTTAAAGGTTCCGACCTGAGGCATGACATCCAGAGAACTGCCTTCCTCTATGCTTCCGGGACTGATCGGACCGGCGGAGGGAGACTGTGTGAGAAACGTCTGGGAGCTGCGCACGCGCTGATCAAGGCTTCGGAAGTAGTCCTCGTAAAGAGCTGCAAGTGCGGCCTCTTCTCCCTCGGGGAGAAGATCCTCCCACATCAGGAATTCAGGCTCGCCCTCACGCCCGAACACAACAGACGATGTGTCCTCGGGAGCGGACGAGGGCGGATCCGCCAACCTTTCGTCTGCAGCTGGCCCGGCTGCAGATGACGAGGCGGGATCCTTCGTCGCCGGCGCTGGCGAGCAGCGCGCTAAAACCCAGGCCAGGCATCCTGCAGTCGCCCACACGCATCGAGGTTCGAACCGAAACACCGCCCACCTATTCGAGACGAAAAACTGGAGACGACGATTTGAGTTTGCGAGCGACCTGCGTCCGCGGCCCGAGAAAGACAGCTTCAATCGTCTCGAGCTCCGGGAAGGTCCGAAACACCGTCACCTCTACACGAT
>JAGWYJ010000041.1 GCA_018969425.1 Alphaproteobacteria bacterium | reverse complement strand
GTGATGGCGGCGGTTGGTCGGGCGACGGATCGGGGTGAACGCGCGTTCTGGATCTGCCCGGCCGTGGACAGCGAAGACGCCGGTGACGCCTCGGCGGCGTCACGCTGCGAGCGTCTGGCGAACGCTATCGGCCAGAGCGTCGGCCTCGTGCACGGACGCATGCCGCCGGCGGAACGCGATTCGGCCCTTGAACGGTTTCGGGCGGGCGAAACCCGCGCTCTGGTCGCCACAACCGTGATCGAGGTCGGCGTCGATGTGCCGGAGGCGACGATTATTGTGATCGAACGAGCTGAGAAGTTCGGTCTGGCGCAGCTGCATCAGCTTCGGGGCCGGGTGGGTCGGGGCGATAAGGCGTCCAGTTGTCTCCTGCTTTACCATCCTCCCCTGAGCGAAACGGGTCGGGAGCGTCTCGATATCCTCCGCCGCTCCAATGACGGCTTTGAAATCGCGGAGGCGGACTTCCGTCTGCGGGGAGCGGGAGATGTGCTGGGACTGAGGCAATCCGGCGCCCCGGAGTTTCGCATTCTCAACCTCGCAAACGACGTGAGGCTTCTCGAAATCGCCCGGAAGGACGCCGCCTCGATCCTGAATGGTGATCCCGAACTGAGCGGATCCCGCGGCCGGGCGGCGGCCTGGGTGAGGGAGCTTTTCGCGCCGGCAATCGCCTCGATGATCGCGGATGGATCGGATGAGGCGTGACGGGCGATCTCGGGCGCTTCGTAAGCGGGACAGCTGCTCAGCGCTCTGGTTGATCTGTTTGCAAAAGGTTAGCCTCCCTCGGTTATCAAAGCTCCCTGAACGGTTGTCTTAAAAGTCCGCGGCGTTGCGCGCCGGCGGACGGCGTCCCGTATTCCAGCCGAGAATGGGCAAGGTCGCGTGTACCGCTTTTTTCTGAAATGGGCCCGGACGCGACGCCTCCTGCTTCTCTCCGCAGCCGGCGTCTGTTTCGCAGGAAGTCTCGCCGCAATTTTCGCTTCCCGTCCAGAGCCCATCGACCCTCCCGTCCTTTCAGGTCCATGGACGGGCGACTACCGGAAGGCGTACGCCTGGGCCCTGCGGCCGCCAGGCCCGCCTCCGGGCGGATGGGAGACGCCCTGGGGCGTTGATGTCTTCTTTATCCATCCGGCCACGACGACGAGCGACGGGGAAAGTCTCATCCCGGGAGATGAGGCCTCGGACCAGCGCCTTTTCAACACGATCCTTCCCTCCCACGCCGGGCCGTTCGCGTCCGCCGGTCCGATTTATGCGCCCCGATACCGGCAGTTTCGTCGGGGGGACCCTGAGCTGGCGCAAGACCTTGCCTACATCGACATCCTTCACGCCTTCGACGCCTACATGGGGTCGGACAACCGGGCCCGAGGCGTCATGCTGGTCGGCATCGGCGAAGGGGCGGACCTTGCGTTCCGACTGCTGGAGGATCGTTTTCGAAGCGAGCCTCTCGCTTCGAGGCTGGCCGCCGCCTATCTCATCGATGCCGAGGTGTCGCAGACAGAGGCGGACCGATTGCTCCGGCAGCCGATTTGCGAACGCGAGAACGAAACCGGGTGCCTGATCGCCTGGTCCTGGTCACCTGCGGCGGAGACCGGACTGAACGACCTTGTCTGCATTAATCCGGTGTCCTGGCGACGCGACGATGGCGCGACCCCAAAGTCGGCCCATCGCGGCGGCGCCCGCGTTCAGGGCGCTCAACGCCCGGTCATCCACCCTGCGGAGGTATCGGCCTCATGTCGGGACGGGCGACTGACCGTCACTCGACCGACCTCCCCAGACCTCAAAACCGACGCCGGCCCCCAAAATCTGACGCCGACCTTTAATCTCTTTTATGCGGACCTGTCGCGTAACGCCGCTCTCAGAGCTTCGGCTGCGTCCGCCTGGATGCAAACCAACCTCAGAAAACCCGCCCCGCCCCTTCCAGCGCCTGAGGCGCTGGAGGAGGCTCCAATCCATCGTGCGGACGGTCATGTTCATCCCGTCACGCCTTAGCGCAGACGCAGATTTCAGAGATCGGCAGCAACGCGCATCGAGACAATTCGCCCTGGCTTCTGAGGGGGCTCCCCTCTTGGGAGCGCGTCAATGAGCTCCATCCCGTCCGTCACCTGGCCCCAGACAGTGTACTGCCGGTCCAGGAATGAGGCATCGTCGAAGACGATGAAGAACTGACTGTCTGCGCTGTCCGGATTCTGCGCCCGGGCCATGGAGCAGACGCCTCGCTGATGGCTGACATCGTTGAACTCCTGCCGGAGTTTCTTGCCCGATCCGCCCATCCCGCTCCCCTGAGGGCATCCTCCCTGAGCCATGAAGCCGCTGATCACGCGATGAAACGTCAGACCGTCATAGAACCCGCTGCGCGCGAGCTCCTTGATCCGAGCCACATGGCCCGGCGCCTTGTCCGGAAGGAGCTGGATGGTGACCGGTCCGCCCTCGAGCGTCAGGATCAGGGTGTTTTCTTTATCGGATACGTCACTCACTTGGGGGCATCTCCACAATCGCCGGAACCGGCGGAAGGCTGCAGGCGTCCGCGACGCCGGCGGCGTTCGCGTCAGCAATGATTTTTGCGAACTCGGGTCCGTCTGTTCGCTGAACGTAGACAGTGGGTCGCTTGTAATCGGGCAGATCGGCGACGACTGTCGCCCTCGAAAGTTTATCGGCGACCCCCGGCGACATGCGGCCGTCGGTCTCTTCAGGTCCGGCCTTGATCCCTCGGATGACGTCGAGGCCGGTCAGCGCCCGACCCCATACAGTATAGGACTTATCCAGAACAGGGCTCGCCTGGCGCATCAGGAAGAATTGCGTATCGGCGCTGTTGGGCTCGTCCGTTCTCGCCATGGACGAGATCCCGGGGCAATGAAGCGCCCATGTGCTGACAGACTTATCCGCCATCATTTCCGCAAGAGAGTCCGGCTGGGACCCCACAATGAACCCCTGAAAGTAGCCCGTCTCGGAGCTAGTCGGATCGCCGAGCCACTGGACCGGCGCCTCAGAGGGTTTCCTTTTAAAGGTGAACTCGGCCTTCAGTTCCGGATAGGGCGTCGAGAGCATGTAGATCGCCGAAACCTCACCGCCCTGCGCCATGAAATCGTCGATCACCCTATGAAAGGGCAAACTGTTGTAATGTCCGGCCCGAGCGATCTTCTTGATCTGGGCGACATGGCCAGGCGCAAAATCCGGCCGCAGCTCGATCAGCACCTCCTGACGCTTTATGGTCAGCTGAAGGAGGTTTTCGGGATCAACCTTGCGCCAGTTCGCCGGATCGTCCGCAGGACCTGCGAGCGCTGCGCCGGTCAACGCGGCGGATACGCCAGCCCCGATCAGGGATCGAAGAACGAGGGAAGTCATCAACGGGCTCCTTTCGTCCGCTCAAAACGCTCCTTCAGACGTCTGTAGACGTCGGGAGGCACAAACAGATCAGCGCTGCCGTCGAGGCGGGCGATTTCCTTGACGAGGCGTGAGGAGACAGCCTGATGCATGGGATCGGCCATCAGAAAAACGGTCTCGATGTCGTGATTCATTTTCTGATTCATCGCGACCATCTGGAACTCGTACTCAAAATCAGACACCGCCCTCAGGCCGCGAATGATCACCTTAGCCTCGCAGGACTCAGCGTATTTGATCAGCAGGTTCTCAAACGGCCGCGCCTCGATCTCGGCATGACCTGAGAAACGGGCTGTCTCCCGCATCACCATCTCCACGCGCTCTTCAAGGGAGAAAAGAGGTCCCTTGTCGCGATTGACGGCCACTCCGATGATCAGCTTGTCGACAAGCTTCACAGCCCTCCCGATGATGTCGAGATGGCCGTTCGTGATGGGATCGAACGTTCCCGGATAAAGACCAACCCGCTTCACGACGCCTCCGCTCTCCGGGTGGCGCCCGGCCGCTGTTCTTATACGGGCTCTATACCTAGCTCTCGCCCGTGCTTCCATCGCCCGGATCGCCGAGCCGTTCAACCGCCACCACCCGCTCTCCGGCCGCCACCCTGAGAACTCTCACTCCCTGGGTGGCTCGGCCTGCGATCCGGATCTGATCGACCCCGCACCGTATCAACTGGGCCCCGTCTGTGACCAGCATGATTTCATCGCTCTCGCGAACAGGGAAGCTGGCTGCAAGCCGTCCGCCTCGGGCGAGCCTGTGAGCGATCAGTCCCTTTCCGCCCCGGCCCGTGAGACGATAGTCGAACGCCGAGGCCCTCTTGCCCATTCCGTCTTCGGTTACGGTCAGGATGAACTCTTCTGCGGCCTGCAGAGACGCCAGCCTC
The DNA here is from genome assembly GCA_018969425.1 of Alphaproteobacteria bacterium. Taxonomy (GTDB): domain Bacteria; phylum Pseudomonadota; class Alphaproteobacteria; order Caulobacterales; family Hyphomonadaceae; genus UBA7672. The sequence goes on along the minus strand of JAGWYJ010000041.1, from coordinate 25,157 downwards.
TCATCAGTAAGGGCGACCTCGCCGACGACCGCTTCGTCTCCTTGAGCGTCCTCAGCCTCCTCCTCCGCGCCCTCTTCAAGAGCCTCGGCTCCGTCCCGTCTCAACGCCGCCGCATGCTTCAGATAGGAGCGAGCCTCGGCGGGAGTCGCATCGACATGGCGCAGAACGGACATCGCAATCAGCTCATCCCCTGCTCCGAGACGAATGCCGCGAACGCCTGTCGAGGTCCGACCCGTGAAGACCCGTACATCATCCACCGGGAAGCGGATGCACTGACCCAGAGCCGTTGTGAGCAGAACATCGTCTTCAGGCCGGCAGATCTGAACATCGACGATCGAATCGCTGTCGTCTTCCAGCTTCATCGCGATTTTGCCGACGCGGTTCACCTGCAGAAAATCCGTCAGCATATTTTTACGAACGCCGCCTGAACGCGTCGCGAACAGAATATTCAGGCGCTCCCGCTCATCTTCAGACTGCGGCAGGGGCATCACAGATGTGATCCTCTCGCCTGCCTGAAGGGGGAAAAGATTGACCAGAGCCTTGCCGCGGGAGTTTGGCGCCCCCAGCGGCAGGCGCCACACTTTCTGTTTGTAGACCATTCCCGTCGAGGAGAAGAAAAGGATTTCCGTATGCGTGTCCGCCGCAAAGAGGCGGCTGACGAAGTCCGCTTCCTTGGTGTCCATAGCCCCTCGACCCTTTCCGCCGCGGTGCTGGGTTCGGTAGGCGTTCAAGGGCGTACGGACGACATAACCGCCATGAGTGACCATCACGACCATATCTTCTCTCTCGATGAACGCCTCATCCTCGAGATCGAGATCGGCATCCAGGAATTCTGAGCGCCGCGGGACTGCGTAGCGGGAGCGAACATCTTCAAGCTCCCCGCGAATGATGCTCATCACGCGGGGACGCGAACCGAGAATATCAAGATAATCGCGTATGGCGTCAGAAAGCCCCTTCGCCTCGTTGCCGATCTCATCGCGGCCAAGGCCCGTCAGTCGCTGAAGGCGAAGGTCCAGGATCGCGCGAGCCTGGTCATCCGACAGACGTATCTCGCCGCTCTCGCTGATGACAGTTCGACGATCGGCGATCAGCCCGATGAGCGGCCCCATGTCCTGCGCCGGCCAGGAACGCTCGAGCAGCGCCTCGCGCGCCGCGTTCGGGTCGGGCGAATACCGGATGATCCGTATAATTTCATCGATATTGGCCACGGCGAGGGCAAGCCCGACGAGAACGTGCGCGCGGTTCCGGGCTTTGTTGAGCTCAAAGCGCGTCCTCCGGGCGATGACCTCTTCGCGAAAACGGATGAAAGCCTGGAGCATGCCCCTCAGGGTCATGAGCTCCGGCCGCCCGCCGTTCAGCGCCAGCATGTTCACGCCGAAAGAGGTCTGCATGGGCGTGTAGCGGAAGAGCTGATTGAGCACGATGTCGGCTGACGCGTCGCGACGAAGCTCGATAACGACCCGAATACCCTGCCGATCGCTCTCGTCCCGAATATCGGAAATGCCTTCGATCTTCTTGTCGCGAACCAGCTCGGCGATTTTCTCGACCATTGCGGCTTTGTTCACCTGGTAGGGAACCTCCGAAACGATGATCGCCTCGCGGCCTCCCTTGAACTCTTCAATGGCGGTCTTCGCGCGCATGATCACGGAGCCCCGGCCGGTCATCAGACCGCTTCGCGATCCGGCACGCCCGATAATAAGGCCGCCGGTCGGGAAATCCGGGCCCGGAACAATCTCCAGAAGCTCAGCTTCATCTATGTCCGGGCGATCGATAAGCGCCACCGCGGCAGAGATGATTTCGCCCAGGTTGTGGGGCGGAATGTTGGTCGCCATCCCGACTGCGATGCCGCCAGCCCCATTGACGAGCAGATTGGGGAATTGCGCCGGCAGGACAGACGGCTCCTTCTCCTTGCCGTCATAATTGTCGACGAAATCGACAGCGTCTCTTCGAATGTCGGCCAGAAGCGCTTCGGCCGCTCGCGTCATCCGACACTCGGTATAACGCATCTGTGCGGGGGGATCGTTGTCGATCGATCCGAAATTTCCCTGTCCGTCGACAAGCGGCAGACCCATGGAGAAGGGCTGGGCCATGCGCACCAGAGCGTCATAGACGGACTGGTCCCCATGGGGATGGAAGCGCGCCAGAACATCGCCCACCACGCGAGCAGACTTCGAATACGCCTTATCCGACGTCATGCCGATGTCGAACATCGAATAAAGGATCCGCCGGTGGACAGGCTTCAGCCCGTCGCGAACATCCGGCAGAGCCCGACTGACGATGACGCTCATCGCATAGTCGAGATAGGACTTCTTCATCTCGGCTATGATCGAGACCGGGGCGATCTGCCCCTGGCCGTTCTCGCCCCTACGTGAAACGTCAGGGCTGTCAGGGGTGTCTGCGGTTTCGCTCAACGCTCAGGTATCCGATACGAAAGAACCGGCCAGACGCCGGCGGGGAATCGGGGAAAACTCTATCCCACTTACGCGTCCGGCACCAATCGTCCGACCGCTCAAGCGGACGTTACGGAAAACCCGCGGGCGGACCGGCAAGGGGACGCCGACAGGCCTTCCGTCATCCAATTGAAATTAAAAAGGAATTTCGTCGTCGAAGTCGCCGCGTGAAAAGTCTTCACGCTCTCCCCCGCCGCCGCCTCTGGGAGATCTGGAGGGGGCGGAACGCTCCTCGCTGATACGCTCGCCGCCGGCCGGACCGTCGCGCCCATCCAGCATGGTCAGGGTTGAGTTATAGTTTCGAAGCACCACCTCGGTCGAATACTTGTCCTGACCGTCCTTGTCCTGCCACTTGCGGGTTTCGAGCTGGCCTTCCAGATAAACCTTCGACCCCTTCTTGAGATACTGCTGGCAGATTCTGACCAGACCTTCGGAAAAAACCACGACCCGATGCCACTCGGTCTTTTCCTTGCGTTCGCCAGATGCCTTGTCGCGCCAGGTTTCAGAGGTCGCAATCGAGAGGTTCGCCAGCGACGCCCCGCTGGGCAGCTGTTTGATTTCGGGATCCCGTCCGAGATTTCCAATAAGGATCACTTTGTTGACCGAACCAGCCATCTATCGTCTCCGAATGCTCCTCCGGCCCCGGCCTGCATGAGGCCGCTCCGGTTCCTGACATGATGATTACGCCTAAGCCCCGCCCGAACACTTGGGCGAGTTCCAATCGAACCCGAGACCCGATCCATCCACACCTATCTGGAGGAAAAGAGGTCGTGTTCTTTGTTTGTTCTTGCACGGATCGCCTCAACGATCAAGTCACTCTGTCCGCTGGCCAATCTGAGCTGGGCGCGATACGGCTCCCATCGGGAATATGTAAGGACGAAAGTCATGCGCTCGCACCTTGAACGTCATGTCGTCTCCCGCATCGGCTGGTTGAGAGCGGCTGTCCTCGGCGCGAATGACGGTCTTGTGTCGACGGCGAGCCTGGTTGTCGGTGTCGCCGCCGCCTCGACGGGACGTCAGGAGGTTCTCGTTGCGGGCATTGCTGGCCTTGTGGCCGGCGCCATGTCCATGGCGGCTGGAGAATTTGTGTCAGTCAGCTCTCAGGCTGACGCAGAAGCCGCAGACATCGCCAAGGAGACCCGGGAGCTGGCGGAAGAACCTGAGAAGGAGCTGGCCGAGCTCGCCGCCATATTTGTCTCCAGAGGAGTTGAGATGGAGACGGCCGAGGCCGTGGCCCGTCAGCTGACCGCGCGCGACGCGCTGGGAGCTCACGCTCGGGAAGAACTCGGTATTTCGACACTGACAGCGGCCCGCCCCGTTCAGGCGGCGTTCGCTTCCGCCGCCAGCTTCGCAGCAGGCGCCGTCCTGCCGCTTCTCACCGTGTTGATCGCTCCGGAGGACCATCTCTCAGCGGTCGTTTCGGGAGCGACCCTCGCCTGCCTCGCCGTCCTGGGCACGATCGGCGCCCGGGCCGGCGGCGCCAGTCCTCTGAAGCCCGCTCTGAGAGTGATGTTCTGGGGAGCGCTGGCCATGGCTGCGACGGCCGGCATCGGCTCGCTCGTCGGCGCGGTGGTCTGACTCTGACAAAGACCGGCCGACCTCGGCCGTTCCATGGCCTTTTGGGGTGAAACGCGCCCGGCGATCGTCTATAGACCTTGGTCCGTAAATGCAGAGGGCTCGGAACGCATTGGTCCGCGTTCGGGAACACCCCTCCGATATCAGGTATCCCATGTCCTCTGAACTGTCTTCAATACGCGTCCGTGGTGCGAGGGAGCACAACCTCAAAAACATCGATGTCGACATCCCCCGAAACCAGCTGGTTGTGATCACCGGCCTTTCGGGGTCGGGCAAGTCCTCGCTCGCCTTTGACACGATTTATGCGGAAGGCCAGAGACGATACGTGGAATCGCTGTCGGCCTATGCGCGTCAGTTCCTTGAGCTGATGCAGAAGCCCGATGTCGAAAGGATTGAGGGTCTGTCCCCCGCAATCTCGATCGAGCAGAAGACCACCTCCAGAAATCCGCGATCGACAGTGGGAACCGTGACTGAGGTGTATGATTATATGCGCCTTCTCTGGGCCCGCGTCGGGACGCCCTACTCTCCAGCGACAGGTCTGCCGATCGAGAGCATGACCGTCTCTCAGATGGTCGATAAGGCCATGAGTTTCGGCGACGGAGCGCGCTTCTACCTTCTCGCGCCGATGGTTCGCGCGCGAAAGGGAGAATTCCGCAAGGAATTCGCAAATCTTCTGAAGATGGGCTTTCAGCGGATACGGGTGGACGGCGAGTTCCACGAGCTCGAGGATCCTCCGAAGCTCGACAAGAAGCTCAAGCACGACATCGACGTGGTTGTTGACCGCATCGTCATCCGGGAGGGTCTTGAGCAACGCCTCGCCGAGAGCTTCGAATCCGCCCTCCAGCTTGCTGACGGTATTGCAGTCGCCGAGTTCGTCGAGCCGGCAGGATCCGATGCAGAACCAAGACGAGTGACGTTCTCGGCGAAGTTCGCCTGCCCGGTCTCCGGTTTCACCATCCCAGAAATCGAACCTCGACTTTTTTCATTCAACAATCCGGCCGGAGCCTGTCCCCAATGCGACGGTCTGGGAGAGCAGCTCCGGATGGACCCGGATCTGATCATCCCGGACCACAGCCTGTCGCTTTCCGGCGGCGCTGTCGCCCCATGGGGACGGTCATCCTCGCCTCTGCAGACCCAGACGCTCGAGGCGCTGGCCCGCGCCTTCCGCTTTTCCCTGGAAAAGCCCTGGTCTGAGATCGGCGAGACCGCCCAGAAGCTGATCCTTTTCGGAACAGGAGAGACGCCTGTCGACTTCGTCTATGATGACGGAATGCGGCGCTATGAGGTGACAAAGCCCTTCGAGGGCGTTGTTGGGAACCTTGAGCGACGCTTCCGCGAAACCGAGTCAGACTGGATGCGTGAGGAGCTGTCCCGCTATCAGTCCGCCGCGCCCTGTCCTTCCTGTCGCGGCGAACGTCTCAAGCCTGAGGCCCTGAGCGTCCGCATTGATCAGCAGACAATTTCCGCCGTCTCGCGCCTCTCCATCAGGGCGGCGGAGATATGGTTCAGGGAGCTGACAGGCCGCCTCACTCAGAAGCAGAATGAAATAGCTGCGCGAATTCTCAAGGAGATCAGGGACCGGCTTCAGTTTCTGAACGATGTGGGCCTTGACTATCTCACCCTGTCGCGCGCCTCCGGGACCCTGTCGGGCGGAGAAAGTCAGCGCATCCGCCTCGCCTCCCAGATCGGATCGGGCCTCTCCGGGGTGCTCTATGTGCTCGATGAGCCGTCCATCGGACTCCATCAGCGGGACAATGAGCGCCTTCTTGAGACGCTGAGGCGCCTGCGTGATCTCGGAAATTCGGTCCTTGTCGTGGAGCATGATGAAGACGCCATCCTGAGCGCCGACCATGTCATCGATATGGGACCCAGAGCGGGCGTTCTCGGCGGCCAGGTTGTGGCGCAGGGCTCTCCCGCTGATGTCATCGCGCATCCTGAAAGCCTGACAGGACGGTATCTCTCGGGCGCGGAGGAGATCGCAATTCCTCAGCGACGCCGATGGACCAAGAAGTCCCGCTCTGTCCGCATCGTCGGCGCAAGGGGCAACAATCTGCGAAATGTGACCGCTGAGATACCTCTTGGCGTTCTTACCTGCGTCACGGGGGTCTCTGGCGGCGGCAAATCGACCCTGGTCATCGAGACGCTGTACAAAGCCCTGGCCCGGCGTCTCAACGGGTCGAGCGATACTCCGGCCGCCCACGACAGGCTCGAAGGCGTCGACCACCTCGACAAGATCATTGATATCGACCAGTCGCCGATCGGGCGCACGCCCCGCTCCAATCCGGCGACTTATACCGGCGCCTTCGGGCCCATAAGAGACTGGTTCACGGGCCTGCCTGAGAGCCGCGCGCGGGGCTACCAGGCAGGACGCTTCTCGTTCAACGTGAAGGGCGGCCGGTGCGAGGCCTGCCAGGGCGACGGCGTTGTCAAAATCGAGATGCACTTCCTGCCCGACGTCTATGTGACGTGCGACGTCTGCCGGGGCCGGAGGTACAATCGCGAAACTCTGGAGGTTCTCTATCGGGGAAAGTCCATCGCAGACGTCCTGGACATGACGGTCGAGGAGGCGCGCGTCTTCTTCGCAGCTGCGCCAGGGATCCGCACGAAGATGGAAACGCTCTGCCGTGTCGGCCTTGGCTATGTGAAGGTCGGCCAGCAGGCGACAACTCTGTCGGGCGGCGAGGCTCAGCGCGTCAAGCTGGCCAAGGAGCTATCCAAGCGCGCGACGGGACGGACTATGTACATTCTCGATGAGCCCACCACCGGCCTCCATTTTGACGACGTGCGCGCCCTGCTCGCAGTCCTGCAGGAGCTGGTCGAAAGCGGCAACACGGTGGTCGTGATCGAGCATAACCTCGACGTGATCAAAACAGCCGACTGGCTCATCGACATGGGTCCTGACGGAGGGGATGGAGGCGGCCAGGTGGTGGCGGTCGGCACGCCTGAGGAGGTAAGCGAAAATCCGGAGTCCTGGACCGGCCGCTTTCTCGCCCAGACTTTTCAGAGACAGGCGGAACGTCGCGCAGCTCAGGCGAAGAGAACCGCAATGAGCTCAGGCGCGCTCGCCGAAGCGCGGCCCAAACGCGTCTCCAGGCGGACCAAAACCACGCCGTGAGAAGAAAAAAAGGTCTCTGGCGAATGGGTTTCGCTGCGGCTCCAAACGCGTCTTTTGAGCGGCGTCGTCAGAGTGAAGAATGCGTTTAAAAAGCCGCTACAGAAGCAAATCGATCGCTTTTTGCAGGAATTCTCGTTCAAACCTCTATGCAAAGCACATCTGAGAGCTTGATTTCGCCTGTCGACTGGGCTTCCAACACTTGCGTCGGTCGCAGCCGCTCTTCAGTCTGCGAAAGTGACCCAACTGATAACTGCGGAGTTTGAAGATCATGGCAACCGCCTCAAAGACCACCAAGACCGCCGCAAAGCCGGCGCCGAAAGCTGCGGCTGAAAAAAAGCAGAATACCGTGAGCCTCAAGAACCTGGCCGCCGTTCTGGCTGACAAGCACGAGCTGCCGAAAAAGCAGTCCGAAGCCGTTCTCAACGATCTCGTTGCGCTTCTGGGCAAACACCTCAAGAAGGGCGACCGGATCCGTATTCCCGGTTTCGGCATTCTCGTGGTTCGCAAGCGTGCGGCTCGTATGGGCCGTAACCCCGCCACCGGCGAAGCCGTGAAGATAAAGGCGAGCAAGAAGATCACCTTCCGTCCCGCGAAGGACCTGAAGGAATCGATCTGACGAAATGACAACCGTCCGGGCCTCGGCCCGGACGGTTTTTCCGTCAGTCAGATACCGGGCCGGGAGGCTGTCAGTCCGCCGCTATCGTGGCGTGAAGTCTGAGGGACGAAGACCCTTATAGAGTTCCGCCCCTGCGGCGATGGTCGGCAGCGAGGCGATGGCCTGAAGCGCAGCCGCCAGACCTCCGACAACTGCAAAAGACGCCGGAGCGGTCTCCCCCCCGACATTGAGGATCATCTCAGCCAGACCCTGAACAAGAAGCGCGCAGACAAGTGTCGGCGGCAGGGTCAGCAGTAAAACGACGATCATTCTGCGTATATTTCCCCGAGACCATGGCCACGTCTGCAGAACAACGATGCGACGCTCTCCGATGGTTGCGGCATTGACGAGGGCGAGGCGCACGCCCAGGACGATGAGCGCCGCAAGCAGAAGCAGACCTGCAAACACGATCAGAGCCGCTCGCGCGGGATCGAGGCTCTCGGCGATGGCCTGCATGAGCGCTCGGGGATCTCCGGCGTATTGAGACGGATCTTCGCCTGCTGCGATCATAGGTCCGAGGCTCAGAGAGCTGAGGATGATCACGGCGATGAGAAGCAAAGGCAGCAGGAGAAGCGCCACGCTCAGCGCCGCCCCCAGAAGACGGAGTTCGTCTGCGCCGAAGGACAGCCCGAACCGTCCAACATACTCCTCGCGAACGGCCAGCCTGAGGACGCACGCAGAATAGGCGGCGCCGGCAAGCATCTGGATAATCATGCCGGCAAGAAAGCCGGGAATGGCCTGCTCAGGCGGCGCGCTCGGCGCCTGTGAGAGGATCGTCAGAACCTCTCCTGCACCCACACAAAGACCCAGAACAACGGCGGCCGGAACCATCCTTCGCCAGTTCGCGATCATAAATGCGTAAGCGTCCCGCACCACCTGAGACACCGGGACCCTGCCAGCGGGATTGTCTGCCATTCGGAGCTCATCCTTCCCTGATCCGGCAGCGGGCCGTTACATGACCGCGCTGGAACGGGACGGAACATAGGACGCCTTGGAGCCTCCCACAATGACAGCGCTCAAGACGCCGCGGAGCCCAGCTTCGCGCCCCGGAGAATAAGGCCTCTTCCCATCGCTTTGAAGTCCATTCTATAGACGCTCCATGACATCAGCACCCATTCACATCATTGGCGGCGGTATGGCCGGCTGCGAAGCAGCCTGGCAGATCGCCAACAGGGGCCTTCCCGTGATCATCCACGAGATGAGACCGGTCAGAACGACAGAGGCTCATCAGACTGACGCCCTTGCAGAACTTGTCTGTTCGAATTCCTTTCGCTCGGATGACTGGGAGCACAATGCCGTTGGTCTCCTTCACGAAGAGATGAGACGGGCCGGCGGCCTTATCATCTCCTCAGGAGATCGCCACAAAGTGCCCGCAGGATCGGCGCTCGCAGTCGATCGGGACGGCTTTTCCAGAGCTGTCACCGAGGCCCTGACCGCCCACCCTCTCGTGACCATTGATCGCGCAGAGATCGCGGACTGGCCGCCGGAAGACTGGGAAAGCGTGATTATTGCGACCGGGCCTCTGACGTCCCCGGGCCTCGCCGAGGCGATTCTGAAGCGAACAGGCCGCGACAGTCTCGCCTTCTTCGACGCGATCGCCCCGATCGTTCACTTAGAGTCGATCGACATGAGCAAAGCCTGGCGACAGTCCCGTTACGACAAGCCGGGTCCGGGCGGCGACGCCGCCGCTTACATCAACTGCCCGATGGATAAGGATCAGTACGAAGCTTTTCTTGCCGCGTTGATCGCAGCTCCGAAGACCGAGTTCAGGGAATGGGAAGGAACGCCTTACTTCGAGGGATGTCTTCCCATTGAGGTTATGGCCGAGAGGGGGCCTGAAACGCTCCGCTACGGTCCCATGAAGCCGGTCGGTCTGACGAATCCGCACAACCCGACGGTCAAGGCTCACGCCATTGTCCAGCTGCGCCAGGACAATCGTTTGGGGACGCTCTGGAACATGGTCGGTTTCCAGACCAAGCTCCGGCACGGCGCTCAGACAGACGTCTTCCGCATGATCCCCGGCCTCGAGACTGCGCAGTTCGCGCGTCTCGGCGGTATCCACCGCAATACGTTCATCAACTCTCCTGAACTTCTCGACAGTCAGCTCAGGCTTCGCGCGGAACCACGTATCCGGTTCGCCGGTCAGGTGACCGGCGTTGAAGGATATGTCGAGAGCGCCGCCATGGGGCTTGTCGCCGGTCGTCTCGCCGCAGCCGAACGATTAGGCGAGACCTATGAAGCTCCGCCGGTCACGACAGCCCTTGGAGCGCTGGTGGCTCACGTCACGGGCGGTCATCTGTCTATGCCGGGGTCATCGGGCGTTTTTCAACCGATGAACGTCAATTACGGCCTGTTTCCGGATCTCGAGCACGCTGTCTCGAAGGCCCCGGATGGACGCCGTCTCAGGGGCGCCGAAAAGACCCGTGCGAAAAAGCGGGAAATGTCCTTAAGGGCGCTGAGGGATATCGACGGCTGGCTGAGAGCGGGCGTGGCGGCTTAGATCCGCCTCCAGAAAACCGCCGACAGGACCTCCAGGCGTTGACCCAGCGGCCCAGCGGCGGGTCCTGGACGCAGCGTGGCGAGGTGCGCGACGGCGGGCCAGAGATCGCCCGGCGCCCCTCTGATCAGGCGACGAGCCGCGCGAAACCGGTCCGGGGCGTCCGGCAGACCCGCTTTCGCGTTCAGCGCGGCGATGGCGCATGCCTCCAGGGCGTCTTTCCAGCTTTCGGCGGCGGAGGCGTTGAGCGCCCGGGCGGCGAGATAGACAGCGCCCGCCTCGCAGGCATGGTGCCGCGCCTCATGAGCGCCGCCCGGCGCATGATCCGTCCCGGCGAGATGATCGTCCAGCGCCTCATCGAAACGATCGAGCAATGCATGGAGGTCATGCGCGAGGAACGCCCGGCCCGACAGCACCCATCCCAGCTCCTGGCTCAGGTCATGACGGCGGGCGGCAGCGGCTGATGTCAGACCCTCAATGGTCTCCCGCCACCACTGGATCCGGATCTTGCCGATCATCGGCTCCTTTGCGCCCAGGGCCCTGAGCAGTTCGTGATGGAACAGGGCCAGGGCTGCGAGCGCGCGGCGGGCGTCCGCAGGCGCATAACGGCTGGCCAGCCAGCGGGCCTCATCCAGGCGGCGGAAACGCGCATCGAACGTCTCGGCGCTTGCCAGATTTCCCGAAACGGCCGTATCGATCATGATGTGTGCGACAGTCCGTTGCCTGAGGCGTCCTGCGACCTATCAGACCCGAACCGAGAGACAAAGGAAATCATCATGGCTTTCACCCTCCCCCCCCTTCCGTATGAGCGCACGGCCCTCCAGCCTCACATTACCGAGAACACGCTCAACTTTCACTACGGCAAGCATCATCAGGCCTATCTCGACAACCTCAACAAGCTTGTTCCTGGATCAGCCTTCGAAGGGCTCTCCCTCGAGGAGGTGATCCGCCAGTCCCACGGAAAGGCGCAGGGCGTCTTCAACAATGCCGCCCAGGTCTGGAACCACACCTTTTACTGGAATTCCATGAAACCCGGCGGCGGCGGGGCGCCGACAGGTCCGGTCGCCAGCCGCATCGACGCCGATTTCGGGGGCTATGAAGGCTTCCGTAAGGCCTTCACCGAGGCCGGGGCGACCCAGTTCGGCTCGGGCTGGGCATGGCTCGTTCTGTCCGGGGGCAAGCTCGAGGTCCGCAAGACCGGCAATGCCGAGACCCCTCTCACCGAGGCGGGCGTCACGCCTCTGATGACGATGGATGTCTGGGAGCACGCCTATTATCTGGACTTCCAGAACGCCCGCCCCCGCTACATGGACGTCTTTCTTGCGTCCCTCGTGAACTGGGACTTCGTCAACGCCAACCTGGCTGCAGCCTGAGACGAACCGGCAGGGAGGTTTAACGCCTCCCTGCCGGCCGCCTCAGCGCCTGAGGAGGACCTCACCGTGAGCGCGCCCAACCTGACCGTCTCCCCCCTGTCGCCCGTGATCGGAGCAGAGATTGGCGGACTGGACCTCTCTCGTCCCCTGTCGCGAGAGGAAGCGGGCGCCGTTCGGGAAGCGCTTCTGCGCCATCACGTCGTTTTCTTCCGGGACCAGCAGCTGACCCCAGACCAGCTGACGGCGCTCGGCCGTTCCTTCGGCTCGCTCAATATCCATCCTTACGTCCGAGGCATGACCGGCTTCCCCGAGATCCTCGAGATCATCAAGGAACCTTCCGACCGGGTGAATTTCGGGGGCGGCTGGCATTCGGACATGAGCTTTTTAGAAATTCCGGTCATGGGTTCGATCCTTCACGCGGTGGAAGTTCCCGAAATCGGCGGGGATACGTTATTCGCCAGTCAGTACGCAGCCTGGGAGGCTCTCTCACCTGGCCTGCAGTCGACCCTTTCAGGGCTCCGGGCGGTGCATTCCGCCTCCGAGGAATATGGTGAGCGCGGACAATCCTCCCGTAAGAGAGCGTCCATGGATTCGGAAGTGGTGGGGCCCGACACTCCTGAATACGTCCACCCCGTTGTTCGCACCCACCCGGAGACCGGTCGTCGGGGATTGTATGTCAACCCGGCCTTCACCCTGCGTTTTGACGGTTGGACCCGGCGCGAGAGCCGGCCTCTCCTGGAGTATCTGTTCGAGGTTTCACGAAAGGAAGCGTTCACATGCCGCTTCCGATGGCGGCCTGGATCGGTGGCGTTCTGGGATAATCGCTGCGTCTGGCACTATGCGCTGAACGACTATCACGGTCATCGTCGACACATGCGACGGGTGACGATCGAGGGCGACCCGGTTGTCTGAGAGCTAGCCGCGATCGCGGAGCAGTCGTCCCTTCTGCCGGTTCCAGTCCCTCTGCTTTTCAACGTCTCGCTTATCAACCGTCTTGCGGCCTCTCCCGAGGCCGAGCTCGATCTTGGCCATTCCTCTCTCGTTGAAATACATCTTCAGAGGGACCAGCGTACGTCCCTCCTTTTCGATCCCGAGGATAAGGCGAGCCATCTCCCGCTTGCGCAGAAGAAGCTTCCTCTTGCGTCCGGGCTCGTGATTGAACTGGGCGGCCGGCGGGTAGATCGGAATGCTCGCATTGATGAGCATGATTTCCCCATCTTCCTCCCGGGCGTAGCTTTCCGCGATGTTCGCGCGTCCTGCTCGCAGGGATTTCACCTCAGTCCCAAGCAGCACGATGCCTGCCTCAAGGGTGTCCTCAATCTCATAATTGCGTCGCGCCTGGCGATTTTCGGCGATCAGCTTGCGGGCCTGCTCCCGCTGGGCGTTCATGCGAGAACTCCCGCCTCCCGCATCGCCTCATCAATCTCACGTCGCACGGCCTCCGAAGCGACAGGAAGCAAAGGCAGTCTCACATCCTCAAGACAGAGGCCCAGCCGGCTGAGGGCGTATTTGGTCGGCGCCGGACTGGCCTCCAGAAAAAGCGCCCGATGCAGGCGCGCCAGGCGATCATTGAGACGGCGAGCGGCGGCGTAATCTCCCCTCAGGCAGGCGTCCTGGACGGCGGCCACCTGAGCCGGCGCCACATTGGCGGTCACGGAAATGCATCCCACTCCGCCCAGAGCGCTGAAACCGACAGCAGTGGGGTCTTCCCCCGAAATCTGAATAAAATCGCCTCCGCACAGGGCGGTATGACGGGAGACCCGATCCAGCTGGGCCGTGGCGTCCTTTACGCCGATGACGTTCGGCAAACGGGCGAGCCGCCCCATGGTCTCCGGCGTGACGTCCGAGCCGGTCCGCGCCGGGACATTATAGACGAACATCGGAAGCTGGACCGCATCATTGAGCGCCTTGTAATGGGCGAAAACCCCATCTTGCGTCGGTCGATTGTAATACGGGCTGACGACAAGAGCCGCATCCGCGCCAACGGCTTTGGCAAAGCGCAGGAGACCAATCGCCTCCTCTGTCGAATTCGATCCGGCCCCGGCGATCACAGGAACGCGACCGCGAGCGGTTTTGACGCAGATCTCCACCACCTCCCTGTGCTCCTCATGCGACAGGGTGGTGGATTCTCCCGTGGTGCCGCACGGCACAAGTCCATGGCTGCCCGCTTCGATCTGACGCTCGACAAGAGCCGCGAACGCAGCTTCATCAACCCTGCCGTCCCGAAAAGGGGTGACCAGCGCAGGGATTGACCCTTTGAACATGACAGTCTCCGGAAAGGGCGAATGGGTGGTGAAGCCGCTTGCAGCCGGCGCCACGCGAGGGATAATCATCCCGTTGAGGGATTTGGCAAGCACATGTCGCGCCTAGCCTACTTACTCACAGCCGTATCTCTTGCGGCGATCGGCAGCGGGAGCGCCTTGGGGCTTCCGTCGGCGCCCTCCCTCAAGCCGCGTGAGTCGGTTCAGGCGACCTCTCTTCCAAGGACGGATTTCGAGATACTTGCGCGCGCCCTGACCGCGGCGGAAGAGGAACGCTGGCAGGACGTCAGAGCGGCCATCCCGAGGCTCAGTGATCCGGCCGCGAAGCTCTTGCTGAGATGGGAGATAGCCACCGATGGGGATTCGGGGCTGGGGTTCAGCGAACTTCAGGAGGCGCTGGAGACATTCAGCGACTGGCCGGATCGCATCCGGATATCCGAGGCGGCCGAAATCAGGATCTCCCGGTCCACTCTCACAGCCGCTGAACGTGTCACCTGGCTTCTCGCGAAGGGCCCGCAGACAGGCGACGGCGTTCTGGCCCTCGCAGACGCTTATGAGTCTCTCGGAAGACGGGAGGAGATGGAACGGGTCGTCCGCGCCGCCTGGCGGGGTCGGCCCCTGTCGAATGATCAGGCGGAGACGCTTCAGAGCCGATACGGCGCGCTTCTGACGAAGGAGGACTACGCCGCCCGCGTCGACATGCTTCTCTGGCGCAGCAGCATCAAGGCCGCACAGGCCTTTCTTCCGGATCTGTCTCCCGGCGCGCGCCGGGCGGCTGAGGCTCGCATAGGACTGATGACCAACAAAAAGGGCGTCGACAGTCTCCTGGAAGCCGTGCCTGAAGAGTACGCTTCGGATCCCGGCCTCCTGACGGAACAGGCTCGCTGGAATGAACGCAGGGGGCGCTCGGCGGAGGAACAGAAACTTCTTCTTCGCGTACGCGCCACCGATGCGCCGGTCGTCGGCCGGGAGGCGATCTGGAAGGAGCGTCACACGGTCATACGCCGGCTGCTCCGAGAAAGAGACTACGCAACCGCATATAGTCTCGCGCGGGACCACGGGCTCGACCAGGGCGAAGGCTTCAGGGACGCTGAGTGGTTAGCCGGCTGGCTGGCGCTCTCCCGCCGCAGCGAGCCGACCCAGGCGGAGGCGCATTTTCGGCGTCTCGCCTCCTCTCCCGGAACCCCGATCAGCACGGCTCGGGCGCATTACTGGCTGGGCGAAGCCCTCACAGCTCAGGACCGTCGGGACGATGCGGATGCGGCCTATCGGGAGGCCGCGAAGTATCCGTTCACATTTTACGGTCAGCTGGCCGCCGAGCGCCTCGCTCAGAAACAACCCGACGTCCGGCTGATCTCGTTCGCCCCGATCCCCTCGCCCACTGCCGAGCAACGTGCAAGTTTCGCCATGAGGCCGGCGGTTCGTGCTGCTGTCTTTCTGGCTGACTCCGGCCGCCTCGGGACATTTGAGCGTTTCGTCAATCAGCTGGATGACACGCTGGCGTCACCTCTTGAACATCAGATGCTGTTCGATCTGGCTCAGAGTTATCTGGAGACGAGAGCCGCGGTCCGTAGCGGCAAAGCGGGCCTTGCTCGTGGAATCGTTGCGCCGGACGCTGTTTTTCCAGTCCTGGACCTGCCCAAGTCTCCGCGCACAGGATCTGCTGAACCTGCGCTCGTGCTGGCGCTTTCCCGCCAGGAAAGCGAATTCAATCCGCGAGCCGTAAGCTCTGCCGATGCGAGAGGCATGATGCAGATGATCCCTCGCTATGCTGAAGCCGAGGCGCGGCTGGTCGGGCTTCCATTCAGGAAAAGCTGGCTAACCGACGACCCGACCTACAACTTTCGTCTCGGTCGGGGATTTTTGGACGACCTCGTGGATGATTTCAACGGATCCTATGTCCTCGCCGCCGCGGCCTATAACGCCGGCCCAAGTCGCGCAAAGCAGTGGATCGCGGATTTCGGAGACCCGAGAGCCGGCGCGGACCCTGTGGAATGGATCGAAAGCATCCCTTTTTCCGAGACCCGGAATTACGTTCAGCGGGTGATGGAGAACCTTCAGGTCTATCGTCACCGTCTCTCGGGTGAGCCCACCGCGATACGTCTGTCAGACGATCTGCGGCGCGGACGTCCCTGACCAGAACCCTCCTCAAGCGTCTCGACAAGCTCCCCGCATCGTCGCAACGTCCCCTGAGCCGTGCGGGACGGCCAGCGAGGCTCGGATTGCAGCCGAGTTTCTGTCTGGGGGCAGAGGGAGCGAGGAAGGATGACCGCAGGATCAGAAACCTCATGGATCGTGCGGACGCTGCTTCCTTTACGGAACCTTTTGGCGGCCGCCGGAGCGCGATCACGCGGATCGCGCTCGAACATCCTGTCACTTCTCGCCACGTCAGCTGTGACGCTCGCCTGTACGCTGATCGCATTTCTGCTGTCTCAGACCACCCCGGCGCGTTACGCGGAAAACCTCTTTTATGATCTTCGGATCGCCATGGCGGCAAAGCCGGCGACCAGCCCAATCGTGATTGTAAAAATCGATGATGCTGCGCTGTCGCAGATGAGGGATAGCTCAGAGTGCCGTTGCCTGTCGCCGATCGACAAAGCCTGGCTCGCCGACCTGATTGTCGCCATCGGCGCGGGTCGACCCAATGCGATCGGGATCGACTATATGCTCGACATCTGGCGCGATCCTTCTGAATACGCCGGTTTCTCGGCGAAGATCAGCTCTGTCGGGTCTCCGATCATTGCAGCGGCTCCGCCCTTATCTCGACCGGGTATCGATTTCAGCGCCCCATCGGCGGTCGCCTATGCGGATGCGCGGGCTCTGCTGAAGGACGATTATGATGATGTCGTTCGTTCTTATGATCCCCTGCCAGACGGTCGCCAGTCCTTCGCTCGGGCGATCGCGAAGGAGCTCGGCCTTAACCCATCTGTTCGTCCTATGCCGCTAGCCTTTCGCTCTCCTGTTGCAGGGGCGGGGAAGGAAAACACGGGCGCTCTTGTCCCCTCAGTCTCCGCAAGCATCGTGAAGGATCTTCCTTCAGAGTTTTTCGAGGGCAAGACAGTGCTCATCGGTCGGGTGACGCGAAGCGCCGGCACGGAGAGTCCCGATCTGATCGAGGACATGCACGCAACTCCGCTTCGTTTTCTGAACGGTCATCATGATGGGACGCCGGGTGTTGAAGTCCATGCTCATGCCCTGGATCAGATGATGAGGGGCGACACGCTCAAATCTCCCGGTTGGGGATTTATGCTCCCCTTCGCACTGGCGGCCGGACTCGCGGGCTGTATTTTCGGACGCTCTGCGCTTCGCTGGTGGGCGACCGTGCTTGTTATTGCGACCAGCCTCCTCGGGGTTATGGTCGCGTCAGTCGGGATGCTGTGGGCGTTCGGCCTTATGATAGGGCTTACCGCACCCGCGCTGTCCTTCATCCTCGCATACTTCATCACCGGCCGGATTACCTCGACCCAGCTGCGCGCAGATCGCGCTCTGTATGCCGGAACTCTGGAGCGATATCTCGCCCCTCAGGTCATTGAAAGGATCGTCGAAGGGGGAGAGCCGGTAGAGATCGGCGCCAGCGCGCGCGAGATAACGGTTCTCGCTTCTGATATTGCGGATTTCTCCGTTCTGGTCGGCGCCACGGAGCCAGGACTTTTTTCTCGTCTGATCAACGACTACTTCGATGGCGTCATAGATATACTCTGGCGCTATGAAGCCATGCTGGACAAACTGACGGGGGATGGTCTGATCGCCATCTTCGGAGCTCCGGTCGAGCAACCGGACCACGCCAGACGGGCGCTGGACTGCGCGCTGGCCATTGACCAGTTCTCACAGGCCTATCGGGCGAAGGTGGCCTCAAGCCACCAGATTTCCTTTGGGCAAACCCGGATCGGCATTCATACGGGTCAGGCGCTTGTGGGAAATTTCGGCGGGGAGCGTCGGTTTAATTATACCGCGTATGGGGAAACGGTCGTCATAGCAGCACGTCTTGAGGCTGCAAATAAGTCCACCGGAACCCGGATCCTCGCCAGTCGCGAAACGATGGCGCACGCCGGTGATTACCCCGGCTCGCGTCAGATAGGCGACATTGAGCTCAAGGGAGTGGCTGGCGCCGTAGGGGCCTGCACGATCGGAACCTGAGGGATTAGCGTCGGACTATCAGTCAATTGCCATGCGATCCGAACCGGGTTTAGGATCCCGGAGGGGTTCGGATCGGGATCGGAGGGGCAGCGTGTTTACAGTCGCACAGATCACCGATCTGCACATAACTACCGACAGAGACAAGCTGAACCAGGATCGCAACGAGGCTCGCCTGCGCGCGACCCTCGCCTCAATTCTCAGACTGCGACCCAGACCCGTCGCGGTGATAGCGACGGGCGATCTCGTGGATCGGGGAGAGGTTGAGGAGTATCGCAATCTTCGCGCTGTCTTCGACGGCTTTGACATACCGGTCTATTTTGGCGTCGGTAATCATGACCTGAGAGAGCCTCTCAGGGAGGTTTTTGGCGATGAGCGGGTGCGCACGGACAAGAACGGATTTGTTCAGTACGCGATCGAGTTTGACGACTACAGGATCGTCATGTGCGACACTCTCGAGGTCGGCGCCGCGGGGGGAGGCTTTTGCTCAAAGCGCGCCTCCTGGCTGGATTCGGTTCTCCGTAAGCGGTCTCGAACGCCTACGCTGATCGGACTTCATCATCCGCCGATACCGAGCGGCATACGTTGGATGGATGAGGACCCTGCAAGCAAATGGATCAAGCGGCTCTCGGACGTCCTCAGGAAGCATCCTCAGGTCAGAGCGGTCACCTGCGGCCATATGCACCGACCGCATGCAAGACTTTTTGGACGAACCATGGTCACAGTCGCCCCAGCCACCTCGATCCAGCTGACCCTCGACCTGACGGAAGTGGATGTGCGTGTGCCTGACGGACGGGAAATCCTTCTGGAGGAGCCTGCCGGGTTCACCCTACACATGTTTGATCGCGGTGAGATTACGGCTCATACCTGTCTTGCAGGAGAGTGGCCGTCCGCAGTCCAGTATCTCTATCCGTTTCTGAAGGACTGACCTGATCCGTCCGCCAGGTCGCATGCCTTCTCCCTAATCTGCGGAGCATAAATGACCGGCCTTGTGACTGTCATATGCCTGGTGGTGGCCGCTGGAGGTCTCCTCGCCTGGCTTTTCCTGACGACGAGACCGTCCGTCGCGTCCGCGGAACCAGAGGTGGACGCATCGGCTGGTCAGACCCGGCCGCAGAATGAGACTGCAACTTCGGGTGGTACGATGCGGAGCGTCCTGGGACGCCTGGCCAGTCTTTGGTCGGACGGATCGAGTCGGATCGCCATCCTGTCGTTCGTCCTGGGCGCTGCCCTCGCATCGGGTGCGGCCTACGGCGTATTCCTATTGCAGGACCGGGAGGATAGCTCGGCGTCAGCCGTCAGCGGAAACAGGCCCGGCGAGCAAGCCGGGCACGCGGGTCTCGACGATATGGTCGCCAAGCTGGCCCAGCGGCTCGATTCCAACCCCGAGGACGCGGAAGGCTGGGCGCTCCTCGCCCGCACCCTCGTGCGCCTGGAAAAGTATCGCGACGCGCTGAACCCCTACGCAGAAGCGATCGCACGCGCCTCCTCCGACAGTCAGCTCGCAGCCGAGTACGCTGAGACCCGTGTGCTGGCTAATGACGGTGTTGTCGACGCCATCGCCCTCGATCTGTTCAGAAAGATCACCGGGGATCAGTCGGCCAACACCGCGGAACAGGTCTACCAGGCCCGCTATTACCTTGCCCTTCATCTGGCGCAGTCAGGAGACTTAGAAGGCGGGCTTGTCGCGTGGCGTTCCCTTCGGGAGGATGCTCCTGCCGGAGCGATATGGATACCGATGCTCGAGGATCAGATTGCCGCGGCGCAGGCGGCCTTGTCTTCTCCCCCCCCGGCCACGCCCCCGGCTGGGACCGCGCTCGACGCCGCAGCGCCCGCCCGCGGACCAACAGGCGCGGACATGGCCGCCGCCGCCCAGATGACGCCTGCGCAGCGCAACGAGATGATTCAGGGAATGGTGAGCGGACTTGCTGCGCGCCTTGCGGAAAACCCCGGGGACGTTCAGGGCTGGCGACAGCTTGCGAGATCTTACGCCGTTCTCGGTCGAACCGCAGAGCAGATTGACGCCCTGGAGCGTGTTGTTGATCTGGCGCCTTCGGATGTCGAGAGCCTCATTGCGCTGGCCACGGCTCTCGATGAAAGCGACCAGAAAACAAAGGCGACAGGGCACTGGCGTAAGGCGCTGTCCCTTCTACCGGTCAGGGACAGCCGGCGTTCCGCTGTGGAGACAAGGCTCAAGCAGCTTTGAAGCCGATAGTTCAGCGATGCCGGCTTTCCGATGTCAGGGCCCCAAAACTCCCTCAACGCAGGTCGGCCCAAACTCTCTCGGGACGGGCAGAAAAGAACATGCCGGGTGCAGCGCGGGTTCGCATCAGCGGAACGGTCTCGGAATGAGAATGGAACCCATGACAGGTCAGGCAGGTCGAGGGCGTCTTGTCCGCTGCGTGTTCCCCGCCATGACAGGTCTGACAGGTTTTAACAGATGGGAGGAGAACGTCAGACGAGGTGTTTGAGGTCTCCGCCTCATGACACGTCGAGCACGCAGAGGTTGAATGCTTCGAATGCGGAAAAGATGATTTTGGAAGGAATCGCTCCTGCAGCGTCACAGGCGCAACCTTTACATCCTCGATCCGTCCGCCTTCCGGTCGTGTGATTTCATGACATCCGAAACAGGCGCCGCCGGAGGAGAATATCGCCTCAACCCTCTCCTGGGCACGCGTCGACGCGAAGGCGAACGCGGTCTCGCGAAGCGCGCCTGGTCGAAGGCCTGCGGGCCCGGGACGGACACGTGCATCCGCCTCGGACCGAAGCACGCCTTCAATTGTCTGAGCTCGGTAAAAGTCATTCATCGCCGCAATGACCTCGAGGGGCTCTCCATGCCGAAGCACCCGGTTCACTCCGCGTGAGGTTTCAAACACGAGCGAATGGCACACCGCGCAGTCATCCTCCATGCGGACCGGCTCGAACAGCTGACCGGCTTCATCCGCTGTGTGACAATCCGCGCACGTCAGGGCGGCGCCATAGGGGGCTTCCGACCCGAGACGACTGATCAGCGCCGACACGCACCCGTCGACAGCGAGATGGACTTTATGGGGGAATACGAGGCCAGACCTGTCACCGCTCCCCGAAGCGCCGAGGGGCGCTCCATCGCTTCCCCTGAAATTTGCCTTTCCGGGTTCAAATCCGTCACACTCGCCACCCCCTCCCTGAGCCGCCAGCAAACGCTCTCTTTCCGCCCGACTACGCTGGAGATCAGCGATCGTAGCGATGCGTGTCACCGTCGGAGCGCCGTCAGCTCCGGCCCCCGCGGACAATGTGGGACGGAATTCCGGGTGCTGTCGCCCGAAGTCCGCAGCCGCTTCCAGCCCGTCTATTTTCACCTCGCCGTGACAGGAGGCGCAGCTCTCCTGCGCCGTCGAAGAAAGGGAAACGCTCGGGTTATGTTCGCTATGGCAAGCGGAGCATCTTTCAGCATCGCGTCCCAGAAACGAAGAGATCGACAGCAGGCTCGCAGCACCGGCAGAGAGCTTTGGCGAAAACGCCTGCAGCTTGTTCGGGTCTCCATGGTGGCGGATCTCGCCGTGACAGCTCAGGCATGTCTCGTCACGAACGGAAACAAATGGAAGAGCGTGGCAAAGAGTGCAGTCGTCTGTCAGCGACCGGTGCGCCGAACTGAGAGTCCCCGAGCTCCAAAGAACGCCAGCTGCGCCCTCAATTCCTCCATGGCCTCTAGACTGGACAGGCTCCAGGAATGCAGACATCCGCGAATCAGCGGCGCCGACGCCGGCCGCAGAATGCTTTTCATTTCCAGCTTCCTCGGAATAAACCACAATTGGAGCCGCAAGACCCAATAAGACGACGACCGTAGCGAGGACCCAGGAAGCGAAGCGTTTTGAAAGCCACGTGCCGCGGAGACTGAACGGATCGCCCTTTTGTCCGACATTCCTGCGGCTTTGGCGCTTCTTTTCCTCAACCTCGACCGTTAAGCCGGATTCATCGGCTGCCAGCGTCAGCACATGCTGACCGATCTGCAGGCTGGCGCCGGATCCTAGGTCTATCTCCGCGCGGATCTGAGGGCGCCCTGAGAGGATGAAACGTCCCCCTCCCAGCCCTTCCACCAGAATGCGTCCTGTCCGGACCTGACTGATGCGCACATGGGCGAGGCGAACGGCGAGGTCGCTCAGCTGAATATGGCAATCGCCCCCCCGACCTGCGATCAGGACGTCGGCATCGACCTGACGGGTATCCTCCGTCACGCGCCGGCTGCCCCTGCGGGAAACATAACTGATGTTCGCAAACATACCCTGCAACCTGTCCGGACCAGCCCGTAATCAAAAATGTCCCGCAGCTCACCACATATAGAAAACGCTCACCACATGACCCACGAGCGCTCCCAGCAGGGCGAAGGTGAGCGGCGTATGGGCATAGAGCCAGACCTCAAGCAGGGCCCTGTAGCGCGCATGTCGACGGGCGCGAGCGAGCATGGCGCTCCGTCGTTCGAGAAGTAGGGTTACCCGCTCTCGCGTTGCTCGCTCAGAGACGTCGTCATCCTTGTCCTCGATACCGTCGAGCGGTCCCGCCCTGACCGACTGCCGCCTCATCATCGCCAGCGCTTTTGCTGTCGGACAGTTCTTGTCCGGTGCGAGAATGCGCCCGAAGACGCCCCGGACAATCTGCGTCTCTTCAATAGCCTCAGAGACAAGGAGCGCATCGGCCTCAGACAGCCGCCTTGCCGCCTGCCTCAGCGGCGCATCGACAGCCTGCACAGCCTCGATCATCTGTTCGCCGCTGAGCTGCCCCCGGTTATCGCTCATCAGCTTTGGAATGACCGCATAGACAATCGCCCCGAACACACCCGACACGACGGTTAACATCAGCAACAGGAGCGCAAGGGTATGAAGGTTGAGCCCGAACTGAAATCCGGAGTGTAATAGCGAGATAACCAGAACAGCCACGCCCAGATACACATGAGCGGATGTCCACGCCTTCAGACTCCAGCGGCCCGCCGTAATGGCGCGCTTCCGAATGCCGAGAAAGGCAAGCCAAATCACAAGAAACGTCGCGAGGGCTCCAAGCCCGTAGCCGGCAGCAGATCCCCCGTTCCGGACTGGAGACGCGTCCGTGCCGACATAGATGCCGACACACACCGCAGTGAGCAGAAGAGCGATCTTCAGATACCTGTAACCGGCATGTCTCAGAAAGCTCTCATGCGCTGCCGAGCGTCGACGTCCTCTGTGATCGACCCGATTCATGGCCTCAGTCCGTCGCTCTGCCCATACCGGACACCTTGAGGTAATCCTCGGGCGATACCCGAATAGCCGCCCCCGTCGGACAGGCCCTTACACACGCGGGACCGCCGTCGACCCCACGACACATGTCGCATTTCACCGCCTGTTTCACCTTATCCTTGGCGCCTCCGGATCCGAGAGCCTTCTCAATCCAGGAATCCGGCGGCTGGCCCGGGCCGGGTCCCATGCCGAAGAGCAGCCACGACACCAGTCCTGGCTTTTTCGGAGGAGGGGTTTCCATCTGAATCACGCCGTAAGGACAGTTCCTCTGACAGGCTCCGCACCCAATGCAGGTTTCATCAATGAAGACCTCGCCATCAGGCGCTCTGTGAATCGCGTTAGGCGGACATTCCTTCATACACTGCGGGTTCTCGCAGTGACGACAGGACGTGGGCACGTGAATATGCGCATACGTCCGTCCCGCCTCGCGATCGAGCCTCGAAATGCCGTCATGGGTCTCGGCGCATGCGGTTTCGCAGTGGTCGCATCCGATGCACAACGTCTCATCGATCAGGAGCGCGTCAGTAGCCTCTCCGATACCCTGCTCAACCAGAAAATCAGCCACCGAGGAGTACATATCAGCCACCGAGCCGAAACTGGATTTCTGAGCCTCGATGAAGCCGTTTACCTGCCGCCTTGAATAAACCTGCTCCTGGACATTCCGAAGTATGTCTGGCCGGTCGTCGAGGAGTGTGCGGAATGTGTCGCCTGGAAGCACGATGGCTTCAACGGCTACGGCCGCCCGAACAGTCGCGCTCCGATGGCCGTCATCAAAAAGGGCCATCTCGCCGACATAACTTCCGGCAGGGACATAGGACAGGAAGACCTCCTTGCCCGCAATCGTCTTTTCGGCAACGACGCTGCCTGAACGGATAACAAAGATGTCGTATCCCGTCTCACCCTCGCGGATCAGGCACTCTCCAGCCTTGAAGGACTGGAGCCTGCATTGAGCGAGGATGGCCGAGATATCGGCCTTGGAGAGCGTCCCCCCGAAGATCTGCTTAATCATCCGCTCCGCGGTGACGGCGTCTATTCGCCGCTTCACCGCCGGCGCCGTCGCCATCAGCTTGAGCACGGCCGACCGGGGAGCTTCAATCAGAATGCTGTCTTCCGCCGCTCTGACCGTAGCCCCACGGCGCCGGCCGGAAATCAGGCCGATCTCGCCGAATATGTCCCCCTGCGGCAGCGTCACGGTCACGCTCGGATCCGACGCATTCACCTCAACTGCAGCTGACCCCTGAAGAATGGCAAAGAGCGATGATCCCATATCGTTGCGTACAATCACCGCCTCCCCCGAGGCGAAGACCCTGACATCGGATTCAAGCATGAATTCCCGGAGCTGCAGCGCGGTGAGATCGTTGAAGATCCCGATGTCCGTGCGCATGAGTTCAAGCCACTCATCGACCGATCGCCGACCCGGAAGACCGCCGAACTTTCTCTCGAGGATCGGTTCGTCAGCCGGCCTGAGCTCCTCATTGCCCAGGATGCGCTCTATGACATCATAGCCCTGGTTGAGGCAATGCTTGATAAGCGGATAGCCCGCCAGAGCGCCGATGACGTAAACCCCCGGGGTCGAGCTCTCGAACTCCGAGGTCAGAACTGGAAAGGCTTCCTTGTCAGCGCTCGCGAAAGCCACGCCGCAGCTTTCTACAAAACGCCTGGCGGGAGTCGCGCCCAGTCGGGCGATCACTCTGTCGCAAACAAGCGTCCCGGGGCCGTCCCGAGTCTCGATGGACATCTCACGAGGCGCAAGGGAGACAGGCCTGACCCCGGTCATGAAGTCCAGTCGTCCTTCAGCCCTCGCAGCCTCAAGCAGCGCCACATTATCCGGCTTCGCGCGCGTGAATTGCA
>JAGWYJ010000040.1 GCA_018969425.1 Alphaproteobacteria bacterium | reverse complement strand
GCCTTAGGTTCGATTTTGACCAGTTCCGCGAGAGGGTCCTGAAGTCTGCGGGCGATAGAGACCGCCCCGCGCAGGCTGACGTCGAGGTCGGGAAATTCCTGGGCAGCCAGTTCCGAGGCGGAATAGACCGAAGCGCCGGCCTCGGACACCATCACGCGCGTGAGATTGAGCTCTGGCATCTTGGAAGTCAGTTCAGCGACCAGCTTGTCGGTTTCTCTCCCGGCCGTGCCGTTTCCTACGCTGACCAGTTCGACTTTGTGGCGCCGGGCGAGAAGGGCGAGCGTGGTCAGAGCTCCGGTCCAGTCCTTTCTGGGTTCGTGGGGGTAGATCGTCGCCGTCTCCAGGAGTTTTCCGGTGCCGTCGACAATGGCGATTTTGCATCCTGTCCGGATACCCGGATCGATGCCCATGACAACCCGGGGCCCGGCAGGTGCGGCCAGCAGGAGGTCTCGGACGTTTCTGGAGAAGACGCTGATCGCCTCGGCGTCGGCGCGCTCCTTGAGCCGCGAGATAAGATCATTGGAGTTCGATGCCGCGAGGCGCAGTTTCCAGGCCTGCCGGGCCGTCTCGGCAAGCCAGGCGTCCGAGGGACGTCCCTTATCGACGATCCCGAATGAGTTCATGATGGCTCCGACCGCGGGGTGAGAGGATGTGTCCGGATGCGGAACATCAAGATTGAGCCGGAGAACGCCTTCCTTTTCCCCTCTGAGCAGGGCCAGCGCACGGTGAGAGGGCATCTCGCGTATGGGTTCGTCGAACTCGAAATAGTCCGAGAACTTGGCGCCCGCCTCGTCCTTGCCTTTGACGAGAGCGGATCCGAGCTTACCCTCCGTCCAGACCTTTTCCCGAAGTCGTCCGACCAGAGCGGGGGTCTCGGCCATGGTCTCGATGAGGATCTGTCTGGCGCCTTCGAGCGCTGCGGCGGTGTCGCTCACGCCTTTATCGTCCGAAATGAAGCTGAGGGCTTCCTCAACGGGGGAAAGATTGGGATTGGCCAAAAGCCGCTCGGCGAGCGGGGCAAGACCTGCTTCGCGTGCGATCATCGCCTTTGTGCGTCTTTTGGGTTTGAAGGGCGTATAGAGATCTTCGAGCGCCACCTTCGTTTCCGCCGCGAGGATCTGTCGCTCGAGCTCGGGGGTCAGTCGCATCTGGTCGCGGATCGATTTCAGAATTGTCTCGCGACGGTCAGCCAGCTCGGTCAGATAGCTCAGTCGCTCCGCAAGGCGTCGCAACTGGGTATCGTCAAGCCCGCCCGTTCTCTCCTTACGGTATCGCGCGATAAAGGGGATGGTGGCCCCCTCGTGGATCAGGGCGATCGTCGCTTCAACGCGCCAGGTCTCAACCCCGAGATCCCGGGCGATGAGGTCGGCGATCGTCGGAGCGGCGGACCGGGGGCGTGCGGCGGGCGTTGGCATGGTCTGACCTTGTTTGTGGGGCGCAGGACGCCTCAGGGAGAATGTGCGTTCAATCGGCTTGCGACGCGAAGACATTCTTGCGACGCCAAGGGTTCACACTTCGTTAGGGATGAAACACGGTTCCCACCCGGCTAAACGGTAAAGTTAACGGGTCCGGCCAGCCGCAGCTTATGAGGGTGAGCCCGGAGATCGGACGAGGAGATCCGACCGAGGGTCAGAGACAGGCCGCCGATCCCTTGGGATGCGGTGCGGTCTGACGGGCGTTATGAATGTGGGCGGCCGTGAGGATGAGGGCGCCGGTCACAGAAAGGCCCGTCTCCCAGCTGGGTGTCGGAAAGCCGGCTGCGGCGGTGATAAGGAACAGAAGCCCTGCTCCGGCGAGTATGCGCGCGCCCTGAGGCGTATGAGCCGGGCTGAGGGCTAGAGCCGAGATTGGCAAGGCGATCGCCACCAGCGCCCAGTGCATCCACTCAGCCTCGGCAGCCGCCGCGAGGAAGGGCGAGGCCGCTGCCGCCAGGGGCAAAACCAGGCAATGCGCGAGGCAGAGAGCCGAGAGGCTGCAGGCGGCGACGTCATATCCGCGCGGACTGGAGGCTTTCATGAGGCGGCATTATCCGGTTAGGAGAGGATTGTTTTATGTTATATCATAACGGATGTGTCAATCTGCGACTGCGGACCAAGGGATGCTAGGAGAGCCCTAAGCGAGCTCTGTCCGCGTCTTTTCACGTCGGTTCCGCGTAAAGACGCATTGCCCCCCTGTAGCGGCAGAGGCTCCTCAGCCGGCGTCTCCCAGCGAGGCTCGGGTCGGCGGGCTTAACATCGTCAACCGGGGGTGTAACTGTGTTAGGCTGCGCGCCAACCAGGGATGCGAGGGTGCTGTCTGGTGATAGCGCAAGATCGGGAGGGGCATATGGGGTTGTGGATCCGGATAGCAGGCGCAGCAGCTGGCCTCGTTCTGCTCGGCGGCGGCGCCTTTGGCGGATCGCAGCTCGTGAGCCTTGCCGAGGTCGGATCAGGCTACAAGGCCAAGATTTTGTGTTCAGAGGTTTTTGTCGCTGGCCGGGCTGAGGCGGATGTGAACGCGTCTGAGTTCGCCGGCATCAACCCGGTTCTCGACTATGTCCGGGCCCAAGCGGATCCGACGAAGAAAGAGGTCCGCGCCAGCCTTTTCGGACTTGGCGCGAGGAGAGCCGTTTATCGTGATGGGGTCGGGTGCACCCTGACAGGCGGTCAGGCGCCAGAGCCCTTCGATCTTCCAGCGAGGCCGCGCGCCTCGGGCGAGTGGATCCCTCCGTCCGTGTTGGACGGCGAGGTGGAGAATGATGGTCGGTCGATACCCGGGCTTGAGGATATTCTTGAGGCGGCGACCGCTTCGAGCTCGGCGGATTATGCCGGGACCAGAGCGCTCGTGGTGATCCGGGACGGCCGTCTGGTTGGGGAGAGCTATGCAGCGGGCTTTTCCCCCGAGACGCGCTTCCTGAGCTGGTCCATGGCGAAGTCGGTGACCAGCGCTCTGATCGGTGTGCTCGTTGGAGAGGGGTTGATTGATCCTGCCGCGCCAGCCAGCGTCCCGGAGTGGGGGAAGCCAGGAGATCCCAGAGCGGGGATCACCATTGAACACTTGCTGCATATGTCCAGCGGGCTCGCCTTTTCCGAGGAGTATGACGCTCCGTCTTCTGACGTTGTGACGATGCTGTATCGATCTTCGGACATGGCGGCCTTTGCCGCCTCAAAGGCTCTCGCCCATGATCCGGGCGTCGTGTTCGCCTACTCAAGCGGAACGACGAATATTCTTCAGCGCCTGTTGAGGACTCGTTTGAATGAGCACGGCAGATCCTATCTTTCTTTCGCCCATGAGGCGCTGTTCGATCGGATCGGCGCGGATTCTGCAATCTTTGAACCGGACGCGTCAGGCGTCCTTGTCGGATCTTCGTATCTTTACGCCACAGCGCGTGACTGGGCGCGATTGGGTCAGCTCTATCTTGATGATGGAATGTGGTCCGGGCAGCGAGTTCTGCCGGAGGGGTGGGTGGAGTATTCAAGGCGTCCGGCGCCAGCCTCGAAAGGAGACTATGGAGCTCATATCTGGCTGAACGGGGATGCAGAGGATCCGATGTTTCCGGGCCTGCCCTCCGATGCGTTCGCCTTCTCCGGTCATGACGGTCAGTACGTTGTGATCGTTCCCGACAAAAGGCTGGTCATCGTTCGCCTGGGTCTCACGCGTACGAATGCCCTGGACGCTGTCAGACCTGTGCTCCGATCGATCTATGAGGCGGCATAGGCGCGAGCGAACGCTTTCAATCATCCTTCGGCTGAGAATTTGTCGTCTCGAAGCCCTCGCGCCTCCCGGTAGTGAGATCGGATCAGGGCGATATCTTCCTCAGCATCGTCTCCCGGGTAAAGAATAGCCCTGATCGAGATGGTCCGCGTTCCGTAATCGAGGATGGCGACCACGATTGGCGCCCCCGCGAGGCGGGCGATATGGTAGAAGCCGGTCTTCCAGGCTCGAGCGAGGCTTCGTGTCCCTTCGGGCGGCACAGCCAGCACCATGGTCTTGCTGGCGATCATTTCGTCCGCGACGATCCGGACGATGTCGTTGGCGCGGGACCGGTCGATTGGGATGCATCCGAGAGCCCGAACAAGCCAGCCGAAGGGACCGGTGGTGAGGCTCTTCTTTCCCATCCATCGCAGCGGCACGCGATAATAGGCCGCCGCCGCCAGCATATTGATTCCGTCCCAATTCGATGTGTGGGGCGCCGCCACCAGAACGAATTTGTCCAGCTTCGGCCAGTCACCCCTCATTTTCCATCCGGCGAGGGCGAGATAGGCCATGCAGCCCCACCGGATAATCTCGGACAGAGCGCCCCGATAGGGTGCGGGCCTTGCCGTTGCCGGATCGACGAGGATGTGGCGGCCATCTGGATTGTTCATCATGTCTCACCCGGGCGAGCCTGGGGAGATCCGAGAGCTGACCGACGTCTTTATGTCGGGCTTCTCCAGCCGAGCGCAAGGGCTGCATGCGGCGCGATATCCCCGGTTGTCATTCCAGTGTCACGAGTTCGGGGTATCCCTCAGCTTATCTTGCGCAGTTTGCCTTGTCGGGCCGCGAAACCATATCAAGGGATCGCGGCCCACCTTTTGGGTCGGTTGCCGGTCCCACCGAAGTGGTTCTAAGGCCCAACCCCAAGTCGTTGAAATACCGAACTATTGTGGAGGAGGGGCATCTCTCCGCCTGTCCGTTGGGAGGATGGATCAAAGGGCGTTCGGCTGCGTCACCCGCCTCTTTCAAGCATATCGGCCACCCGGATGAGTTCTGAGAGAGCGAGGATGACATGATAGAAAGAGCTCGCCGGCGCAGCCTCCTCTAGGAAGGATCCGTCCGGAAGCCTTCGGTCGCGCCACAGGCCGGGTATGGGCAGGTCGCAATAGGTCATCAGGGCGTCGAACGCCTCAACCACGTGACCAGCCGAGCGCGGGTCGCGAAGGGTTTCGACACGGATGATGTTCGCCTTGATGCGCTCCGTATGCGGCCACAGCCGTGATGTCGGCGTTCGGACGACGCCCTCGGCCCATACCTCATCAACCGTGTATCCGTCGCTTGGAACGCCATAGGCCTCGCCATGAACATAAATCCGGTGCGCGGCCTGCGAGACATCGACCCCGGAGAGACGACGATAGCGATCCAGGAGCCATGACCATTCGAACTGGTGCCCGGGCTCGCTGATGCGGCCTTCATCGCCAGCGACGGGCGCCCAGGCCTCGTCGAAATACTCCAGCAGCGCGCCCCAGCGTTCACTCATGAAGCGCCTGGTGAAAAGTTCGACGATCGCCCCGGCGCGCTTGAGGGCCAGGGCGTCGCCAGTCGCTTCATGAAGCGCGAGCAGCGCCTCGAGCATATGCATGTGAGGATTCTGACGCCTTGGAGGGACGGTCACGACGTCTCCCTCAAGAAAGCCTCCATTTGGGTGCGACCAGTTTTCGAAGAGCCAGTCTGTCAGGGCAAAAGCTCTGTCGAGATAATCTCGGCGCTGAAGGGCTGCGCCGGCGTGAGCGAGGCCAAACGCCACGAAGGCGGAGTCGTAAAGGTCACGTCGGCCATCGAGGATCTGTCCATCCGCG
The DNA here is from genome assembly GCA_018969425.1 of Alphaproteobacteria bacterium. Taxonomy (GTDB): domain Bacteria; phylum Pseudomonadota; class Alphaproteobacteria; order Caulobacterales; family Hyphomonadaceae; genus UBA7672. Next base: position 25,330 of record JAGWYJ010000040.1, on the reverse strand, counting down.
CTGAGGGTATGAACCGTACCGCCGTCGGGCCTGAGCCCGCGAGAGACGAGGACCTGCGCGCCAGCTTCGACAGCCTCGCGCCAGGGGCCTGTCCAGCCGAGGCGACCCGCCATAGCGTACACAAAGGTCTGACGGGCTTGCGCGCGAACGCGACGAGGGACGAGGGCGGGGGATCCATCAAGCCCGATCCGTTCGTGGAAGCATTGGGTCCTGGGATCGAAACCGATGTGCCACCAGAGGGGCAGCGCATGATTGAACAGCCATTCTCGGGCGTAGGCGGCGCGAGCGATGATGGGCTCAAATTCGGACACGGCGCTCTCCTGAGCGGAATGAGACAGGGACGAAGATGAGTTCAGCGGTCTCAGAGATGATTGAACCTGTCCCAGCAGTTCGCCAGGCCGGACAATGAACCCGGGCAATCCGGCGTTCGAGGCCGCCTCCCGGTCCAGCTCGCGATCGCCGACGACAAACGATCCCACCGTCCGGATCGGCCAGTCAAGCATGGCGCGCCGGATCATGCCGGGGGCGGGCTTGCGGTCCGGATGGCCCTTCCGCCGAAAGTCAGACACAACTCCGTCCTCGTGGAACGGACACATATACCAGGCATCGATATGCGCGCCATGCGCGCGAAGTTGGTCCTGCATGGCGCGATGAAAGCGATCGACATCCGCGGCCTCGTAAAGGCCTCTCGCGAGGCCGGCCTGATTGGTGATCACGATGGCAAGGGCTCCCGAATCGTTCACCGCCCGGATTGCCTCGATAGCTCCGGGGAGGAAGACGAGATCTTCAACTTTGTGGGTATAGCCGTGGTCAACGTTCAGCGTGCCGTCCCGGTCGAAAAATACGGCCGGTCGGCGCATGCGGTCAGGCAGGCCGGCTCTGCCTTCTTGGAGCGGCTCTGGCAGACCGATATCGATGAAAAACCCGTCGATCTTCAGGCCGGAAAGCTGACCTGAAGCGAGAAGCCGAGGGAAGATATCGGTCTCGATCGAGCAGGGAAGCTCGCTCACCAGGTCGAGGATGGACCGACGAAGCGCATAGACCCCCCCTGAGATCAGGGCCGGACCGGTCCACGACGCGTCCTTCTCATGAAAGGCAGTGATATGGGTCCCATCAAGGGACACCCGGCCAAAACGTCGGCCATCGTCAACCTCGCGCAAAGCCAGCGCCCCGACGACGTTGTCTTTAAGCGCGCCTGACAGGGCCAGGTAATTCATGTCCAGAAAGCTGTCGCCATTCGACATGAGGAAGACATCATCGAGTCGCTCACGGGCATGGATCAGGGCGCCGGCTGTTCCGGCCGGAGCCGATACAGGAATGACCTGAAGTTGGGCCCCCCTCACCCTGCGACCTGAATAGCGCTCAACGACCTTGTCGGTGAGAGCATCCGTAAGAAGCAGGATCTCCTCAAAGCCGTGGCGCGCAATATTCTCGACGAGATAATCCAGAAACCGGACATCGCCCCTAATCGGTATCAGGGGGTTGGGCGCAAACGCGTCAGGGCGAGTTTCGCGACCACCGACCAGAATGACCGCCTGACGCATACTTTTTTCGCTCGCTGGAATGTCCTCGTTCGCCTCCTGTCACAGGCGGAACGATTTGACCAGCATAACGCATTCTTCTCGCTAGAGGAGCGGATCTGGCGTTGATCCGCCTTTGACAATCCGGTGTCACGGGCCTGTCATGCTCAGCAGTTACGCCCCTCCTGGTCAGAGATCAGGCTATCGGCAAAGACTTTTTTTCGGATAGGTCGGGCCATCGCCTGACCAATGCCGAGTGACCGCCTGGATCGGCGTCAGGCGAAAGCGACATAAAGTGGAGAGACACTGTGTCAGACACAAGACGAGCTTTTCTCAGGACGGCTGCCGGCGCAGCTTTGGCTCTTCAGGGTCTTGGCGCTCTCAGCGCCTGCGCTTCGGGCGCACCGGTTCGGGGCGATGGGGGAAGATCCGACTTTCCTCCGTTGGAACCGGACGCCGCCGGTTGGCTGGATTTGCCAAAGGGCTTTTCCTGCACCCGGATCTCGAAGGCGGGCGATGTGATGTCCGACGGGCTCTTTGAGCCGGATGCGCATGACGGGATGGCTGCGTTTCCGGTCGCTGGAGATCCCGATCGCTGTATTCTCGTCCGCAATCACGAAATAGGCGCATCGCGTTCAAGGGGTGGAGCGTTCGGAGATGACTTTGTGAGGGCCGCCTCGCTGTCTGCGGATCAGATTTATGATCGAACCGCCGGGGGCCGTCCTCTCCTAGGAGGAACGACAACCCTCCTGGTGAACCTTCGAACCGGCCGTCTTGAGCGCTCCCACTTGAGCCTTGCCGGGACGGCGACCAACTGCGCTGGCGGAGCCACGCCCTGGGGGTCGTGGCTCTCCTGCGAGGAAACGGTTGAACGGGCGGGCGACAATGCGCGACGCGACCATGGGTTCGTCTTTGAGGTTCCCTCGCAGGCGCCAGGACTTGTGGCGCCGGTTCCGCTTAAAGGGATGGGGCGGTTCGTCCATGAGGCCGCCGCGGTCGATCCCGAAACCGGGATTGTCTATCTCTCTGAGGACGATCAGGAGGGGCTGTTCTACCGATATCTGCCGGAGGCAACAGGCGAGCTCCAGAGGGGAGGGCGGCTCCAGGCGCTTGCCCTGCGCGAGCAGGCCGGCGCCGATACGCGCAACGGTTCAGGCGGGCTTGCCATTGAGCCGGGTCGTTCTCTCATAGTGGACTGGGTCGATCTTGATGATGTCGAGGCGCCCGACGGCGATCTGAGATTTCGGGGTCGTAAGGCTGGCGCCGCCATCTTCGCCCGCGGGGAGGGGCTGACCCTCGCCATGGAGGAGGGTCGTCCGACCGTATATCTGGTCTCCACCTCGGGCGGCCCCGCCCGTTTAGGACAGATCTGGCGCTATCGACCGAGCCGTTTTGAGGGGCGTGCGGAGGAGCGGACCGAGCCCGGCGCCTTGTCGCTCTTCGTCGAAGGACGAAGCGCTTCGGAATTCGAGATGATCGACAATATCTGCGCAAGTCCGCATGGGTTTCTGGTAACCGCCGAAGACGGCAGGGAAGATAACTTCCTGCGCCTTGTGACCCCGGGTGGCAGGGTCTTTCCGCTGGCGCGTAACGCTCACCCGGATCGCTCTGAGCTCTGCGGACCTTGCTTTTCTCCGGATGGTTCGGTCCTCTTCGTCAATGTTCAGAAGCCAGGCGTCACCCTGGCGATCAGGGGTCCCTGGGGGTCCCTGGTGCGGGCGGTCTGAAAGGTACGCGCTTCATGCGCGCCTGGAGGGTAACGGGCGTGAGCCCGTGGCGCGCTGGACCATCGGGCAGGGAGAGGTCAATGAACAAGGCTGATATCGACGTTATAGTGAGACAGGTCGCCTCCCCGGCTGATCATGGGAATTCCTGGAAGGAGGCTGGACGGGTCTGGGCTCGCTCGGGATGGGCGCAGAGGGTTCGCAGCTGCCTTGCCGGAATAATCTGTCTCCTGTCCGGCGTCACGCCTGCAGCGGCCCAGAGCGTCGATCTTCGTCTGGATCAGCTTCAGATTCTGGGATCGCACAACAGTTATCGTCCGTATCCCTCGCCGTTGATCCGCGAGGCGATCCAGAGCGCCTCGGCGCGCGCCTGGCCCTTACTGGCCTACGGGCACCCGCCTCTGGAAAGCCAGCTCGAACTGGGTCTTCGGCAGTTTGAACTCGATGTGGCGCCCGACCCTCAGGGAGGGCGCTATCTGCGTCCCTATGAGGCGGCGGGAAAAGACGTTCGGACGCTGATGAGCGCTCCGGGGGCGAAGATTCTTCATTCTCCTGTCAATGATTATGAGACCCACTGCCTCACCTTGCGAACCTGTCTTGAGATCTTCAGGCGCTGGTCGGAGGCGCATCAGGGGCATGACCCGGTGGTGATCCTCATCAATGCTCGTGACTTCACGGCGGATGGCCCGGCCCGACCGGCGGTGCGCTTCGATGCAGCGGGGCTGAATGCTCTGGATGAGGATATCCGGTCCGTCATGGGGAGCGAGCGGCTGATCACGCCCGATAACGTGCGCGGGAACCGTGCAAGCCTCCGCGAGGCGGTGCGCGCGGGTCTCTGGCCGCGTCTGGAGGCGGCGAGGGGACGCTTTGTGTTCATTCTGGACGGTTCGGCGGAGCATGCGAATCTCTATCGTGAAAATCATCCCTCGCTTGCGGGGCGTGTCATGTTCGCCTGGTATGGCGAGGAGGATGCTGAAGCGAGCGCGTTCAACATCCAGGACCCTGTGCGGGAGGAGGAGCGGATCCGCCGTCTGGTTCGCGAGGGGTTTCTGGTGCGGACGCGAGCGGATTCCGGGATGGCTGAGGCTAGATCAAAGGACCGGGGGCGCATGGCGGCTGCAATCCGGTCCGGAGCGCAGCTGGTGAGCACGGATCTCTATCCGGGTGTGCCGGATCCGGAAGGACTTAAGTTTGTGCAGAGTTTTGAAGGCCCCTATGTTCGCTGCAACGCTGTGACGGCGCGCTGTCCGTAAGCTGGCTTATCGTGTCACGGAACATGCCGCAGCGGGTTCAGCGGAAATCCCGGCTGCGCGGGCGCAGGCCGTCCCGGCCCGTTTGGCCATAGTGTCCCGACGGTCGGGCCGGCAATGACAGAGGGCTGGATGCCCCCTGTCCCCGATACTCGTCCCCCCGACCCAGCCTGGCCTGAAGAGGCGCTTTCCCGATCGCGGCGAGAGCTTCGGATCCGTCCTCGACCCGGCGGACAATCAGATGAACGACCTCTCCTGCTTTTTGCAGGGTCCCTTCAGCCAGCAGCATGGAAGATGACAGGATCAGTCGGCGGTTCCGTTCGAAAACCTTCGGCCAGATGATCAGATTCAGGATCCCGGTTTCGTCCTCAAGCGTCAGGAACATAACGCCCTTGGCTGAGCCGGGGCGCTGACGGATAAGAACAAGGCCGGCTGCCGACATGGAGGCCCCGGATCGTCCCTCGAGCCCTGCCGCGCAGGGTTTGACCCCCATCCGCTCGAGATCGTCTCTGAGAAAAGAGATCGGGTGTCGCTTCAGGCTGAGGCCGGTGGTCTGATAATCTTCGGTGACGTCCTGACCGAGGGTCATGGGTTTGAGGGCGACCTGCGGCTCCTCGATTTCCGGGCGGGAGGTTGTCTCTCGCCTGTCAGCCGCCTCGAAGAGGGGCAGGGCGCAAGGACGACGGGATCGGATCGCCCACCGCGCCTCTCTGCGTGACAGACCCAGGGAGGGCGAGAATGCATCGGCCTCGGCCAGATGCAGGAAAGTCTCGTTGGGAAGGTCGCTTCGTCGCCAGAGGTCTTCAAGGCTGGTGAAGGGCCTGAGGCCTCGCGCAGCGATCAGGGCTCTGGCGTCGCGAGAGGCCAGACCCTTCACCAGCCTCATGCCGAGACGAACAGATTTCAGAGGTCCGCCCGTCTCTTCGAGCGTGCAGTCCCATTGCGATGTGTTGAGGCAGACCGGGCGGATGTCGACACCATGCTCCTGCGCATCCCGGACAATCTGCGCCGGCGCGTAAAAGCCCATGGGCTGGGCGTTCAGAAGACCTGCGCAGAAGACGTCCGGGTGATGACATTTCATCCACGACGAGGCGTAGGCGATGAGGGCGAAGGAGGCTGCATGGCTTTCAGGAAAGCCATAGGAGCCAAACCCCTCAAGCTGGCGGAAGGTTCGCTCGGCGAACGCCGGCGGATAACCTCGGGCGATCATTCCATGAATGAGTTTCTCACGAAAGGGGCCGACCCCGCCGGTGAACTTGAACGTCGCCATGGCCCGGCGCAGCTGGTCCGCCTCCCCGGGTGTGAACCCCGCGCATTCGATGGCGACGCGCATCGCCTGCTCCTGAAAGAGGGGAACCCCAAGCGTCTTTCCAAGGACGCGCTCGAGCTCGGGGGTGGGATACTCGATCTTCTCGCGTCCTTCCCGGCGTCGGAGATAGGGATGGACCATGTCGCCCTGAATGGGACCCGGACGAACGATGGCCACCTCAATGACCAGATCATAGAAGGTCCGCGGCTTGATACGCGGCAGCATGGCCATCTGAGCCCGGCTCTCGATCTGGAAGACGCCGATCGTGTCGGCCTTGCGGATCATGGCGTAGGTCGCGGGGTCTTCTGGCGGGATGCGTGCGAGGTCGAGATGACTTTCCTTGTGCTCAGCAAGAAGGTCGAAGCAGCGCTTCATACAGCTCAGCATACCCAGAGCCAGGCAATCCACCTTCATGAATTTCAGGGCGTCGATGTCGTCTTTGTCCCACTCGATGACCTGTCGGTTGTCCATGGCCGCCGGCTCGATCGGGCAGAGCTCATCCAGACGATCGCGGGTGAGAACAAATCCTCCCGGATGCTGGGAGAGATGACGGGGCGCTCCGGTCAGCTGATGGGCGAGGTCGAGGGCAAGGCGCAGGCGTCGATCGCCAGGATTCAGGCCTATCTCTTCAAGTCGGCTACGATCGAGTCGTCCTTCAGCGCCGCGGGACATGGAGGAGGAAAGAAGGCGGATCATATCTTCCGACAGGCCGAGAGCCTTGCCGACATCGCGTATTGCTCCGCGTGCGCGATACCGGATGACGGTCGAGCAGAGAGCCGCGTGATTGCGTCCATAGGTATCGAACACCCATTGCATGACGATCTCACGCCGGTCGTGTTCGAAATCGACATCGATATCGGGAGGCTCCCTGCGTTCGAGACTGATGAAGCGCTCGAACAGAAGATCGTTTCGATCCGGATCGATGGAGGTGATGCCGAGGACATAACAGACGGCCGAGTTGGCCGCCGATCCCCGGCCCTGACAGAGAATACCCTGACCTCGGGCGAACCGGACGATGGAGTTCACGGTCAGGAAATAGGGAGCGTAATCAAGAGTTCGGATCAGATCGAGCTCATGACGAAGCGTGGCGCACACGCCTTCCGGAACTCCGTCCGGATAGCGCTCCCCGGCCCCCGTCCAGGTCAGGCGCTCGAGTGTTTCCTGAGAAGTGAGCCCCGATCCATCCAGCTCGTCGGGATACTGATAGGCAAGCTCGTCCAGCGAGAACCGGCAGGCCTCGGCGATCTCGACGGTCCGCTCGATCGCATCCGGAAAGCCTGTATAGAGGCGGTAGACTTCCGCCGGATCGTTGAGGGTCTGATCGCCCATTCTCTCTCTGCGAAATCCCAGCGTGTCGATCGTGCAGCCCTCCCGAATGCAGGTGACGACATCCTGGAGGGGGCGTCGGTCCGGTCGGTGGTAGAGAACATCTCCTGTTACAACGGACAGAAGACCCATACGCCGGGCCATATCGGACAGTGCGCGCAGGCGCACCTGATCCCCCGGTCGACGACGAAGCGTCAGGGAGAGATACCCGCGATCGCCGAAGGTATTTCTCATGAGGCGAGCCTGCTGTTCGAGACGTTCATCGGGCATGTCCGGTATCAGGCACCCGACAAGACCGGACGAATAGGCGGCGACATCCTCCCATCCGAGGAGGCACCCACCCTTTCCGGCGCGTCGTTTGCCCGTTGAAAGCAGGCGGCATAGGCCTGCATAGCCTGTGCGGTCTCTGGGGTAGACGAGGAGGGTGCTTCCCTCGGAGAGATCCAGTCGGCAACCGACAATGAGGCGCAGGCAGGAGGCGCGCGAGGCCTCATGAGCGCGGACAATACCCGATAGTGTATTGCGATCAGTTATGGCGAGGGCCTCAAGGCCGAGCTCGGCGCCGCGAGCAAACAGCTCCTCGCAGGAGCTGACCCCCCTCAGGAATGAAAAATGGGAAGCGCAGTTCAGTTCAGCGTATTTCATCCGAAGATTCCATGCAGGAACCATCGGTGTGAGCCGGTCTCCAGGGATACTCCATCGCCCTCCCGGAACAGCCAGTAGCGTTCTCCGGTCTCGTCCTCGACCGAAAAATAGTCCCGGACAGACATCCACTCATCCTGGCCTCGGATCCACTCTCCATGAATCCGCTCAGGTCCATCGGCCCTGAGCACGCGTCGTCTGACGCCCTTCCAGGTGAACTGGACCGGAGGCTGGTCTGGCAGGAGAGCGATCGTTTCGATCGGATCGGGCGGCTCAAGAAGGCGTGCCGGTCGCGGCCAGCGCGGGTCCCATCTGGCGCGGTTGGGAGGCTCGAGAGGCGAGACACGTTCCACAGAGCGCTCAGGACAGTCGCTCTCGACCGCCTGAATGCGGTAGAGGCGCTGCTTGCCCGTGCGCGCCTCAAGAACATCAAGAAGGGGACCGATGTCTAGAACCTGAGGCGAGGATGTCAGCGTTTCACGCTGCTGAGCGATGAGAGGGGCGGATCGGGAAGCGGACAGATGCAGGCGCTCGATGCCGAAGCCTCGATCTGTCTTTTGCAGACGGTCCTTCAGAAGGCGCATGAAGCGCTCAGGATGACGTGTCGGACTGGAAAATCCGACACGCAGGGCGTTCCACTCCCCTCCGACCGCATTCGTCAGAAGGTCGATCTCCAGAGCGCCGAGGCTGCGCCTCTCAAGCGCCTCGCAGAGGGACCTGGAGAGGCGTTCCACCTCCTGCAACAGGATATCTGAGGTGAGAATGGGATCTGAAAAATGGCGATCGACCTCGATACGCTCGGGCGCCTGGATCGGCGTGATCAGGTCGGGGCGCCTGCCCAGAGCCTGATCGAGGCGACGTCCGGGTTCGGGGCCGAATCTCAGCTCGAGAGGGCCGCGCGGCGTTGTCATCAGATCCCCGATCGTCTCCAGTCCGACGCGTCTGAGGCCGTCGGCAAGATCCGGGTCGAGACGTAGCGCCTCCGTGGGAAGAGAACCGAGAGCCTCAGGCGTCCCGCCGCTGGGAATGCAAAAGACGCCTTGCCCGCTGAACCGCGCCACCGCATGGGCGGCGCCCCATGTGTCGGCGACGCACACATGAGCAGCGATCCGGGAGTTGAGAAGCCGTTGACGGAGGTCTGTAACAAGATCTGTTTCTCCTCCGTACAGATGAGAGGCCCCGGTGATGTCAATGACGAGGCCTGCGGGAGGATCAGGCATGACGATGGGCGAATAGCGCCTGAGGGCCCACTGGGCGAGCCGCTCGAGAGCGGCGGCGTCCTCCGCCGGATCAAATTCGTAATGGGTCAGCTGGCCGAAGATAGCAGAGGCGTGCGCAAGGCTCATGCCCGGACGCAGACCTGCCAGGAGCGCCTGTCGGCTGGCGGCCTGAATGATACGGCCTCGCACATCTCGCCCCACGAGAACGACGAGCGCGTCAGGCGGAGGCCTGTTTGTCCCAAGGCGTCGCAACAGCCGGTCTGCCGGCCATGTTGGAAGAAAGACCGAGACGACCCGTTGCATCACACGCCTCAACAATAAAATCCGCGCTCCCTCCGTTTCGTTGCCGAATGAGCTCAACCAGCCAGCGCGCACGCCCAATCCCGGCGCCCTCGAGCGGCGTCGAGGGCAGGGCGCTGATCCTCCAGCGGGTTAGGGCGGCCGTCGGATGACCGAAATCCGTCGCGTCCGCATGCCGCCTCCAGCGACGAAGTGCGAACCCTGGTGTTCCGGAGGCCTCCGCGGCGAGCTGCAGGCGCCTGGAGGCGACCATGCTCAACTTGGCGACTTCTGCGACCACCCCTCCGAGTCCCCCATGCCGCAGGCTGTCTTCAAAGCAGGTCAGAAGCGCCGCCTCCCGCTCCGCCTCCACATAAATGACCCGGTCGGCATCAAGTCCGGCCTGAGCAAGAGCGGGAGCGAAGAGATCCGGCCGGGTCAGGCACCAGATGACGTGTCCCGCACTGCGCGCCATGACGCCGGCGACGAAGAGAGCCGCCGCTGCTGCATGCAGCGTTCCCGGCCCCCCTCCGGCGACTTCGTGAAGACCGCTGAGAGGCAACCCGCCCTCCGGAAAGCGCCGATCGATGTCGGGAACGCCAAACGGCAGGACGCCTGTTGCGCGCTGTCCGACTGGCCCGATCCGGGCGATCCGGGCGCGCAAGTCATCGAGGGCGGGGCGAGGAAGCGACGGCGGCATCAGAGACCTTCACACAAGATATGTTCGCTTTTTGTTCTTTTAGGGTCTGAAGTCAATCTTCCATGAAGGTTGCGTGCCTGATGACCGGAAGCGCTTAGGAACAAAATGAGGCCATGGCGCGGCTGATAGCCTTGCGGCCCTCATCGAAAATCATGAGGGCCTCAGATATGAAAGAAAAAAAGATATATGTTACAGTGTCAAAGTGGATCTCATCGCCAAGGCGTCGACATGATGAGCGTCAATTAGTCGGCCCTGCCGGGTGCTAAACTCAAGGCGGATGGTGGTTGAACGATCGTCAGGCGGCTTGGTATGACACGAGAGGAGATCGAGGTTGGGAAGGTCGGATCCAACAGGGAGACACTGGGCGCTGCGCATTAAACTTTTCAGACGCTGGCCTGCATGCCAACTTCCGTTTCTCTCCATGTGGCGGCGTTTGCGTCCCTGCTTGCAAAAGATGGTTATGAGAACCGAAAGCCAGCCTGAGCAGACTGTAACTGTTTATTCGCCGCGAAGGGCGTATTAAGTTCGAAATTGCAAGCGGCCTGTCGGGCTGTCTTGCGAGTTGGTTAGAGAACGGGCGCTCATACAGCGCGAGGGCAACGGGCGATCATGTACGGAACTAAGCGTTCGGGAAAGCTCAAGGTCATTTCATCGAGTGATGAAGCCGCATCTCTTGAACCAAGGGCCGCGCCTTCCGCGGACAAACCGTCGCTCGCAATTGAGATCACGGGTGCGACGCTTCAATATCCGATCGGAGCCTTTGTTCGAGGTAGTCTGAAGTCGAGCCTGTTCGGTCTGCTGGGTCATCGGGAAAAAGCCCCGCAGGTTCAGTTTGTCGATGCCATCACTAATCTTGACCTCAGCATTCAGGCAGGCGAGCGCGTCGGTGTGATCGGCTCGAACGGGTCAGGAAAGTCGACGCTTCTTCGCGCCATGGCGGGTGTCTATCCGCTCCGCTCCGGTTCGATCTCGGTGACCGGCCAGATCGGCACGCTCCTCGATATTTCGCTCGGCTTTGAACCAGAATCGACCGGACGAGAGAATATCTACTATCGCGGGATGGTGATGGGCTATTCACGCAAACAGATCCGTGAGTTTGAATCTGAGATCGTGGACTTCGCATCATTAGGTGAGTTCATCGATCTGCCCATGCGGACCTATTCGGCGGGCATGTATGTGCGTCTGGGTTTCGCTGTATCGACCCAGTTTCAGCCGGACGTACTTCTGATCGACGAAGTGTTCGGTGCAGGCGATGCGAGCTTCGCCGAGCGCGCTCGCGCGCGCATGAACCGGATCGTCGAGACCGCTGGCATCGTCGTTCTCGTCAGTCACGATCTTGGCCTGATCTCGTCTTTCTGCACCCGAGTCATCTGGATGGATCGCGGTCGTCTTGTTCAGGACGGATCTCCTGAGGCGGTTATTCCCCGTTTTCTTGAGTACATGACCAGCGCCGCGGCCTCGGCGTGAAAGGTATTTAGATCATGAGTTACGCCAACTATAGAAGCCGCAAACTGCCCGGCGTCTTTGTCTATCTTGTCGATCTGTGGCGCTTCAGTCATCTCTGTGGAAATCTCGTTGGCTCCGATCTTCGGTCACGCTTTCGTCAGAGCTATCTTGGAATTCTCTGGGCGATTCTCCAGCCTCTGGGATTTTCGCTGATCATCGCATGGGCTTGGGGTTCGATTTTCAAGGTTGAGGCTTATTGGGAGTTCGCAGTTTACGTCTTCAGCGGCATGCTGGTGTGGGAGTATTTTTCCAATACCGTGAATGGCGGACTTCAGGGTCTGATTGGCGCCTCGGGCTATCTGCGCCAGGCGCGGATCCCACTTCTGATCTTTCAGGTACGTATTCCGCTCTCTGGCCTCGTTAATCTTCTGTTTGGATTAAGCGGCCTTGCAATCCTGATGACGGCGCTACAGGTGTGGCCGCCCATGGGGCTCCATCTGGCCCTCATACCGGCGAGCCTGGGCGTATTGTTGGCGTTCCTGACCCCGATCGCCATCATCTTTTCCGTTCTTGGCGCTCAACTGCGAGATTTGCAGCACATCATGGCGCTGGTTTTGAACGCGCTGTTTTTTCTGTCTCCGGTCTTTATTCAGCGGGCTGTTCTCGACAGTGGTCAGTTGATCATTCTCAAGTACGCAAATCCAGTCGTGCCTTTACTGGATCTGTTTCGGGATCCTTTGATTCACGGAACCATGTGGAGAGAGGATAGTCTTGTGACGGTGGCGATATGGACGACCGCCCTGTGGTTGATTGCGGCGGTCGTTTCCGCAAGAGCGGGTCGAAACGTTGTATTCGCTCTGTAAAAAAAATGGTTGGAACTGTCTGACGGGAGTGTTGAGGCCCTCCCGACCCGAAGCCCTAGGAGCTCTCGCAGTTCCCTCAAAAATCGCAAGATTCTGCTGTTTTGGAAGACCGTGAGAGAGGCTCTGGGAATGACTGCTGCAAAGTGAAACATTCACAAGACCTGATCTCTCCGAGCGTCACCGTCTGGTACGACGGAGCGTGTCCGCTGTGTGACCGGGAGATCGCACTCTTCAGGAGGCTCGATCGAAAAGGTCGAATTTCCTTTATCGATGTGAGTTCTCCAGAGACGAGTTGCCCGATCGATCGCTCGACTTTGCTGGAACGATTTCACGCCTCCGAGAATGGTCAGCCTCTCGTCTCCGGCGCAGCTGCCTTTGCGGCAATGTGGAGGGCGATCCCCTGCCTCAGGCCCATTGGAGAGATGGCTCGGCACCCCATTATACTGGCAGGCCTCGAGGCGATTTATCGACAATTTTTGAAGGTCCGGCCCCGACTTCAGTCCGTCGCAAGGCGGCTGTCGGTCCGGACGTCACAAAAGTAGATATCTCAACTGCTTGGTGTGATCGCCGGACGTGCCGTCAAAAAACCGCGCTCAGGGCTGAACAACGACCTCCACCATCACTTCGTTTCGCCGCATGAACGGCGGCGTCCATGGAGCGTCGTAGAAGGCGAAGGTCGGCGCAGAGAGCGCTTTAAGCCCCTCCGCCTCGAGACGAGCGGCAAGCTCCCGGCGCTTGTTTTCCATCTGGTCCGGCCCAGCCGATCCTGAAAAACGGATGACGGCCATCCTCTTTGTCGGCTGCTCAGTGAGGCGCACGTTCGGATTGGCTGGAGGTGGTAACGTCGCCATTGTGTACTTGGATGGCATTGTGAAACCGATTGTCCAGCTATCGCCTTGACCGACGGCCTGTGTCACCGGGGCTGTCATGGCGATCTTTTCCCTCGGAGATTGAGTGACGGGGGCTGTCATGGCGATTTTTTCACCCTTCCGGTCCTCCGCAAAAATGTACTCAGCTAACGGCCGAAATCCGGCGTTGCGGGCGCGGACAGCATCTCCGGAAAGAGTGACCTCCGCCACGATCACGGGGGCGTAGTCACGAATTTCGAAGTCTTTTTCCTTCTTTACCAAACGAAACGACGGCTCTTCGATCGCCATGGCGGACGGAGCTCCCAGGATCAAGATCGCCAACGCGGCCAGCATACGTCTCATTGTCGCCTCCTGTAACCCGTTGTGTACGGATCAGAAGCGACATTGGATGAGATTGACGGCGCGCCGGTTCACTTTCAGCTACCATTGTCTGAACAAGGGACCTGATGTCCGCGATCGTCAGTTTAGCGCCTGTCCTGAGGAGGGGGCTATTCCAATCGCCTGAATGCAGGCGATGACATCGTCCCAATAGGCAAGACCCTCAGCATCGTTGAGAGCGGCAAGCTCAGCGGCTCGTAAGGTCGCGATGACTTCAGCATCTTCCCCATACTGACCCACCAAAGCGAGCGCAGCGCCGAAAGCTTCCGAGCGGTTGTGGGAGTGAACTGGAGACATCGGCCGTTCTCCGGGCTGGACGGACGGTACATTTTGGGGGTCAGTTTCTCGTTTCCTACGTCACGGCGCAGGTCCCGGATGGGTCTTCTGATGGATTCGCATTTAACCCGGAGACGTTGCTGGCGAGGTGTGAAGCAGGGCAGTCCCCTCGCACTCTGCTCATTTGAAGCACGGAATTCTGGACGCTTAGCCGATTTCAGCTCTTAGCCGACGAATGTCCGCCAGCCAGGGCGCAGCACTGGAATCGCTAGGGGCTCTCCAGTCGCCTCGGGGGGAAAGAGAGCCCCCACGCGTGACCTTGGGCCCGTTGACCGCAACAGAACGTTTGAACTGGCTTGTCTCAAAAAAGCGGTGAACGAACACCTCAAGCCAGTGGAGAATCTCGGCGATAGAATAGCCGGACGAACCGCCGTCAGAGGTTTGGCCAGGCCGGGAACCCTGCATCCATGCGGCCTGCGCAAGAAACACGATCTTGCGCGGCGAGAGGCCATGACGAAGCGTATAATAAAGGAAAAAGTCGTGGAGCGCGTAGGGCCCGATCAGCGTCTCAGTGCTCTGAATACGGCCGTCAGTCCCGGGAGGTACGAGTTCAGGCGAAATCTCGGTCGCCAGGATATCCGTGAGCACCCTCGCCACCGCCTTCGAATAATGGCCGCTCGCTGAACTCCACCGGATGAGGTGTTGAATGAGCGTTTTGGGCACCGAGGCGTTGACATTGTAGTGGCTCATATGGTCGCCCACACCGTAGGTGCACCATCCGAGCGCCAGTTCGGACAGGTCTCCCGTTCCAACGACGAGGCCGCCTTCCTGATTGGCGAGACGGAAGAGATAATCGGTCCTCAGGCCAGCCTGGACATTCTCGAAGGTCACGTCGTAGACCTGCTCGCCGCGCGCAAAAGGATGGTCAAGGTCCTTGAACATCTGCTGCGCGAGGGGGCGGATGTCCACCTCCCGGCCGTCTACCTTCAATTCCTTCATCAAGGCGTGGGCACTCGAGCGGGTCGCTTCGGTCGTCGCAAAACCGGGCATGGTGACCGCTATGATGTCGGATCGCGGACGGTCCATGAGATCAAAGGCGCGGACGGCGACGAGGAGGGCCTGAGTGGAGTCAAGGCCGCCGGAGACGCCGATGACCGCCTTGCGGACCCGAGAGCTCTCAAGGCGCCGGCGCAGTCCCTGAACCTGAATGCTGCAGGCCTCGAAGCAGTCCAGATCCAGTCGTTCCGCATCATCGGGTACGTAGGGGAAACGCGCGATGCTGCGAACCGTCGAAAGAGGCCGCTCGAGGGGTGGATCGAGATGGAATGAGACCTTTCGGAACTGGTCCAGACGACTTGAGACGCTGCGCGCGCAGTCTCTGAATGTCGGGGTCCGCATGCGCTCCTGAACGATCATCTCAAGGTCGAGGTCTGCGAAGAGAAGATCCGAGTTATCGACAAATCGAGCCGACTGAGCGCGGCAGGCCCCCAGCTCATAGATGGCGACCTGCCCGTCCCAGGCCGTGTCGGTCGTCGTCTCACCATAACCCGCTGCAGAATAGATATAACCACAGAGGCTACGGGCGGACTGAGACGCACAGTAAAGGTCCCGCTCGTCCCGCTTGCCGATCGTGATGTTACTGGCCGAGAGGTTTGCGATCACGCTGGCGCCGGCGAGGGCCGCATAAGTCGATGGCGGAAGTGCAGACCAGACATCTTCACAGATTTCCGCACCGATCACAAGGTCGGGAACATCGTCTGCGGCAAAGAGGAGGTTTGCCCCAAAGGGGACGCGCGATCCGCACACCAGGGCTGTGTCATTTCGAACGTCGAAGGCGGACGCGAACTGTCTCTTTTCGTAGAACTCTCGGTAGTTGGGAAGGTAGGTTTTAGGGATGACGCCAAGAATGCGTCCGCGATGAAGAGCGATGGCGCAGCCAAAGACGGCGCCGTCAATCCGCAGAGGCGCGCCGATCAGGGTGACAGGAAACAGCTCTTTGCTGGCCGTTAGGATGTCTGAGATCGCAGTCTCGACGGATGCCAGAAGGGCCGACTGAAGATGAAGGTCCTCCAGCGAATATCCTGAGATCCCCAGCTCCGGAAACACGAGAAGGGCGGCTCGCTCATTGTGGGCGAGCTGCATAAGGGAGATGGTCTCTTTTGCGTTCGAGAGAGGGTCTGCCAGGTGAACCCTTGGCGAGGCGGCCGCAACCCGCACCAGTCCATGCGCGTAAAGGTTGTTGAACTCAGACATTGCGCACCCTTTGTAGACCTAACTGGCCGACCGGAGAACCGGCAAAGGCGCACCCCGTATGCCAATAGACAATGCCGTGGGGAGCCCTCGATTGATCGTGGTTGAGTGAGCCGGGAGGGTGAGGATGCAAGACGGAGCGCCACGGCTGTCTGGTGACCAACGTGGGGGCGGGTAGGGGCGTCATGGCGGAGAGTGCCCTCTGAGCCGTTCGTGTCTTAAACCGGGAAGACCGTTACTGAACGATCTCAACGGATTCAATCACATGAAGATTAACACCGCGGCATGTGATCACCACTTTTTTTACATCCCCGCCAGAGGCCTCCGATCGCCAGGAGACCCGACCAGGTGTCGTCGAGGCTGGATCATCTGTCAGCTCCAGGTGTAGCGAAGACAGGCTTGGCGTAACAGAAGTCAACAGGCGGGCACGGGCCTTTGGATCTCGTAGAGTGAGCGAGACGATAAGGGGTCGTCTCGCAGGGCCGATAGACGGCATGAGATTGATCCATGCCGCGGAATGGGAAATGGCGTAAGGGCAGGCTTGTTGATTCCGAACGGGTTCGCCTTGAGGAGGTAGAGCCGCCCCTTCAGGAGTTGAACAGGCCGAGAGGAGAAGGCAGAAGCCTGTCACCGCCAGTTGGATCAACCGGCGTTCAGGGCTGAACGTCTTTGAAGGTCTGGGAGCGTAGTCCTGCATTTACCAGATCCCGCGAATGCCAAGCCAGACTGCGCCTTCCGCCGGCGCCTCGCGTACATGGTGTGGAGACGTTGAGACGCCGGCGACGAGCTCGAGAGTTGTGGTCGGCCCGAGCGGGGAGCTCCACGAGGCTTCAACATCAATCTGGCGTCCGCTTGGAGCCAGCGATGCGGTTCTGGAGGCCATTCGGATATGTCCTGTCGCATCGATTTCGACAGGCGCCATGAAGGTGAGGGCGCCGGTCTCGGCGCGTCTGGGTTGCCCGACAGCGAGACGGACATAGCCTTCGCCGGCCGCCCTCTCGACGGTCGTCATCCAGGCTGTTGTGCGAACCCCGGACGTGCTGACGCCCTCAAGGTCGACCTCAGCGATCTCGGAACTTCCCTTCAAGGTCCAGCTCCCGATAGCATAGGCAGCCTGTAGCGAGGTAGCCGACAATCGGGAGCGATCGATGCCGCCGAACCGACTTTGCAGGTATCCTCCCATGGACGAGGTCATATCGCTCGTGGAGCGCTGCCCTATGCGGATGAGGCCCCCGTCGATCGTCAGCGTAAGGCCGAGGTCAAGGCTCTCCTGCCGGCGGCTCCTTGAGGCGCTGCCGTCAAAGGTAAGAGCGCCTAAGGTCTGCTCGAAACGCGCCCAATCTCCTCCGGAGCTCTCCACCGGTTCCGAGGCGTCGGACAACAGGTTGAAGCCTGATATCATCACGGGTGGAGATCCTCCGCGCCCGCCGGAAATCTTTGTGCCGTCAAGGTCGACAGCGATCGCAAAAAGAGGGTCTTCCGGCTCACCCCAGGGGCGGCGTGGGTCTGTCGAATCGGCGGGTGGTGTGAACCAGGATAATGACGCGGCTCCAACTCGGATTGCGTAGGCTTGTGAGCGCGCATAGCGGGCCCTATCGGCCAAGTCCGAGAGGGCTGACCGCCCCACCATCAGGCGTGTGGTATCGATCCGGAATCCGCGTGCATATCGATCCTGAACGATAAGACCGTCGAAGGCGCCTGAGTGGACCGCCCAGTCCCCGAAGGCCCCGCTGGCAGGCGCCAGCATTTGGCCGAGGCCGACGCGTTCAGCGCCAAAGGACGCGCTGGTCGCACCGATCGGTGAAAAGGCCCTGGTAAGATTGAGGATCCCGACCCCTGAAACGGCGTCGATACCGACGCCTGCAGCCTCGCCTCGGATGATATCGGGCGCGGTGTCGATATAGTCGTCCGCCGAGGACAGGAGAGCCGCCAGGGCATTTTCCGGGGTCAGGTTAGGAAACAGCTCCAGCATAAGGGCCAGAGCTCCCGAGACATAAGGAGCCGCAAAGGATGTGCCGGACACAAGGTAATAATCGCCATCCGTGTCCGTGTCGTTGCAGTCTCGCGTATTGGGAGGCTCGCAGGCTGGAAGACCAGGGGTAATGATGTTGTCGTCGGGGGCGGCAGCGATAATGCGCCGGCCCGGAGCGAGAATGTAGAAACTCTTTGTATCTCCGGCCCGGTTTGAGAAATCAGCCATTTTCCTCGAGAGATCGATCGCCCCGACAGCGACAACCCGGCCCAGAGATGCAGCCTCGCCGGCGACATAGGCCGGCTCGGTCGGTGATCGTCCTTCCGGCGCCGCGGTATCGGTCGCCGCCTTACCCTCATTCCCCGCCGATATGACGACCAGAATGCCTGCCGCGGCCGCCCGACGGATGGCGTTTTCAAGGGTCGGATCGTTATCAATCTCGCCGCCTAGGGACAGATTAATGACGCGGACGCCCCTGTCTATCGCGTAGTCGATGGCTCGAGCCAGCGTCGAATCAGAGAACTTGCAACCCTTATCCGCCCCCACTTCCTGGCAGGATCCTGGTCGGTCAGCCCTGACATGAACGATCTGCGAGTTATAGGCGACGCCGTGCATTCCAATTCCGTTTTTCTGCGCGGCGATGAGGCTCGAGACCATGGTGCCGTGTCCGCTGGCGTCGATATCTGAGCTTGATCGGGCGGTGGCGCAGGCCGCCTCAAGAGAACAGATATCGATGGAGTCCAGACTGGTTTGTCCGAACAGCTCAGAAACGGTCACGTCAAGATTGGTGTCGATCACGGCGACCTTTATCCCGCGCCCGCTGGCGCCCCGGGCGTACGCCGAGGAGGCCCCGATCAGTGCGAGGCCCGAGTTTGGAGATGCGGCGCCCGTCGAGGATCCGAAATACTCGTTCGTCTCGAAGGACGACGCCGGCGGCGGAGGAGGGGGAGGCGGCGGTGGGGGAGATGGCGGGGGTGGAGGGGGAGGTGGCAGAATGGGCGGAGAGGGCGTAACGGACCCAGTGTCGCCGCCGCCGCCGGCACACGCTCCAGCGGCCAAAGCCAGGGATAGGAGGAGGCCAGTCCGGACGGTCTGTCCAAACGACGAGGTGGAATCTCTCCTCCTGGACATTGTCCCTCCCGTCCGTCTCGTCTGAGACCCTCTTATAGACGAATACTTTCCTGCCGTCGGGGAATGGTCAATGGCGGGTGAATGGGGCAATTTATCAATGAGGTCCCAATTGATCTGTATGGGGCCTGACAATCTGAGCGTGTCGGGACTTGAAGAGGGCCGGGCGATGCTCTGGCGTCTTGATTGCTTCACCCTGTCGTGAGACGGGACCCCATTATAGCGTTTCGCTCGACGACGGGGGCAGGGAAGAGATTTATGCCGGTCGTTTATATCGCCTTGTGGGTATTATGGCCGATCGCAACCCTCGCCGGGGGCCTCGCGCTTGCTCCTCTGACCGGTCTTGCTGCGATCCTCCTCATACCATTTTGTGTCGCCAGGTTGCGCCTGCCGCTTTACCTGTGGCCGCTTCTCGCATTCCTTGGTTTTGCGGCAGCTTCTTCGAGCTGGTCGCCTCAACCCATGGTCTGGGCGGATATCAACTTCTCGGAAGGGCGTTTCAACATCAAAAGTGAGGCCCTCCGTGTGGGGCTCCTTGTTCCGGCGATGGCGGTTCTGTGGGTCGCCCTCTCATCGGCGACATCAGGGACAAAGCGGATCATAAGGCGCACAGCGCTGCTCGCGCTGGTCGCGCAGGCGGTCATCGTGGCCCTATTGAGCGCCTTTGAGACTGACGCGCTCGCACTGTTTGCGCCGTTGATGGCCAACTCAGGTGAGGGGGTTCAGAACATTTCCCGCAATAGTCTGATCATGGCGATGGCCGCCCCCTCCCTGATACTCTTCGCGACCCTCAACCGGTCTGGGGGATGGACACTTTTCATCGCTGTCCTGGTGATCGCGCTCGAGGCGCTTGGATTGCTTCATCGGGGTGTTCATGCAGGCCTGCTTGCATTGGTGGGAGCTGGCCTCGCTATTGGGTTGGTGACGATCCTCCCGCGGTACGGATTTCGAATAATGGGCTGCGGTGTGGCGGCTCTGACACTTTTGGCACCGATCTTGTTTGGCTGGATAGCCCGAGGCGCTGACGCCTCGCTGGCGACATCCTCGATGGAGTGGCGTCTGGCGATCTGGCGACGCGTCACCGACCTCATCAGTGAAGCTCCCATCATCGGCAACGGACTGGGGGTCCTCCGAACAATTGAGGATCGAATTCCTGAAGGAACGTTCGCAGGTGAGCTATTGGTTCCCAACCATTCGCATAACATGTTTCTTCAATTATGGGTTGAAACCGGAGCAGTCGGCGCCGTCTGTCTCGCCCTGTTTCTGATCCTCGTTGCTTGGCGTTTGCCTGATTTCTCTCGCTTGGGCCGTTCAGGCCTCGCCATCGCCGGATTGTTTGGCGGCGTCACAGCGATTGCGTGCGTCTCGTTCGATCTTTGGAATGCGTGGTGGTGGGCAGCGGTCGTGATTGTCGGATTGCTGGCTCTGGTATTTCCAAATCCGGGAGAGATGGAGACGACGAGGCAGGCGAGTGAGCCGAGGACGATCACCTTCGGCGGTGGGTCTGCGATAACAATGTCTTCGGTGAAAGGCGCTCCTGACACAGACGAGAGCCGGCCCTCGGGTTCTTGGACGATCTCCGAGGAGGGAGCACCCAGTCCTCTTTCTATTGATCGCGATGAGACAACGCGGAACAACTTCAATCTGCTCCGGTTAGTATTCGCTTCGATGGTGGCGATCTATCATTGCGTGAAGCTCTCGGGAGTTGACGCCTGGACGCCTCTGACAGCCCCGCTCTCCGTTGCTGCGGAGATTGGGGTCCAGGGCTTTTTTGTTCTCTCAGGTTATCTCGTGATGGGGAGCCTGGAGCGATCGTCTTCGATTGCATCTTATGCTGAAAAGCGTGTCCGACGGGTCGTGCCTGCTTACGCTGTCACCGTTCTGGCTTGCGCTCTGGGGGCATTATGGTGGGTAGGCGACGCGAGAGCAGATTTGTCCGCAGTTGCTCGCTATATCGTCTGGAACCTTTCCTTTCTGAACTTCATGGAGCCCAATCTTCCAGGGGTGTTTGTGGGAAACCCTCAGACGGAGATCAATGGCGCTTTATGGACGTTGAAGATCGAGGTCCTGTTCTACCTTATCCTGCCGATACTGGCCTGGATCTTGAGGGTAGCTGGAGGTATGCGGTGGCTGCTTCTGGTCGCGATCTATGTGAGCGCCGAGCTCTGGCGCGCCGCTCTTGAACAGGTGAGCGCTTCGACAGGGCAGGCGGTTTGGATCGAGCTCTCGCGTCAGTTGCCGGGTCAAATGAGTTTCTTCATCGTCGGGGTTGCGTTCTATCTCTGGCGCGAGGCTTTAACATGGAGGTCATTGCTGCCGGCTCTGGGTGTTGGTCTTTTTCTCCTTTCAGTAACCGTCCCGGCCGCTGAACCCTTAAGAGCTTTGGGTCTTGGTGTTACGAGCCTTTGGTGCGCCCTCGCCTGGCCTCAGCTGTTCGACGCCGCGCGATGGGGTGATCTCTCCTATGGAGTTTACATCATTCACTTTCCGATCCTCCAGGTCATAGTCGCCCTTGGGCTGTTTGCCTCCTCGCCCGCCCTTGCCAGTGGGGTTTCCGCCGCCGCTATCCTTCTCGGGAGCGTACTGATGTGGTGGACGGTCGAACGGCCGTCCCTTCGTGCCGACAGCGCCTATCGGAAAGGCGTCTAGGACGTGGCGGATGTGGACCGGACCTCCCAGAACCCTCAAGTACGCCCGACAGGCTGGGTGGATTGGGGCGTTCGCCTGTGGCGAGGCGGCGTTCCGGAGGACGTCCGTGCGTACGTGAACCGATGGCGCAGGAGGTGGG
Source organism: Alphaproteobacteria bacterium (assembly GCA_018969425.1). GTDB lineage: Bacteria > Pseudomonadota > Alphaproteobacteria > Caulobacterales > Hyphomonadaceae > UBA7672. The sequence continues at coordinate 3,390 of JAGWYJ010000040.1, read as the reverse complement.
ACGAGGGGCAGGTTTTAAGGGAGATCAGAGGAGGGCCGAGTGGTCATACACGGGGGCCTTTGATCATCTCAGGCTTCTTTGGGGATTCGAAAGGTATTTCTGAGGCCGCGCGGTTGACCGCAGAAGGCCTTGAGGGTGCAGGGTTTAAGCTGCATCGTCACGACATCAGCCATCTATTCCAGCGGCCCTTTGGGTCGGATCGCGAGGAAATCTTCGACCGGCCAGGCGGAGTATGGCTCACCCACTGTAATCCGCCTGAAGCCATCGCTCTTTTTGCTCGACTGGGAGCTCGACGGTGGTCCGGTCGTTACCGGATCGGCTACTGGGCCTATGAGCTGCCGGCGATCCCTGACGACTGGGTTCGCGCCGCCGAGCTTTTTGATGAGATCTGGGCGCCGAGCCGTTTCGTTCTCGAGGCGATCCGATCCGCAGGCGTGCGCACTCCCTTGCGATGGATGCCTCACCCCGTCGGCTTACGCCGCTTCGATAAAAGTCGATCCCTCACAGGCAGTCCCGACAACTGCGTGACGACGATCCTCGTTATGGGAGACCTGCTTTCAAGCGGGGTACGAAAGAATCTTTTGGGCTCGGTGGATATCTATCGACGCGCCTTTCCGGATCCGACGCCCTCAGTTCGCCTGATCATAAAATGTCAGTCACATGAGGGCGCACGTTCCTTCATGGTAGAGCTTGAAAAGCGCATAGGCGTGAGGCCGGACATCGAATGTGTCAGCTTCCGGATGACGAGAAATGAGGTCGTCTCTCTGATCGGTTCAAGCGATATTCTCTTGTCGCCTCACCGGTCTGAAGGGTTCGGCCTCAGTCTTGCTGAGGCTTTCATGATGGGGGTCGCCCCGCTCGCTACCGGTTGGTCAGGAAACCTTGAGTTCATGTCGGGGCTGGACGATTTGCTGATCGATTTCTCGATGGTTCGGGTTGAAGATCAAACAGGCGTTTATCCGTCAGGCGAGCTCCTGTGGGCGGAGCCAGATGATATCGACGCTGCAGCAAAGCTTCGGCGCCTGGCCAAATCCCCTGTGCTTAGGGAGGATCTTGTGCGGCGGGGTCGAAGTGCGGTGATGGCTTTGTCTGATAGCTGGTCACCCAAGGCTCTGGTTAAGATGCCGATGTGTCAGTGGATAGAGAATACGTAACACGATAGATGACATTCAGGAGTTCGACGAAGTCGGGATGTCGGCGAGTTCGTTAGGCTTGGTCTGTGGTGCGGGCGGACGGAAGTTACGAGGACAGGGAGATCGGGACGGATGGATATCTTTATTGACTCGGCGGACGTACGCGACCTTCGCGCAGCGGCGGCCAGCGGCCTTGTGGACGGCGTCACCACCAATCCATCGCTGATCGCCAGGAGCGGTCGGGACATGAAAGAGGCGATCGCGGAGATCTGTTCCATTGTTTCAGGGCCGGTGAGCGCCGAAGCGGTCGCCTCGGACGTCGAGGGCATGCTGGCGGAGGGACGGTACCTCGCCTCAATCGCCGAAAACGTGGTTGTAAAGCTTCCCCTGACCCCTGCAGGGCTCACGGCCTGTCAGCGCCTTGTACAGGATGGAATTAGGGTCAACGTCACTCTATGCTTCTCGTCTGTTCAGGCGCTCCTCGCTGCTAAGGCAGGAGCAACTTTCATCTCGCCGTTTATCGGGCGTCTGGATGATGCTGGCCTTGACGGTATGGAGCTGATCCGGGAAATCCGCACGATCTACGACAATTATGGCTACACGACCCGAATTCTCGCCGCATCCATCCGGACGATCAATCATGTTCGAGACGCAGCTCTTCTGGGCGCGGATTGCGCGACCCTTCCACCCAAGATTTTCAACGCGCTCTATAGCCATATACTGACGGACACCGGCCTTCAGGCGTTTCTAGAAGACTGGCGATCGACAGGGCAGTCCATTTTGAAATGATCGGTCTGGAGAAAGAAGATCCGAAGCCGCCCCGAATGACGGTGGTGGTGGTGAACTATAATGGTGGAGACTATCTCCAGGGGTGTCTGCATTCCCTAGCAGAGCAGACTTTCCGGGATTTCGAGACCATACTGGTCGACAATGCGTCAACCGATGGGTCTCTTGACCGACTGACCGGTCTGCCTCCCGAATGTCGTATCATTCGCAGCGATCGAAATCTCGGGTTTGCGGCGGCAAACAATCTGGCTGCGAAGCAGGCGAGGGGAGAGTGGCTGGTTCTCCTGAACCCTGACGCGGAGGCGATGCCCGATTGGCTGGAGGAACTTCTCCGCGCTGCTGAACGTCGTCCAGACCATCGGATGCTAGCGTCTCTTCAGCTCTCAATGGACGCGCCCGACCAACTGGACGGAGCGGGAGATTGTTATCTCGCCTGCGGTTTCGCGTGGAGGGGGGGGCATGGACACCACGTTCCTCAATGTCTGCCTGCCGGGATTTGTTTCGCACCGTGCGGCGCTGCGGCTATGTATCCAAGAGATGTCTTCCTCGATGCGGGAGGGTTCGACGAAAAGTACTTTTGCTACCATGAGGATGTAGATTTGGGATTTCGCCTGCGTTTGATGGGAGAGAGCTGTCAGTTCGTTCCCACAGCGCGTATCCGGCATGCAGGTTCGGCTATATCCGGACGCCGAAGCGAGTTTTCGACGTTTCATGGTGTTCGCAACGGAATCTGGACCTATCTGAAGAATATGCCGGTGGCCTTGTTGTGGTTCACCCTTCCGGTTTGGGCCATGGGACTGATCGCGCTTCTGGTAAGGGGCTGCTTCAGAGGAACGTTTGGGGCGACCTGGCGGGGTATCGGTGCGGGTCTCGCAGGCTATCGCTACGTACTCATGGAGCGACAAGAGTTAAACAAGAGACGATCCGTGAAGGTCGCTGAGATGGCTTCAAGCTTATGCTGGAACCCCGTGAGCTACCTGAGGCGACAGGTCGTTTTGACTTCTTTTGAGGATGATTGAGGGGTAAAGCCGATCGATCTTATCGACATGGAAGGTCGCCGCGTTTGTACAAAGTTGGCGCTGTGAGGCATTATGATGGTCTGTTGGCGCGTTTGCGCCTCGGCTATAGATGATAGACTCAAACGCGTTTAAGGCCGGGCGGTGTGGATGTCCCCGGAGAAAACGTCGGGAGCCGGAGTGCTCTAGGGATGCGTCCCTGAGTAGAGAGACACGGATTTACAGATGCCTCTCTTCAACCTTCCGCGTCCCGCGCCTGCAAGTCAAAGACCTAAGGGTCCGGTTTGCAAAGCGGCAAGTTTAAAGCTTCTCGATCTGACAAAACATCCCATTCAAGATGTTCCGGGAGTTTTACGAGCTCAGGGTGGGTTTCGATCGGAGACGCCTTGGTTGAAGGTGGGGTTCGGCGATGTCGCACTGGCCCCGGGCTTTTGGACCCTCAGGTGTCAGGGCGA
>JAGWYJ010000066.1 GCA_018969425.1 Alphaproteobacteria bacterium | reverse complement strand
TGACCTGTGTCGCTCACAAATCGTGAGAATTGCTCCACCGTCACCGGGGACGTGTCGAGAACCATCCCCCCGGGAAGCGCGCCGCTGCGGCGCAGACCTGCGCCGGCCGGGTTCAGGAGCCCAAGGCTGATGAGGCCCAGGCTGATCAGAAGGCAGATGACGGCCGGCGCCCATCTTCGGGCCGCTGTCGCGAGGCGCCTCGTCTGATCCACGTTTCGACGTCCCTCATTCTTCGGGGGCCCCGACGCCCGCAGCTCGATCCGCCCTGGTGAGATGAGCTTGCACATTCCCTGTCCCCTGGAAAAGAGGGGCGTCTGCCCTGGGGGCTTGTGTGAAGGCTGTCTGCTCTTGTCGGGCCTCTCGCGCGCTGACTATGATCCGGAAAAAGATGTCCGCCGCTTTCGGTTTATTGCGGCAGGGCCATGGGAGGTATGGCATGAGGAGATTTGTCGCGTTTCTGGCGGCTGCTGCCGCGTGTCTCGCTGGATGCCGGGGGGCGGATCCCGGCGCTCTGGGCGCCCAGGCGCCCGATGCGAAGAAACCCAATGTGATTGTCATTGTGGCGGATGATCTGGGCTACGCCGATGTCTCCGCCTATGGGGTCAAGCGGATCCCGACCCCGAATATCGACTCCATCGCGTCCGGAGGGGTCATTTTTACCGACGGATATGTTACGGCCCCGGTCTGCGGGCCTTCGCGCGCCGGTCTCCAGACCGGACGGCATCAGGATCGCTTCGGGTTCGAATATAATAACGGCCCGGCGCGACGCGATGTGGATGAGAATCTCGGCCTGCCGGTCGACGAGATCACTATCGCCGCAGCCCTGAAGCCTCTGGGATATCGAACTGGTCTGATCGGGAAGTGGCACCTCGGGGCCAATGACGACTATTATCCGACCCGGCGCGGGTATGACGAGTTTGTCGGCCTGCTGTCGGGCGCAACGATGCATATCGATCCCTCTGTTCCGGGCGTTCGCTGGGTGCGCGGAGAGAGCGCGGAGGGCGGCGGAGGAGCGCGCCGCACTCCCCTGACGCAGATCGTCGAGGGGCCGAGCCGCCAGGTCGTGAACAATGAAAGGGAATATCTGACGGATTACTTCGCGCGGCGCGCTACGGAGTTCATCTCCCGCAACGCCCCCTCAAAAGATCCTTACTTCCTCTATCTTACGCCGACGGCGCCGCATGATCCCCTGCAGGTGACGCAGGAGTACTATGATCGGTTCCCGCAGATCTCTAATGAGCAAAACCGCGTCTACGCCGCAATGGTCTCGTCCGTAGATGATCTAGTCGGGGACGTTCTGAAGGCTGTCGAGGCCTCGGGCGAGGGCGATGACACGCTGGTCGTGTTCATGTCCGATAACGGCTGCGCAGCCTATTACCCCGGAATGTGCGCGTGCGAGCCGCTGCGGGGCGGCAAGCTCACTCACTATGAGGGCGGGGTGCGAGTGCCGTTTCTTATGAAGTGGCCGGCGCAGTTTGACGGCGGGACTGTCTATCGGAACATGATTTCCTCGCTGGATCTCTTTCCGACGATCCTCGCTGCGGCGGGAGGGGAGCTTCCAAAGGACCGCATCTATGACGGCGTTGATCTCCGGCCCTATCTGAGGGGCGATGTAAGCGCTCCTCCGCACGAGATGCTGGCCTGGCGCCGTCACCCCCTGGCTTCAATCCGGAAGGGCGACTGGAAGCTCTGGAAAAGCGTCGACGGCGCCTACACCTTCCTATTCAATCTCGCTGAGGATCCGAACGAGACCGTCAACCGGGCTCAGAGCGATCCGGCCAAGCTGAAGGAGCTTGAAGCGGATTTTGATCGCTGGGCCCGCGATATGGTTGATCCGAAATGGCCGTCCCGCCCCCATACGACCTATGATGTCTGCGGGACTCCCTTCGAGGTGCCGATCTGAGGGCGGCTTCAGGGGACGGGGGCTGGTGAGTTTTCGCCGGGTCAGAACCAGCCGGGGACAATGCGTTCGCCTTCGGCCTGAAGGCCCCGAAGCGACGCCTCTCCTTCCTTCGAGACGGAGAGGATGGCGGATAAGGATCGCTCCCCGGATCTGAGCGCTGCGTCCAGGGTTTCCGCTTCTGTCTGGTCCGCGTAATACCGGTCAGGTCCCACGCGAACGGTGATGGCTGGTATCGGCTCCGGAGGAGTGATCTCTTCGCCGTCTTTCGGAGGCGCGGCATCCGGGTAGATCTCAGTCATCATGGCCGAGACCCTGACGGCGATCCTGCCCTCATCGTGGCTCGCAGGAGCTGAGAGCGTGATCTCGACGAGTTCGGCCGCCGGAGATGTCCGGGTGTCGAATACCGCCCAGACCCATCCGCCGTCTCCCGCCAGCGTTTCTCTGAGTTGAGGCGCCTCGTCTGCATCGATCAGATCCTCCAGCGGTCTCGGGTCGCCTGCGACATAGGCCAGCTGAACATAATGACCCATCAGTATCTCGCGGGGGTCTACCGGGCGAACAGCCAGGATCAGTTCTCGCCCCGATCGCAGGCTGAGCTCATGACTGACCGCGACGGCGCCCATCATCAGCACCAGAAACGCTGTGGCGGCCAGCAGAGCCTGCGGCGGCGGTCGCTTCAGAAACTCCTTCACGGAGGTCATGGACAGAGATCCGGTCGATCGTGCGGCGGGGGAGGTCTCGCTCATCAGTCAACCCTTTGTGTCATGAGGGCTGCGCCGGCCCATTCGGGCGGCGAAGCCCAGGGCGATCAGCGCCGTGAGAAGGAAGACCCCCGCCGCAGCCGTGAGGCTCAGACCCAGATCGGACAGGAGCAGAGAGACAGCACCCATAAGTGAAGCGACGCCTGCGCCTATCACCCATCCCTGGCGATCCGTCTGGCCAAGAACGATTACGCCAAGCGACAGGCCGATCCATACGGCGCGCTCGAGAAGCGTTGCTGCAGCCGGTATCGACGCGTCCATCCAGGTCGGATCAATGGACAGGGTGAGGCTGAACGCTGAGACGGACAGCATGCCCCACCACGCTCCATATCCGTAAAGCGTGGCGCCTCCGGTCTTCCCGGCGGCGTAACGTCTGCGACCCAGAAAACCGGCGATCGACCAGACCAGAATCTGAAGCATCAGCCAGATCCTCGGGCCTTCTCCGCTGTCTTCGATCAGCTTGAACAGGATGAGGCCGCCCGAAAATCCCGCTGACCAGATCGCCAGATGACGGAGGAGGGCGGAGTTCCACAGTCGAGACAGAGCTGCAGAGCCGAGGATGATCGCCGGGAAGACGACATCTGCGACCCGCCAGAGACGAATGTCCGTCTGGAAGGATCCGGAAGGAGGGTCCCCCATTGAGCTCGCCTGCCATAGAACGCCAAAGAGAAGCGACAGAGCGACCGCCGGGGGCGAGGCGCCGCCGACGCCGAGAATGAGAGCTCCGAAGGCCGCAAGCATGAACGCCGAAGAGGCGGCGCCGGGAAGATTGAGGATCTGGCCCATCAGGCCGACGCCTGCCGCGAAGACGAGTGCGGCGAGAAGAACCAGAGCCGCCGCCAGCCGCGGCCGCGAGCGCTTCCGCGCGAGGAGGGACAGACAGCTGGCCCCGACAAGAGCCAGGATCAGGATCCCCGCCTTGAGGCTGCGGGTCATGCCGTCCCAGTTTGATGCGATGAACGCTATAACTGCAAGGCCAAGCAGGATGACGCCTGCGGCAGCCAGAGCCGAGCGGGCGCGATCGGACGAGCTTTCTTCGCGGATGCTCGCGAGGATGGTCTCCCGTCGATCGGCGCCCACAAGACCGTCTGCGATCCATCGGTCCAGATCCGCCTCAAGGCGTCTGCGATACCTCGACTGGTTCATGACCTTGTCTCTTTCATCCTGGAGCCGTCACGCAGACCACGCCTCAGAATACCAGCTTCGCACAGAAAAGGCAGGTCTCTTTGACGCCGGACGAGCCCGGCTTGATCGGACGCTCAACCTGGGCGAGGCTCCGCCTGCACCTGATGTGAGGGGATCATGCGGTTTGTCGTCTCGCTGCCGGCCCTTCTGCGTTTTGGCGCCGCCCTGTCCTTGTTGTGCCTCAGTCCCGCGATCGCGCAGACGCCGTCCGGACAGCATCGTTCCGACGCTCAGGTCTGGATTTCCGACGCGATCCTTTCGGATATGGCCGCGGAGCTGGCTGATCAGGCCGTCAATCCTCTCTGGAGGCGGGAGGCGACCATTCCCGAAGACTGGGCCTACTCCCTTCCGGAGGGCGTGACGTCGCGACAGACGAGCTTTTTCGTTGATGGAGGCGTCCGCCTTCAGGGGCGTCTGTTTCTGCCGGCCGGATTTGACTCCTCCGATCGCTTCCCCGCTGTCGTGGTGGGGCACGGGATCAACGCGCTTGCGATTGGTATCGAAAAATACGCCGCCGCCTTCGCAGCTCGCGGCTTCGTCGCCATGTCCATTGATTATCAGAGTTACGGATTTTCCGATTCAGGCGCCGATGAGCTCTTCCTTCTTGAGCCTGACAGGACGAACGATGAGGAGCCTGTTGTTGCGGAACGCCGCCGGGTCCGCATCAAGCGCACCAATCTCAACAATGTCGAGGAGGTGAAGGCCTTCAGAGCTGCGGTCTCTTTTCTTCAGGGCGAACCGGGTGTGGACCCTGAGCGTATCGGCGTCTGGGCCACGAGCAATGGCGGGACGGTTCTGGCGACTGTGCTTGCGACGGACGCCCGGATCAGGGCCGCTGTCATTCATGTGAACGGCGTCACGCCCTCAAGGGGAGGGGCGCGGGATCTCTCAGGCGAGGCGCTTTCAGACGCCGTCAGGCGCGTGAGAACAGGACAGGGAGCTGAGACCGGGGCAGGCTTTTCGTTCAAGACCCAGGTCGATCTCTGGTATCGCACCCGCAATCGCGATGCGGCCCCGGGCCCGCTTCTGGATCGGATACCTACAACGACCGCCGTGCTCTTTCTGCCTGCGGAAAAGGATGAGCTGATCGGAGGCAATCGATCGGCTTTGGCCGCTTCGGCCGCCCTGACCGCCCGCGGGGCGCCGTCCCAGGTCATCACCTTTCCCGGCCTGACCCACTTCCAACCCTATTCAGGGGCTGGCTTCCGGGCGGGCTCGACGCTCGCCGCAGACTGGTTCGTGCGCTTTCTCGGTCAGAAGGAGGATGTGCGATGATCTCCTCATTGAGGCCCATCCTGATCGGGATGACAGTCTGTTCTCTTCTGTCGGCGTGTGCGACGGGGTCTCAGTCAACGCCGTCTCAGGCTCCCCTTGTCGCTCCTGCAGGCGTCGACATGCGGGAGGCGTCCTGGTACTCCGAACAGGTGCGGGTGAAGGGGACCCTCTATCGTCCCGCAGGTGAGGCTCTCCGGCCTGGCGTCGTGCTCGCTCCTGACCTGAATGCGTCGGCTCAGTCTGTCGCAGCATGGGGCATGCGGCTCGCTGCAGAGGGGTTCGTCGCTCTCGCTATCGACTATCGAGGGGCCGGCGCCAGCGGCGCGCGTATCTATCTTGGCGAGCGTGTGGACGTATATGACGCCATGCGGTTTTCCGAGCATGACGTCGAGGTTGTTCTTCGGCGGGGTCGACATGATCCTGAGGCGCAGGTTCAGGATATTCGGAACGCAGTGAC
>JAGWYJ010000001.1 GCA_018969425.1 Alphaproteobacteria bacterium | reverse complement strand
CCCGTAGCTCAGCTGGATAGAGCACCAGACTACGAATCTGGGGGTCAGGAGTTCGAATCTCTTCGGGTGCGCCATTTTCAGCGTTCATTTTGAGTGTCGGTCGCGCGTCCTTACTGGTGCGGTGAATTGCGTTGTCTCGCTCACATCAGACCGCCGCCCGTTGACGATGCCGAATCGGATATCGGCGGGCTGATCAAGAGGTATTCCGATTGCGACAGGTAGGTCGCCATTAGCGGCGCGTGGGCCTTTTTACCGCCGCTTCAGATGTCGCGCCGAAGCATTTCAGGATTTCGACGCGCCCCGCTGGTGCAGAACGCGCCCAGATGATCAGGCAGCCGTTGTGGGCTGTCTCCCCGCTTTGGAGGTGAACGCGGTTTGGTGAGGGAGCGACGGAAACGGCGGCTGCACGGAGAGGCGCGACGGATCCGCCCCCCGTGTCGATGGAGCGAGAAGGAGCCAGGATACGAAAGAGGACGATGCGAGACCGCAGCCCGCCGTCCGGCTCATCCGCCGGCTGTCTCTGCGGCGGAAAACACCCGCATGAAATTGCCCCCCCAGATTTTCGCGATATCCTCCGGGCTGTATCCCCGTTTCAGCAGCGCCTCAGTGACGGCTTGTGACTGGCTGGCGTCTTCATATCCTTCAATGCCTCCGCCATGATTGAAGTCTGTCCCGATGCCGACATGGTCCACGCCGATCCTCTTGACGATGTAATCGATGTGGTCCGCCATCAGGTCGACGGATGCAGGTCCGAGGGCTGTTCGGATTGAGCTGGTGAACGTCGCTCTGGCGGCCGGATCTGGTAGCTCCCAATAAAGCTCATACGGGTAGGAGTAATAGGCCGGCAGGCCGGCCGTCTCACGAGCCGTTTTAATGGCCTGAAGCTTTTCCGGCGTTGAAAAGTTGATCAGGTAGGCGGCGAATGGAGAAATGTGGATGACCCCGCCGGTCTGTCCGATCCGATCGATTTCTTCGTCCGACAGGTTCCGCGTGGCGTCTGAAATCGCGCGAACATTGGAATGGCTGGCTATGACGGGCGTCTTGGACAGAGCGATCGCCTGCAGGGTCGCCTCTTTGGACATCTGAGAAACGTCAACGACGCCGCCAAGCGTATTGATCCGCTCGATAGCCTGCCTTCCAAGAGCTGACAGCCCGTTGTGCGCCGGCGGTTCATAGCCCCCTTTGGCAGGATTATGAGCAGGTCGGGATGAATCGGAGAAATCATTGTGGCCCAGATGGTTCAGGGCGAAAACCCTGACGCCCGCGTCATAGAACCGGTCAAGATTGTCGACATCGCCTTCAAGGGAACGCGCATTCTGAAATCCGAGAATGAGGGCGGTAAGGCCTCGTTCATGCGCGTCAACAACCTCCTTCGAGGTGCGCGCGATGGTCAGACTGTCGGGATTGTCGCGGGCGAGAGCGAAGATGGCGTTGAGGCGTTCGTCCGCCTCAGCTCGACCCTGAGCGTCACCTTCCGGGGTGCGCTCGCCGGGACCTGCAGCGACAGAGACAACGACGGCGCCGACCCCCCCGGCCTTCAGCTTTTCGGGGGATATCCGGGATTCCCCATCCGCAGTCAGAAATGAGGGTGTGGTGGATCCGATGACAACATCCGCGTGCGCATCGATGACAAGCAATGTCTCGTGCAACGCGCCGGCGTCTGTGGCGTTGATGTCCTTCACGGCCTCGCCGGATGGCGGAGAGCATCCAGCCAGCGCCGCGCTCAGGATGCCCATTGCCGAAAGAAGTCTCAGCAGGCGAAACGCCCCAGGTCTCAATGTCGACATCGGGGGTCTTCCTCGCAGCTTTGAAGGTTGGTTAGGACTAAAGGTCCCATTCCTCGGTCATGATGGCAAGGTCCGTCCCGGGTTTGTCCGAACAGGATGACGGTCCGTTCACGGAAACAGATCGCAACGGCCATGATGATGGGCATACTCTCTGCGGTCCTCCTTCGCATGCTGGTGGCGGGATCCTGGAGACGAGGTTGACGCGAGAGAAGGAATATCATTGCCTTCGTCGTGACCCGCCGCTCGGCGCGACTGGGAGAGGCCACGGATGACTGCTTCTTTGAATTCCGTTCGTGAACGTATCCAGCGTCAGAAGATGATGCTTCCTGAAATGTACGGCGATATCGATTTTTCAATTGTGCCCGAGCGTTTCACGGACGACGTCGCCATAAGTTCGATGGCGAGCTATCGCCATCGATTTCCGCCGCCGCCTCAGGAAATGGTTGACCGGGTCAAGGCCTATGCGATGCTTGGAGACGTTGCGGCCGACGCCTATGCAGCTCTGATGCCCCGGTACGGCTTCCGTCGTCTCATCGACATGTTGACGACCGCGTGTGATCTTGGAGTTGGCGCCGTCGCCGATGCGCCTGCGGAACTTGTCGCTCTGATCCGCGAGATGGAGACTGAGCCCGATTGGCTGGATATGAAGCTCGTTCGGGAAGGTGCGCGTCTCAACCGACTGCCCACGGCGATCGCCGCCCCCTGGATGGTGCGCGGGGCCTTTATCGCCACTTTTCTCAACAAGTACTCTGCGCTTCCGATGGCCCTGACCGGGACCCTCAGTCATTCGACGGCGGCAAAGCGCGTCAATGAGACCTCCGCCTTTTTCGCAGTGACCACTCTTCCTGGCGCCCTTGAGCCGAGAGGGGAGGGCTTCAAGGCGGCGGCGATGGTCCGTCTGATGCATTCGATGGTCCGTTACAATGTTCTGCGCAGACTGAAGGCGTGGGATGTTTCGGTTTACGGAGTCCCGATTCCTCAGGTCGATCAGATGCCGGCAGGCCTTATCGGGGTGTTTCTGCTCGCCTACCGGATGATCGGTGAGGGGCGAACCGAGTTTACGCCTGCGGAACGCGCTGAAGTTGAATTCAGTCGATACCGATGTTTCCTACTGGGGCTTCCGGAGGACCTTCTCGCAGACACCCCTCAAGGTATTGTCGACATCATGAATGCTCGAAACGGCACGCTCAGGGAGGGCTTTGACGACGCCACCTGCGGAGCGCTGATCCGGGCGACGTTATCGGCCTATCTGCCTCCGGACCGCTCATTGTCGAACCGCCTGTTCTCGGCTCTGGAGCGGAGATTTTCGCGGATCGTCTTTATTCAGCAGTTTCTCGGCGGCGATCGGCGGCTCGCTCAGACCATGGGGGTCTCTGTGAGCGGCCTTGATTACATGGCCGCCCTTCTTATCGGCGCCGGCATAGGCTTCAAAAGCGCCGTCTACAGGGCCGCACTTTCGTCCCCTGCGCTGCGCGGCTTTGCGGATCGGCGACTGGTTCGCAATATCAGGCGACTACTGAAGCGTTACGGTCATGCCGAGTTCACGACCAACGCCGAAGAGTATCGTCCAGCCGTTGCCGCTCGTCCGGTCTGACCGGTCGCAGTTTGCGGCAGAGGGTCTGGCCGCTTGTGTCTCTGTCTTTGGACTTGGCCTTCGGGACTGAGGGCGCTACCAGCGATCTCCGGGAGCGCAGGGATCGGGAAGGCGCTCAGCAGGAGCCTCGCGCTATGACGCCATCAGATTTGCTGGATTTAGTGCTCGCGCCGGCCCAGCCGTTCCCGCGGGGAGATTTAAAGGGCTTTCTGAAGGCCTCGATCCATGTGCAGAGCAGCCTGCCGTCGGATTTCGACCGGCTGGCGGCGAGGGCTGCTATGGCCGGCGGACGCCTCGAGGCGGGAGCAGCCGGTCATCAGTCAGCCATACGTCGTCTGTTCCCAACGACCCCCGAGGACGCCGTCACAGCCTTTTGCGTCAGCGAGGATAAGGGGCCGAAGCCCTCTGCGATTCTCGCCTCGCTTGTGCAAGACGGCGATGGGTGGCGACTGAATGGAATGAAGCGCTGGGGCAGCATGTCGCCTGTCGCCGATATTCTCTACATCGCCGCATCGATCGGCGAGCAGGACGGACGCAATCAGCTTCGTATGGTGCGCCTCCCCAAGGCCGCATCGGGCGTGACCGTCGATACCTCCCCCTATGAACGATATGTGGACCATATGCCGATTGCAGACATTCGGCTCACTGATGTCCACGTGAAAGATGAGGACGTTCTGAAGTCTGACGCCTATGTTTCCTTCATCAAGCCGTTTCGCTTGATTGAGGACGTGTACAGCGTTGCGGCCCTGCAGATCGCGATCTTCCGGCTAGGACGACGATGCGGCTGGCCCGAAGATTTGCTCGAGGACATTCTGGGGCTCGTCATGCAGGCCCATGTCATCTCGCAGACAGCGATGGATAGGCCTGGCGATGTGCTTCTGATGTCCGCCTATTTCCGTGCATCGATCAGTCTCTGGTCTCGACTTGACGAGGGCTGGAGGCTCACTCCTGAAAGCGACCGCGCAGCGTTTGCGCCGGAGACCGGCCTTCTTGGCGTGGCCGCCCGGGCGCGTGAGGCGCGTCGTCAGGCCGCCTGGCGGGATTTGACGTCAGGCTGAGTCACACGCTTCGCCTCCTTGCGTCTGCCTCGCCGCTGAAGGGAAGCCGAGATGGAAAGAGAAGCTGAAGTCCCGGCGAGCATCAGGTCCTCCGGCGAGGACCTGGGTCTTCCAGTTCGTAGACTATCGACGGCCTACATCGCCATGCTGGCTGTGGCCATGGTTGTGGGCGCTGGTGTTTTTCGGTCACCGGCCGCCGTCGCCTTGGCGGCGGGAAGCGCAGAGTGGACCTATGTCGCCTGGGCGCTGGGGGGACTGATCTCTCTCATAGGAGCGCTATGCTATGCAGAACTGGCGTCGGCCTTCCCGGATGCGGGAGGAGATTATCACTTCCTGAAGTCGGCCTATGGCCGCCGTATCGCCTTCATGTTCGCCTGGGCGCGTCTCGCGGTGATCAATACCGGCCAAATCGCGCTTCTGGCCTTTGTCCTTGGCGGTTACATGAACACGCTTGCTCCGATCGGAAATGCGGGCGAGGCGATCTACGCAGCAGCGACGATTGTGGTCCTGACCCTTTACAATCTTCGACCGCGCATCGCCGCGGGCGGCTCGGATTTCGTCCTGGCGGGCTTTGAAGTTGCAGGGGTCGCGATGGTGATCTTTGCCGGCCTTTGGCTCGCCTTGAGAACGGGCTTTGGGACAGGGAGTGCCGAGTTTGAGATCGTCGGCAGGCTGGCCGCCCCGGGCGCGGAGATGGGAAGCGCGATGGTTTTCGCCATGCTCGCCTATGGCGGATGGAGCGAGATCTCGACCCTGTCAGCTGAAGCTCGCGGCGGCTCACGAAGCATGGTTCGCGCCCTGATCCTATCTGTTGCGCTCATCACGGCTCTTTATCTGGGGGTGAACTGGGCGCTTTTGAGCGGTCTGGGATACGAGCGGCTGATCCAAAGCGAGGCCCCGGCGGCCGAGCTGATGGCGCAGGCCTTTGGCCCCGCATCCGGTTTTCTGACAACGACAGCGATAGCATTGGCGGTCACAACATCTATCAACGCCACCATACTGACCGGAGGACGAACGCTCTACGCCTGGGCCCGGGATTGGCCGGACCTCGCGATGTTCGCCCAATGGAGCGGCAGGCGAGGGGGGCCGACATCGGCGATCATTCTTCAGAGCATGACCGCTCTGGCGCTCGTGGCTCTTGGAGCCTGGTTGGGGGACGGATTTGCGGCGATGGTGGATTTCACCTCCCCAGTTTTCTGGGTCTTCATGACCTTGAGCGGCCTCGCCGTCCTCATTCTTCGCTGGCGAGCTCCCGATGTTCACAGGGAGTTTCGCGTCCCGTTTCATCCCATCCTTCCAGTCATATTCAGTCTTGCAAGCGCATGGATGGCGGCTTCAGCGACCGTTTATGCGGCTGGCCTTCTCTCATCGGGAGGGGGAAGTCTGACCGATACTCTGACTCATATCCGGCCTGGGGCCGCCATCGGTCTTTTCATGCTTTCGGCGGGCGCGTTGGTGATGCTCGCGTTCATCAGACGAGCCGCCTCGCCCGAAGCAGGGAAGTCCCGGTCGGACATTTGATGCCAGAAGCGGTGCGAGACAGCTTCGGTTATCAAATTTCAAATCGGTACTGTCGCAATTCGACGCGACCGGGTTATCAAGCGAAAACGATTGAGAACGGAGAGCTGTCATGAGCGATTCAGAGACTTATGTTCCTCCTAAGGTCTGGGAATGGAACAAGGGCAGCGGGGGACGGTTTGCAAACATCAATCGACCGATCGCTGGTTCCACCCATGACAAGGACCTTCCGGTCGGCCGTCACCCTTTTCAGCTCTACTCGCTGGCGACGCCCAACGGCGTAAAGGTCACGGTCATGCTTGAGGAGCTCCTGGCGCTTGGGCGAAGCGGAGCGGAGTACGACGCGTGGCTCATTCGGATCAATGAAGGGGAGCAGTTCAGCAGCGGATTTGTAGATGTCAATCCGAACTCCAAGATCCCGGCGCTGCTGGATCGCAGCGGCCCAAGCCCGGTGCGCGTGTTTGAATCCGGCGCAATCCTCGTCTACCTCGCCGAGAAATTCGGAGCCTTTCTTCCCGTCGATCCGGACCGTCGAGCCGAGTGTTTCTCATGGCTCTTCTGGCAAATGGGCAGCGCGCCATATCTGGGCGGCGGCTTCGGGCATTTCTACGCCTATGCTCCGACGAAGATTGAGTACGCGATCGACCGCTTCGCGATGGAGGTGAAGAGGCAGATGGATGTTCTCGATCGGCGTCTTGCCGTGAGCGAGTACATCGCTGGGTCGGAGTACACAATCGCGGATATGGCGATCTGGCCCTGGTACGGCGCCCTGGCCAAGGGAATTCTCTATTCGGCCGGAGAGTTTCTTGATGTCGGCTCTTATACTCATGTCCAGCGCTGGACGGACGCCATCGCCTCCCGCCCGGCAGTGAAGCGGGGACGCATGGTCAACCGGACCTGGGGAGAGCCCGATACTCAGCTGGCGGAGCGCCATGAAGCCTCTGACATAGATGCGCGGATGACGATGAAGGGGTAGTATCGTTCAGGGTCGGTTTCGTCCGGCCCTGAACAGGCGATGCAGAACGACTGTGACGCCAAGACAGGCGAGGCTGGCGTAGAGCTGCGTGGCGAGTTCCTTCGACAGCGCCATGGCCGCAAGAACTGCGATCATGGCCGCTCCGGCGAGATAGCTTCCGACGGGATAGAACCAGGCCTTCAGGGTGAGAGCTTCGGGACGCGTCCTCTCTGTGATGGCCCGCAGACGGACGTGGGAAGCCACGGTCATCAGATAAATGATCATCATCAGAGCGCCTGATGCGTTGACCAGAAAAGCGAACACCTGACCTGGCGAAACCACCGACGCCCCGAGAGCCGCAAATGCGAACGCCACACAGCTGAGGATCGCCCGGTTGGGCACGCCGCGCTCATCAAGTTTGACGATCCAGCCCGGAGCATCGCCTTTGGCCGCGAGGGTGAAGAGGATCCTGGACGCTACGTAGATACCGGAATTCAGGCAGGAGAGGACCGCAACCAGAACGACGATATTCATCACATCTTCCGCTCCCGGAACGCCTAGCTGGCCAAGGGCGGCGGAGAAGGGCGAAGATCCAGGTTCGATTGATCTCCAGGGTATGACGGCGAGGATAAGGCCGATGGCGCCTACGTAGAACAGGACAATCCTCATAACGAGCGTGGTCGTGAGATTTGCGATGACTCTCGGGCCCTCTCTTGCCTCGGCGGCGGCGACAGTTGCGATTTCCGCCCCCACGATGGCGAAAATCACAGTCGTGACGCCGGCGATCACAGGCCCCCATCCGAAGGGGGCGAAGCCGCCGTCGCTGATCAGGTTCGAAAATCCGCCCTGATGATCGCCTGTCAGTCCGGCTACATGCGCCCCGGCGACAGCTATGAAAGCCACAATGGCTGCGACCTTGATTGAGGAGAACCAGAATTCAAACTCACCATAGGTTCGGGTGGAGAACAGGTTAGAGGCGGTGAGAGCCGTCATGAGGGCCACTCCGATCTGCCATGGGGGCAGATCGATCCATCTGGCGAGGATTGCAGCTCCTGCGATCGCTTCAATGGCGATGACGACAACCCAGAAATACCAGTAGAGCCACCCTGCTGTGAAACCCCCCAGCGGTCCGAGGGCTAGTCGGGAAAATTCCGTAAATGCGCCAGTTTCAGGATGCGTGACCGCCATTTCTCCGAGCATTCGCATGACGAAGAGAACGATCAGTCCGGCCAGCGCATAGCTGACAAGGACTGCAGGTCCGATGGCGGCGATGGCTGCCGACGACCCTACGAACAGTCCGGCTCCGATAATCCCCCCAATTGAGATCATGGTGACGTGGCGGGATCGCAGGGTTTTGGCGAGCTGTGGGTGGGCTGCGCTGGTCTGAGGCGTTGAGACAGGCGTATCGGTCATGGGGGAAACATCCTTGCGAACGTCTACGTTATGACAATTCGCTGGCGAGGCACGGTCGCCAGTGATTGAGCTCCGAGGAATAACCCGGCATGAGACTTCCGGCATAAGCAGATAGATACGGGGGCGTCGTGACGCAGGACGTAGAGGCCCTTGAGCCCGGGATGCCGAATGCAGCCATCCGCTTCATAGTCTCTCCTGACGTCGCAACGAGCCCTTGTTCTCGGCGATAAGAAAGCGAGGACGCGGATCCTGGTAGCTGTCGGGATCCTAGCTGTGCCTGCTTGGGCAGGCAATCGATCGCAGGATCAGGGCACGACGCCGCCGACGAAGCTCGGCCCGGGAAGGGCTTTACCTGCGTCGTAGTCCTGTCAAGGTAACCCTATAAAACAAAGCTGGGAGAGGCGCCTATGACGGCGAGTTTCGGGGATGTGTTCGACGCAGTGGCGCAAGCGGTTCGCCCGGAAGACCCCGCCATCCTCTGCGACGAAGAGATCCTGTCATGGGGTGAGTTCTCGAGGCGCACCAATTCATTCGCTCGCGCACTTAGGGAGGCGGGACTCGCTCCCGGAGCCAAGCTCGCGCAGTATATGCGCAACAGTCCTGACTATCTGATCGCCTTCATCGGAGCCTTCAAGGCGCGTGTCGCTCCGGTCAATGTCAACTACCGATATGGCGCTGCCGAGCTGGAATACCTGATGACGAATAGCGACGCTGAGGCGGTTGTTTTCGACATCGAGTTTGCGGATGTGGTTCGCACTCTGCGCCCTCGATTGGGGGTGGTGAAGACCTGGATCGTATCAGGCGGAAAGCTGGATGATTTCGCCTCGATGGAGGACCTTGTCTCCGGAGACGGAGATGCGCTGGATGTCGACCGATCGCCGAGCGATATGTTCCTGCTTTATACAGGCGGCACAACCGGTCTGCCGAAGGGCGTGATGTGGCCCAGCGAGGTCTGGTGGGAAGTGCTCGCCGCCGGTCGCGCCGTTCGCCTCGGTCTGGAGCCCCCCGCCAGTTTGTCTGCGCTGCAGGATCAGATCCGGACTGGCGAGGGACGCTTGCCGGTCTTTATCGCTCCGCCGCTCATGCACGGCACAGGACTTTTCACTTCGGTAAGCGCCATGAGCAAGGCGGCGCCTGTCGTGCTGACCCGGGCGCCGCGGTTTGAGCCCTCACGCGTGCTTGAGGCGATGACCCGATGGCGATGCGGAGGACTTGCGATCGTCGGCGACGCCTTCGGCAAACCTCTGCTCGAAGAGCTTCGTTCAGGAAACGGTCGTTACGACGTTTCCTCCTGCCTTGTCGTTACGTCGAGCGGCATGATGTGGAGCCCGGAGGTCAAGGAAGGATTACTGGAGTTTATGCCTGATGCGCAGCTGTTCGATAGCTTTGGATCCTCTGAGGGCACGGGCCTCGGAGCCTCGGTGACGGTCCGCGGGGCCCGAGCCGAGGAGGCGAGGTTTGACGCGCCCAACACGCTTGTGGTGAGAGAAACCGACTTCATGCCTGTGGCCCCGGGCTCAGGCGAAATCGGCCTGATCGCGAAATGGGGAAATTTGCCGCTGGGATACTATAAGGACCCTGAGAAGACAGCTCGTACCTATGTGACGATCAATGGCGTTCGCCATCTCTTGTCGGGCGACCATGCAACTGTGGAGGCGGACGGGCGAATCAGGCTCCTCGGACGGGGCAGTCATTGCATCAACTCGGGGGGAGAGAAGATTTATCCGGAAGAAGTTGAGGAGGCTCTCAAGAGCCATCCCGGAGTTGTTGATGCGCTTGTATTCGGCCGACCGGATCCCCGGTTTGGACAGTCCATTTCCGCTGTTGTGGAGACTGTTAAGGGCCTGGCTCTCTCTGAGACTGACTTGGTCGAGCACGTCAGGAGCCGTCTGGCCCACTACAAGGCGCCTCGGACTATCGTGTTTTCGGAGCGCGTTCCCAGAGCCCCGAACGGTAAGCCTGACTATGCGAGCGCGAGAGCGATGTTTGATGCGGCCGTAACAGGCGGCTAGCGCAGCTGGCGGACTGCCTCGAAGCATGTTCGCCAGTCGAGCGACGGGGGGTGAACAGAAAGAAGCCGGCGTCTTGTCGGCTACTTGCTCCTGGGGATGAGTTTCCCGACGTCCTGGGCTCTATCTTTTGGAATGATAAGAATGCCGTCCGTGGTGGCGACCACCACGAGGCCGCTGACGCCTGCGACAGACACATGAATGCCCTCAGAGCGCACGAGATTGTCGGAGCCGTCCAGAATGAATGATGGTCCGATTGCAACATTTCCGGAGGCGTCCTGTTCGGACAGACGCCAGAGTTCCGACCATGATCCGACGTCCGCCCATCCGATGTCGCAGGGCGTCACGGCCGCTCGTTGCGTCGCTTCCATGACCGCAATGTCGAACGGCGCTGAGCGGACAGTTGCAAAGGTCTGGGCGTCGATAAGAAGCGTTCGGTCATGACGCACCGCGTGCTTGAGCGCATCGCGTGTCCCGTCACGAATATCGGGCGATGTAAGTGAGAACTCTCCCAGCATGACGGTCGGGTCGAAGAAAAAGACGCCTGAATTCCAGCTATAGCCTCCTTCCCTGAGATAGCTCTCAGCCACCTCCCGGCTTGGCTTTTCCCGAAATGCTGAAACCTCAAATACTCCTTCTGCGAGGGCTCCGCCCTGACGAATGTACCCGTAGCCTGTCTCGGGCCCCTTGGGGCGCATTCCGAAGGTGACGATCTGGGTTTTTGCGGTTTCGGCGCTGACAGATATGGCGCGCAGGAAGGCTGCAGGATTAGCCACCACATGGTCTGCCGGCATCAGGAGCACCAGAGCTTCGGGCGCATATTCGAGGGCAAGCAGCGCAGCGGCGGCGGCTGTGGCGGCGGTGTTGCGTCCGACAGGCTCAAGAGCTGTGAAGGTGGGCGACACGCCGACTGCGTCAAGCTGCGAGGCGATCAGGTCTGCGTGCCGGACATTTCCGATAATGGCGGGAGCGAGAATGTTGAGGCCGGGGTCTGACGAGGTCAGCCGAAGAGCCGTTTCCTGGATCATGGTCCGCTTTGCGCCCAGCGCGTGAAACTGCTTGGGTTGCTCAGAGGTGGAGAGAGGCCATAGACGTGTTCCCGAGCCGCCGGACATGATGACGGGAAGGATGGAGGCTGCGGGCATGAACGATACCTGGTTGGAGGATCGGGGAAGAGAGGGACGATTGGCGCTGTCGGACTGATTTTAGCGGGCTCCGCCTTCGGACGGAAGATGGAGCTTGCTGACCTGACCATCGCTGATGCGCTAATCGCAGAAAAAGCCCCTTGATCGCCTCCCGACGGTCGTCCCTGCTCTTCGTGTCCGCCGTGAGGCTCAGGGCGTCTCGCGAAGGCATCCCTTCAGAAAAATCGACACCGCCTTTCGCACGCGCGCCTCAATCACCCCGGCAGGCAGCGGGTCTTCTCCCCGGATCAGCAGCCGAACCGCCGCATCCTGGGTCACCATACCCACCAGCATGGCCGCCGCCTCCATCGGGTCGTCGATGTCGTATCGTTCCTGGACCGCCGGGTCTGATAGCCAGTCGGCGATGATCGGCGCGGCTCGGCCCCGTGCCGGGCGCCGGCTGGCAAGGTCCGGATAGCGGCGGGCCTCGGCGACCATAAGCCGTATCAGGGCCATGGACCGGGGAGAGGTCATGGAGCTTGCGAAGCGCATGAGGAGAGCGAGCAGGTGATCGGGCAGATCGTCGGTGGTTTCCGGCCGGGGGAAGGCGGAAAGATCCGCGACCTTGTCGTCAAGCAGGCAGGCGAGCAGCTCGAACTGGCTGCGAAATTCCCGGTAAATGGTCTTCTTGGACATGCCGGCGGCCTGCGCGACAGCGTCCATGGTCGCTTGTTCGGGCGGCCCATCCAGAAAAACGCTCCGGGCAGCCGTCAGGATGCGTTCCCGAAGCGTAGAGGCGGAAATGTGATCCTCGTGGCGATCCAAGACGTATCCAGCACATTAAAGTGAACGACTTAACGACATCGCCATATTTTCACGCGACACCGATCGCGGTAAGGAAACCCCAGAGTTTCCGTAATGACAAGAGCCTCCCCCGACTTCCGGCTCCCTTGACCCGAAACAGGGCGAGGGGGCCGCCGGGCGGCGCCCCGAAAGGGTGGGGCGACGCTCGGGCGAAACCGAGACAAACGCCTGAGGACCGCAAGATGACGTACCGCATGATCACGATCGCCGGGGTCGGTCTGGCCGCCCTGTCCTTGAACGCGTGCGGCCAGAAACCTGCGCCTGCGGGTGAACGGGAAGGCGCGGTTCAGACGGCGGTCCAGACCATGCGGGTCGTTCGAGTGGCGATGAGGGACGTGTCCGAGGACATGATTGCGACCGGCAGGCTGGTCGTTCGTGAGGAAGCGGCGGTCAGCTCCGAGCTCATGGGATACCGTGTTCAGGCGGTTTTGGTGGACGAGGGCGACTGGGTTAAGCAGGGCCAGCCCCTCGCCCGTATGGATGACACGCTCCTGCGCGCCCAGATCGCGCAGGCCGAAGCGTCGCTGGCCCAGCAGAAGGCGTCGTCGGAGTTCAAGCGGTCTCAGTTTGAGCGGGCCCAGAGCCTCGAAGCGGCGGGCGCCTTTTCCAAGGAGCTGCTCGAGCAGCGGCGAATGGAGGTCATGAGCGCGGAGGCCAGCGTTCTCGCAGCCAGCGCGATGGTTCAGGAAATGCAGGCTCGGGAAGCTCGCATGGTGCTACGAGCGCCGGTTGCCGGTCAGATCCTCCAGCGTTCGCTGCGTCCGGGAGACATCTCGAGCGTTGGGGGCGCTACGCCTTATTTCCGCATCGCGCGCGGCGGGCTCGTCGAGCTCGATGCCGAGATGCCAGGAATCTCCCTGGCTCAGATTCAGCCTGGGGAGGTTGCCCGCGTCCAGTTGCCCACCGGAAAGTCGATCGAAGGCAAGGTGCGCTTCGTCAGCCCACGTCTGGAGGCTGCGACCGGCCTGGGACGCGCCCGTATCGAATTACCCTATGATCCGGACCTCAGGCCTGGAGGGTTCGCCGAAGCGACCTTCAAAGGCGTGGTGCAGTCCGCCCTGACCGTTCCAGTGAGCGCTATTCGCTATGAAGCCGGCGGGCCGTCGGTAATGGCCGTCGGCGAGGGAGGCAAGGTCTCCAAGGTCGGCGTGCGCCTGGGTCGGCGTATGGGCGAGTTCATCCAGCTGCTGGAAGGGCCGGAGGCCGGCTCGATGGTTCTGGCGACCGGCTCAGCGTTCACGCTCGATGGCGATGTGATCCTTCCCCTCGAAGAGGTCGGCTCGGACGAGGGCGCAGGACGATGAACCTGCAGATTTCCAGCTGGGCTATCCGAAACCCCATTCCCGTTGTTGTGGCTTTCGCTGTCGCAACGGTTGCAGGCCTGATCGCCTACTTTGAATTGCCGATCAAACAATTCCCAAACGTCGCTTTTCCCGTCGTAGCGGTGACCGTGGTCCAGGATGGCGCGGCTCCGACAGAAATGGAGAACCAGGTCACGCGCCTGGTGGAGAATGCGATCTCGGGCATTCCAAGCGTGGAATCCATTACCTCGGACGTGAGCCTTGGCGTTTCTCAGACGCTTGTTCAGTTCAACATCGGCACCCCGATCGAGAAGGTGAAGGACGAGGTACGCTCCAAGATCGATCAGATTCGCATCGAGCTGCCCGCTGGCATTGAGCCGCCCCGGGTGGACGCCCTCGACTTCACGGGCCTGCCGATTGTGACTTATGCGGTCTCCGCTCCGTCTATGTCGCCAACCAGCCTGTCATGGTTCATCGACGACACCCTGGCGAGAACCCTCCAGACCGTTCCAGGCGTTGGCCAGGTCTCCCGGATCGGAGGCGTGAATCGCGAGATCAACGTGACCCTGGATCCGGTCCGGATGGGGGCTCTCGGGGTCACCGCCGCTCAGATCAACGATGCGCTCCGGCAGAACTTCCGCAATTACGGCGGCGGCCGCGCCGAAGTTGGGGGCGCGGAAAGCACAGTTCGTGTGCTCAATGAGACAGCGACAGTTGAGGAGCTTCGGAACCTCACGATTCCCCTGCGGACCGGGGCCTATGTGCGGCTTTCGGATGTGGCCGATGTCGGCGACGGTTCCGGCGAAGAACGAGGTTTCGCGCGTCTCGACGGTCGTCCGGTTGTCGGCTTTCAGGTTATCAAAGTCGACGAAGCCAGTGAGGTTCAGGTCGATGACGGGGTCAAGGAGGCGCTGGATCGGCTTCTGGCTGCCAATCCTGGGGTCACGGTCACAAAGATCGTGTCGATCGTCGACGATACGCGTGCGAATTACGAGGCGACCGTCCACGTCCTTCTCGAGGGAATGTTTCTCGCCGCGCTGGTGGTCTTCTTTTTTCTGAGGGACTGGCGTTCGACGCTGATCGCGGCGACCGCCATGCCGCTGTCTCTGATCCCGACCTTTTTCGTAATTGGAACGATGGGCTTCAGTCTCAACGTCGTTACGCTTCTGGGACTGACCCTTGTGATCGGAATCCTCGTCGACGACGCCATCGTCGAGATCGAGAACATCCAGAAGCGGACACAGGCGGGGGCGACCCCGTTTCGGGCTGCCATGGAAGGCGCTGACGCGATCGGCCTTGCTGTGGTCGCCACGACTGCTGCGATCGCAGTCGTTTTTCTTCCCGTGTCTTTCATCAAAGGCATATCCGGACAGTTCTTCAAGGAGTTCGGCATAACGGTGGCTGTCGCCGTCACCTTCTCCCTGCTCGTCGCCCGCCTGGTCACCCCGTTGATGGCAGCCTACTTCCTCAAGCCGGCGACATCGCTTCATGATGCTCGGCGTCTTCCCCGCTTCTACGAGGGGTCGCTCGTTTGGTGTGTCGATCATCCGTGGCTCGCCTCGGTTCTGGGCGCGATCTCGTTTTTTGGGGCGATCGCCATTGGGTCGATGGTGCCGGCTGGATTCATTCCGACAGAGGATCCAGGCTATGTCGACTTCTCGCTCGAGGGTCCTCCAGGGACGACGCGTTCGAGCATGCAGCGTGCGGCGGGGGAGTTGACGGATATTCTCCTGGCTGAACCGGATGTGGAGCATGTCTTCATCGTCGTGGGATCCAGCGGAGCGAACGGCAATCTGGCGAGCGGCCGCGCGACGGCGGTTCTCAAGGAGGAGCGTACGCTTTCGACGGACGAGATCCGGCAGAAGGTTCAGCCGGCGCTGTTTCGAATCCCTGATATCCGGGTCGCATCCTCTGAGGCGGGGCCGGGCGGGGGATCGACCGATGTCGATGTCATCCTGTCCAGCGAGAATGTCGATGCGCTTCAGAAGGCGCAGCTGTCACTCTTGCAGGACTTGCGAGCCGTTCCGGAAGTAAGCAATCCGCGTTTGTCGCCAGCCCCTCCCGGTCCTGAGCTGATCATTCGGCCGAGGCCTGCCGAGGCGGCTCGCCTCAATGTGTCCGCAGATGCCATCGCCGCGGTGGCGCGTATCGCGACAACAGGCGACATCGAGGCGAATTCCGCGAAATTTTCGGAAGGGAAGCGACGGTTACCTATTCGCGTCCGTTTGCCTGAGGAAGTGAGAACGGATCTGCGCGTACTTGAGAACCTTCGTGTCCCGACGCGGGATGGTGGGATGACAACGCTCGGAGCGGTTGCGGACATCACCTTCGCGCCTGGGCCGGGAAAGATTCAGCGTTTTGATAGGGAGCGTCGCGCGTCCGTTCAGGCCGACTACGCCTCTGGTGTTGCAGCCGGCGTCGCAACGGCGGCGATCAACGCCACTCCGACGATCCGAAATCTGCCTCCGGACGTCAAACGCGCCTCGATCGGACAGGAACGGGCGATGGGCGAGCTGTTCGGGGGGATTGTCTTCGCCATGCTGGCCGGCGTCGCATTCATCTATTGCGTGCTCGTTCTCCTGTTCCGCTCGATCTTTAAGCCTGTGGTTATTCTATCGGCGCTTCCCCTGTCGTTCTCAGGAGCGGTGATCGCGCTTTTCGTGACCCAGCTCGACGTGACCATGCCAGTCCTGATTGGCATGTTGATGCTGTTGGGTCTGGCGGCGAAGAACTCCATCCTTCTCGTGGAGTTCGCAATCGAAGCTGAACGCGAGGGTCACTCCGCAAGGGACGCTCTTATCGCTGCGTGTCGCGAGAGGGCTCGGCCGATTGTGATGACCACGGTCGCCATGTCTGCGGGAATGCTTCCGACCGCCCTCGGTATTGGCGAGGGAGCCGACTTCCGACAGCCGATGGCGGTTGCCGTGATCGGAGGCCTGATTTCCTCGACCGTTCTGTCGCTTGTTCTGGTGCCGGCGGTCTATAAGATCGTTGACGACTTTGAACGCTGGCTGAATCCAAAGGCGGCTCGTCTCACGACCCCGCGTACGCCTGAGGATGATGAACTTCTTCGCAGCGGTGAGCTCTGAGGCTTCCTGGCGATCTTAGGTGTTTGACTGAGCGCTGCCGCCTCAGACGGTTGTGTCGAAGTCGCTCTCAGCGGTGACTGTTGTCTTGAGCGCCCGAGGCGTCTCCGGCCCGTGAGGCCCATATGGCTCCCATGAAGAGACCCTTCATGCGTGGGAGAATGAGGAGGGTCAGGACAAGGACCAGACCCGCAATGAGAAGAAAGGGGCCGAGCGTATCCGCCGCGTCGGGTCTGGCGAAAATGATAAAGGCGGGTGATACGAGATGGCCCACCAGGAGGATCGTGGCCCATGCCGGTCCGTCATCCGCCCGAAGAGGACCCATATCCTCTCCGCAGTGGGGGCAGGCGGCTCGGGGTTTGAGATACCCTTCCAGCACAGAGCCCTCTCCGCAACTCGGGCATCGAAGCCTTAGGCCTCTCCGGATGGAAAGCCAGACGTCGCGTTTAGGGAGCTCTGAACCGGATATCATGACTTGGGTGTCGCCCGGCCGTGACCGGAGGTCCAGCCGTCCAAGCGTCGCAGCCGGCGTTCATCCGACACGGGCAGACATGCCGCCGTCAACCGGCAGCATGACCCCGGTGATGAACTCGGCGTCGGATGAACACAGAAAGAGCGCTGCCTTAGCGGTATCCCACCCGGTCCCCATATGGCCCATCGGCACGCGCTTATGGCGCTCCTGTCGAAGAGTTTCCGGAGTAACGCCCCGGGCCTTTGAGTGGCCCGCTATAGCCATCGGCGTATCCATCAGGCCCGGTAGTATCGCGTTACACCGCACTCCATAACGCGCATTCGAGAGGGCGACAGAGAGCGTCAGTCTGTTAACTCCAGCCTTTGAGACCTCGTAGGCCATCATATTGTGGCCCCCGAGCGAGGCGACCGACGAGATATTCAGGATGACGCCGTTCCTCTGGGCTCGCATCCGGGGAAGGGCATGACGGATGGTCATCGCCATGGATTTCAGGTTGGTCGCGAGGATGCGATCAAACACCTCTTCTTCGATGGCGTGCGCTGGAGCGTCGCCTGCTCCAATCCCCACATTGTTGACCAGAATATCGATCGATCCGTCTCGGGGGAAAGCCTGTTCAATCAGACGGGCGCAATCGGCGCTGCGCGATACGTCGACCTGGATGGCTGAGGCCTGTCCCCCAGCCTCGGTGACAAGGTGAGCGGTCTCTTCTGCACTCTCGAGGTTGATATCGGCGCAGCATACATGCGCTCCCTCGCGTGCGAACAGCAGAGCCGTCGCCCGACCGTTTCCAATTGTTTCTCCCGGGGTCTGGCCTGCGCCGACGATAATCGCCTTACTCCCCTCAATACGTCGGGTCATCTCAGCCTTTCCTCCGATCAAGGTCGGGATCCAGGACCTGACCCTCATCGAGCTGGATACCGAATGAATTCAGCATCATGCAGACCTGCGTATACTGGCCAGCGGTCATCACGAGGTCCATAGCCTGTCTTGGGGAGTAATCGGCGAGAAGGGCTTTCCAGGTAGGCTCCTCGATGAATTGGCCCGTATGAAGCTCATCGCAAGCCGCCAGAAGCGAGCGCTCAGCGCGGGTCCAGCCGTCGGCGGCGGCGCCGGCCTTGATCCGTTCGATGTCCTCGGCTGATAGTCCGCACCGGAGGCCGATGCGGTGGTGTTGCGTCCATTCATACCCTGACCGGCAGAGGTAGCCGATGCGCAGGATCGCCAATTCCCTTTCGCGCGGAGGCAGAGAATTGCGGTCGGAAAGGATGTAACCGCCCCAGGCGAGAAAGGATTTCAGAGCCTCGGGCGCATGGGCGAGCGTTCGAAAGATGTTCAGCAGCCGACCATCCCGCCCCCGCTGTGTTTCGGCAATCGCTCGTTGCTCGTCGCTGAACCGGCCATCCTCCAGGGGCGCAATTCGAGGGGCGGATAGTCTCATGTCGGTCTTCTCCTCTGTATCGCGGACGAGCAGCCATTCTCAGGCCTCAGATACGCTCAGGCTGGCCCGGCTCCAGGCCTGCAGCAAGGGGGGGCGTCTCGAACGTTCGGCAGATGTTGACGTCGCTTCAGGGGCGCGGCACGGAAGACGGCAATTGCGTGAGGCGGCTCTTCGCCGCCTAAAGCCAAATTGAGGATCCGCCATGACCCAGTCTCTGACCGCGCCTGCCGCACCTGCTTCTGAAATCTCGGCTTACATCTCGGAGGCGACTCGAAAGGCCTGGGTGGTTGACGGCCTGCCGTCCGGCGTCGCTCTTCGGCCGATCCGCAAGGTTGGCGTGATCGGAGCTGGGACGATGGGCGGAGGAATATCCATGAACTTCGCCAATGCGGGGGTGCCCGTTTGCATTGTCGAGATGAAGCAGGATGCGCTCGACCGCGGTCTCGGGGTGATCAGGAAAAACTACGAAAACTCGGCCGCCAAGGGGCGCTTTCCGATTGAGGAGGTGGCGGTGCGCATGGGCCACCTCTCGGGATCCCTCAGCCTCGAGGCTCTGGCGGACTGTGATCTGGTGATTGAGGCGGTATTTGAGGACATGGACATCAAAAAGGATGTCTTTAGGCGCCTCGACGCCATCTGCCGCCCGGGCGCCATCCTGGCGAGCAACACATCCTATCTCAATATCGATGAGATCGCATCCGTGACCCGTCGGCCCGAGGACGTCATCGGTCTGCATTTCTTCTCACCGGCGAACGTGATGAAGCTGCTTGAGATTGTCCGCGGCGAGAAGACATCCGCCGACGTTATCGCAACCTCGATGGATCTCGCGCGGAAGATTGAAAAGGTGGCAACGCTGGTTGGCGTGTGTCCGGGGTTTGTTGGAAACCGAATGCTCGCCAAGCGCCAGTCGGCGGCTCAGTCTCTTGTCTATCAGGGTGTGATGCCGTGGGAGATCGACGCAGCGCTGAACGCGTTCGGCTTCAAGATGGGGCCGTTTCAGATGAGCGATCTGGCTGGGCTCGACATTGGTTGGAAGCCCGGCGCAAAGACGCAGAACCCGCTCCGCGACAGGCTGTGCGAAATGGACCGTCGCGGCCAGAAGACGGGAGCTGGTTTCTATGACTATGACGCCCAGCGGATCGGTCGACCCTCGCCGGTCGTTGAAGGCGTGATCCGGGAGATCGTGGCTGAGAAAGGCCTCCCCAAGCGGACGGCGACCCAGGAGGAAATCATTGAGGAGTGCATATTCCCGATGATCAACGAGGGCGCGAAGATTCTCGAGGAGGGCAAGGCGCAGCGCTCATCCGACATCGACGTAGTCTGGCTCAATGGCTATGGCTGGCCGGCAGACAAGGGTGGGCCGATGTTCCTTGGAGATCACGTCGGTCTAGACCGCGTTCTTCAAAAGGTAAGTTCGATGGACCCCGCGCTCTATTCGCCGTCAGCCCTCCTGGTCCGTTTAGTGAACGAGGGTGGGCGTTTCGCCGCTCTGTGATCAGCCGGAACCTTTCCGGAGTTGTCGCTTTGGAGATGCGTGGGGTGTCCCCGCCCCACGCGTCAGTTTCTGTGGGTCTGAGACCTGAAGGGATCCCTGGGCGTAACGGGTCTCAGGATCGCCGAGGATGAGCGTTTGAGGAAGTCGGCATGAGCGCCCCGAGGACGGCTCCGCCGACGAGGAGCAGCGGAACGGCGAGCCAGGGAAGTCCGCCGGCCCCGACTCCGACCGCTCCGCTCAGGCATGAGGTGACAAGAAGCTGGCCAAGGGTCGCCGTCAGGTTGGGGCTTCCGCTCGTCTTTTGGAAATCGCTTCTGCGGGCTGGGACGCGCCTCCAGAGCTGAATGGCGGCTGCGCTTAAGGCGGCCGCAGTGCAACCAAGCCCCGCACAAACCCCGGCGGTCGGCGAGAGGATCATAAGTCCCGTAACCAGGGGCGTGAACAGAATGACAATCGGGGCAAGCGCGGCCCTGACCTTCGCCAGATCGATGTCCCGGCTTCGCACGGGTGCGGATGCGATAAGGTCTGGACAGTCCTCTGCGGAGACGGAGATCCAGGTCAGAGAGAATGCGAGCGTTGCTGAGAAGGCCGTCAGCCCGGAGGCAAGAGTTGCGTAACGGAAAACGTCAGCATCGGAAGGCTCTCCGAGAGTTGTCAGAACGAACAGCAGCGGCAGGAGATACACAGCCATGAAAGCCAGCTGCATGCCGACCGATGTGATCAGAAGCGGATCGCGTCCCAGGAGTTTGAGCTCCTTCCAGAAGATCGCGCTCGAGAGATTGGTTGTCATCCGCTGTGTTTGTTCGGGCTTTGACTTTCGCACAGCGCCTGCGGAAAGCGCTGAGGCGACGTCGGATACGAAATAACGACTGAAGAGAAAGACCCCGACCAGGAAGATCGCGCCGCTGACAAGGGCGAGAAGAAAAAGGGATGTCCCGTCCCCCAGAAAGGCTCGGGCCGGCAGGAGCCAGAGCGCGTCCGGATCCTTGATGATGGACGACGCTCGCTTCGGAAGCTCAAGCAGATCGAAAGACCTGCCGATGTTGTAGGCCTGAAACGCCAGAAAAATTGAGGCGCCTATGATGACGCTGAAAATCTGCGCGATCGTTTTCGTGAGTTTCGGCCCGATCGTGCGAAAGAGCCAAAGAACGATGAGAAGTCCTCCTCCTGCAGACATGACGCCGAGCAGGACGATGCAGGCCAGGGCGAAGAGCCAGACGGGGGAATGGATGACGGCAAGGCAGACAATGGCCGGTCCGGCCAGCAGAACGTAGGTCTGACAGACCTGCATCGCGATGGAGGAGGCTCGTACGACGAGCACCGTCCAGGGTTTCACGGGGGACGAAAACAGAAGGCTGAGATCGTTGCGCGTGTAGATCTGACTGACCGTAATTGTAATGGCCTGACTGAACATCAGACACGCGGCTGCCGCGAGGCCTCCGCTAATCACGAGCAGGGCCGTCAGCAATCCGGCGGACATCGCGAACGGAAGCGGGGGAAGGATTTTCGCGATCGGCGCAGCGATGACCCAGGAGCTCATGGACCAGACGACAACCGCAACGGCGATCAGAATGGGCCCATAGGGCGATCCTCCGGATAGTCCCCTCAGGGCCAGGCGGAGCTCATGCCGGAGCAGCCAGAGAGCGCCTGGCCGCTTCACGCCACAGCATCCGGATCGTTTGTTTTGGTGAGGGAAAGGAACACATCTTCAAGAGTACCCTTCGTCTCGCCGGAGCGCAGCTGGAGGTCTTCCAGGCGACCCTCAGCCAGAAGTCTGCCGTCAGCTATAATGCCGATACGGTCCGCCATACGTTCGGCGACATCCAGAATGTGGGTTGTCAGGATCACGCATTTGCCGGCGGCGGTTCGTTGCTTGAGAAGCTCTTTCACCATTCGCGACGAGGGTGCGTCCAGCCCGGTGAGGGGCTCGTCAAGCATAAGCACCTGCGGGTCATGGATCAGCGCGCCGGCAAGAACCGTCTTTTGCTTCATGCCCCTGGAAAAGGTCTGGCACTGCTGATTTCTGTTGTCCCAGAGAGACATGAGCTTGAGCAGCTCTTCGGCTCTCGAGTGCGCGATATCGCTCGGCACTGACCATAGCCCCGCCATGAATTCGAGATACTCCCAGGCGGTTAGCCTGTCATACAGCATCGGTTCATCGGGCAGCCAGGCGAGCAGGCGTTTAGCGCCGATGGGGTCGGCTTTGACATTCACTCCCATGATCGAGATGTCGCCGGAATCCGGGCTGAGTAGTCCTGCGACCATCCGGAGAGTGGTTGTCTTTCCCGCGCCATTTGGGCCGAGCAGCGCGTAAAGCTCCCCCCGACGGACGGACAGGTTCAGTCCGTCGACGGCCGCCTTGGCGCCGTAGGATTTTCGCACGTTGCGGATGTTCAGCGCGTAATCCTCAGTCTCCATGACGTCGTCGAGGCTCCTGTCAGACCATTGGCCCGTCCATCAAAAAAGGCGGGTGAGCCTTTCGGGCCACCCGCCTCTTTGGCGTTCAGATCGCCGGTTTACTGACCAATGCTCTGCTGAGCCTGGGCTGTTTCGATGGCGCGGTTCATCATACGGGTCACCTGTCCCAGCTCGGCTTCGGAGAGTTGGCCGCTCTTGTCGGCGTCGAGCTTGTCGAAATTGGCGAGGACCATCTGCCCCATCCGCCCTCTGACTTCGTTTCGGGCGACCTGGCCATCAAGGTTCTTGTCCATGATGCCAATTGAGCGGGACGCGTTCAGTTTCTCCATATGCTCCGGCTTTTGCGATGCCACGGTTTCATCGTTCCAGCGGAAGCTGAGAGCGGTGTACTGCATCTCCTCATGGGACTGTTCGCCCCATGTCACCTTGATCGACGGATCAGGGTTGGCCGGATTGCGACCAGAGTTGTCATATTGATAGCGAGTGATGAGTTTCGATCCCGCCGGCACCTGGATCGGGGTCTTGAACTCATAACCCCTCTGCCAGTTGAAGTCGTACTTGGGGAGGGCGAGGATCAGCTCTTCTGTTTGTCCGGGCCTCTGGAGCCAGACAGCCGCATTTTCCCCGCGATAATGCGCATGCGGGAACACGGAATAGAGCGTCGCGTCAGCCGGGAAGGTGATGTAGGCGGTTTCCTCATGGCGCGCCGCGTTGGCCGGGATCTCGATGCCGGCGTTTGCGATGACCGCAGACCGACGAACGATCGACGGCGGAGCCTTATCGTCATGGAAGTAGAGGCCGATGCGCGTGACATCGGTCGTCTCCTTTCCGTAGGGAGTGTAGTGCAACTGGAAGCGGAGCGTCTGGCCGGGCTCGACCCAGGTTCCGGTGCCTTCGGGATAAACGTTCGACTCAGCGCCGACCGCGTAACCGCCGACTGGAGAAAGGAGATGGTGAACGGCCTGACGGTCTCCGACCTTAATGGTGGACGCGCGCAGCCACTTGCCTTCAGTCAGGGGGTTCTTAAGCACCGGGTTCTGATAATCGACGATCCCTGAGGCTGGTATCTTGTAGGCTGGCAGCGTCAGAATCAGATCCGGCTCCCCAAGCTCCCATTCCGGAGCGGCTTTGGCGTTAATCTTGAGCGGATCGCTTCCCTTGCCGCGCGGCGCTCCGGCTTCGATCCAGTGAACAAGCGTCTTCTGTTCGGCGACCGAGAGATTCATGTCGTCCGCAAATACGCCGACATGCGGATCCGCCTGATAGGGCGGCATACGATCAGTTCTGACCGCTTCGCGGATCATCGGCGCGAACCCTTTGACCATCTCGTAGCTGGTCATCGCGAAGGGGCCGATCCCGCCTTCCGTGTGGCAGGCCACGCAGTTCTCAGCGAGGATCGGCGCGATCTGCTTTTCGTAGGAGATGTTCACGAACTCGCTCTGCCTGTCGCGATCCGGAAAGGACAGGGCGGGGGACTGCATCGGTACGGAGGGTTCTTTGACGGAGCGACCGGCCAGAATGTCGTCGAGAGCGTTGGCCAGATAAGCTGTCCTGGCTTTCGCCTGAGCCTTTGGGGCCTTACCCGCGAACCGGTCGTCAATAGGCCCATGGTAGACCACTTTCCACGACTTCGGATCAATGACGAACGCTTCCGCCGCCCGGCTGACGCCGAGGCTCTCGCCGACCAGCTGGGCGCTATCGAGAAGAACCGGGATGGTCAGCCCGCTCGCTTTGGCGGCTGAGGCGATTGTCTCGCGCGTATCCGGCAGGTTGGAATTCAACATGAAGAACTGGACGTTCTTCGAACCGTAGTTGGTCTTGAGAGCGTTCAGGGTCGGAGCGGCGTCTGCAACATGCTGCGATCCGGCCGCATGGGAGACGATCACGATCGCCGCCGCATCCTTGAAGTATCTCAGCTCGTGAGACTTTGAGAGATGATCGGTCAGTCGGAAATTATCGACGCGCTCGGGCACCCGGATCTGAGTTGTGGCTGCGGCCGGACGCAGCGTCTGGCTATTCGCGGCGACCCCGATCAGCGCAACCGCGGCGCATCCCGACAACGCAAGTCCCAACAACCCGAACTTCATAGACGCTCTCCCTTTGGGCAGCTCCCGTCTCCTGGCCTCGGACGGAATTTTCTCTCACGTGATGTCGACGCTGAACATCATGCGGCCACGGTTTAACTGTAACAGAATTTGCTTGTCTTACAACGCCGCTCGCGACCTCTCCCGGCGCGAGGGACGCCGAATGAAGGGGCGCCAGAGGACGGTTGGACTTGAACCGTCATGTGTCAGGTCGAACGGACCCGAGACACGAGCCATGGGACATCTGCAGGCGCTCACCGCGGATTCCCGGCGCCGGACGGAGGCCGAGGTCGGCGCTCGAGGGGGTCTCAGAGCGCGAGGCCCCTGCGATGACCTAAAGACCCCGTGTCTATGGGCGGCCGGATGGCGGATCGAACCTGTAGATCGAATTCGTGATGTCCGACGAGACATAGACGGCGCCGGAAGTTTTCGACAGCGCAACGCCCGTCGTTGCGTAGGCCGGCAAGGCGCCCTCGGGAGCCGGAAAGCCGACCTCCAGATTATCTCCTATAGTTTTTGTGGTTTTCTTGGCCGGGTCGAAAACCCTCACCGCCCGGGCGCCGACTTCGGCGAAATAGATACGTCCGTCGGGGCCGACATCAATACCCTCAGGTCCGAGGAGGTCGGACGCGATACGGGTGATCTCGCCGCTCGCCGGGTCGACCCGAGCGATGGCGCCAGGATTGGTCTCTGTCACATAGATCATCCCGTCGGGACCTTCCGCCATCGCAGACGGCAGATTGAGGCCCGACGCGAGGGGCTTATCAGCAGGGCGCGCCGTCTCGCCTTGAGGCGTTTCGAGAATGCGGATGAGGCCGGTTGAGCTCTCCAGCACGGCGACCCGTCCGTCTGTGAGTTCAAGGCCGTCTACGGGCGTTGTCAAACCATGGATGGGATAGGAAGCGGCTCCGGACGCGATGTCCACGAGCTGGACCGTTCCGGCAGCCCAGCTGGTGATCACGACCCGGTTGGGGCCGGCTCCGATACCGAGAGGATTTTCAACCGCGTCGCGATACATTCGAAGCGGATCTCCGATCGCGCCCGTCGCAGTATTAATGGTCCTGTAGGCGAATACATCGGCCACATGGAGGCTCTCGCCGTTGGGGCCGTTCACGATAACCATGTCTGTCGGCGTCGAAAGCGGTCCGCTGACGACGGTCCGGACGGCCCCATTCGTCGGGTTGACTTCGAATATGGCGGCCTCCGCCATGTTGGAGACGTAGATCAGTCCGCTGTCAGCGATCGCCAGATTGTCCAGCGATGGGCTGAGTGTCGCAATAAGGGTGGTTGTCCCGGTTGAGATCTCGACCGCCTTCAGCTCTCCGGTTTTCGTGTCGATGGCGTAGAGCTTTCCGTCCGGACCGAAATTGGCGGCCGCTGGAACCTGGAAGCCCTGCGCGATCGTCGTCGCCTCTCCCGTCATGGGGTCGACGCGTGCGATAACGCCCTTGAACCAGAGAGGGCCGTAGATCATTCCGTCCGGTCCGATCTCGAAGCCGTTCAGGCCGCCGAGATTGTCAGCGATGAGGCGAGCCCCTGTTCCGCCCTTCCAGTCGACCTCGTGAAGGGCGTCGCCGAGAAAGACCTGCGTGACGTAGAGACGGCCGTCCGTAGTGAAGGCCAGTGAGTTCGCTCCCGGAAGTCCTGACGCGACCAGTTTCGGTTCCTCACCCGGCGCCTGGACGAACACTTTCCCTGTCAGGTAACCGGTCCAGGCCATGACGCCGTCGGGGCCGAAAGCGATATCGTCGGCCATGCCGTTCGGAGGGCCCAATCTCTCCGTCACAGCGCCCGTCGCGGGATCGACGGCGTAGATCGTCTGACCGACAACGCTGCCGGCTAGGATCTGTCCGTCAGGGGCAATGGCGAGACCATGAAGACCATGGAAGGGGGAGGGCCCTACGAATTCTGTTTTTGTCCAGGGCTGCGACGACTGCGGCTCCCCGCATCCGGCCGCCAGAACCCCAAGGCAAGTCGCCAACGCCAGACGCTTCATCTTGTCCTCCCTCCCCGCACTGAGGCGACAACCTCAGTTAATGAAGGTTAACCCTCCATCGCCCGGTGGAAAAGGGGGGGGATGACGGCGTGAGACGAACCAGGAAGGCCGTCTGGAGGCGTTGCGGAGCTGGGGAGATCCCGATCAGTCTGAATCCATCTTAAGAGCCGCCACGAAGGCTTCCTGGGGTATCTCGACCTTACCGAACTGACGCATCCGCTTCTTGCCCTCTTTCTGCTTGTCGAGGAGCTTTCGCTTGCGGGTGGCGTCGCCTCCATAGCATTTCGCCGTAA
The DNA here is from genome assembly GCA_018969425.1 of Alphaproteobacteria bacterium. Taxonomy (GTDB): domain Bacteria; phylum Pseudomonadota; class Alphaproteobacteria; order Caulobacterales; family Hyphomonadaceae; genus UBA7672. Next base: position 192,544 of record JAGWYJ010000001.1, on the reverse strand, counting down.
CATCCTTTCTCATGGCCGAGATGGTCTCCCGGGCGATGACGCGCCCTCCGATCGCAGCCTGGATCGGGATCTTGAACATATGGCGGGGGATCAGATCCTTGAGTTTTTCGCACATGGCGCGGCCGCGGCTTTCGGCTCTGGCCCTGTGGACGAGCATGGACAAAGCATCGACAGGCTCCTCATTGACGAGGACCTGCATTTTGACGAGGTCGCCCTGTCGATGGCCGATCATCGAGTAGTCGAAGGAGGCGTAGCCCTTCGATATGGACTTCAGACGATCATAGAAGTCGAACACCACCTCATTGAGAGGCAGTTCATACTTCACCATGGCACGGGCGCCGACATAAGAGAGCTCTTTCTGCACCCCGCGTCGGTCCTGGCAGAGCTTGAGGATCCCTCCCAGAAATTCATCCGGGGTGAATATCGTCGCCTCGATCCAGGGCTCATGGATCTCCGCGATTTTCACGGGGTCGGGCATGTCAGCTGGGTTATGAAGCTCGCATAATGTCCCGTCAGACATATGAATTTCATAAACCACTGAAGGAGCGGTCGCGATCAGGTCGAGGTCGAACTCCCGAGAGAGTCGTTCCTGAATGATCTCCAGATGCAGCAGCCCTAGAAACCCGCAACGGAACCCGAAGCCGAGAGCTGCGCTCGTCTCCATTTCGAAAGTGAAGCTCGCATCGTTAAGCCTGAGTTTTCCCATGGCGGATCGAAGATCTTCGAACTCGGCCGCATCGATTGGAAAGAGGCCGCAGAAAACCACCGGCTGGACCTCGCGAAACCCCGGCAGAGGAGCGTCTGTCGGTCGTCTTTCGTCCGTAATCGTGTCGCCGACCGAACAGTCGGCGACCGCTTTGATCGAGGCGGTGAAGAAGCCCACTTCGCCGGGGCCCAGTTCATCGATATCCGCCAGACGGCCGGGCCTGAATACGCCGACCCGGTCGAGGTCGTACGTCGCGCCGGTTTTCATCATCTTGATCTTCTGTCGTTTCCGGACGGAGCCTTCGACGACCCGGATGATGACCACGACACCCAGATAAAGATCGTAGTAGGCGTCGACCAGAAGCGCCTTCAGAGGTTGGGACGCCTCGCCGCTGGCGGGCGGAGGCAAACGGTTGACGATGGCCTCAAGAACCGCGTCGACGCCAAACCCTGTCTTTGCGGAAATCTCCACAGCGTCGGACGCGTCGATCCCAATGACGTCCTCAATCTGGGCGCGTACCCTCGGCACATCGGCGGCCGGCAGATCAATCTTGTTCAGAACCGGCACGATTTCATGGTTCTGGTCGATGGCCTTGTAGACGTTTGCGAGGGTCTGAGCTTCGACCCCTTGTGAAGCGTCGACAACCAGAAGACTTCCTTCGCAGGCGGCGAGGCAGCGGGAGACTTCATAGGCGAAGTCGACGTGACCGGGGGTATCCATCAGGTTGAGGACAAACTTCTCGCCGGACTTCGACGTATAGTCGAGGCGAACGGTCTGCGCCTTGATGGTAATTCCTCTTTCCCGTTCAATGTCCATAGAATCAAGGACTTGATCGACCATATCACGTTCGGCCAAGCCGCCCGTCATCTGAATGATACGGTCAGCCAGCGTCGACTTTCCATGGTCGATGTGGGCGATGATCGAGAAGTTTCGAATTTTGTCGCGGGGCGTCATGGCGCGGCTTTAGCAGAGGGTGACGTGAGCGCCAAGCGTCTCGCCTCTCGGGATCATTGAACGGGCTCCGTGGCGCAGGATCGGCCTTATTGGGCGCGGGTTGTGCGCTGACATCACCGCTTGGCGGTTGGCGCCCTTGTTGCACGTCCGAGCACTGGCTGTCTGGCGTCGTTTCGGGGATCGACGGGCAGGAACGAGAATGTGCGCACGGGGCTGGAGACGACATGACGATTTCAGCCCCTCCGTCTGAAAAGCGGTTGCCGGCAAGGTTCAAACTCGGGCTGGTCGCGATGGCGGTGCTGGTCATGGCCGCCATAGCCTATACCAGGCCGAACGGCGACCTGTCGGGCGCTTCCCAAGGGATCGCTCCTAAAAAGGAAAGCGAGCGCGCTCAGATATTGTCGCCTGAAAGGCTCGCGGAAGCCGACCGTGCGGACGACGAACCCGCCGAGCTTCCCATCTACGGCCCGGACGGCGTGATCGAGGTCGCGAAACCGTTTCCTCAGCTGGGAGAGGCCTTCATCGAGCGTTTCGATCTGACCTCGCCGAGCGCCCGCTGGCTGGTATCGGACGGGTGGGCGAACGGCGCTTATATGGAGAACGACTGGCGTGCGGGCCAGCTTCTTGCCGGCCCGTCTGGATTGAAGCTGGTCCTGGCCCCCAATCCGGGCGGGGAGAAGCCGCTCTCGTCAGCTGAGCTTCGGACAACCCAGGCGTTCCGGTACGGCTATTTCGAGACGCGTCTCAAAGCCCCTCGCGACCCCGGTCTCGTCACTGGAGCTTTCACCTTTTCGCAGGCCGACGGCGTTGTTCCAAACAATGAAATCGACATTGAGATTCTGGGGCGAAACACGCGTCAGGTTGAGCTGACTTACCATGTCGGAGGCAAGGCGAGGGGGCACGTGGTGAAGCTTCCGTTTGACGCAGCCGACGGGTTTCACAACTACGCCTTCGAGTGGAGGCCGGGATCTATCCGCTGGTACGTCGATGATGTCCTTGTGCATGAAGCGCGTGGCGGGGATGTGCGAAAGCTCACAAACCCCCAGCAGTTCTTTCTGCATCTCTGGGGCAGCGAAATGCTTGAGGAGTGGGTGGGGCCGCTCAATCCGACGGCGGGCCCCTGGACGCTGGAAGTGGCGTGCGCCGCCTACAGTCCTGAGTACCGGGGTCGGTCTCTTTGCGGAGACGATGAGGGTGAGGCGGTCGCCGGACCCGTTCAGGATGAGGACGTTGGAGGCATTCGCGGTCGCTTCTGATCGAAGACTGAAGATCAGTTTGCAAAGCTCGATCTGGCCGTAAGGCCCCAGCGACCATTCTTATACTCGACGATATAGAGCGAGTCGAAGCGGGAGATCTCCGATCCGTCGGCCCGATATCGCACGAATGTCGTCAGCATATGAGCCTTCGTCGGCCCGCATTGGACGACCTCACGGCTCGCCCATTCGCTCCGATCCCAGCCGGTCTCGGCAAGACGGACGAATGATGCCTCGAGATCGGCGGGCGACTTAAGGATTAAAACGTTACCGCTCGCAATTCTGACGCTTGGAAAGTGGAAAACCGAGCCGAAGACCTCGGCGTCCTTTGAATTGAAAGTTCTCATAAAGTCGTCAGTCACCTGGTAGGCGGCTTTTGCAGCGGGGCAATCGGCGAACTTTTCCGTCTCCGCGACTGTCGGAACGCTCTGACACGACCAGGCGAAGATTGCGGTCGTCAGGATGGCGCCGACAGGTCTCGGTGAAATCCTCAGATGGGAGCGCAAACCTTTGAGAGCCATGCGGCGTCATCCTTCGACAGGAGTGGGACGAGTTCTTCGGCGACCCGGCGATGATAGTCGTTCACCCACCGGCGTTCTTCGGCGGTCAGTCGATCCGCAAGGATAAGACGACGATCTATCGGAGCGAGGGTCAGCGTTTCGAAGGTCATCATCTCCCGATCACCGCCCTCGACCGGCGTCGGAGGAGAGACAACGATCAGATTTTCAATCCGGATGCCGTACTGACCGGCTTTATAGTACCCTGGCTCGTTGGAGATGATCATGCCGGGCTCAAGAGCGGCCGCATTCGGGGCTTTGGCGATCCGCTGCGGCCCTTCATGAACGCCGAGATAGCTTCCGACGCCGTGTCCGGTGCCGTGGTCATAATCAAATCCCCCTTCCCAGAGCGCGAGGCGCGCCAGAGCGTCGAGGGCGGAGCCGGTGACGCCTTTGGGAAACCGCACGCGAGCCAGGGCGATATGACCCTTTAGCACTCTGGTGAAACGGTCTTTCATTTCTTCGTTCGGCTCGCCGATGGCCAGCGTCCGCGTCACGTCGGTGGTGCCGTCCCGATATTGTCCGCCAGAGTCGATCAGGAACAATCCGCCCCTCTCGAGGGGTCTGTTGGTCGCGACATCGGGCCTATAGTGATTGATAGCGCCGTTGGGACCAGCGCTGGAAATCGAGTTGAAAGACAGATCCATCAGCTCGCCGGTCTCCTCCCGGCAGGTTTCAAGCTTCATGGCGGCGTCGATCTCTGTCACCGTCCCCGTCTGGCCGTGTTCGTCGAACCATCTCAGGAAGCGGCAGAGCGCCGCTCCATCGCGACGATGGGCCCGGCGCGCCCCCTCGATCTCCACAGGGTTCTTGCGGGCGCGCGGCAGAATGCAGGGATCAGGCCCTCGGACAACGATCGCCCCGGCGTTTTCGAGGGTTGTGAAGAACCAGGCTGACGCCGCAGAAGGGTCGACGGATATCCTTCGGCCAGAGAGGGCGGCAAGACCTGCCGCAAGTTCGCTCTCCGGCCTGAGGGTCGTCTCTGATCCCAGGTGAGACGCAAGGGCAGAGCTCGTTTTCTCGGGTCGGATAAACAACTCGGCGCGGCCGTCCGAGTGAAGAATCGCCCGCCCAAGCGGCAATGGCGTGCGGGATACGTCTGCGCCCCGGATATTGAACAGCCAGGCGATGGAGGCGGGCGACGTGATGACGGCGGCGTCCAGTCGGTCGTCCCGGAGTTTGCCCGCCAGTCGGGAGCGTTTGGATGCGCTGGTCTCGCCAGCGTAGGCGAGATCATGGGGCGTGACGGGATGAACGGGCTCGGAGGGACGATCGCTCCAGGCGGTGTCTATCGGACCCGGAAGGGTCGCCGTCAGGGAGGCCCCGCACCGGGCCGCGGCGGCCGTCAGTCTGTCGAGCGCTTCGGGGCTGAGCAGCCGGGGATCATATCCGATCTTCGATCCGGCGAGAGACTGGCCCGCCAGCCATCCGAAGGGGCCAGGCTCTGAAAGATCAGCTGTGGCGAACAGGTGTGGGTCGAGTTGCGCGGCCGCCTGAAGCGTATATCGACCGTCCACGAACACGATGGCGGTACGAGCGAAAATGAAGGCTGCGCCCGCCGATCCGGTGAACCCTGTCGCCCACGCGAGCCGCTCATTGCAATCGGGAAGATACTCGTTCTGGTACTCATCTTCGTGCGGAATGAACACGCCATCCAGGCCCATGGAGGCGAGGCGATCCCGCAGAGGAGGCAGGGCTCGTCGTCCGGCATCCGGCCCGCCAATGACATCGTAAGTCTGTCTCATGGTTCTGTTCATCCTGACGCTTTGGCAAGACCCCAGCACGAGCGCCTTCATCACCGCAAGCCCCTTGGGGATCAGGAGGGACGACTTTTTAAACGGGGAGCATTCTTCAGGCGTCTGCAGCGGCCCGCTCGGAGACACGCCGGGGCGCGGGGCGCGTCCCTCCGTCCTTGGCCGGTTTCGGGCGCGGGCGCCGATAAACGAGCGTCGACCAGCCGGTGATGCGCCGGCGTTCGATCAGATGAAGACCCTGGCCGGCATAAGCGGCGCGAACCTGCGGCTCCTGATGAGTGAGAAGTCCGGACAGGATAACGACCCCGCCGGGTCGAACCAGACGGGCGATGTCGCGGGACAGGCATACGAGAGGGCGGGCGAGAATGTTGGCCATGACGACGTCATAAGGTCCGGCCGTTCGAATGGCGGCATGATTGGCGCCGGCCGCGTGAAGAAGTCGGAGCGAGCGGCCGCACTGATTGTTTCGGGCGTTCTCTCTGGCGACCCGCACGGATTCGGCATCGATGTCTGTCGCCAGCGCCGAAACAGCGCCGGCTTTCAGCGCTGCGATCGACAGAACGCCTGACCCCGTGCCGATATCGAGAACTCGGCCGATCCGGCCGTTCGAGGCCTGACGCGCGAGCGCTTCAAGACATCCTTTTGTCGTGCCGTGATGGCCGGTTCCGAACGCCGGCCCTGCTTCGATCCAGACAGGTATGCGTCCCGCTCCTGCGCGAGCGAGTTCGTGGGCTCCCGCCACGATGAATGGACCGGCGTGAACGGCCGGCAGGCCTTCAAGACTGAGAGCCACCCAGTCTCTGTCTTCGAGTTCGACGATTGCAGTGCGCGCGCCTGGGTGTTCGAGGTCAAGAATTGAGGCGACGCCATGAGCCAGATCCTCGTCCAGACAAAAAGCTTCGAGCCGCCAGACCGTCTTGGAGACCTCCTCGATCGCGACCGCCGACGCCGGCGCCGGCTCAAGCTCTGACAGGACCGCCGAAAGCCGCTCCGCCTCAGGGCGGGAAAGACTGACTGTCACTTTGAACATGAAACAACCCCTGAACCCGGGCGGTTATATCAGTCCGAGAGCATTCTGATAGCCGCAGTCCCTGCGGCGGCTCGTCTGGGAGCTTTGATGCCGTGAATACGGGCGCCCTGAGCTCGGTTTTCCTGCATCCGGCGCACGACCGGCCCTAGCAGGTTCCGGCCCCCGAAGTTTAGAGTTCGCCCCCAGAGCCTCGGGTCGAGGTATTGCCGCGCCCGCCGGCAGTCAGGCCCGTTCGACAAAGCTTTCGACGACCTTTTTGACCCCCGCCTTGTCGAAGTCGACCGTAAGCTTGGCTCCTTCCACCACCGTCACGCGGCCATAACCGAATTTCTGGTGGAAAACCCGCATGCCGGGGCTGAGGCCTCCTTCTGAGGACGCGCTCGAGGCGAGCAGACGTCCGGACGCTTCGATGTCCGGCGGTCGCGGGGCGCTTCGGCGTCCCTCAGCCTCGCGCTGGACAGCGTCCACAGCGCGTCTCCACCCCGGGCTGTCATATGTGGAGCGAAAACTGCTCTCGCCGCTTGCGAACGACCCGCCGGACCTGCCGGAAGCGTATCCGCCCTGAGGCGAATAACCTGTCTCGGAGACGGCGTCGACGTGAGCGGGAGGAAGCTCATCGATGAAGCGGGAGGGAAGGACCGACGTCCAGCGACCGTAAATCTGACGATTGGCGACGAAGGACAGATAGGCCCGTTCCCGAGCCCGGGTGAGGCCGACATAGGCCAGCCGCCGCTCCTCCTCTAGTCCCCGGGCGCCCTGCTCGTCGAGTGAGCGGCGCGAGGGAAACACCTCCTCCTCCCAGCCGGGAAGAAAGACCATCGGCCATTCGAGACCTTTGGCGGAATGAAGGGTCAGGATCTGCACCTGATCATCCGCCCCCGCTCCCTCGGCGTTGTCCATGACCAGCTCGACATGTTCCAGAAAAGCGTTGAGGCTATCGAACGCCCCGGTCGCCCGAACGAGTTCCTTCAGATTCTCAAGTCGCGTCTGGGATTGGGGCGACTTGTCAGTCTGCAGCATGTCCGTGTAGCCGCTTTCATCGAGAATGAGTTCAAGCAGCCTCGGATGCTCCAGCGTCGAAGCTTCGCGCCGCCATCGCTCGAGGTCGTTGAGGAAACGCCGGATCCCCGTTTTGGCAGGTCCCTTGATGTCCTCATTCCGGATCAGAGCCTCAGCGGCTTCGACAAAGGGGGCGTTCATCTGCCGGCCAGTTACCTGAATCTTCTGGATGGAGCTTTCGCCAACTCCCCGCTTCGGCTGGTTGATCACGCGCTCGAAGGCGAGGTCGTCAGAGGCTGAGCGCATAAGGCGCAGATAAGCCATTGCATCGCGAATCTCCGCCCTTTCGAAGAAGCGCGGACCGCCTATGACCCGATAGGGAGTGCCTGTGGTGATGAATCGCTCTTCAAAAGCACGCATCTGCCAGGATGCGCGAACCAGGACAGCGCAGGAATCGTGTCGGCGGCCGGACTGCACCCATGAGGTGATATCGTCATTCACCAGGCGGGCCTCTTGTTCTCCATCCCAGACGCCTCGCACCTTGACGAGGTCGCCATCGCCAGCGTCCGTCTGAAGGGTCTTGCCAAGACGGGAGCGGTTTTCTGAGATCAGGCGTGACGCCGCCGCGAGAATATGGCCAGTCGAGCGATAGTTCTGTTCGAGGCGGATGATCCGCGCCCCGGGAAAGTCTTTTTCGAACCTGAGAATGTTCTCCACTTCGGCGCCGCGCCAGCCGTAGATGGACTGATCGTCGTCGCCAACGCAGCAGATATTCCCGGACCCTCGGGCAAGAAGCCTAAGCCAGAGGTACTGCGCGACGTTAGTGTCCTGATATTCGTCCACGAGGAGATATCGGAAGCGCTCATGGTAATCCGCCAGAACCTCCGGATGGTCCTGAAAGATGGTGATGTTGTGAAGGAGCAAATCGCCGAAATCGACGGCGTTCAGAACAGACAGTCGATTTTGATAAAGAGAATAGAGTCGGCCGCCCTTGCCCGAATCGAACTGTCTGGCCTCTTCCGGGGGCAGTTTGTCGGGTCGAATAGCGCGATTTTTCCACCCATCGATGAGGGATGCGAGAAATCGCGGCGTCCATCTCTTCTGATCGATATCTTCCGCCTCGAGGATCTGTTTGATGAGCCGCAGCTGGTCATCGGTGTCGAGGACAGTGAAACCTGTCTTGAGGCCGACGAGCTCCGGGTGACGACGCAGGATCTGGGCGGCGACGGAATGAAAGGTTCCCAGCCATCGCAGGCCTTCCGCATCCGGCCCGACCAGCCTGACAGTGCGCTCCCTCATTTCCCGGGCGGCTTTGTTGGTGAAGGTCACCACAAGAAGTTGGGACGGCCATGCGAGCCTTTCGGCCAGAATATGGGCGATCCGTGAGGTCAGAACCCGGGTTTTACCCGTTCCGGCCCCGGCAAGAACAAGGAGCGGGCCCTGTGTCGAGAGAACCGCGTCGCGCTGACGGTCATTGAGGCCTTCAAGATAAGGCCCGGAGCCCCCCGAACCTCCGGGCGGACGCGGCGCTGCGCGCTGAGAAATAGACAGCCTGGGTTCCTCGGAAGTCACGCCGCCCTCCCGAAGACAAGGAGGGGAGAGGGCGTGAGCCGGAAAGGACCAGAATGGGGAAAAGAGGCGGGCGCGTTAAGCATGCGCCACCAGATAGCGCGGTCCGGGACGGACGAGAAGGGCCCGGGTCAGCTCAGTCCTGGATCGTTTCGAGATACGCGATCAGAGCAGACACATCCTCGGGCCGAAACCGATACTCCGGCATGTCTGGATGACCGACCACAATCCCTTCTCCCAACGCCTCCTCAAGCGAGGCGACGGGATAGCGTCTTGAAATCAGGCGCAAGGACGGCGCGTCCCTGTGAGCGCTTTCGCTGGCCGGCTCTACAGCATGGCAGCCCGCGCAGTGGATCCGCGTCAGCAGCCGGCCTTCAGCGACGGACGCTGTCGCCGGGAGCGAAGCGGAAGCCCCCGCCCCCGGCGCCGGCGGGGAAGCGCACGCGGCCATCAGCAATACCGGGAGAGCATGAAGACTGGCGCGCATGACGTTCCTCGCCGGACGAGGCCAACCTGCCACGGCGCCGATCATCCATCCTTGACGCAGGTCATCCCGACGATGTCTGCGCCCCTGGTTCGGCGGGTCTGCATTCGGGAGACAGGGACTCACAGCCGTCCCCTCACAGCTTCGTTGGCGAGAAGCCGGCGGCACTCGCTCTCTCCGGCGAAGGTTGCGCGCCCGAAGCGCTTCCATCCTGCTTCTGCGCAGTCCTCAGGACCCTCCGAAACGACGGTCTTCGAAACGAGGCCCGCTTCGATGGCCGTCTCTGAGAACCTCAGATCGTCCCAGCCCTTGTCTGAATAGAGCTTCGTCTGATCCGAATAGTTCGGAGACGTCGGATCGGTGGACTGGGAATAGGTCAGAACGCCCTGGCTGATTGGGCCTTCCGGGGTGAACTCCACCGCCATGATCCAGCTGGAGCCGTGCCGGATACTTGTCCAGCCGAGTTTAGGTTCGAGCGCTTCGACCGTGATGACGTTGAAGACGCCCTCGGGTCCCGCGCCTCCGTGAATCGGAATGCGCTCACCATTGCGGGTCTCGACTTGAACATCTCCCAATCTCGCCTCTGGAGAAATCCCAAGTTCGTCGAGCTTCTTGAGTGCGCCTCGCAGGGCGGAGAGGACGCGAGGATCCTCACGGTTCAGCATCCTCGGCGTCGCAACGGGATCAGAGGCGGAAAACGCAGTTGAAAACTGGATGCCGCCAGCTTCTGCGAACAGGTGAAACAGGTGCGCCCCTCGACTATCGGCATCAACACGCAGGTCCCACTTGGCGAGAGCTTCGCAGGCTCTGGCGAGATCCGGGCCGCCCTGAGTGCGACAGAGGGACACCAGATCGTCACGAATCATTTCCGCGCCGAGATGCCGGTTTCGGAAGATGACGGATTGCAGGGTTCGCAGATCGAAACCCTTCCCGGGCAGGCCGTCCCTTCCTGCTTCGCGGTCTTCAATCTGATGAATGGCCAGACGGGTCCTGAGGCTGCGCTGGGTTCGTTCGTCTCCGAAGATCGGACTGTAGCCTTCGAGAGGCTGTTCCGGGTTGGTCAGCCAATGGCTGTCATTGCTCTGGCTGACATAGTCTGTCCTGAAGAGTTGCGGCGTTCGGCTCGATCCGAAGACGCCAGGTGCTGTTGAGTCGGAAACATTCGCCCAGCGGCATTCCGATCGCGAGCCGTCCAGAACCGGGATGCGCGCTTCCGCCCACTGTTTGCGCGCGAGCTCTGAGGCGGAGCATTTCCGGGCAAGCTCTTCGCTCACATTCGGGATCATTCCCATGTCGCCAAAAAAAGTCTCCCCCTGCGAATCCGTAGCGGTCGTGTTGAAGCCGGTGGCCTGATAGCGGCCCAGAGCCTCTCGAAGCTCGCGCACAGACCGTGACTTCCAGATGGCGAGATACTGGTCAGGCGAGCGCACTCCCTGCGGCACATAGCTGATCGCGTAGGCTCTGGTCTTCGTCCAGGGCAGCGTCTCGGTTTCGACGACAGGCCCAAACTCGGTAGTATAGAGCGTTCGTTCGACCGGAGAGGCGTCTTTCACGTCGACCTTCACGGTCATTTTCGTCATCGGGACGGATTTGCCGTCGACAAGGTACCGAGTGGGATCAGCCGGATCCAGGGCGAGTTCGAAGTAGCCGAAGCGTCTCGCTGTCGATACCGTATGGGTCCAGGCGATGCTCTCGGTATGACCGATGCCTATTGTGGCGTTGGTCACCAATCCTGCTCCGACAACATTGAGTTCGCCTGGGATCATCATGTGCATGCGATAGAAGCGGTTCTGTCCATCCCAGGGATAATGAGGGTTGGCCAGCAGAACGCCGCGTCCGGAACGGGTGACTTCGCGCCCCAGGCCATAGGCGTTGCTACCAAGGCCGAGCGTTTCGACCAGAGGATCGTCCAGCGCCGCTCTCTGCTCGCTCGGTCCGTCTGGCGGGGCGGCGGCGGCCACTCCGGCGGGTTGATAAAGCACTTGTCCTGCTAGGACATGTCGCCAGTAATCGGTCTCGGTCATCTCCCGGATCCAGGGCGCGCCCTTGCATCGGGGATCTTTCAGATCGCTACCCGCCCTATCCCGTATGTAGCGGCTGACCCCTGCCGCATATCCTCGCCCAAGATCACGAGAAGCCTGGGAGGGCGTGTCCGGATCGTTTGCTGCGCCAGTCAGAAGCGTCTCGAGTTCTCCTGTCTGAATAAGCCGCTTGTGGTAGATGTCGCTGATGATGTTGGCGTCCTTGTCCCCCGGACCGAGATAACGGGCGCGCTCCCCGTTGACCGTGATCATCCGTTCGAGAAGCTCGCAAAGGTTGTCCTCCGCAGACGCATATCCGATCCCGAAACCCAGACCGGCGTAATCTTTAGCCTTGACGTGGGGAACGCCATACGCGGTTCGACGGATTTCAGCCTGATAGGAGGGCAGTTGACCGCTCTGGGCCTCTCCTGCGGAAGGGCCGACAGCGCAGGACGACATGAGCGAGAGGAGGCCGATCAGACAGACGCCGGACCGCAAATCGAACTCTGAGCTCATGGGTTCATCCTCCTGAGTGACGACGAGGATGCCATATCGAGGAGGTTGCCGTGTCAATCCGGTTTCGGTCCGGGAGTCCAGGTTGAGGACCGTCCGGTCGCGGAGCGGCTGAAGCTGCTCGTCGAAACCGAGGCGGGAGCGCCTGAGGCGGGACTTTTCTATGCGTCGAGCCGGGCTATAGTCGTGCGGAGTTCATCAGCGATGGTCGGGGCGGGATCCGCATGTCAGGTCTAAACATCAGCCTCGGTCGTCTTGCGTTTGCCGCGGTCCTTGGCGCGTTCAGTTGGTCGTCTGTCGCCGTTCAGGCCGACGAGCCTGTCAAGAGCGCGTCGAAGGTCTACTTTCTGGGGGCCTCTCGGGTGATGGCGGTCGATCCGTCCGGCGGCGCGCCCGTCATACTTGTCGACCAGACGGCTCAGGCGACGAGAGGGACGGTCAATGACGGCATCGCGATCGATCCCCGCCGAGGACACATTTACTGGACCAATATGGGCCGGGCATCGGAGGACGACGGATACATTATGCGGTCGGACTTCGACGGCGGGGGACTTACGATGGTAGTTCCGCCCGGCGGCGCATTTACCCCCAAGCAGCTGAAGATCGATCTAGAGGGCCGAAAACTTTACTGGTCGGACCGCGAGGGGATGGCTGTCATGAGGTCTAATCTGGACGGATCGGACATTGAGACCCTGATCCGTACTGGCGATCCGGAACGTGACAGGGGCGATGCGACGCGTTGGTGTGTCGGCATTGCGCTCGACCTTCGACGGGGGGAGATTTATTGGACCCAAAAGGGGGGAGACGATGCGGGGGAGGGCGTAATCCGCAGAGCCGGCATCAACATTCCGGCGGGCCAGACTGCGTCATCTCGCACCGATATCGAAACTCTGTTCTCGAAACTTCCGGAGCCAATCGATCTCGATCTCGATCTGGACCGTCGCCTGATCTACTGGACGGATCGCGGTGATAATACGGTCTCGCGGGCGCCCATGGATCCGCCTGCCTCTGCGGATCCCGCTCGTCGAACCGATCGGGAGATCCTCGTGCGAGGGCTTAAAGAGGCCATTGGGGTATCGATCGACGTCGACCGAGACACTATGGCTTTCACCTCTCTCGGAGGCGAGGTCGGCGTGGCGTCGCTTGATGGCAAAGCAATGAGGATGCTCGCTGTCGATCAAGGGCTTCTGACCGGCGTCGAAATCGTGAACTGAGAAGCTTCGCTCTCTCCGCCGCCTCCGCTGAGCCCCAGCGGTTCTCAAGCGGTGAGGGTGCGCCGTCAGTAATAGGTCGCCAGAGCGTTGGCCTGATAGTCCCGCAGTTCAGACAGCCGGCCTGCCTTGATCTTGCTCGCCCACTCGGGATCCTGAAGCAGAGCGCGCCCGACCGCGACGAGGTCGAACTCCCCCTTCTCCAGTCTTTCCAGAGTGGTTTCTATGCCCGCCGCCGGCGCGCCTTCGCCTCTGAACGCGGCGGTGAACTCGCCATTCAGCCCGACCGACCCGACGCTGATCGTCGGCAGTCCAGTCAGTTTTTTGGCCCACCCTGCGAAGTTGAGGCCTTTCGGCCCGTCGATTTCCGGAAACTCCGGCTCCCAGATGCGCCTCTGCGAACAGTGAATCATGTCGACCCCCGCATCGACCAGAACCTTCAGCCATCGCTCCATTTCCTGGGGAGTTGTCGCGATACGGGCGTTGTAGTCTGAGGATTTCCATTGCGAGATCCGGATGATGATCGGCAAGTCGCCGACCGCGACCCTGCAGCGGCGGATCGTCTCGGCGGCGAATTCGGCGCGCTTCTCGAGCGAGCCGCCGAAGCGATCCGTCCTGTGGTTTGTGACCTCCCAGAAGAACTCATCAATCAGGTAGGCGTGCGCGCCGTGAAGCTCGATACAGTCAAATCCGAGGCGACGGGCGTCTCCCGCGGCGTCTGCATAGGCTTGAGCCATATCCAGAACCTCCGCTTCCGACGGTTCTTCGGCGATTTTCTTACCCGTAAGAGTGATGCCCGAAGGTCCGTCGCTCGGCGCATCCGGAAAATGTCCTGTTCCCGGCTTTCTGGACATTCCCTGATGCCAGATCTGAGGGGCCATTCGTCCGCCGGCCGCATGAACGGCGTCGATCACTTTTTTCCATCCCTTAAGCGCTTCTTCCCCCCAGAATAGAGGAATATTGGCGTCATTGGACGCTCCGCGTCGGCGGGTCAGCGTCCCCTCCGAGATGATCAGTCCGACATCAGCCTCCGCGCGTCGTCGGTAATAAGCGACATTGTCGTCATTCGGCACAGCGCCAGGCGAGCGCGAGCGTGTCATCGGGGCCATGGCGATCCGATTTGCAAGCTTAAGGCTTCTCAGCGCGAACGGCTGAAAGAGAGCGGAGGTGTCGGTCATGATCGGCCTCGGGTAACGATGAACAGGTCCCGCAAGCGGGATGAGATGGCGTCAATGGGTCTTGAACCGGGGGCGGGTCAAGTCGAAGAATCTGGTTCGTTGTCGCGCTTTTGATCGCCGCGGCGGGCTCCGTCCAGAGTTCTCTCGTGATTCGAGCGCTCAAGCAGGTCGCGTTTCCTTTCTTCACGGGTCCGACCGAATTTTATCCTGTTCTCCGACGCCAGATCGGTACGTCTCTGTCTCTCGGCGGCTTTCCGGCGCGATCGAAGATTGATGATGTCCGCCACGATCGGGTCCTTTGAAACGTCTCTAAGTCTCTAGGCGACCTACATGCAGCGGTCCCGCGGGCAGCGCAAGCGCATCGCGGCGCGTCACTCGCGGACCTTGAGGCGACCTTCGAGAACTCTGGCGCCTGAGAGAATGCCATGCAGTGCGTAGTTGCCTTCGTGACATGCGTATTCGAAGACCGGCCCGCCGGCAGGTGTGAACGTCATTTCCCCTCGCCACGGTTTTGAATAGACCTGCGGATCGTCAACCGCGAACTCATAAAGAATCTCAGAAGGTCCCGTTCGGGTGAAGCGTTCAGTCACCAACGCCGTGTCGGAGAGAACGACCGGTTCGTAGGACGCATGGTCTTCCTTCCAGTTCCGGGTTTCAACAATCAGAGTGTCGCCTTCCCAGCGCCCGATGGAGTCCCCGAGCCACTGTTTGAGTTCTGGCGCCTTGTGGTTCTGATTAAGGCGGATGATCCTGGCGTCATGCATCATTTCGACGAGGATCACCACGTGATCGGCCGTCTGAATGATCTGATAGGTGTTGTTGTAGATGTTGTTGAGCATGGGAGGGCCGCCGGAGCCTCGGCTGCCCACGAGGCAGCGGTCTGCAGGGTTCATTCCCTCAGGACCGTCTTCTCCGCGTCGTTGGAGGATGGACTGTATCCGCGCAGCGCCGCCTTCTGAGACCGGCATACGGCCGTTCTCCGGCTCGACGATCCACGACGAACGGGCCTCGCCCCTGACGACGCCGACCCTTGATCCCCGATCCAGCCAGAACGCATTATACCCGCCGACCGAAGCGCCGGCGTCAGGGGCGCCTTCCTGAGGATTGGTCGGGGCGTTTGCCGCCGCTTCGAGGCGCGCGCGGGAGTCTTCAAGTCGCTGAGCCTGTTGGTGCGAAAGTTTCAACGGCAGCGACGGATCGGTGCGCTCAAGGGTGGTGATGGAGGAGTTGGTCCATACGCCCTGGAGATCGGGTCGCCCGTCGGCGCTTCGGGGCGGCGACCAAGCGGACGAGGCCGGCGGGGCAGCCCCGGCGCTCTGGACGTTGAGTGCGGTGACGCAAAGCCCAGCCAGAGCCAGAGCTCTGAAGCAGATCGTTAAGGGCACGATCCGCCTCGGGCGATTTCGAATCGTATCGCATTCACGCCTCATCATCCCGCCCTTCCTGATATGCTTCTGACCTCTACGTCGTGAACGCCGCAGAGTATACGACCCCGAAGGATCATATTGAACCCGGATCGCTTGACACGTAATCGTCTCCGGCCGACCGTCCCTTGCATGCGGGGCAGGGCCCGCATGCCATTTGAAGCGGAAGACTGCGATGCGTTTTGAAAAGCTGACGTGTCTGGCATTCTTGCTGGGAAGCCTGGCGGCGTCTCCCGCTTTCGCACAGACGCGAGAAGCGGATCGGATGTCGTTTCGCGACATCTATGAGGAGATGGTCGAGATCGACACCTCACCCTCCAGCGGCTCATGCACGCGGCTGGTCGAGGCCGGGCTCAAGCGGCTGCAGGAGGCGGGTTACAGCGGGAGGGACGCGCGCCTTGTGATCCCGACAGGTGCGCCGGACGACGGGAATCTGGTCGCGCGAATTGAGGGAAGCGACCCGTCGGCCAAGGCCGTCCTCATTCTGGCTCATATCGACGTGGTGGATGCCCGTCGCGCGGACTGGGTTCGCGATCCCTTCACTCTGATTGAGGAGGAGGGATTTTTCTTTGGCCGGGGCGCGTCTGACGACAAGTCGATGGCGGCCGTTTTTCTTGATCTTATGGTCCGTCTCAAGCGTGAGGGCGCTCGGCCCCGCAGAACTCTGAAGATGGCTCTCACCTGTGGGGAGGAGACATCGGGTCGGGTCAATGGCGTGGAATACATTCTGAAGACCGATCGCGATCTCATCGACGCCGCCTTCGCCATAAACGAAGGAGCGGGCGGTTTGCTGGGCCCGTCGGGAAAGCCCCTGGCCCTCAATATACAGGCCGGTGAGAAGATCCATCAGGTCTTCACCTTAGAGGTCGTCAATCCGGGCGGACATTCCTCGCGTCCGGTCCCTGACAATGCGATCTATCGGCTGGCTGAGGCCCTGAAGCGTGTCGAAGGCTTCCAGTTTCCCGTCGAGGTCACTCCCGTGACCAGGACCTACTTTGAGCGGATAGGTCCGATCGTGGGGGGCGGACTGGGATCTGCGATGACAGCGGTCGGGAAGGACCCCGCCGACGCCGCAGCCTTGAAGGTTCTCACCGCCGATCCCTCCTATAACGCGATGTTGAGGACGACCTGTGTCGCCACTCAGCTCGAGGCGGGGCACGCTCCGAACGCCCTGCCGCAGCGCGCCCGCGCCGTTCTGTCGTGTCGCATCATGCAGGGGACAACGGCCGAACAGGTCAAGGCGGCGCTCGAGGGCGCTGTGGCGGACCCTCAGGTCGCGGTTGCCGTTGAGAGATTGCGTGAAGGCTCCTCTGCTCCCGCGCTTACAGAAGAAATCATGGCTCCCGTCCGAAAAGCCGCCTCCCGCATATGGCCCGGGGCTGTGATTGCGCCCTCCCTGACCGCTGGGGCGACGGATGGGAGGTTTCTTATGAATGCCGGTATTGCGACTTACGGCATGAGCGGAATGTTCTCTCTGCCTGGGGAGAACAATAATCACGGTTTGAACGAGAAGATCCGCGTCAAATCCCTTTATGAAGGCCGGGAGTTCCTCGATGAGGTGGTCCGGTCCTATATTTTCGGGCGGTGAGGAATCCCGTCGAAGTCGGTCCTTTGGGTCTCAGCAGCCTGCCACCCGCCTCGACGGTTCGCTCTTCACCTCAAACCAGACTGGAAATCGTGGCGTTCGCTCCCACGGCGACGATCCGCCCTTCATCCGCCGCGGCCTGCGCCCAAGGGCGTTCCCAACCCGAGGTGAAGATACGTGACGTCACCATGACAAAATCTGCGGGTTTTCCCGTTGGGAATTGGCGCAGGCAGCGAGACTGATCGCCAAGGCGAAAGCCGATATGCGGCGCATGCGACAACCCTGCTTGATGGAGATCCTCAACGAAGACGGGTAGGCTCGATGACTTCCGTTATGAAATGTTTGGTCCGGACAAGATCGGCGAATTCGGCGAATGCCGGTCCTGGCAGGCGGGTCTGCATCAACGGTAAGGCCTGAGTAAGCATGCCGGAAGCGGATGATATGCCTGGTTAGTTAAATGGCGGAGAACACATGATCTCGCATGAACAGACAACGGCGCTTGTCACGGGAGGAGCATCAGGAATCGGCAAAGCTATTGCACAGGCGCTGGTTGATCGAGGCGCTTATGTTGTGATCGCTGATCTTGAGTCAACGAAGGTCGATGCGGCAGTGGCGGAGTTTGGCGACAGGGCGCGCGGGGTCGTATGTGACCTCGCGGAGCCAGACGCCGCCGATATGGCGGTCAGGGAGGCGTTCGCCTGGCGCCAAAGGCTGGACCTCGTATGCTCAAACGCCGGCATCGGCCATTACAAAAAGATCAAGAACGAGCCCCTGGGGATACAGGCTCAGCGCCTGTTCGAAGTGAACTGCTTCGCCTCCGTCCGCATCGTGCAGGCCTATCTTCGAGCGCTGGAACCCGGTGGGACGCGTGGCCGGCTGATGATTACAGGCTCGGAGAACTCACTCTCTCTCCCGGCGGCGGTGAAGGGCAGAGGGCTGGGGCTCTATGGCGCCGCAAAACACGCGATCCTGATCCTGGCGGAATGGTTGCGCGACGAGTGCCAGGACACGCTCGATGTCCATGTGCTGTTGCCCGGCGCTGTTTATACGCCCCTGATAGCCAGGGGTTTGCCCGACCCGAGGATGGCGCCTGCATCTCTGGGTCTGATCACGCCGGAACGCTGCGCTGAGATTGCGCTCAAGGGGATGGACCTCGGGCTCTTCTATATTCCGACGCACGCCCATATCTGCGAGGATATGAGGCCAAGATATCAGGGCGTAGCGGACGCGCTTTTGCAGTTGGGATTGCGTGAGCGGCCTTCGGAGGCAGTGTCGCAAACGCCTGTCATCGCCGACTGAGCGCTCAAGACGTACGCCCGGATCGATCACGCCATCCCCTCATCATTCCAATCTGGGGAGAGCCACGATCACGGTCTGAACGACAAGATCTGCGTCAGATCCTTTTATGAAGGCCGGAAGTTCCTCGATGAGGGGGGGCGGTCCTTCATTTTCGGACGCTGACGGATCCTGTCGAAGTCGGTCCTTTGGTCCTCAACGGCCGGCGGTGGCGGCGGCGTGAGCCTCTGCGGCGCGCAGCACCCTTAGGACGTTCCCGCCCCAGATGTTCTTCAGGTCGGCCTCCGTATAACCCTCGGCAAGAAGGCGTTCCGTGATCCGGGGGAGCTGAGAAACATCTCGCATACCGTTGACGCCGCCGCCCCCGTCCCAGTCAGCGCCGACGCCGACATGCTCCGGACCGATCAGTTTGAGGGTGTAGAGGAACTGGTCCATGTAGTCTGAGAATTCCGCCCGGGCCTCGGGAAACCGGGCATCGATGGCCAGACGTTCATCGAGAAAGGCGTCATACTTGTCCGCCGGCAGGTCGTCGATCGCTCCCCAGCGATCGCGAAGAGCGGCGAGCGCCGCCTGTCGCTCCGGAGATTGCTGGAGAGGTTTGATGAAGCTCCCGAGGGCGTTCATCTGAATGACCCCTCCCTTGGCGGCGAGTTTCTTCAGAAGCTCATCAGGCGCATTGCGCGGATGCTGATAGGGACCATCAGCGCCATGGTGGGAGAGAATGATCGGTGTCGCCGACAGGTCGATCAGCTGTGCGATGGCCACGTCGGACGCATGACTTCCGTCGAGCACCATTCCAAGCCGGTTGGCTTCTTTGACCAGCTGGATCCCGAGAGGGCTCAGTCCGTTCCAGCGAGGTCCGGATGCGTCGTTCGTGCTGTCTGCGAACTGGTTGTTGCCATTATGGACGGGCCCGATCATGCGCACGCCGAGCTTGTAAAATGTCTCGACCATCGAGATGTCCTCGCCCAGCGGGTAGGAGTTCTCGATCGACTGGAAAACGATCTTTCGGCCCTCGGCGTCGATCCGCGCCGCATCGTCCGCCCGGAGGGCGAGTGCGAATGCGTCCGCATGACGCGCGGCCATCTCGCGGATGGCCGCCGACCGGAGGAGGGCGGTGTCGCGGACCTTGGCGTAGGCCTCTGGCGTCAGCGGTCCTTGCGGCGTGTAGATCGCCCAGAAGCCGCCATCGAGACCGCCCTCGTTCATGCGTGGCAGATCGACCTGATATCCCTCTCGGTCGGTATTGTAGCGCTTGGTTATGTCGAAGCCGCGCGGAGACACCAGATTGGCAGGCGTGTCGAGATGAGTGTCGAGCGTCAGGGCGCGGCGGTGCACCGCCATGTAGCCAGTCCCGGCGGCTCCTTGGGAGACGGACGGCTCCATGGACGCGCAAGCCGATGAGGCGGCCGCCAGCGCGAAGGTCAGGGCGAGGCGAGAGACGGAGCGGCTTTTGATCATGGAGCTGGGACCCTTTCATGCGGCCGGTCGTCCCGCTCCTCGCGGCTGCCGCCCTGACGCGATCATCACCATCTTAGGCGGCGGCTGTCCACCGCTCGCGCAGTCCATGCCCCTCAGGGGCGGGTTTTGACCGGCTGGCCGGACGATCCCACCCGGGACCTGATCACTTTTTATTTATCTGCGGGCGTCCGCCTCTCATCGGCGGCTACAGCCCGATCGCCGCGCTTATTCCGCCTGCGCATCTCACCGGATGGGGGCCTTTATTCGGGGACGCACTGAAGGTGTTCAGGCAGGCGACGCGTGCTATGAAAGGAGAGGCACGAGGGAGAGCGCCAGATGAACAGGCTGATTTTCATAAGCATTTTGGCTGCAATGGTGCTGGGCGTCGCCGTCGGCGCTCTGGTTCATCAGACCCAGACGCCGGAAATGGCTGCTGAAATCGCAGGTTACCTGAAGATCATCTCGGACGTTTTCCTGCGCATGATCAAGATGATCATCGCCCCGCTGGTCCTGACGACCCTCTCGGTGGGTATTGCTCATCTTGGCGGAGGAAGTCTCGGGCGGATCGGCTTTCGGACAATGGCCTGGTTCCTGACGGCGTCGGTGATCTCCCTGGGGCTGGGTCTCATTATGGTGAACGTGCTCCAGCCCGGAGTGGGGTTCGACCCTTCGATGGCTCAGGTTGCGGCAGGCGCGTCCCTGCCTGAAACGAATTTCTCTCTCAAGGAGTTCATGACGCACGTTTTTCCCGTCTCGATTGCAGACGCCATGGCGCGCAACGAAATTCTGCAGATTGTCGTCTTTTCGCTCTTCCTCGGAGTGGCGCTGCAGGCCCTAGGGGCGAGAACAGCCCGTGTGACCGAACTTCTCGAACAGTCGGCGCAGGTGATGCTGAAGATCACGGGTTATGTCATGGCGACCGCGCCGGCGGCGGTTTTCGCAGCTTTGGCGGTCGTGGTCTCGGTTCAGGGCCTGTCGGTCATCGCCGATTACGGCCGGCTGGTCGGCTCGTTCTTCATCGCATTGGGCGTTCTTTGGGGATTGTTGATACTCGCTGGTTTTATCGTACTTGGACCCAAGGTCTTCCGTCTTCTGGCGATGGTGCGAGAGCCGGGTCTGCTCGCATTCTCGACAGCGAGTTCTGAAGCCGCCTATCCTAAACTTCTCGAGCAGCTCGAGAAATTTGGGGTCCCCAATCGCGTCGTTTCATTCGTGCTGCCGCTGGGATACTCCTTCAATCTCGACGGATCGATGATGTACTGCACCTTCGCGACATTGTTCATCGCGCAGGCCATGGGAATTGAGATTTCCATCAGTCAGCAAATCCTTATGCTTTTGCTCCTGATGGTTACTTCCAAAGGTATTGCGGGGGTGCCGCGCGCGTCTCTGGTGGTGATTTCCGCGACATTGCCGGCCTTCGGCCTCCCAACTGAGGCGATCGCCCTGGTGCTGGCCGTGGACGCCTTCATGGATATGGGCCGGACCGCGACGAATGTGATCGGCAACTCCATAGCCTGCGCTGTGATCGCAAAGTGGGAGGGCCTTTTGGACGGTCAGACGAAGGACCCCGAGCCCCACATTCTCTAATCCGGCGCCGCGACATTTAGGCGCCAGAGGGAAAAGCGTTGATTCAGGGAGATAAAGTTTTGGCGCCGTCGTTAGCCTTGCGTTGACAAAGGCTGACTTGGGAAAGCATATCGCGAAGTAACAGAGGGTCGTCGGCTCCAACCTCGACGTATGCGATAGATCCGAAACGGACCATCGCGTTCAAGACCCCGGCCGCAACGCTGGTCTCCATTGTGGGATTGGTGAGGTTGTGCGCGCGCTGTGCTGTAAAATTCACAATTCCGAGGCTGGCGCTTAGGCCAAAACGAAGGCATAAATTTTGTACTTCACGTTCCGTCAGGCCAAAGGCCGGGGAAGTGAACCTAGGGGCGTCGAGAGCGAGAGACAGATGTATTACGCGACTAAGCAGCCACCTAAGACTACTCGTTATGTCGGGATCGGCGCTGTGATCCTGATCAATGCCCTTGTGGGATATGGTCTCGCGACGGGTCTGGGCATGCAGATCGTCAACAAGCTGACCGAGACCGAAGTGGTGATCATCGAGGAACCGGAAACGCCTGACGAGGAGCCGCCGCCGCCGCCGCCGGTGGACGTCGAGTTGCCGCCTCCGCCTCCGCAGGTCATCCTGCCTGAATTCGTGTTCGATACCCCGCCGCCGCCCACTGCGATCACGCAGGTTCAGCAGGTGGCCAGGCCGGCTCCCCCGCCGGTGGTTCGTCCTGCGCCTCCGCCGGCGCCCGTTGTGACGATCGTGTCTCGGCCGTCGGTCGGCCGACGCTTCGAAAAGCCTGAATACCCCCCTGCGTCACAGAGGGCGAAGGAAGAGGGCGAAGTGACGGTTTCGGTGTGTGTCGATGCGACCGGCCGAATGACAAACGTTCAGCTGCTGAAGTCGAGCGGCTTCCCCCGTCTCGACGAGGCGACCGTGAAGGGGCTTCCCCGGACCCGGCTTGATCCCGCCAAGGATTCGACCGGTAAGTCGGTGGCCTTCTGCGACCCGCCGCATCAGCTCACGATTGTGTGGGAGCTGGAGGACTGATCGGACTGAGAGTTCTCCCCGATTGATTGGGGTGGAAGTTCTGGCGCTATCGACTAGTGTGGTTTTTTGGAAACTGGCCGGTTGAGACAATAACAGAAGTCTCATAGCGGCGGGTGATAGACACGGGGCGACCCGTTTGAGGAGAGGAAGACTATGAACACGGCGTACTTCGGTGATGGTCCTTCGCGGCGGGGCTCTCCGGTGAGATTTCTGGTCGCAGCACTGGCCCTGGCTTTCCTGCCCGTAGGCGCGATCGCTCAGACCCCCCCGGCTGAATCCGCTCCGGCGGTGGATGTCGACACAGCTATTCCGGGCGTCACTGAGGAAGCGGCTGCGCCGGCTCCTCTGACGACAACGGAAGAGCCCGCGGCGGAAGAGGGTGCTGAGGAAGCTCACAACCCCTTCAGTATTCAGGGTATGTGGGCTCAGGGCGATGTCGTCGCTCGCTCCACTCTCATCATCATGATCGTGATGTTCTCCGGAACGATTTACATCGCCGCGACCAAGGTCATCGATCAGAACATCCTGAACGGCCAGGTCAAGAAGCTTGGCGGGTTCTGGGAGGCCGGCTCTCTTGACGATGGTCTTGAGGCGCTTGGCGAGAAGAGCGCATTCCGGAACATCGCGGAAGGCGCGATTGCTCAGGCGAACAGCGCGCAGGCGGGCCTCGGAGCTCGCATCAGCCGCGGCGATCGGACCTCGCACCAGGTGGGTATTGAGCTGGAGCGGGTCAACTCTCGACTTCAGGCCGGCATGGCCTTCCTCGCCACCGTTGGTTCGATCTGCCCCTTCGTCGGTCTCTTCGGAACCGTCTGGGGTATCGTGAACGCTCTGGTTCGCATTGGTCTGACGGGCGATGCGTCCATCGAGAAGGTTGCGGGTCCTGTGGGTGAAGCGCTGATCATGACCGCCATCGGTCTGGCCGTCGCCGTTCCTGCGGTTATCTTCTACAACCTTCTGGGACGTCGCAACAAAGGCATCTCTGACGCAGCTCGGCACTTCGCCTATGACGTCGAGAAGCTGATGGCCTCTTCGGCCAAAGCCTGAGGGGATAGTCAATGTCGAGCGAATCAAACGGCGGAATTCAGCTGATCGAGGAGGAGGAGACCCCTCTGAACTCCTCGATCAACACGACGCCGCTCGTCGACATTATGCTCGTGATGCTCATCATCTTCCTCATCACCGTTCCGGTTGTGGTCGGAACGGTCGAGGTGGAGCTTCCGGAGGAACGGAACCAGGCTGTTATCACCAGGCCTGAGAACGTGAACCTCTCGGTCGACACTCAGGGCAACGTGTACTGGAATCAGTACCGTCTGCCTGATGAGGAAGAGTTGATGTCTCGTCTTCGCCAGGCGGCGGTGATTGTGCCTCAGCCCGAGGTTCATATCCGCGGCGACCAGGAGACGGAGTATCACAATGTCGGTCGGGTCGTTGAAGCGGCGCAGAAGGCGGGCATAGCCAAGATCGGCTTCATCACCAAGAAGCCGGGCGGCGGCGGGTATTAGTGGAACTGCGCAGTTCGCGCTGGAGTATGAACGATGGCAATGCAGGTCGGTGCGCAGGCGGAAGGCGAACCGCTTTCGGAAATTAATACTACGCCTCTTATCGATGTGATGCTGGTGCTGCTGATCATGTTGATCATCACCATTCCGCCCCAGCGTCATGCGGTGAAACTGGACACCCCGCGGCCCCCGCCGCCGGATGCTCCTCCCCCGCCTGAGAACCCGATCGAGCCGGTTCGGATCATCGTGGATTTCGACGGGTCGATCTACTGGAACGGCTCGGTCGTCGATCGCGCGACGATGGAGCAGAATATGATGGTCGAAGCCCAGCGTGGCGAGCAGCCCGAGATTCATATCGAGCCTCATCGTCTCGCGAAGTACAAGCAGGTAGCCGCCGTTATGGCGTCCGCACAGCGTCTGGGTCTGACCAAGCTGGGGATCATCGGGGGCACTCAGTAGCCGCTGGATCTGTTCTGATTGAAGTCACGGGAACGGCGCCTTTCATTCGGGCGCCGTTCATGTGACTGGGGTGTAATCCTGACTTTGCGGCCGCATGTCGGTCGCCTATATTGAGACGATAAGTGGAGGTTTCGCATGAACTCGTTCAGCTCGTCGCTTCGCTCCGGCCTTCCGGCCGTCGGGCTCGGCCTAATGTCGGTATTCGGGGTCGTGGCGGCCGGGACGGTTTTTGCGCCGACGGCGATCGCGCAGGCGCCGAAGCAGGTGAAGTCGTCTCCGGAATTTGCGAAGCCCATGGGTGAGGCTCAGGCGCTCATGCAGGCTGGGAAATTCGCTGACGCTCTTGTCAAGGTGGACGCGGCTGCGCCTTTCGCCAAGGCCCCGCAGGAGAAGCTTGGCGTCGAGCAGTTCCGCACCGCTATCTACGCCAACATGAAAAACAATGCGGGACTGGTGAAATCGCTGGAGGCTCAGCTGGCCCTTGGCGTCGACGCGGCGACCGCCAAGCGTCACAAGGCGACCATCGCCGGCACCTACGCGGTCATGGGCCAGGAAGCGAAGGCTGAGTCTCTCACGAAAGCTTTCGTGATCGAGTACGGCGGTTCGTCCGATCAGTACGCCTATCTCTCAAGCTCGGCCTTGAAGGTCAAGAACTATCAGGAAGCGGTTTCGTTCGGTCAGAAGGCGATCGATCAGTCTCGCTCGGAAGGCAAGAAGCCAAGCGAGAAGCTCTACAACATCATCATGAAGGCTCACTTCGACAACAAGAACATGGACGGTTATTACGCCGCTCTTGAGCGTGTTGCAGGCGAGTATCCCAAGGAGCTCTACTGGCGCGCTCTTGTTGAGCGGGCGACGAAGGAGCCGAAGTATAACCGCACCCAGACACAGCTGGACGTCTTCCGGGCTCTGGTGGCGGCGAAGGTCGACCTCAAGCAGGAAGAGCAGCTGGCCATGGGCGAGCAGGCTCTCTCTCGCGGCTTGCCAGCCGAAGCGGAGAAGATCTTCGCGCCGCTCATCAAATCTGGAGCCATCGGCGGGGCCTCGGACAAGAATGCGGAGCGCAACAAGCGCCTCTATGCTCAGGCTCAGGCCGGCGCAAAGTCTGACGCGGCTGGCGATTTGGCTCAGTCGGAAAAAGAAGCCGCCACGGCTCCGACAGGGATGATGTTCGTCGACACGGGCGAAGGGTACATGACCACAGGCGACACCGCCAAGGCGATCGATCTGATCACCAAGGGGCTCGCCAAGGGCGGAATGGATGAGGGCCAGGTGGCGCTCGCCAAGCTTCGTCTCGGAATCGCTCAGTTCAAGGCGGGCAAGAAAGACGACGCTCGCAAGACGTGGGCTGAGGTGAAGGGCGACAATGGCGCGGCGGTTCTGGCGAAGAACTGGATCGCCATTTCGAAGCTCTGAGGTTCCCGACGGGCGTAAGATGTCTGGGCCCGGCCTCTCGGCCGGGCCTTTTCTTATGTGCGCCCGGCACGATCCTGACCGTTGAGGCTGAAGGGCGCCCTCGGGCGCTTCATGAGGCGTAAATCGAAGCGTCGAATGGCTCGAGCCGCACCCGCGGGGGAGGGTGTCCGGCGGGCGATCCTATGACGACGTAGTGCGTCGAACGGGAGGGGGCGCTCCTGCTATGATCGCACCGGACAGGCGCAAGCGGGGCGGCCCTCGTGAGGGAGCGCAGATCCGCGCTTCAGCCGGACCCTTCGTGGGTTTCGATAGAGCCGTGGTCGCGTCCCTTTTGGGAGGTCGTCTCGGCGATGGCTGGGCTTGGTCCTCTGCGGAAGAACTGATCGGGACCAAGATCCACACGCATCGGGAGGACGATCAGCGGGGCGTCATGAGCGTGAAGTCGGCGCTGAAGACTGAGCGCAGTGCCTCCGTGCAGCAGGGTTGAAGCCCAGCCGTGAGGGCGCGTCATAGGGCGTGTTGCGACAAACACCACATTCGGATGGTCGGCTCTCGCCTTGAGGCAGAGCTGTTCGAGGGTCTCAACAGCGTCCGTTGAAAACCCTGTATAGACGCGGGCCGGCATGCCGTGGTCGCGGCTCCACGCCACGATCTTCGCGCACCTCTCGCCGACCTGCTGTTTCAGTCGCTCGAGAGCTTCATGTCCGCCATAGCACTCAGCGTCCACCTCGCCGGCCGAAATGATGACGACGCTGTCAAAGCCGCCGCGGAAGAGTCTTTGAGCATGCATCAGGGCGTGAAGGCCTGCTCCGCCATGAGGTCCCGTCACAATTCCGACGGGACGTTTCATGCGGGCGTTTTTCGGCAGCTCCACCGCTGCGGCCGGGTCACGGACCAGCAGATCCTCGAACGTCCGGTCCATGGCGTTGTCGAAGCGACGATAGTGGTCCCTGACCCAGTAACCGCATGCCGCCAGCATTCCGGCGACCAGAAGGGCGGCCCATGCGCCCTGGGAGAACTTCGCGACGAAGAGGGTGATCAGGATCGAGACAGCGACGCAAAGCGCCAGACAGGCGATGAACAGGCGAATACGCCAGCCTTTTGTCTCGCCCCGATGGGCGATCCCGTGCCGGACGAGCCCTGTCAGTGAGAGGCTGAAAGTCAGGAAGACGTTGATCGAGTAGAGAACCACGAGGCTGTGAACGAGCCCTCCGGTGACTGTGAGCAGGATGCCAGCGGCGACGCCCATGGCTAGCACGCCGTTCTGCGCCACAAGCTTGCTGGAGAGGTGAGCGAAGGAGTGGGGGGCCCACTTGTCATAAGCCATGGAGGCCAGGACCGCTGGGCCGCCGAGAAAGCCGGAGCTCGCCGCAACCAGAAGCAGCGCCGCGGCGAAAGTCATGGCGACAGTCAGAACGATCTGACGGGCCAGCTCCTGATCGGGAAACAGCTGTTCAAGCGTGCTTTCAAAGACGATGGCGTTCAGGGTTTTGCCCGGTTCGATCTCGGGAAGCCAGACCGTGTAGAGGAGCATGATCCCGCCCGCGATCACCGCCAGCGACAGGGCGATCAGGGCCATAGCGCGGGCGCCCGTTTTCGCCCGGGGGGGCTTCAGGGCGTGAGCATTGTTCGAAAGCGCCTCGATCCCTGTATAGGTCCCCGCACCTGCTGCATAAGCCCCGGCGATGATGGCGATCAGCGACCACAGCCCAGTCTCGGTCGTAACCTCGATCGCCTGGCGTTCGGCTTCAACCACCGCGCTTACGAGTTCGTCGCCCTTGGCCGCGATGCCGAACCCGATCAGCACGACATGCGTGATGAGGAAGCCGAAAAAGATCGGGGCCAGGACGGAGATGGACTCCCTGATTCCCCGGAGATTGAGCGTCA
This sequence comes from Alphaproteobacteria bacterium, assembly GCA_018969425.1. Lineage (GTDB taxonomy): Bacteria > Pseudomonadota > Alphaproteobacteria > Caulobacterales > Hyphomonadaceae > UBA7672. The sequence continues at coordinate 164,680 of JAGWYJ010000001.1, read as the reverse complement.
GCAGGAGGGCCAGCCCTCCCGCGAGGGCGAAGGGCTTGTACTGAAGCCAGTCAGGCGGTGCGAGACTGAGCAAAGCGTCGGACGCCGCCGCGACCGAGATGGCGATGGTCAGGGCGTAGTCGACCACGAGGGCGGAGCCCGACACCAGACCCGCCAGAGGGTGAACCAGACGGGTTGCGGCCTGATAGCCCCCCCCTCCGCTCGGAAAGAGTGCGATGACCTGCACATAAGCCAGTGAAATCACGACGACGGTGAGCGCTGTGATGAGAGCGAGCCAAAGGACCAGCGGCTCGTGCCCCGACAGGTGGAGCGCCTTATAGGCCTCTTCGGGGCCGTAGTTGGCCGAGGACAGGCTGTCCGCCCCGACGCCAGCCCAGGCCAGAACGGCCACCAGCGCAGCGCTTCTCCATGTCTCGTAGGACATGGGATTTTTGGGCGATTTTCGGCGGGCGGAAAGTCGCGCCCCAACCTTTGAGAGAAGATTCATTCTGGGTTCTGTCCGTGGCTGGTCGCCTTGCGGCCCGGAGAGGGAATGATCGGCCCTGGAGAGGGATGTCCGCGCTTCCCGTCGGTTCCTGTGAGGACTTCGGCCTTCCTGTCTGTTCGGGGCGGAACTTCCTCCGCCGCCAAGGCGGAGTAAAGGGCTGCGAACGACAAAAATATCTGGAATTTCCCTGTAACATGTGTATCGCCCATCGGAGATCTGATCGGCTGGAACGGGCTGAAGTCGCTCGACGTCGCAGGCGGACACCCCTGCCTCCGACCCGCCCGATACCGCCGGCCCCGCGTGGCGGGACGATCTTCTGGACCGCCTTTTCGGCCGTCTGTGAACCTGAATTCGGACCCGGCTTATGCTTCAGATCAACGATCTTACCTTTCGGATCGACGGCAGGCCCCTGTTTCAGCAGGCTTCCGCCCAGATTGCCGACGGTTGGAAAGTGGGTCTCGTCGGGCGTAACGGCACTGGAAAGTCGACGCTTCTGCGCCTGATCCGGGAGGATCTCGCCAAAGGTGAGGGGCGGCGGGACGGAACGATCCGCATTAATCGAGGGGCCCGCATGGGCTTTGTGGCTCAGGAGGTCGCCCCATCCGATGAGACCCTGCTCGATGTGGTGCTGGCATCAGATGTGGAGCGCACGGCCCTTTTGAAGGAGGCCGAGACCGCTGAAGATCCTATGCGGATTGGCGAGATCTACACCCGTCTTGCGGATATCGACGCGTATTCGGCGGAGGCGCGAGCCTCGGAGATATTGGTCGGTCTTGGCTTTTCTCAGAGCGATCTTGCGAGGCCATGCCGCGAGTTCTCCGGGGGATGGCGCATGAGAGCCGCCTTGGGCGGGGTCTTGTTCTCCCAGCCGGACCTTCTTCTGTTGGACGAGCCGACCAACTACCTCGATCTTGAGGGCGCCGCCTGGCTCGAAGTGTACCTGCGTAAATATCCCCATACGGTTGTCATCGTCAGTCATGACCGCGACCTGTTGAACCGCTCGGTCACCCACATTCTGGCCCTCGAGCAGACGAAGCTGGCTCTTTATCCGGGGGGCTATGACGCCTATCTCCGTCGTCGCGCTGAACGCTCGGCTCAGCTCGAGAGTCAGAAAGCCAAGCAGGATGCGGAGCGCGCCCATCTGCAGGCCTTTGTCGATCGCTTTCGGGCCAAGGCCTCCAAGGCCCGTCAGGCCCAGAGTCGGGTCAAGATGCTCGAGAAGATGCAGGAGATCACTCTCCCGCTCGCAGAGCGCACGACGCCGTTTCGTTTCGGAGATCCCGAGGAGCTGGCCTCCCCAATTCTTGAGCTCGAAGCGGCGGATCTTGGCTATGCTTCGGGACGACCTATTCTTCGCCATGTCAGTCTTCGTCTCGACATGGACGACCGCATCGCCATTGTCGGGGCCAACGGGCAGGGCAAGACGACCCTGGTCAAGTCGATCGCCCAGAAACTGGCCCTCCTGTCGGGAGGCCGACGGGCCTCGCGAAACCTGAGGATCGGGTACTTCAGTCAGGATCAGCTCGATGAGCTTCGCGCGGGTGAGAATGTCCTTGATCACGTTCGCGATCTCATGCCGGAAGCCGGTCAGGCGCAGGTGAGGGCCGTCGCTGCGCAGTTCGGATTCGGACCTGAAAAGGTCGAAACGCGGGTTGAGAACCTGTCGGGGGGTGAAAAAGTCCGCCTTTTGCTGGGACTGACGACCTATCGGAAGCCTCACATTCTCATTCTCGACGAGCCCACGAGCCACCTCGATATCGATAGTCGCGAGGCGCTCATTTACGCGCTGAACGACTTCAGCGGCGCTGTTCTTCTGATTACCCACGACACCTATCTGGCCGAGGCGACCGCCGACCGGTTGTGGCTGGTGAAGGACGGCCGCGCGTCTCCCTATGAGGGCGACATTGCGGACTACAAGGCGCTGGTGCTGGCGGCGGATCGCCAGCCCGATGTTTCGGCTTCACCTGGAAAGAAGTCGCAGCCGTCCCGTTCCGGTTCGAACGCGCCCACAAAGCCGTCCAACAAGGTCCGCATGCGCCTTGAGGCTGCTGAACTGGAGATTGAACGCGCTCGCGCGGATCTGGAGGAGCTCGACAGGCAGCTGGCCGATCCGGGGATATACGCGCGAAAGGCGGACGCGGAGACCAAGCTTAAGGCTCGGGCTAAAGCTCAGGCGCGTCTTGAGGAAGCCGAGGCGGAGTGGCTCGCAGCGGGTGAGGCGATGGAGGCTGCCGAACGGGCGCGGTGATCTCGTCCGACAGCCCGTTCGGGGTGTCATCCGGGGATGTAGACCGCCTTCTGACGAACGGTCGGACGCTCGATCTCCAAACGGGACGGATTAAACCCCTTATCCTTCAGCCGCGCTTCGATCCACATGAGTATGTTTTCGAACGTCGGGCGCTCAAGTCCGGGCACGTCATTGAGCAATCGGTGATCCAGTTCGCCGAGCGTCTCTTTTAGGGCCGTCTCGAAGACCCCAAGGTCGAGTATCCAGCCGTCAGGGGACGGCGCGGGGCCCCTCACGGCGGCAAGGACCACAAACGAGTGACCGTGCACGCGGCGATAGTCTCTCGAGGCGCCTTCCGCCTCGATGAAATGACTGGCCTCAAAAGAGCCGGAGACGGAAACTTCAAACATGGTCCTGCGCTCTGAATCCGCCAGAACCGAAGAGGAAGGCCAGCGGGATCGACGGGGGTTCGCATACATCCTTGCGCTGATCCCGGCAATGCGGACCCGTCCCTCTCAGTTACTGGAAGGCGAAGTCGCGCTCGGACGGGGCCATGTGAGACCCCCCATCCACGATCAGCGTCTGCCCTGTGATGGCCTCGCTTCTGAGCAGGAACGCCGCCGCATCCGCGATGTCCTCAGCCCTGGCTCCTCGCTTAAGGGGCGTTTGGTCATGGAGGGCGTCGAAACGTTCGCCGGCGCTTCCGGGGCCCGGCAGGGTGAGGCCAGGCGCGATGGCGCAGACCCGGAAACGGGGCGCAAGCTCTCGGGCCATCAAAGTGGTGAATCCCTGCAACGCGTATTTGGTCAGGGTGTAAGACAGATGATCCCGGTTCGGATTGAACAGCTTCTGATCGAGCAGGTTGATGACAAGGCCCCTCGCCTCAGGGCCAGCATGTGAGGCGAGAAGGCGGGTCAGCAGCACGGGTGCGAACAGATTGGTCTCGAAGTGGCGCTGGAGGCTGGCGCCGGAGACGGACGACAGGTCGTCCCACTCGAAGATCGACGCCGAATTGATAAGAGTATCGGCCGGGCGGCCGAAGCGGGCTTCGATGGTCCCGTAGGCCGCCTGAAGGGCCTTTTCATCGCTCAGGTCAAAGCCGAACAGCTCTGCCCGCCGTCCAAGTTGGCGAATGTCTTCAGCGGTCTGCTCAGCCTCAGCTTCCGAGCTTCGGTAGTGGAGTGCGATATCGCATCCGTCCGTCGCCAGACGCAGCGCAATCGCCCGGCCCAGACGACGAGCCCCTCCCGTCACAAGAGCCAGATGGGTCATGTCTGCAATGCTCCGCTGTTGGGTCGGGAGTGTTTCACGAGGGCGGCGTCTGATGCAATGTCTTCCTGAAGGCGCACAGAGGCGGCGAGGGGCCCGTCGGTGTCGGGGATTGCGAGGCGGGAGACGGATTTTGGCTTGCGCGCCGGACCCGGCTGGTGTCCTTTGCGCCCGCATTTCCAGCGCGCCCGCGCATCGGAAAAGGGGATAGCCAATGGCCGGTGTCGTCGTCGTCGGAGCGCAGTGGGGCGATGAGGGAAAAGGCAAGATCGTCGACTGGTTGTCCAGTCGTGCGGATGTTGTGGTTCGTTTTCAGGGCGGGCACAACGCGGGTCATACGCTTGTGATCGACGGTCGGGTCTTCAAGCTCAATCTGCTGCCTTCGGGGGTGGTTCGGGGCGGCAAGCTCTCGATCATCGGCAATGGCGTCGTGGTCGACCCATGGCACCTTCTCGCTGAGATCGACGCGATCGCGGCGGAGGGCGTCACCCTCACTGAGGACGATCTGCTGCTGGCGGACAACGCCTGCCTTATTCTGCCATGGCACAAGGATATCGATGCGGCTCGCGAGCAGGCTGCGGGCGACGCTCAGATCGGCACCACCCGACGGGGGATCGGCCCCGCCTATGAAGACAAGGTGGGTCGTCGCTCGATCCGGGTAGCGGATCTGGCTGATCCCGCCGCCCTTGACCTGAAGCTCGATCGTCTCCTTGCCCATCATCGTCCCCTCAGGGTCGGTCTGGGTCTTCCCGAACCGGACGGAAGCGCCCTTAAGGCGGCTCTCCTTGAGATTGCGCCCCGAATTCTCGGATACTCGAAACCGGTGTGGGATCGCCTTGATCAGGCGGTGCGCCTCGGGCGCCGTATCCTTTTCGAGGGCGCGCAGGGCGTTATGCTCGATGTCGATCATGGCACCTATCCTTTCGTCACGTCGTCCAATGTGGTGTCCGGACAGGCGGCTGCAGGATCAGGCGTCGGGCCTGGCGCTATCAACTACGTTCTGGGACTTGTGAAAGCCTACACGACCCGGGTCGGCGGAGGTCCATTCCCCACCGAGCAGGACAATGACGTGGGTCGTCGGCTTGGGGAGAGGGGACGGGAGTTCGGTACCAACACGGGCCGCGCCCGCCGCTGCGGATGGTTCGACGCGGTGATGGTCAGGCAGGCGTGCGCTGTATCGGGCGTGAACGGCCTCGCCCTTACAAAGCTTGATGTTCTCGACGGCTTTGAAGAAATTCGGATCTGCACACACTACCGCCTCGACGGTTCTCTTATTGATCGCTTTCCATCGGGCATGACGGATCAGTCTCGCCTTGAGCCAGTCTATGAAACGGTCCGGGGCTGGTCGGGCTCGACGCGCGGGGCGAGGAGCTGGACGCAGTTGCCCGGAGAAGCGGTCAAGTATGTCCGGCGCCTCGAAGAGCTGGTGGGTAAGCCGGTGGCTTTGTTGTCGACCTCACCCGAGCGCGAGGATGTGATCCTGATGCGCGACCCGTTTGAGAAGTGATGTGTCGATGGGCGCGCAGGGCAGATGGAGCGATCGGTCCGGCTGGATGAAGGCGGGGCTGGCTGTGTGTCTTCTCGCTCCCCTGACAACGGGGGTGGTGAGTCGTTTTCTTCGGGGCAGCCACTGGTTTTCCGATTTCGAGGCAGTCGAGTGCGCAGGTCAGCGCTTTCTGCAGGGCTTGCCGATCTATGATCCGGCGGCGACCTGCCCGGGGATGAAGCCTTCTGGTTTCGTCTATCTGCCTTCGATCGCCGAGGGGTTTGCGGCCATCTCGGCGACGGTCGGCCCGGAGCTTTGGCGTGGAATCTATGTCAGCGTCTTCTTCGCCGCTTTCGGCTATCTCCTTTGGGCGTCCTTTGTCCGGCGGGGAGGCCCGGGCGAACGGTGGGATCGATGTCTTGGTCTGGGCCTGGTCACAGGCAGCGCGCCTTACTGGGCCAACATCGCCGTACCGCTCCACGCCGCTTTGTGTCTGGCGGCCTGGTTCGCTCCTCGCAGGCCTGCTCTGTTTGCGGTCTGTCTGGCGGTCGCCGGGGCGATCAAGCCTGTATTCCTAACCTATGGTCTGGTGCTTCTGGCGCTTCCCATCCCGATCTGGCGGCGTCTGGCCCTTGGCGCTGCAGCCGGTATGGCGGGATTAGCCCCGACGATCATCTTCCTCCTTCAGGGAGGGACGCTCGCGCAGGAGTGGCGCCGCTCTCTCGAGCTGTTCATTTACGACGTGCAGCCTGGCGACGGCTTCTATGGGTGGATCGACGTGCTCGGGCTGACCTCTCTGGGGGTGTTGCCGTCGGTGGGCTGGGTCGTGTTCGCCATGGCGCTGAGCGCCTGCGTGGTGGTGCTCGCTGGAGGCGGAGGGCTGCAGCCGAGGGAGAGGGCGTTGTTCGGCCTCGGGGTCGGGGCGCTGGCTAATCCCAGGATCACCCCAAATGACACGCTTCTTCTCGCGATGCTGATCGGATCCCTGTTCGCCTTGCTGCGTCTGTCGGACATGGCTGAAGCGACGCGCCGGCGTTGGGCCGGCCTTCTGGCGTCTGTCTGCGCGGCGGGCGCGCTCGGTCAGAGTCTAGACCTCGGCGATTATGCGCCGAAAGTCGTGAGCCTCGTCCTGGCGCTTGCTCTTGGGTGGCTTGCCTTGACGATCGGACGATCCCGCTCGAGAGAGTGGATCGCCGATCTGACCGGGAGGCCTGTCAGTCCGTCTTTGGTCTGAAGGCGAGAAGCATGTTTCCGGGCGGCTCTCCGAACCGGGCATAGCCGGATTGAACGAACAGCGTTCCGTTTGCCGCAACGTAGGGATGGCTGTCTATGCCGCCGCCATGCCCTTCAATCTTGTTGACCGTATCAGGGTAGGGCTTGTTGGTCTGATACTCGAAGAGGACCTGCCCGGACGCGCCATCGAAGATTCTGAGCATCCCCTGGATGGTGCCCGTGACGACAGTTCCGTCCACGACCAGCGGCGCCGGCGACATTCCGAGCCGGCAGGAGCGCGCGGGTCTGGCCGGAGGCGGGGTTGCGCCGGCCGCAGCAGGCGCGACGGCCGGCTTCTGGGGCGCTGCGGCCTGTGTTCCGGGCGGCCAGCTTTCCCAGGCCTGGCGGGACTGCGGCTTGATCGGGGCTGCGATGGGGTTCAGGGCGAACTCCGGGGCCGGGCGGGTGGTTTTGCCCGGTTCGACGTCCGCATCGCAATCTGCGGCGGTCGGTTTGTAGCTCCAAAGGATAGCGCCGGTCTCGACATCCAGCGCGTGAATGCCGGGTCCCCAGTTCGGATTGGGATAACTTGAATTCGGATCGTTCAGCGGGGCGAAGATACGCTTGCCGTCGAACGCGATGCCCCAGTGAATGCCTCCGTTGGCGGCGCCGCGGCCGATACGGTTGGACCAAACCACTTCCCCGCCGCGATCCGGATCGAGGGCCCAGACGACGCCAGACTTCTGTCCGGCTACGACGAGCTCGCGACCGGAAGGAGTCTTGGCGATGAGAGCCGAGCCTCCGAAATCAAAGTCAGGGCTGTGATACTCGCCCGGATACGTGCAGTTCGCACCGCCCCGACCGCAGGCATAGTTCCAGATATCGGCCTCAGTCGCCTGAAAGGTCCAGCGACGCTCGCCGGTCTGAAGATCATAGGCGATGATTGCGTCGGACGTGTCGGTTGCGGGCCAGGAGGTGTTTTCACCGGATCCGGCGTAGAGCACGCCTCGCTTGTCGTCGATCGCAGGAGTGGACCAGATGATGGCGCCGGAAGGTCCCCATTGCTGGGTTCCCGCCTTGCTGATGAGCTGCGGGGTCGCCTCCGGCATGGTCCGACCCGTCCAGACCTTTTCGCCCGTGGTCAGGTTGAGGGCGACCACAGCGCCCTGTCCCTTACAGCACTCGTAGTCGTCGAACTGGGTGAAGTTGACCTCGATGGCGGAGACAGGGACGTAGACACGATCCTTCAGCACCACGGGCGCCCCGGTGACACGGTTGACCTCTGTCAGCTTGACATCCGTCACCCAGAGCTTGGCGCCGGTGGTCGCATTGACCGCATGAACGCGTCCTGCAGCGTCGCCCATGAGGATCGAAGCCGGAGAGCCGTTGACCCCTTCGGCGAACGCCAGAGACGAGCGCAGCGTCATATCGGAGGCGTACATCCACTTGACGCACCCTGTTTCAGTATCAAGGGCGTAAAGGCGTCCGGCGTCCGTCGCAGCGATGAAGATCGTGTTTCCCACCACGACAGGTTGCGAGCGCATGGTCGGCGTCTTGGGAAATGCGATCGACCAGGCGAGTTCCAGCTTAGGCATGTCTTCCGCCGACAACCCAGTCGCCTCGGCGCTCTGATTGCGTGTGTTATGGGGGTCGATGCCGAACGCGACCGCGGTTCTTGGGGCTCCCTCGAGAATAACGCGACGCCGCTTGATCGGACAGGACGCGGACTTTACCCATCCATCGCCTTCCGCCTCTCCGCGAGGCAGCCAGTCAATCAGCTGTTCGAGTTCCTCCTTGGGAACGTCGCGAGCCTGATATTTCATATAACCGAGTTCAAGGGCGTAACGGATAGTCGCCTGATTGAGTTCACGAATGCCATCGAGGCCCGGAGCGCGGCTGGCTTCCGGATTGTCGTGGCATGAGGCGCACCACTGGTCATAGACCGCCTTTCCGGGGTGGTCAGCGTCGGTGGTCGCCGCGATCAGAGAAGACGCAACCGGTTCGGCGCCCGGCCTCGGCGCGCAGGCGCTCGCCAGCAGAATCACCAGGGCGCTTGCCGAGCGCACACCCAGCCGGTTCATGAACCTCAATGTCACGTGAGTCTCCCCGAGGTCGTTTCTGTCGTGTTTGACGAAACCCTAGTGGTCTCCCGGGGATTTGCCTAGGCTGTCGTCGGTCAATTGAATGGTCCTGGCGCCGCAGGCGCCCAGCGGCCTCATTGCGGATTGCCTTGTCGTTAAGCGCAGGGCCAAACCGGATGTCCGCCGGATCCTGACACTGGACTTTGACATGAAGACTGCGGCTGTTCTTCTCGCCTTCGCTGCGACTGCTGCGGCTCCCGCCGCCGCCGAAGGCGTGTTTAGGTCCGGCGGGATGATCAGAGATGGGCTTCAGGGTTGGTTCGGATCGGATACAGCCGACAGTCTGGTTGGTGACGCGATCGCCGCCGGCTATGTGTTGGGGGTTCACGACACCTTGTCGGGGACGGTTGTCTGCACGCCCGGAGACATCAACGAGGGAGAGGTGCTCTGGCAGGTTCTCTCATTCCTGGACCTCCATCAGGACCGTATGACCGAAGGTGCGGATCAGCTGGTTGCGGCGGCCCTCGCGGAGCGATGGGGGTGCAATTGAGGATGAGAGCCTATTGGGGACTCTCAGTCACTCTGCGGCGAGGGTTGGACTCGATGAAGGATCCAGACGTGTGAGGATCCAGGGCAGGATGCGGCCCAGCCCATCGTGAAAGCCGTCAGGCGTCCAGCCAAGCTCCTGATTCGCCCTGTCCGCGGTCAGATACGGAGCAGCGACAGGCTCATCAGGATTGGGAATGATCTGAATTCGGTCCATCCACCGGCTCTTTCCCGCGAGTGGGCGAGCGGAGTCCAGAAGGCCGCACAGGGTGAGGGCCATATCGAGATCGCTGCGCTCGGCTCCAGTCGAGAAGCTGTACCGGGCGAATGGCTGACCGTGGATCGCTGCGGCGATCAGACCCGAAGCGAAATCATCTGCGGTCAGCCAGTCGCGAAGTGTGGCGCCGCCATCTTCGAGGATGAAAACGCCCTCCTCGAGAAGCGCCACCAGAAGATCGGTGACCAGAGCTCCTTCCGGTTGCCAGGGTCCGAACAGAGCGTCAGCGAGGCACGCCGTCGAAGGGACGCCGCAGGCGCGGGACCAGGTCTCGATCAGCCTGCCGGCGGCGGCCGAGGCGGCGTCCCGCAGCGAAAGCGTGGGCGGATCCTCGCCCCCCCCAGCATGGCGCGCATGGAGGGCGTGGACCAGTCGAAACGCCGACTGTTCGTCCTCCGAGACGCGGGAGAGATGGAATTTGCAGGCCTCCAGTATCGATAGAGCGGTCTCGATTTCGGCCTCCGGCGTAAGGCCGGCGTCGTTAGCGGCAGGGGCGGTGAGGTGAATGACGCAATGCGGTTTGAACTCTGCAATGACCGCTCTCATGAGGGATCGGTCCGAGGCGTCAGCCTCCAGACGGGCATAGCCGGATCGACCCGCGACATTGCCCAGAGACGGAACGGGCGCGATGCGGCTGTGAGTGTCGAGATTGAGGACGCGATCTCCCCGCTCGAGCAGAGCGCGCACGACCGCTGATCCGAGGAAGCCGCATCCCCCGGTGACCAGACAACGCATGGAGCTTGCTTGGTTCATCGGATGAATCGGTAGGTGCGGGTTGGTAACCAAAAGGTTAATTGAGCGCTTCCCGGCCTGTTCAGGCGCTTCGCGCCGTCCGAACTCTCCACAGCGCGAGTGCGCCTGCGGTTGCCACATTGAGGCTGTCTGTATCCCCATCCATCGGGATGGAAACGCGTCTTGTTCTCGCCAGCAGATCGCGCGGTAGTCCCGGTCCCTCGGCGCCCAGAAGCAGTGCGAGCCGGCGAGGGGGCTTGAGGGTTTCAAGGGCTTCGCCGCCTTGAGGTGAAAGGGCCCACAGATCGAATGCCTCCTCGGACAGGGCCGTGATCATCTCCCCGCCGGTTCCATGGCGGCAGTAAGGGAGGGCGAGGGCGGTCCCCGCTGACACCCGGATCGCCTTACGGTAAAGCGGATCGCAGCACTCCTGGTCCAGTAGCATGCCCGACGCGCCCAGCGCGGCGGCGTTCCTGAAGCAGGCGCCGACATTGTCATGATTGGAAAGGCCGATCAGCCCGAGGACTGTTATCGGCGCATGATCGTCCAGAGGCCGCTGCAGGGTCCGGAGAAACGGGCCCGCAGCGGTTTCCACCTCCCGCCGCGCCAGGGCGAGTACGCCCCGATGGAGAGGAAATCCGACAATGGAGTCCATCAACGCCTGCGGCGCGACATAAATCGGAACGGAAGGGTTCAGGCGCTCCAGGAGCGGCGCGAGGCGCGCCACCCGGCTATCGGCAAGAAAAAGCGACAGGGTCTCGAAGCGGGACCCTGCAATCAGTCTTTCCACGGTGACCCGCCCCTCGACGATGAAACAGCCGTCGCGCCGGGCGAGATCTCTTTCGCGGACCCTGAGATAGGGCTCAAGCCGGTTGTCGTCGGCGCTGTCGACAGGAATGATCATGGCGAGAGGGGCGTCGGCCTAACGAAGGCTCACGCGCATCTGATCGACCGCCCTGATGGCGGCCACGCTCATGCGCGGCTTGGGACCGGCAAGGCGGATCGCGGGGGCACGTCGGGCGACGGCTGACAGTGTCTCCTCGATCTCCACCCTGGCGAGGGCCTCGCCAAGACAACGATGAGCCCCGCCCCCGAATGCGAAATGCCATCGCGGATGATCCGTTCTTCGGATGTCGAAGACGTCCGGAGCGCCATAGACTTCATCATCCCGACAGGCGGAGGGTATGACCAGAAACAGAAGGGCGCCGGCCGGGACAGCGAAACCGTCCAGTTCGAACTCCGTCACGGCCATCCTCGGGACGCCGAAGGCGACAGGTTCATACCGGAGCCCTTCGGCGGCGGCTCCTTTCTTCAATCCGTCCGGATCGGCGCAGAACGCCGCCCATTGATCAGGTCGATCGAGCAGCAGGGCGAGCGTCATGGCGATCGAGTTCTTTGTCGTGTCGGATCCCGCTACGATGAGGGCTATAATGTCCGCCCGCATCTCGGCTTCGGACAGCTCTCCCGCCTCGTCGGCAGCCGCTGCGAACTCGGACAGGAAGTCGCCCCGTGGGTTTCGTCTGCGATCGTCCAGCAATTTTCCGACATAGGCGTTGAACTCCAGCGAGCTCGCTTCGTACTGAGACCGGAGAGCCGGATCGAAGAAGCCTAGGGTTTGGACAGCATCGTCAACCAGCCTCTGGAGATAAGGCAGATCCTCTCGGGGGACGCCGAGGATATCCGCAATGATGCGCTGAGGCACCTGAGCGGAGATGGAGTTCAGGAAGTCGACGTCATCAGCCTTAGAGTAATCCTCAAGTAAACCTTCAGCCACCTCGCGAGCTGTGGAGCGCATGCCTTCCATGAGCTTGAAGGCGAATGTCCTGGCCAGAGGCTGACGACGTCTTCGATGAACTTCCCCGTTCGAGAACAGCAGGATCTGTCTGCGCATTTCCATCAGAGGGCCGTCGGTCACGCCCTGCATCAGGAGCGGTTCGGTCTCCATCTGGCGGGTCGCGTCACTGAGCGCGGCTTCAAGATGGCGGGCCCGGAGGGCCATGATCATCCCCATAGGATTGCGCGCCAGCGGCGATTGCCCACGCGCAGTCCGGAAGACGCCGTGCATGTCCTCCTCAGGCCCGATCAGAAGCGAGAGTTCGGGCAGGTCCGAAAGGAGCTTGGGAGCCATGAAGGCCTCCGGGATAGAGACGGGAGAGGAGGCGGGATGTTAGGCTGCGCCGCGCCGATCCGGCAATCCCGGTTCTTTGAGATCGCGGGTCTGAAGGCTGACGATCAGGCCTCCGAAGAGAGACCCTGAGCGCGGGCGGCGTCTCGCATGGCTGTCTGAAGCTTCTCGAAGGCGCGCACTTCGATCTGCCGGATACGTTCCCGGCTGACGTTGTACCTGACCGAGAGATCTTCGAGCGTCGTCGGCTCATCCTTGAGGCGACGTTCCGTGAGAATATCCCGCTCACGTTCCCCCAGCGTCTGCATCGCCGTCTCGAGCAGTCCCATTCTCGCCGAAAACTCCTCCCGTTCGGCGAACGTCTCCGCCTGATCCGGGCTGTCGTCGGTCAGCCAGTCCTGCCATTCGCCTTCGCCCTCGAGGCCTCCGATCGGCGCGTTCAGCGAGGCGTCCCCGCCCGAGGACATGCGTCGGTTCATGGAGGTGACTTCGTCTTCCGTCACGCCGAGCCGCGTGGCGATCTCCGTGACGTTCTCGGGTCGAAGGTCTCCGTCTTCGAGCGCCTGAATCTCGCCTTTCAACCGGCGAAGATTGAAGAAGAGCTTCTTCTGAGCGGCGGTCGTTCCAAGTTTGACCAGCGACCAGGATCTGAGGATGTATTCCTGAATAGCGGCCCGGATCCACCACATGGCGTACGTAGCCAGTCGGAACCCCTTGTCAGGGTCGAACTTTTTGACAGCCTGCATCAGGCCGACATTCCCTTCGGAAATGACTTCTCCCATCGGCAGGCCGTACCCCCGATACCCCATGGCGATTTTGGCCACGAGGCGGAGATGAGACGTCACCAGCTGCTCGGCGGCGTTGGGATCTTTGTGCTCCGCCCAACGCTTAGCGAGCATGAATTCCTGATTCTTCTCAAGAAGCGGGTACTTGCGAATCTCAGACAGATACCTCGACAGTCCCTGTTCCGGAGACAGCGTCAGCGTCGTGGTCAGCGCCGTCATGGCCTTGCCTTCCTTGTCCGTGTCCGTACTCATCCCGAGCCCGTGGGTGAACAAAATCGATCGACGGCCACCCCGCCCCGACCGTCTTCCTGAGATGGGTGGGGGACCCGCCTGTTTAAAGGGTGTTTACGATCCCTTCTTGCGATGGATCAGATCTCTGGCGGGAGCATCAGTTCGGCATGCCCTCGAGAGCGGCTATCAGCGCCTGCATGTCGCTCGGAGGAGGGGCCTGAAACTTGAGGGGTTTTCCGGTTATCGGGTGCGAAAATCCGAGAATGGACGCATGCAGGGCCTGTCGCTCGAAGGCCTTTGCCGCCGACGTCGCCCGTTCAAAGGCGGGGCCCTTGCCGTCCGCCTTGAGCCAGCGATGTCGTCCGTAGGTCTGATCCCCAAGCACCGGCGCCCCGATATGGGCCATGTGAACGCGGATCTGGTGAGTTCGCCCCGTTTCCAGACGACACTCCACGAGGGCTGCGGCCGGTTGGCCCCCTGTGGCGTCTAGACGGCCGTAAACGGCAAGGGCCCTGTAGTTGGTGATGGCGATCTTCCCCTGAGGGGTTTCATCCGGGAGGAGATCGGGGTCATCGGAGTAATGATCGGCGCGGTAGTGCTTTTCCTTCATCACCGCCATTTTCTTTCGGTCCCCCGGAGAGCGGCCGATATAGGTCTCGATCCGTCCTATGAGCGGTCGCGGGGCGCCTCGCGTGACCGCCAGGTAGGCGCGCTCGATATCATGGGCGGCGAACATCGCGGTAAGAGCCGTATGGGCCGCCTCAGTCTTGGCGGCCGTCATCACCCCTGACGTGTCCTTGTCCAGGCGATGAACGATCCCCGGACGGGCGACGCCGCCGATTCCGGTGAGAGCCGGGCCGCAGTGATGAAGAAGGCCGTTGACGAGGGTGCCTGTCCACTGCCCGGGAGCAGGGTGGACGACCAGTCCCGGGGGCTTGTTGATCACGATAAGATGTTTGTCCTCGAACAGGATGTCGAGGTCCAGGGGCTCAGGTATCGGGTCGGCTGCGATCGGGGGCGGCAGGTTGAGACGATAGACCGCGCCCGGGATCATCTTCGCGCTGGGATCGGTCTCGACACGACCGTCCGCGCTCAGGCGTCCGTCCTCAATCAGGGTCCTCAGGCGCGAGCGGGACATGCCCGCGCCGTTTTCCGCGAGCCATTTGTCGACCCGTGCGCCGATCGCCTCGGGCGTCGCCGTCAGTGTCAGCTGGGTTTCCGCCGCCGTTGTCATGAATCCGTCACAGGGGTTGGCCAGAGAGAATAATCGCCTAGTGTCGGCTTGTCGCACACTGCAGGCAAAGGAGAAACCGGTCATGACACTCACCCGGCGCGGGATCTTTGGCGCAGGCGCAGCCAGCTTGGCCGCGGCGTGCGTATCCTCTCCATCCGGGGGAGCGGCCTACAAGGGTGAGGCGACGTTTGAGCACGGGGTGGCGTCGGGCGATCCCACGCACTCCAGCGTCATACTCTGGACGCGTGTGACGCCGAAGGCGGCGGGTTCGGTTCCCGTCAACTGGTCGGTGGCGAGAGATCGGGCCTTCACCGATATCGTGCAGTCTGGCGTGTTCGTGACCGGACCCGAGAGGGATTACACCGTCAAGGTGGACGTTGTCGGCCTACCCGCGGGCGAGACGTATTATTACTGGTTCTGGGCCGGCCAGGCGGTTTCGCCCGGAGGAACGACACGAACTCTTCCGTCATCCGGGGTGGCCGATTTCCGCATCGCCGTGGTCTCGTGCTCCAATCTCCCCTTCGGCTTTTTCAACGCGTATCGGGAGATCGCGCGCAGGGGAGATGCTCATGCGGTTTTTCACGCGGGCGATTACATCTACGAATACGGTCGCAACGGCTATGGCGGCGAAGTGGGGCGTCAGCTTGGGCGTAATCACGAACCCGCCGGCGAGTGTCTGACCCTTGTCGATTACAGGATCCGCCACGCACAGTACAAATCAGATCCAGACCTTCAGGCTGCCCATGCGGCGGCGCCGTGGTTCTGTACCTGGGACGACCACGAAACGGCCAACAACTCTTACAGGACCGGCGCTGAGAACCATCAGCCGGATACCGAGGGCGTGTGGAGCGACCGGAAGGCGCAGGCGGTTCAGGCCTATCTGGAATGGATGCCTGTGCGCGACCCGGCGCCAGGGCAGGTGCGCGAGGCGTTGTGGCGCAAGTTCGACATAGGGGATCTGGCGAGCCTGTTTCTTCTGGAAAGCCGGCTTATCGGCCGGGGTGAAGATCTGACGATCGACGCGATCGGTCTTGCGCCTGAGACGGAGAAGCAGAAGGCGGCGGACGCCATCATGGCCAAGGTCAACGATCCGGCCCGGACGATGCTGGGACTTGAGCAGGAGGCCTGGCTTGCCGAGGGGATGAAGACGTCGGTTGCAGGCGGGCGCAAGTGGCAGGTTCTTGGCAATCAGGTGACGATGGCCAAGGCTCGAAACCCTGATCTGGAGGCGGCGTTGAGCGCAGAGGCGTATGCCGCTCTCTCTCCCTCGGCCAAGCGCTTCTACGCCACAGCCCGCTACGGTCTGCCGTGGAATCTGGACGCATGGGGCGGCTATCCGCAGGCTCGAGAGCGGCTCTATGCGGCGGCGCGAGCGGCCGGCGCCCGGCTTGTCACCCTGACCGGGGACACTCATACCGCGTGGGCCAACGAGCTTCATGACGAAAAGGGATGGCGCGTCGGCGTCGAGTTCGGATGCACCTCAGTCACGTCGAACGGCGCCGGCGACAGCCTGCCTCTCAGGGAGTTGAACTGGCTGATGGCCGAGGCGAACGATGAGGTTGTTTATTACAACGCCTTCGACAAGGGCTACACGCTTCTCACGCTTCGTTCCGACGCAGTCGAGGCCGAATTCATCAAGGTCTCGACCGTGAAATCCAGAGAGTATTTCGCTTCAACCGACGCGCGTTTCATCGCTCGTGCGGCGGAGATCGGAATGGGAGGGCTCCAGCGGCCCATGGCCGTCGGAGCCGTCACATCGGGATAGAGCCCGTTTTCGGGACGCGTCAGGGGCGCAGAACCACGCGGCCCACGACGCTTCCTTCGCGGAGCTGATTAAGCGTTCGGTCGGCCTGGTCCAGCGAACGCATTTCGATCGGGATGGGAGAAATACGTCCCGCCTTAACCAGCTCCATCATTTCCACGGTCTCGCCGAGCGGCCCCGTGAACGACCCGATGATGGAGAACGGGCGGCTGGGGAATGACGGGATAGGTGCGTTGAACTTACCCCCGAACAGGCCAACCACGATGATTTCTCCGCCGCGCCGGATGGCGCCGTTGGCGAAATTGAGGGAGGGGCCCGATCCGACGAAGTCAACGGCCGCTGCGACGCCGCCTCCTGTGTCGGCCTTAAGCTGCTTCAGGCTGTCGGCGTCGCGGGAGTTATAGACGGCGCTGGCGCCGGCGGCGCGGGCGCTTTCAAGCTTGCGTTCGTCGATATCGGCTCCGAGGATCCGGGCCTGAGGGAAGAGGGCCCGGGCGAACTGGAGGCCCATCATTCCCACGCCCCCGAGCCCGACGATCAGGACCGAGTCCCCTTCGCCGATGTTGCGAACCTTTTTCAGGGCCGAAAACGCCGTGATGCCTGAGCACATGTAAGTCGCAGCCAGTCCCTCCGGGACGCCGGTCGCATCAAGCAGATAGCGAGGGTGAGGGACCAGCACGTATTCCGCGAAACCGCCGGCCACATGAATGCCGAGCTGGCGAGGTTTGCTGCAGATATGTTCCTGGTCTCGTTTACAGGTGGCGCACTCTCCGCAGCCGATCCATGGGAAGACCACATACCGGGATCCGATGGCGCGACCGTCGAGCAGAGCTTCCGCGTCAGGACCGGCCGAATGGAGATGTCCTTCGATCTCATGGCCGAGCGTATGGGGGAGCTGTCGGCCCCTCGACCAGTCGATTTTGTCCCCGTCGCCGAGATCGACATGACCATCCTGAAGATGGACGTCGGAATGACAGACGCCGGAATGCGATATTCGCACCACCACCTCCGTCCCCTTCGGGACGGGAATGTCGGAGACGATCTCCTGAAGCGGCTGCCCATAAGCGACGATGGCCTGGCTTTTCACGGTTTTCGGCTCCTTTTGCGGCAGGATGCGGAGAGGACTTGGAACGCTCCGGACTGCTATCGCCGCAGCGTTAACATGCTTTGGCGGAGGAACTGAAGGGGGTCAGGTTGCGCCAGGCGAGGAGGGCAGGGCTTTCGCGAGAAGACGCCAGAAGCCGGAATTGAAGTTGGCGTCGGGGGTCTGCATGCCTGTTCGCACGACGATCAGCCTCAGGCTCGGCACGACATAAAGTTTGCGTGCTTCTGCCCCCTGGCCCGCAACCAGGTCGTCCGGGGCTTCTGGAATCATGGATCCTTCGACGCGTCGTCCCGCGCCAGCGTTCACGGTAAAGGCTCCGCCGTTCAGCCACCACAGGCGACCGTAGGCGGGGTTCGCCGAGGATCGGGACAGGATCGCTTTCAGCTGGGGGGGTGAAATCACGGAGGCGCCGGAGGGGGCGCGCCCTTCATCGAGCACCATCTGCCCGAGTTTGGCGATGTCCCGGGGCGTCGTGACCAGACCCGTCGGGTTGCCCACTCCGGCGAAACGACCCGGTCGAATGCGCCAGGAGGTCTCCGTCATACCCAGAGGATCCGTGAGCCAGCTCTTCGTGATGTCGTCGAGGGAGGCGCCGGAGGCTTTGGAGAGGACCCCTTTCATCATCGCGTAGGCAGGCGTGTTGTAAAAGAATTTTGTACCGGCCGGAGCCTCGAAGGCGAGGCTCTCGGTGAGGCCTGAGGTCATTTCGAGCAGGTGATGAACGGTGATCCGGGCTTCCTGCTCCCGGCTCGCCTTGGACCATCCTTCGCCAATGTAAGCGGAAACAGGCTGTTCGATATCCAGCAGTCCCTTGTCGATAGCGGCGCCTACGAGGATGGCCACGAAGCTCTTCTGCAGTGAGGCGACATCCTCAAGAAGGGCGCCGTCAGGCGTCGTTCCGTGAACGAAACCGCTTCTGAAATCTTCTGAACCCTCGGCGAGCGGCCAATTGGCTTCGAAGAGGGTTCGACCGTTCTGGATGATCAGAAGACCCGTGGTCTTTTGTCCGCGGGCGTAGTCGATCGCTTCGGCGAGCCGGTCGGTTCTGATCGGCTCCGCCTGCCGGATGGAGAGCGCCGCACCCGTGGGGGGCAGGTCGCCTCCGGCGCATGCCGTCATCCCCACCATCGCCAGAGCCAGCAGGACTGCGCATCGAGCCATGATCGAGCCTCACCCAGTTCGTCGAGTCTCAGGAAGCCTCTGGCGGGGCGCTTCGGTTATCGAGGCTCTCCGCGTCCGTCACGCTCCTGTAGAAACAGGATTTCCGCCCCGTATGGCACGCCGCTCCCGTCTGGCGGACTGACAGAAGCAGAGTATCCTGATCACAATCCACCCTGATGTCCAGAACCTCCTGAGTATGGCCTGAGGAAGCTCCTTTGCGCCACAGCTCGCGGCGCGATCGGGACCAGTAGACCGCCTGCCGCGTCGCTAGTGTCTGAGCCAGGGCTTCGGCGTTCATCCACGCCATCATAAGGACCTCGCCTGTCTCGGCGTCCTGCGCAATGGCGGGAATGAGGCCGGCCTCATTGAACTTTGGGCTTAGAGCCAGGCTCTCTTCTGACGAGGGGGCCGATGGAGGGTGGTTGCGCACGTCCGCTCCCTTTCTGTGCGATCTGTGAGATGCGCGCCTCTGCTGTCCTGTCCGCCGTCTGCAGGTAGGGAGAAACGCTTCAGGTAAGCGTTTAGGAAGGTTTCAGCGTCCTGCTAGCCTGAGGAAGCGCTCTCGCATTTCCCGGTCGGTCTTGAAGACGCCCGAGAACTGCGTGGTCAAAGTCGACACGTCGGGATGATGAACTCCTCGCGTCGTCATGCACTGATGCTTGGCTTCGATCAGCACCGCCACGCCCGCCGGCTTGAGGCTTTCCTCGATCGCCGTGAGAATCTGCGTTGTCATGGTTTCCTGCGTCTGCAGCCGCTTAGCGTAGATCTCGACAACCCGAGCCAGCTTCGAGATTCCGACGACTGATTCGGTCGGCATGTAGGCGACGCAGGCCTTCCCCAGAAACGGCGCCATGTGATGTTCGCAATGGGACTCCACATCGATGTCTCGCAGCATAACGATGTCGTCATAGCCTTTCACGTCTTCGAATGTCTTCGACAGATAGGTCATGGGATCCGCACCATATCCTGAGAACCATTCCTGATAGGCGTCCACCACCCGGCCGGGGGTGTCGATGAGGCCGGCGCGCTTGGGGTCGTCGCCCGCCCAGGCGATCAGCGTCCGGACGGCTTCTTCCGCTTCATCCCGGGAAGGTCGCCGGACCGGCTCCTCGCCGGACAGTGCCTTATGTGCGATCACGGCGGTCATGGCCGTCCTTCCTGACTGAGGAGCGAGGCCCGAGCCGGCGGCGCCGTCTCGACGACGCGCCCGGACTTAACGCCTGCCCGCATTGATCCCCTCAGGGGCCTGTGGGAGATAGTTCAACATCCAGATAGCGCCAACGGCTGCAACCGCAATAGTCTATCGACAACTTGGACAGGACTGACGATACCGGCCCATGGACATCCGGCTTACCAATACGCTCTCGCGCGACAAGCAGATCTTCGTCCCGATCGATCCCGGGCGGGTCACCATGTATCTGTGCGGGCCCACCGTCTATTCCTTCGCTCATATAGGAAATGCGCGTCCGCCTGTTGTTTTTGATGTTCTTTTTCGCTTGTTGCGGCTCAAATACGGGACCGAGGCCGTCGTCTACGCCTCCAATGTCACTGACATTGACGACAAGATCATTCAGGAGGCGGCTCGCTCCGGGCGCAGCCTTAAGGACGTCACGACAACCTATGAGCGGATTTATCGCGAGGATATGCGCGCCCTCGGCGTTCTTGAACCGACCTTTCGTCCGCGTGCGACGGAGCATGTGGACGGCATGATCGACCTGATGACCCGCCTTGAACAGCGCGGGCACGCCTACCGGACGCCGAGCGGTCTGATGTTCTCGGTGCCGTCCATGCCCGCCTACGGTCGTCTGTCCCGCCGGGATCGGGACGACCAGGTGGCGGGCGCCCGGGTGGACGTTGATGAGGGCAAACGGGATCCGGCGGATTTCGCCCTCTGGAAGGCCGCCAAGCCGGACGAGCCGGCTGAAGCCCGCTGGAGCAGCCCTTTCGGGGAGGGTCGTCCCGGCTGGCACATTGAGTGTTCCGCCATGGCGGCTGCGGCCCTGGGCGAAACCATCGACATTCATGGCGGCGGGCTCGATCTGATCTTTCCGCATCACGAGAATGAGATCGCTCAGTCCGAGTGCGCCCACGGACGTCCGATGGCGAATTACTGGCTGCACAACGGATTTCTGTCCATGGACGCCCAGAAGATGTCCAAGAGCCTGGGCAATGTGGCTCATGTCCACGATCTGTTGAAACGCTACGATGGTGAGACCATCCGCCTCGCCCTGCTGTCGGCCCACTATCGGGGGCCGCTGGATTGGACCGACGCCCTTCTGGCGCAGTCACAGGCGACGCTCGACAGACTGTACAACGCTCTGCGGCGCATATCGCCTGCAGAGCCTTCGGATGAGCCCCCTCCTGCTGGTGTGCTGAACGCCCTGTGCGACGATCTGAACACCCCTCAGGCGCTCGCCGAGCTGTCGGCGCTGGCGGCTGAGGCGAATAAGGCGAACCCGGTCGAGTGGCCTCGTCTTCGGGCGCAGATGAGGGCGGCCGGCGACCTTCTGGGGGTGTTGTCGAAGGACCCTGAGGTCTGGGCGCGGGGAGATGAGGCGGCTGCGCGAGGGATTGACGAGCGCGTTGCGGCCCGCCTCGAAGCGCGGCGGGCGAAGAACTTCGAGGAGGCTGATCGGATACGTCGCGAGCTGGAGGAGGAGGGCGTCGAAATCATGGACAGTCCTCAGGGATCCACCTGGAGACGTCTCCGGGGCCTCGCGCCGTAAGCGATCATTTGACGTTGATCGGCTGCGGCCTCATTCTGACGGGCGGAGATGAACGGGGCTGTGACATGAACAAGGTATTGGGCGCATGTGTGGCGGCGGTCTGGCTGGCGGGCGCGTGCGCCTCAGGCGCCCCGGCGGATGGCGGCGGAGCGCGGCCGCCCCAGGGGCCGGGGCCTGCCGGCACGGATTTCGGTTTCTGGAACCGTGACGCCGAAGGGGCCGTTGACGCAGCCTTCCGGACCTTCATTTCAGGACGTTATCGTCAGGGGGACGAATCCCTTGCCCGCTCGGCGCTGGAGCGGGACGGGTTTGCCTGTCAGGACGGAAACCGCCCTGACGCGCAGCCCGTTCCTGTCCTGGAGTGCACGCGTCTCTACAGGCTGAACGATGACGTGCACGCCTGGTCGGTGCGTTTCTGGGCGGGCGATAGCGGCCCCAAAGCCCGTTATACCCGCACCCATCGGCGCGATCCCTATCGGAACTATGATGACAAGAAAAAACGCGGTTAAAGCCGCCGCCCACAGTTTTGCCGACTTATTGACCGCGCTCTCCGACCTGAGGGGGCAGGGTCAGGGCGTAACCCTGAGGCGGCTGCTCGAGGCGGTTGGTCGCCGTTCATTCGGCGCTGTCATTCTTCTGCTGGGCTTCGTGTCGATTTCGCCCCTGACCATTGTTCCAGGCGCAAACTGGCTGGTGGCTTCGGTGACCTTTCTCTTCTCCGCTCAGATTCTGATCGGACGAACTCACCCCTGGTTGCCGGCGAAACTGCTCGATACGCCCTTTCCTGGCGATGCTTTCGATCGGGTGGTTTCAAGTCAGAGGGTGCGACGCTGGGCGACCGTGATGGATCGTCTGGCGCGACCACGAATGATTTTTCTGACAGAGGCGCCGTTTGTCATGTTGCCGGCCTGCGCCGTCTGCCTGACGGCGCTCGTGACCTTTCCCCTGTCGCTCGTCCCCCTTGGGCCGATTCTGCCCGGGGTGTCTCTGATCCTTCTCGGCGCGGGGATGACTGCACGCGACGGCGTGTGGCTAATGGTGTCGCTGGCCTCTGTCGGAGGATCGGCGCTCTTGTTCGCGAGGTGGCTGCAGTGGGTTACGTGATCAGGCCGGGCGAAGCTCAGGGCGCTGAACTCGAACGGATCATTGCCGGGCAGGTTGAACGTCTGCGGTCCGCGTGCATGCATGCGGACGAGGATCAGGCCGTCTTCATTCATCAGGCTCGGGTCCGGTGCAAGAAGATAAGGGCCGTATTGCGCCTCGCGCTGCCGCTTGTCGGCAGGAGGTTCTATCGTCGCGAGAATGAGCGTTGGCGCGACCTTGCCCGCGGCCTGTCTTCGGCACGCGACCTGAACGCGCGCCTTGAGGGCTTCGAGCAGGTGACACGGGAGTTCGGAGATACGATGTCCCCTTCGGCGGTTACGCGCGTCAGGGCCCGGTTTCGCAGGGAGGCCGGTCTGCGTACCGTCGATATCGAAGCCGCAGTCAAGGAGTTCTGTCTGGAGCTCAACAAGCCGCGGCCGGATTTTCCCGAACCGAGGCGTGCCGGCGATGGAGATGTCTACGCGGAGGGGCTCGCTCGAAGTTACGGTGCGGCTCGGCGAGCGATGAAAATCGCATACTCGCAGACAGACCGGGAGCCCTTTCATGAGTGGAGAAAACAGGTGAAGCATCATGCGCTTCAGGTTCGGTTGCTGCGTCGGGTATTTCCTGAGGCGCTTGCGAACCGCGCAGTGCGGGTCCGGGATCTTGCGGAATGTCTGGGGCGGGTTCAGGACACCGACCTGGTGATCGCCGGCCTGTCCGGATGGAAGGGGGCGCCCGCGGGCCTTGCCGGAGCGCTGGAGGACCGTCGCGGTGAAATGATTGATCAGGCCCGCATTCTCGGCAAGGAGCTATTCGGGGTCAGGAAAGGCGACTGGATGAAACGTCTCGCGGCCCGGGCCGAGCCAGAGGGGAGAGCCTGACGCCATGTTCGGCGACCTGTATCATAACCGGATCCTTGAGCTGGCGGCGGATATTCCTCACTCGGGCCGGCTTCAGGCGCCGCACGGATCATCGGTGAAGGTGTCCCGGATCTGCGGCTCCAGCGTCGGCGTTGACGTCCGGCTTGGCGTGGATCGTCGGGTTGTCGATATCGGGGTGGAGCCTCGCGCCTGCGCTCTCGGGCAGGCGGCCGCGTCCATTCTGGCTCGTCAGGCGATCGGTAAGAGTTTGGATGAGCTGCAGGCCGCCCGTGAGGGGCTTCGGGCTCTTCTCAAGGACGGCGCTCCGGCTCCGGAGGGCGATTTCTGGGAGTTGCGCCATCTGGCTCCGGTGCGTGACTATCCCCCCCGGCACGCATCGACGCTCCTGGCGTTTGACGCGGTCGTGGAGGCGATGGAGAGGGCGATTGCTGATCTGGGCCCCGGGTCGGTTTGATCGTCCGCGTGTTTGGCGTTATAGGCCCCCGATGAGTGGTCCTTATCCCTTCAGGCCGATCATGGGCGCCTGCCTCGCGGCCTATAAGTTCGCTCTCTCGCCCGTGTTCATGGCCTTTGGGGCGAGGTGTCGGCATGAGCCGTCCTGTTCGGAGTATGCGGCTGAGGCCGTCTCCCGGCATGGAATCTGGCCCGGGGTCTGGATGATGATCGCGCGTTTAAGTCGGTGCCGACCAGGCGGATCGCAGGGGTATGATCCGCCCCCGGATGCGCTTCCAGCGGCGGGGCGCTGGTACGCTCCCTGGCGCTACGGGGTCTGGCGCGGCGTCTTTTTGAGCGAAACCGAAACTCGGTGCGGCCGGTCCGGGCCGGGCGGGTGAACGCCCCCGGGTCGTCCGCGTCTGCCTCCATGAGGCGAATTCTCTTAAAAACCCAGTTTCATACGCCCGGCGAATTGGCCTAAACGGGCGAGATCGCAATGGAAGCACCCGATGATAAACGTGACATTTCCCGACGGCACGCGCCGCGAATATCCTGACGGATCGACACCGCTGGCCATCGCGGAATCGATCTCGCGCTCCCTCGCCAAGCGCTCCATCGTGGCGAAGGTGAACGGGGAGTTGCGCGACATGAAGCGCCCCCTGGAGGGCGACACAGCGCTTGAGCTGCTGTCGGCTGCCGATCCTGAGGGTCTTGAGCTCATCCGTCATGACGCGGCCCACATCCTCGCCCAGGCGGTCCAGGAACTGTTTCCCGACGCGCAGGTGACCATAGGTCCGGTTATCGAGGATGGTTTTTTCTACGACTTCGCTCGCAAGACGCCCTTCTCGACGGAAGACTTTGAGGCGATCGAAGCGAGGATGCGGGAAATCGTCGATAAGGATTATCCCATTGAACGCGAGGTCTGGACGCGTCAGGCCGCAATCGACCATTTTCGCTCGATCGGCGAGACCTACAAGGCCGAGATCATCTCCGATCTGCCTGAGAGCGAGACCATCACCGTTTATCGCCAGGGGCCGTGGGCGGATTTGTGCCGAGGGCCTCATCTGCCGTCCACCGGACGTCTCCCCAAGGCGTTTAAGCTGATGAAGCTTGCAGGCGCCTACTGGCGCGGCGACCATCGCAATGAAATGCTTCAGCGAATGTACGGCACCGCCTGGGCCGCCGAAGCGGACCTCTCAGCGCACCTGAAGCGGATTGAGGAGGCCGAGAAGCGCGATCATCGCAAACTGGGACGTGAGCTTGAGCTCTTCCATCTGCAGGAGGAGGGTCGGGGCATGGTGTTCTGGCATCCCCGGGGATGGACCGTGTACCGAACCCTTGAGACCTACATGCGACGCCGCCTTGAGGGAGCGGACTATGTCGAGGTGAAGACCCCGCAGGTTCTGGACAAGGCCCTGTGGGAGGCCTCGGGGCACTGGGAGAAGTTCGGCAAGAACATGTTCACCTGCGAGACGGAGGAAGGCGAGGTCCTGGCCGTCAAACCCATGAATTGCCCCTGCCATGTGCAGATTTTCAACATGGGTCAGAAGTCGTATCGGGATTTGCCTCTGAGAATGGCGGAGTTCGGATCCTGTCACCGTTACGAGCCTTCCGGCGGCCTTCACGGCATCCTGAGGGTCAGGAACTTCACTCAGGATGACGCGCACATTTTCTGTCGCGAGGACCAGATCGAGGAGGAGACGCTGGCGTTTTGCCGGCTTCTGCGCTCCATTTATGAGGATCTCGGCGTGGAGCTTCATTCGGTCAAACTTGCCTTGCGACCTGACGTCCGGGCAGGGACGGACGAGACGTGGGACCGAGCTGAGGGCATGCTTCGCAGGGCTGCGGAGGCGGCGGGGGAGGTCCTGGAGTTCTTGCCCGGCGAGGGTGCGTTTTACGGACCGAAGCTGGAGTTTCACCTGAAGGACGCGATAGGTCGGACATGGCAGTGCGGCACTCTACAGCTCGACTTCGTTCTTCCCGAGCGTCTCGGGGCTGAGTATGTCGGTGAGGATGGAGTGAAGCACCGTCCGGTCATGCTTCATCGCGCGGTTCTGGGGACCTTCGAGCGGTTTCTCGGAATTCTGATCGAGAACTTCGCCGGCGCCTTCCCGATGTGGCTTGCCCCTGTGCAGGTGGTTGTCGCGACCATCACTGAGGACGCATCGGGTTATGCTCGTGAGGCGGCGGCGGCCTTGAAAGCCGCGGGACTGCGCGTTGAGCTCGACCTTCGTAATGAGAAGATCAATTACAAGATCCGGGAGCACTCGCTTCAGAAGGTCCCTGTTATCGCCGTTGTGGGACGCGCCGAGGCTGCGGATCGGCGTCTAGCCCTTCGGCGATTTGGAAGTCAGGCTCAGAGCGTCGTGTCTCTGGATGAGGCTGCGGTCGATCTGGCGCGTGAGGCGCTGGCGCCCGATCTCCGGCGTATCTGATGGTCTCCGGTCCCGGGCGGATCGAGCGGACGCACTCCCGGCGTCGCGTCGGCCTGCGGGGGCGGCTGGATTGGTCGCAGGTTCTCGCGAGGCCAGATCCGGCCCTGAGGATTTCCGCCGTCGTGGTGAGTTACCGCACGGGACCTGCGTTGATGGATTGTCTGCACGCGCTGGCGGCGGATCCGGACATCGCCGAGATCATTGTCGTCGACAATGGTAATCCGCCTGAGACGGTGCGTGCGCTTGAGCGCCTCGCAGGGCAGGAGACGCGCCTGACGCTGACCGGCGGAGGGATCAATCGAGGCTTCGCGGCTGGCGTCAATGAGGGCGTTCGGGTCAGTTCGGGAGACCGTGTCCTGATTATCAATCCTGACGCAGTCCTCAGGCGCGGCTCTCTCGCCGCCCTCGAGGCGGCGAGAGAGTATGGCGCGGAGCCCATGATTGTCGGAGGTCGCATTTATGGCCCCGACGGGGTCGAGCAGAGGGGAGCGAGACGCCACCGCCTGACGTGGGGGACCGCGGCGGGAACGTTTCTGGGTCTTGCGCGGTTTCGGCTTCATCCTTCAATCAGGAACATCAATCGCAATGATGAGCCGCTGCCGGCGACCTGTGTTCCGATGGGAGCTGTCAGCGGGGCGTTGATGTACCTGTCCCGGAGCGGCTTTGATCGTCTTGGCGGATTTGACGAGGCTTATTTTCTCCATGTTGAGGATCTTGACCTGTGTCGGCGCGCCGAGATGGAGGGCGGCTCGGTCATTTTCGCTCCGCAAGCGGCGGCGCTGCACTATGGCGCCACCAGTGAGGCGAGGTCGCGGGATGTGGAGCGTCACAAGGCGCGCGGCCTCTCCCGCTATTTCCGAAAGTTCGCAAAGCCGGGCGGTGAAGCCTTGTCAGCCGCAGCGCTGACGCCTTTTTTCGAGCCGCTTCTTCAGATCAGGAGAGCGATCGCCGAGCTCTTGAGCTCCGGTAAAGCGGACCCCGGCGACGTGGTGGCGCCGTCTGATTGAGCTCTTAGCGTCCGGATTTAGCAATATTGGGACACCCAGCGGGTTCGAGAACTGCCGCAACGAGGATAGACGGATCGCCATTGGAGTAGTTGAAGGCGAAACGTCTCGCCAGCCTCAGGCATCGGTCCGCACTTCGAGCCGATTGTGCGAGACGCTTGAGCGCGTCACGGCCTTCAGCCTCTCCGACATTAATCAGCCAGGTGGGTCTTGGATCCTCAGCGACGTCTGGGATACTGGCGGTGCTGTCTGGAGGCAGGATGATCCGCCCGCCCAGCTCGAAGACAAGGCTGGGTTCCGCATAGGCGATGGCCCGCACGAGTTTCGGCGCCGGCCCGGAGCATCCTGAGGCCTTATGGATGGCGGTTCCTTCAGGAAAGGCGCAGATCTCCCCAAGGGCGTCGATTGAGGCGTTGGTGGCGAGCATCCACGACTGATTGGGTAGAACGAGACCTTTCAGTCCGATACCTCCCGTCACGGCGCAGGCCAGCAACCCGGCAAGGAGGTGAACGGCCCGGCGGTTGAGAAAGGCCCAGCAGGTCCACACCGATGCTACGCAAAGGCCCAGGGTCGTCCACAGTCCAGCTCCCGAGGCGGCGTAGTCCCGGCCCCAGATATAGGCTACCCGCTCAGCCAGTCCGGGACCGAAGGCCTCAGCGGCGTCGGCCCGCACCAGAGCCAGAACGGGCGGGCTGGCGGCTGCGGCGAGCAGAGCCGCCGGAACAATGAAGAGAGCGATCGAGACGAGCCCTTCTCGCCGGGCAAGCGGGGCTGACAGCCAGCGCTCAAGCCCTGCCGCCGCCATGAAGGCCAGCGCCGGGTAAGCGGGCAGCGTGTAGTGAACGAGTTTGGTCGGGGCCAGCTCGAAGACGAGCCAGGTCGGGAGAGCCCAGCAGACGAGAAAGCGCCAGACGCCGGCCTCCGAGGAAAGCAGAGAATATCCGACGGGATCTGTCTCGGCGAGGTGGGCGGGGCGAAGGCGGGCGGTCTCCAGCGGTCGTTTGGACAACACGCGCCACGCAATCATGACGCCTGGGAGAAGGAAAAGGGATCCTGGCCAGAACAGGAGCGGAAGGGCGACAAGATGGGTGCCGGGCAAACCCTTGTGGCCCTCAGCGGCGCTGACGATCTTCTGCCCGAGATCGACCGCAGCGGCTTCCCACAGGAAGGCCCCGTTCGTGGCGATCTGAACCGCCAGAAACCAGGGAACCGTCAGAATGATGAACAGGCTTGGCCCTCGCCAGTCCAAGAGGGGCCGAAGCCATTGGGCTCTCCTTTCCCAGAAGACAAGACTGGCGAGCGCAAGGCCGGCCGTCATGGGGGCGATAACGCCCTTGAGAAGAACCCCGACGGCAAGAAAGATCCAGAAGGCGATGCCGATCCGAACGTCGGCGCGCGTTCTCAGATGCGCAAGACATCCCATGGCGAGAACCATGAAGGCGCATTGGGCCGCATCGGTCTTGGCGATGTGGGCCTCCGTCGCAAGAAGAAGGCATGTTCCGAGGACCGCTGCGGACAGGAAGGCTGTCCTGCGGCTGAACAGGGCGAGCCCCGCCCAGTACATCCCCATCGCCGCCACAGCCCCGCAGATAAGGGAGGGCAGGCGGTAACTGAGTATCTCTCGGGCTTCCGCGCTGGAGGTGAGGGCTGTCGCGGCGGCCTGCATCCAGTGTATGCCGACCGGCTTTTTGTTTCTCAGTCCGTCGTGATACCGGATGACGACCAGATCTCCGGTCTCCACCATCTGGGCGCTCGCCTGTGAAAAACGCGCTTCGTCCCGATCAAGAGCCGGCATGAACAGGGCGCCCGGGAGCGCGCAGGCGAGGACGAGGCCTGCGAGGACGACATAGGCCCATCGCGTTCGGAGCAGAGTGTCGAGTGCGGCCATCACGTGGGGCGAAATCCTGCGGAAGCGGTCCCAGTCCGCAGCGGCGAGCTCGCGGACACGCTTATGCTTACATCCTCTTTGACGGGTCGTCGCGGATTTTCTGGATATGTCCGCTGCGTCAGCGACCCTCTCGCGTCGGGCGTCCGGCGAGGCTATAGGTGAAGCTGAAGGATAGTGCGAGGTGGATCCAGTGACGGAAACAGCAACCGGGTCATCCTATGGCCGTCCGGAGATCAGCGTCGTCGTCCCGGTCCATAACGAGGCGGGCAATGTCGAGGCGCTTGTGCGGGAAATCGATGCCCGACTGACCGGTCGGGCCTATGAGATGATTTTCGTCGATGACAGCTCTGTCGATGAGACCCGCCGCAATCTTGTAGCCCTGAGGGCGAGCTTTCCGTGTCTTCGCGTCATCGGCCACCGCAGGAACGCAGGGCAGAGCCGTGCGGTGCGAACCGGCGTGCTCGCGGCGCGCGCTGAGGTGGTCGCGACGCTTGACGGCGACGGTCAGAACGATCCTGACGATCTTCGTGGGCTTGTCTCGCAGCTGACCCGTCCCGACGCCCCCTTTGGTCTCGCCCTCGTGCAGGGCAGGCGCGAGAAGCGTCAGGATAGTTCGTGGAAGCGGCTTGGATCCCGCCTTGCAAACGCGGTTCGTCAACGGGTTCTTCGCGACGGATCTCCGGATAGCGGGTGCGGGGCCCGGGCGTTTCGCAGGGATGCTTTTCTTCAGTTGCCCTATTTCGACCATATGCACCGATATCTTCCGGCTCTGATGATAGCAGAGGGCTTCCTGGTTGAGACCCGTCCGGTCAATCATCGCCCTCGGCGTCACGGACGTTCCAACTACACCAATTTCGGCCGGCTTGCGGACGCTCTTTCCGATCTGAAAGGCGTGATGTGGCTGCGAAGCCGTCGGCGTTCGCCCGGCGGGGCTGACGAAATCTGATCATCCGGGCGTGATCGACCAGGGCGGCGAGGGCTTTCAATCGCGCAGATTCGTAGATAACGTTCGCTGAGCGGTCGTGCCGATCCTCGCGAGGTTGGGGCGGAATTGAGGACGACCTGGCGTCTGAGAGGGGCGAAAGATGCGCGTGTTGCTCGGGATCTTCCCGCTACTGGGCGTGCCGGTGATCATCTACAATCTGATGGCTCTGACCTTCGGAGGCGGTCCTGACGGATCGATGACGATGGCGGAGAATATCTCCCGTCCCTTCGCAACCATCGGCATGGTGGCGCCAGGAGCTGTCTGGACCATTTCTCCGGGTGATTTGCTGGTCATTGTTTCGCTTGGATTTTTCTTTTTTGAAATCCTGAAGTCCACCTCGACCGGCGCTTCGACGATCGTCAATCATGCGATTTCGATGATGCTTTTCATCATTTGCCTGGTTGAGTTCCTGCTGCTGAAAAACTTCTCCACCTCCGTGTTCTTCATCCTGACCCTGATGGCGCTTCTGGATGTGCTTGCGGGGGTTGTCGTGACAATCATTTCCGCACGCCGAGACTTCACGGTCGGGGATCATCATGGCGGCGGACGCTGAGAGGTGCGCGCCGGTCCCTTCGTCAGGGAATGATTGAGAGGGTCTCGGATGGGTATGTTTTTCGACTCCGACTGGTTTGACGACCAGCTGAAGGCCTCCGGACTGACCCGGGCGTCCATGGCTCAGGCGGCAGGCATGACCCTGGATGAAATTGAAATGGTTTTCCGGGATCAGCGCGAGCTCGAGAGCGATGAGGTTCGGGCGATCGCCCGTGTTCTTCGCTCTGATCCGGAAGAGGTCGCCCTGAGGTCAGGCGCTGGCTTGTCTGGCGATGTCGCGACGGATCGCCAATTGAGCGAGCCGCACGTCGCTGGACTGGCTCTGTCCCGCGAGGCCCTGGGCGGCATTCATGAGCGTATGGACCGGCTGGAGCAGATGCTTCAGATGGTGATCAGCCGTCTGGATAGGATCCGTTAGCAGGCCGTGAGCCCGGCGCTCCGATGTCAGATGGAGCGCTTCAGGACAGGTTGAGACCGCCCCGCGGTTTCTGGTTCGCGGTAGGCGCGAAGAGCCTGATCCGGGGGCGCCTGTTCAGGCGAAATTTGTCCCAGAATGTGGGCTGCGAACTCAGCAGCGGGCCACGAGCGGGCGTCATGTTGCGCTGAAGCGGGGCGCCGTCCCCTCCGTTCGCCTTTTCGGCGGTCGAATGGAGGCGCAGAAGTCCCCGCGACCGTTCGTCGGTCGACGATTCTGGCGACATGAGATGAAGGCGCGACCCGCATAACCCCGAGGGAGCAAGAAACGGGCCGACGGCGTTAATCTTTCTGCTGAGGACGGGAGGCGGCCAGGCGACTGATCTGTCTCTGCATCTCCGCCATCTGCTCCTGCAGCGCGATCAGCGTCTCCCGATCTCCAGACGGGTCCTGGGGGGGCGGAGGGGGGGGAGGGTCTTCCTCCCGGGCCGGCTTGGCGGCAAACGGGGTGAAGTAACGCATGGCGTCTTCGAACATCTCGATGTTCTTGAGCACCTGATCGTTCAGGGTGCGAGCCGGGTTGTCTTCGCCCAGAGCCGAGGACATGTAGCTTCGCCATTTCTCCTGCTGGGCCGTGAACGTTTGCATGGACAACTCGAGATAGGCGGGAAGAGCGGTGTTCAGACTGTCGCCGTAGAGGCTGATCAACTGCCTCAGAAAGCTCACCGGAAGGACCCCATCCTTCTGGTTTTCCTGTTCGAAGATGATTTGCGCCAGGACGGTGCGCGTGATGTCCTCTCCGCTCTTCGCATCCTGGACCACGAAGTCCCGTCCCTCCCTGACAAGGGAGGACAGATGCTCGAGCGTCACATAGGCGCTTGTCGAAGTGTCGTAGAGGCGTCGGTTGGCGTACTTCTTGATAACGATCGGATCGTTTGAATTCGTTCGCGCCATGAGGAAGGTCTCCCGCCCGTTCGGTTCGCCGCACCCGGACAACAGGATGACGATTGGCGACATGAGGTCGATACGGTCCAAGAGCCTAGATTGGATCGTTTGGAAAATACAGTTCTGGAACTCCCCGTTTTCGGGCGCTTTCGCGCAGAAGATTCCATCATTACGGGATTCATGCTCCTCTCGCAGCGTCAATTCAGGTAAGATCGTTCCGTTTTCACATGGGGGGACGAATGGCGGGCGTCGCGTTGGTGACGGGAGGAACGCGCGGGATCGGACGCGCCATTTCGGCCCGTCTGGTGAAGGACGGCTTTAAGGTCGCAGCGAACTACGCGGGTAATGACGAGGCGGCGGCGGCCTGCGCAGCCGAGCTCGGCGTATCCTGTTTCAAATGGGATGTCGGTGACTTCGACGCCTGCGCGACGGGGGTGGAGGCGGTCGCCAGCGCACTCGGTCCGGTGGATGTGCTTGTGAACAATGCCGGCATAACGCGAGACGCTGTTTTGCATCGCATGACGCGTGAGCAGTGGGATGAGGTGATCCGCGTCGATCTCACCTCCGCCTTCAATCTGTGTCGTCTGCTGATCGAAGGCATGCGCGACAGAGGACATGGGCGCATCGTGAACATTTCATCGATCAATGGTCAGAAGGGGCAGATAGGGCAGGTCAACTACGCTGCGGCGAAGGCGGGCCTGATCGGCTTTACGAAGGCTCTGGCTCTGGAAAGCGCCCGGCGCGGCGTCACTGTCAACGCCATCTGCCCGGGCTATATTGACACCGACATGGTGGCGGCCGTTCCGCCGAAGGTCCTTGAAGGCATTGTCGCATCTATTCCGATCGGTCGGCTTGGCCGCGCCGAGGAGATAGCCGGCTGCGTGTCTTTTCTCGCAGGTCCCGACGGAGGTTTCATAACCGGGGCGACGCTGACAGCGAACGGGGGGCAATACATCGCGGGCTGATCGGGACAGGCTGCCGTCTCGACCCTTGCTTGTGCAGTTAACCCTGCTCAGGATTGACATGAGCGGCTGACGAACAAAAATTCGACAAACTTCGTGTTCAGAGTGACGTCCATGAGAGTTCATGTCGGACATCGTTTCAGCCGGATTGGTGTGTTCGGCGTTCTCGCCCTGTTCGGGGCTGGCGTCGGAGAGGCGAGCGCCCAGCAGGCCGCTCGACCCCAGTCTTCGTCTCCGTCATCTTCTCCTCGGTCTGACGCCTCGGCCCTCTCGCTTTCAGCCCTGCGACGGGCGGTGAACCCGGGGGCGGCGAAGTACGAGGATACCGTCTCGCAGCGCAGTTTTGTCCTTGATCGGTCGGGGGATGAGCCTCTGATCAAGTTCGAGGACAGTCCTGAGGTTTATGCCCTGAGGTCGACGACGGCTCAGAGGGGCGACGCCTTCCTTCGCTCTGATGCGGGTGATCTGATCCTCCGGGTCACTGAGTTGGGCAATGTCATTTCCTATCTGGGGAACAAGGATGGCGCCCCTGCAGACATAGCTGGGGCGGCTGCGCCGCTTGATGCGCCGGCCATGCCGGCCTCGCTGACTGATCGGGTGAAGGAAGCGGCTGCGCACCTGTCGGAGATGGTGGGGCGGGACGTGACGATTTTTGGAGCGGGCGCGTTTTCTCGGCAGGAGGCGTGGGCTTCGGATGCCCTGATGGTCGCAGTTCTGGGTATGGAGCGCGCGGTAAAGGTCTCTCCGACGGACGCGCGGCGACTGACCGCAGTGCGGCTGTTGCGGGCGTCCCAGCCGCGAGCGGTTTTCTCAGAGGGAGAGCTGGTTCTCGAGCTCAATCCTCAGGAAGGATATGCGGGTCGTCCCTCGTCCGAGGCCATCGCTGAGGCCATGACAGTGTCCCGACGAGGCCGTTAGGGCCGGTCAGAACCTGTTTTTCCGTTCCCTGATTTCGGCGAATGTTCCGATCTCATCTCCAGGCCGTCCAACGGCCGTCTGAAGTCTTTCTTCGTCGGCGCGCAGAAAGGGGTTGGTGTTCTTTTCCCGATCAAGACGGGTAGGGACGGTGGGCCGGCCCTGGGAGCGTTGGTCTCGGATCTCGGAGGCGTAGGCCTGAAGGTCGGAATTGTCGGGATCGACGCTGAGAGCGAATGCCGCGTTGGCGGCCGTGTATTCGTGGGCGCAGTAGATAAGCGTCTCTCCCGGCAGGGCTTTCAGCTTTTGCAGGCTGGTCCACATCTGGCCTGGCGTTCCCTCGAAGAGCCGTCCGCATCCCAGAGCGAAGAGAGTATCTCCCACGAAGGCGAGATTGGCGCTGTCGACGATGTAGACGACATGTCCCGACGTGTGGCCTGGCGTGTCCAGAACCCGGGCCGTGATGTTGCCAAGGCGGATGACGTCTCCCTCTTCAACGCATGTGTCCAGGGTCTCTATTCTGTCCGCCTCGCCTTTCGGGCCGTAGATCGCGCAGCCGGTCGCCTCGCGTACGGCGGCGTTGCCTCCCGCGTGGTCCGGGTGCCAGTGCGTGTTCCAGATCTGGGTAATCCGCCAGCCCCGTGCGGATGCTTCGCTCAGAATCGCAGCCGGATCGGGCGTGTCTATGGATGCGGTTTCGCCGGTTGAAGGGTCGTGCAGCAGGAACCCGTAATTGTCCTTGAGACATGGAAACTGGTGGACGATCGGACGAGCTGGCGGGTTGGTGAACACGGATTTACCTTTCTCCGGTAGAGACACGCCTCGGGCGGAAATTTTCAGCCCAGCCTGTCAGGCGGGATATCATGCGGACCGACATTGATCGACTGCAGACCTTCTACGCGTCTCCGCTCGGGCGAATGGCTCAGGAGATGATAGCCCGCCGCATCGCGACCCTGTGGCCGGATGTCAGGGACCTGGACGTTCTGGGATACGGACATGCCGACGGCCTTCTGGAGCCGTTTCGGTCCGGGGCGCGACGCGTGGTGTCCGCATCGCCTGATGGGCAGGGTATCGTGCGCTGGCCAGCCGACGACCGTTGCGCCTGTACGCTCGTTGATGAGGAGCGTCTCCCGTTTCGGGATAGTCTGTTTGATCGGCTGATCGTCTGCCACGGTCTGGAGGAGGCTGAGGGGCCCCGACGGCTTCTGCGGGAGCTGTGGAGGATCAGCGCTCCCGAGGCTCGGCTGCTCGTCATCGTCTCCCATCGACGCGGGCTCTGGGCCAGGGCGGAATCGACCCCGTTTGGTCATGGACAGCCCTACACTCGGCTTCAGCTCTATCGACTCCTTGAGGCCGCGATGTTCCAGCCGACCGCATCAGCGCGCGTCCTCTACGCTCCGCCCCTCGGCTGGCCGATGATCACCTCGGCCGGAGACGCCTGGGAAAGAATTGGATCGGCGCTCTGGTCAAGCTTTGGGGGCGTCCTCATGATCGAGGCGGTTAAGCGCCTGTATGTCGAACCGGGCGGGGCCCGTCAGCCCGTGAAGAGGCGGGTCAAGCTTCCGGCGGCGTCTCAGATTCCGGGAGGTTGACAGCGATCCTGCAAAGATGTTTAAGGTGTGTAAGTGAAGTAAGTTGTTCATTTAACAAACCGTCAACGACATTCTTCAATCAGGAAAGGGTCCGTCCATGAAATACGTCACCGCCATTTTCAAACCCAGCCGTCTGGATGCTGTTCTCGACGCCGTGACCGCCGCCGGCGCCTCGGGCGTGACGGTGACTGAGGTGCGCGGCTACGGTCGCCAGCAGGGCAAGACCGAGGTCTATCGCGGCGCTGAGTACGAAGTGCGTCTTCTGCCGAAGGTTCGTATCGAGATAGCGGCCACCGACGAGACGGTCGAGAAAATTGTCGAAGCGATCGTCGCCTCGGCCAACACCAACAAGATCGGCGACGGCAAGATCTTCGTGATGGATCTTGAGGCCGTCACGCGGATTCGCACCGGCGAGAAGAACGAATCAGCCCTGACTTCATAAGGGGCGGTCGGCTCTCTGAGCCATTTTCCGTAACCCTTTCGCGCCCTTCCGTTTGTCGGAAGGGCGCGTTATGGGTCGTGCTGCGAGGGTTCAGGAGCCGCGCTCAGGAGCGCTCCGGGGCGCTCGCCACGCTCAAGAACGAACACCAGCTCTTCTGCCGTCCAGTTGAACCGGGTCAGAGAGCGTCTGTCTCCCGTCGCTCCGCTGGCGGCGGTGATGGCGGTCAGCGACAGCCCGAGCTCTTCGGCCAGTTCGGCCATGTCCCTGGCAGTGCACGGCCGGCGCGCACCGTCTGACCACCACGCTCGGTTGGCCCCCAGCGCCGGAATGCGTCCCGACGTCAGGAGGGAGGCTCGGACCCGCCAGTGTCCGTAGTTCCGGAAGGAGACGATGACTCTCCGCGCGATTCTGGAGAGTTCGCCGAGTACGAACTTGGGCCGCGCCATCTCCTGAATGGTTTTGGAGAGGATGGCCGCATCGAACGCGTCATCAGGATAAACCGGGAGGTCTCTGTCCGCATCTCCCTGCACCACGGCCAGTCCCTTGGCGACGCAGCGGTTCACGCCGGCCTGTTCAACTTCGAGCCCGCGTGTCCGTGCGCCTCGGTCCTGCTGGAGCAGCTCCATCAGCTGTCCGTCGCCGCACCCGACGTCGAGAACCAGTTCTCCGGGGCGGATATGGCGCGAGATCGCAAGATGATCGGCCCGACGGCCAGGGGACGGTCGTCCGGATGCGGTCATGATCGGGGCATCCGGGCCGGAAGACCTCTGGCCTCTGCTGCAGCGTCGACAAAACCGGTGACAGCCGCCTCGAAATTGGGCTCTTCAAGCAGGAAAGCGTCATGCCCCTTGTCGGTTTCGATCGAGACGTAGGAGGTTTCGCAGCCTGCTGCGTTGAGCGCGCGAACCAGATCGCGGGATTCCTCCGGCGTATAGTGCCAGTCCGATGAAAAGGAGAAGACGCAAAACCGGGTCGACAGGCCTCGAAAAGCGTTGGCGAGGACCCCGCCATGATCGGCCGCGAGGTCGAAGTAATCCATGGCCCGGGTGATGTAGAGATAGGAATTGGCGTCGAAGCGATCGACAAAGCTTTGTCCCTGATGACGCAGATAGCTTTCGATCTGGAAGTCGGCGTCGAAGCCGAACCCGACCGATTGCCGGTCCTGCAGACGGCGGTCGAACTTTCTTTTGAGCGCCGCCTCGGAGACATAGGTGATGTGGGCCGCCATGCGCGCGACGGCCAGACCGCGATCCGGGCGGCGTCCGGCCGCGAGATAGGCGCCCTCGCGCCAATTCGGGTCGGCCATGATCGCCTGACGCCCCACTTCGTAAAACCCGATGTTCTGGGCCGACTGGCGACCCGCTGAGGCGATCGGAATGGCGGAGAAGACGCGGTTTCTCGCCTGAACCGTCCATTGAAGGACCTGCATGCCCCCGATCGAGCCTCCGAGGGCGAGGAAGACGTCCTCGACCCCAAGACGATCGATCAGCGCGATCTGCGCCCGGACCATGTCTGCGATCGTGATATGAGGAAACTCGGCGCCCCAGACGGATCCGTCGGATCGGATTGAGGCAGGTCCCGTTGAGCCCATGCATCCGCCGAGCACATTCGTCGCCACGACAAAAAACCGGTCCGTATCGATTGGTTTGCCGGGACCCACCATGCGCGGCCACCAGGCGGGTCGGCCGGTGATCGGATTGTCGCTCGCAACGAACTGATCTCCCGTCAGCGCGTGGCAGATGATCACCACATTATCCTTGCGGGAGGACATCTCGCCCCACGTCTCGTAGGCAATCTCCACATGGTCGAGTGCGCGGCCGCCGTCCAGCCTCAGGGGCTGGTCAGGCGTGGCGATCACAAGGCGCCGGAGGCCGTCGGCGCTGCGCAGGTCGGGAGCGGTCATGGCGCACAAACTAGAGGTTTGGCCGGGATGCGAGAAGGGACCCGCGGAGATAAAATTTTAAGGGCGCTGAAAGTGCGATCTGGTATGTCAGTTTCGCCTGGCGGGCGCATAACGCGGAGGGGTGTCATGGACCCTGTGACTGTCGAGACGGCTATTGAAGACGCCGATGAGCGACTTGTGGCGGCGATCGCCGGGCGCCTGGCGTTGGCGGCGTCGGAACCTGCGTCCGCCTTCCCGGTCTCGCCTGCGCGGGACGCCGCCGTTTTACGCAGGCTGACGCGAATGACGAGTGCGCCGCCCGACACCGTGGCGCGGCTCTGGCGTGCTCTTTCTGGAGACATCTGGGTCGCACGAGGCCTGAAGGCCGTCTATGTCGCGGGCGGAGATCCTGCACAGCTTCTGCTCGGCGCCAGGGGATATTTTGGTTTTGGCGTTGACGTAATTCAGGTTCTGGATATTCGCGAGGCTCTTGAGAAGGCCGACAATGCGTCCGACATCCTGGCCTGTCTGCCATGGCCGGAAAACGCCGGACCGGGCCAGTGGTGGCCCATTCTCAATGAAAACCGGTTTCGGTCTTTGTCCATTCTCGCAGGGTGGCCGAACCTCCCGGGGGCCCCGTCGGAGGCGCCTAAGGTCGCTATTGTGGGAAAGCTGCCGCAGGAGCCTTCGGGCGAGGACGATATGCTCGCAACCGCTCACGACGACGCCTTCGGCGCCGAACGCTGCCTGCAGATGGCGAGATTGTCCGGGGAGGTCGTTGCGAGAGCCCGGTCCCTGGCCCTGATCAGGCTGAGGGAGTTTGTTCACGCGGACGACCACCGTCTGGATATCGCGCGCAAGGCGGGGCTGGACGGCCTGCGCATTGTCGGGGTACGGCCTCGTCCGTGACGCTTGCAACACGGTGACGCCATGGTCGACAGGCCCCAGCCACTTCCCCAGCTCTCAGGTGTTCGGCCCTATGTTCCCGGCGAAGCTCCAAAGCCCGGGTCTGGGAGGACGTTCAAGCAGGCTTCGAACGAAAACCCGCTCGGGTCGTCTCCGCAGGCACAGCAGGCTTTTTCGGCTCTTGCCGGTCGCCTTGAGATCTATCCCGACGGCGGCGCCGCGGTCCTGAAGGCGGCTATCGCCGCGCGTCACGGCCTTGATCCCGCCCGTCTGATTGTCGGCGCCGGGTCGGATGAGATCTTCCTCATGCTCGGCCGGGCCTACCTCGCTCCCGGTGCGGAGATGATCTGCACGCGTCACGCGTTCGCGATATTCGCGATCATCGGCCAGCAGCAGGGTGCGACCGTCATAGAGGTCGAGGAGCGCGACTTCAGGGCGGATGTCGATCTGATTCTGCAGGCGCTGACCCCACGGACACGAATCGTATGGCTCGCCAATCCCAACAATCCGACCGGCACCTATCTGCCCTTTGACGAGATCAAGCGTCTGCATGCGGGGTTGCCCCGCGACGTTCTTCTCGTGCTTGACGGCGCTTATGCGGAGTTTGTTCGCCGCAACGACTATGCCGCTGGTCTTGAATTGGCGGCGGAACACGAGAACGTCGTCATGACGCGGACATTTTCCAAACTCTATGGTCTCGCCGGGTTGCGATTGGGGTGGGGTTATGCGGCGCCTTCGATAATTGACGCCCTCGAACGGGTCCGCATGCCCTTCAACGTCAATCTCGCCGCCCAGGCCGCCGGTGTGGCCGCTCTCGAGGACGAAGCCTTCACCCGGTTGTCTCTGGAGCACAATGATCGTGAGCTCGCTCGGCTGACCAAGGGGCTGAGAGCGCTTGGACTGGAGGTTCCCGACAGCGTGGGGAATTTTGTGGTGGCGCGCTTCCCCGATGAGCCCGGACGCACGGCGCACGATGCATTGGCCTTCATGAAGAACAGAGGTGTGACGCTGAGAGGTCTGGCCGGTTATCGAATGCCTGAGCACCTGAGGATTTCTGTGGGTGTGGTCGAGGGCAATGACGCGGTTCTCGAGGGCCTGGCTGAGTTTCTGGCAAGAAAATGAACACTGACCCATCATCCGCTCCGATCTTCGGTCGCATAAGCGTTATCGGGGTCGGTCTGATCGGCTCTTCTCTTGTGCGTGCAGCCATGGAGACCGGAGCCGCTCAGGGCGTGTCTCTTTGGGATCAGGATCCTTCGACACTGGCTCGCGCCGCTGAGCTTGGACTGGGCGAGCCGGCGGCCTCGCTTTCGGAGGCGGTGTCTCAGGCGGACGCGGTCTTCCTGTGCATGCCGGTCGGCGCGTTGGCGGCAACGGGCGCTCTGTGTGCAGGCTCAATGAAGTCCGGGGCAATCCTGACGGATGTCGGATCCGTCAAGGCGAGCGTTGCGAGAGACTTGCGAACCCTTTCGCGTCCTGGGCTGTACGTCATCCCGGGCCATCCGATAGCCGGGACCGAGAAGTCGGGCCCAGATGCGGGCTTCGCCTCCCTGTTTCGCGGACGATGGTGCATCCTGACCCCGGAGCCGGACGGTGACGAGGCCTATCTCTCAGCTGTGGCGGCTCTTACCCGCTTCTGGGAACGTCTGGGATCCCGGGTGGAGACCATGGACGCGGCGCGTCACGATCTGGTGCTCGCCATAACAAGTCATGTCCCTCACCTGATCGCCTACAATATCTGCTCGACAGCTGCGGATCTCGAACAGGTCACCCAGGGGGAGGTCGTCAAGTTTTCGGCCGCAGGATTTCGTGACTTTACGCGGATCGCCGCTTCGGATCCGACAATGTGGCGCGATGTGTTCCTGAATAATCGCGAAGCCGTTCTCGAAATCCTGGGTCGCTTCAACGAGGATCTCACGGCGCTCCAGCGTGCGATTCGTTGGGGGGAAGGGGATTTGCTTTTTGACGTCTTCACCCGCGCCCGAGGGGTTCGAAAATCGATCATCGAAGCGGGTCAGGACACCGCAGCTCCGAACTTCGGGCGCGATTCTCCTGCTGCGCCCAAACCCTGAGGTCTGAGATCATCAGCGGGCAGGGATCTTTCGACGGTCCTGTTCCGTCCGCCCTTCATCGAGCAATCGCTGTGTGGCGGGCTCAAGCGCCTCGGCGAGACGGATCATGAACTCGTCTCTGGACAGGCCGGGTTCAATGGGCGGCAAAACCTCGAAGACAACCTTTCCCGGACGGCGGAGAAAACCGGAGCTGGGCCAGCACAGTCCTGTATTGAGCGCCACCGGAGCGCACGGAGCATCCAGAGCTCGATAAATTCCCGCCACCCCCGGCTTCAAATCGAGGGGCGCCTCAACTGGCTGCCTGGTGCCTTCGGGAAAAATCAGAA
The DNA here is from genome assembly GCA_018969425.1 of Alphaproteobacteria bacterium. GTDB lineage: Bacteria > Pseudomonadota > Alphaproteobacteria > Caulobacterales > Hyphomonadaceae > UBA7672. The sequence continues at coordinate 123,512 of JAGWYJ010000001.1, read as the reverse complement.
CCTCGCGACCGGCATCCGCCTCTCGCCGCGCGGCAGCCAGCATGGTCCTCATGGTCTTCATTCCTCCATCGCGGTCGATGGGGATCATGCCGCCCTTCTTCGCGAACACGCCGAATACAGGGGCGTCGAGCAACTCGCGCTTGAGAATGAACGCCGGGTCTCTCGTGAACAGGAACGGCGCGATGGTGTCGTACGTGCTCTGATGTCGGATAGCCAGGATGCATCCGGTCTGAGGCAGGCGGTCAAGTCCGCGATACTCAGTTCGAACGCCGCAAATCCATCGCAGGCCGAACACCTGAGCCCGGGCCCAGATCCGGATCGTCGTCATTGCAGCTCTTCGCGATACGAAGGCCGCCGGCATGCCTGAGAGGCCTACGACGGCGAGGCTTCCGTAAAACCACACGGCGTAGAGGATGGATCGCAGCACGATCATGACGACGTGTGTCCTTCGTTGAGGGAGATTTCAGGCCGGGTCAGTCGTTGGGCGCGCAGCCCGGCTATACGGAACTTGACCCACTCCTCAAGCATTCGCCGCGCCGTTATCGAATCAGAGTACCAAAGACCGGGCGGAACCTTCATGGAAGCGACCGCATGGGGCGCGAACGTGGCCTCGGGCATCGCCCGTCTCAATTCTATGAGAGCCCTGTCCATGTGATATTCGGAAGTCACCACCATGATCCGGTCGATATTTCGCATCCGGGCCCATCGCGCCACTTCCTGCCCATTTCCCTCTGTGGTGGCGGCGGCTTTTCCAAGAGTGACGCAGCACCTGATCTTCTCCACCTCTACGCCGGCGATACGAGCGATGTCCTCGGCGCGTGCGTCCGTATGGACGCCGGAGATCAGCAGGGGAAGATCAAGACGGTCCGCCAGATCAACGGCCTCGATGATCCGCGCATCGGAAGCGCCTGTGAGCGCCACGACGGCTCCTGAGGCTGGATCAGGATCAGTGCGCGTCAGGCTGTCCTCCGCCCGATGGACGAAACCGAAAAAATCCCAGCCCGCCAGCGCCGTAAGGCACAGCGTGAAAAGGAATAAGATGCGGATTATGAACGTCACGGTCTCAGACCATCTCCGATAGCGACTGCATCACCGTTACGCGTGCCGAGATCATCGCGGCGAAACCCGCCAGCAGCGGGGTCACTCCAAGTATCAATCCGTCGGTCAGCGACAGGGACAGCTGGGGCAACAGCCAGACCTGGTCCTGCGACTGCTTGACGAGGAAAAGCATAAACGCCGCCGTAGCCAAGGCAAGCAAGGCGCCTGTGGCGCCGGCGCGCACCCCGAGCATGAGAAATCTCTGCTCGAAGAGAGAGGATATGAACCCGTCCCGGGCGCCCGTCAGATGGAGAACTTCAACGATGTCGCGTCGTGCGAGAAGCGCGGCGTGCGTGGCGAAAGCGATAACCGCGACCGCCGTCGCGATCAGAAGGCCCACAGCGCCGAGAGCGGCGAGCCCGGCGGCATTCGTGCTTTGGCGCAAGTCGCTCGACCAGACCGAGTGTTCATCCACGATCGCATCCAGACCTTCCTCTTTAAGCCGGCGATCGATGATATCCGCGACGGCTGGGGCGTCCCTGGTCGCGCTCGCAGCGATCAGGAACGGGATCGGAATATCCTCCGGAAGGCCTGAACTTCCCAGCCATGGAGCCAGCAGAGCTTCGGCTTCGCTCCGGCTGATCAGCCGGGCGGTATCGATGCCGGGGGACGCGTTGGCGATCTCGCGAGCGCGCACCGCCGCCGCCTCATCTCCTCTGACCCTGATCGTGATCTCTCCCGTCACCTGATCAGCCCAGGTGTCGGCCGCCGCATAGGCGGAACGGGCGACAAGCCCTGCGAAGGAGGCAAGAAAACACAGCGCGCACACCACGAAAAACAGAGCAGCTTCGCGGGTGTCTTCCTTTGGCAGAAGGGGCGCGGATGGGCTCATCGTCCGCTCTCCTGTCCCTGCCGGGACAACAGACCGTTCGCGATCCGAAGGACGTCGGCGGGCGTTCGTCTGATCAGCTCCATATCATGCGTGGCGATCAGGACCGTCGTGTTCACCCGTCGGTTCAGCTCGCGGAACAGGCGCATCAGCCGATCCGCCATCTCCGTATCGACATTGCCTGTAGGCTCATCGGCTATAATCAGGTCCGGCTTCATCACGACGGCCCTTGCGATGGCCACTCGCTGCTTTTCTCCGCCTGAGAGCGTCGCGGGTCGGGCGTTCATGCGGTCTCCGAGGCCTACCCATTCGAGAAGCTCCCGCACGTCGTTTCGGTATCGCTTCTCCTTGTCGCCCGCCACCCGCAGCGGCAGGGCCGCGTTTTCGAAGGCTGTCAGATGCTCCAAAAGTCGGAACTCCTGAAAAACGACGCCCAGTTTTCTGCGGGTGAGCGCACGCTCGGCGCGGCTCTGACGCGCCGTGTCGATCCCAAAGAGCGATACGCGTCCCTGGCTGGGTCTCAGGGCGAGATAGGCGAGTTTCAGAAGGGTTGACTTGCCGGCTCCCGACGGACCCGTAAGGAAGGTCATCGATCCCGGCCGCAGTTCGAAGCTGGCGTCCGCGAGCACGTCGAGCCCCGGTCCGTAGGACACGCTGACGCGATCGAAGCGCAGGGTGGGAGTGTCGGGTGAGATGTTTCGCTCTTTCATGTCGCCCTGACGCTGCCCTTGGGGTTCGAAACCGCCCCGAAGTTGGACTATATTAACCGCATTCGTGATTCCTATACCTCATGCTGATCGTTTGTCCGTCCTGCGAGACACGGTACACTACCGACGATTCGTCCTTCGGACCCGAAGGACGTCGGGTCCGGTGCGCCGCCTGCGGTCATTCGTGGGTAGCTAAGGCGCCGGAGGAGGGCGACGAGGCGCTCGCGGAGAGCACCGGCCTAAGCCGTGCCCAGGTGGAGCGTCTCCGACAGGCCGCCTACGCTCACGCCAAGGCTCCCGAGGGGCCTCATGCGGCGTCCAGGGCGCGTGAGCAAGCGCGACGTTCAACGGAACGGCGGATGGCTGCAGGAATTGCATGGGCTTCTGTATTCATTTTATTTTTGGCAGGATTTGGGTCGGCGTTCGCGTTCCGAAACGATCTTGCAGCCGCCTGGCCGCAGTCCGCGTCGATTTTTCGACTCCTGGGAGCGGAGGTCAATCGATACGGTCTCTCGCTGGAGGGGGTGACGGCCAAACGCTCCTTCGATGGGACAACGCCCGTGCTCACCGTTCGCGGGGCGTTGGTCAACGACACCAACCGCACGCGGCCGGCGCCGGGCATTGAGGTCATTCTTCGGGATGAGGCGGACAAGACGATCCGTGTGTGGCGTGAGGCGCTGGCGGTCCAGGCGGTCGAAAGCGGCGCTCAGGTCGAATTCTCGACCCGCATCATCTCTCCGCCTCCGGAGACATTCGCTCTGACGGTGACGTTAGCGCCCCGTCCGGACGCCGCCCCCGCTGAAGGAACCGCGGAGCAGGGCGCGACGACAGAGGTCTCCGCTGGCGACAGGGAGGCGAGCGATTACTGAGCCCCGGTTCGACATATTGCTGACCTCAGGGGAAATTTCGGCCCGTATCGACGCACTCGCGGATCGGCTGGCCCCGCGTTTGACGGGTCGGCCCTGGACGGCCGTGGCGATCCTTCTGGGCGCGACCCCCTTCGCAGCGGACCTTCTGCGCGCCCTGACCGTCAGGGGGATCGACGTCGGGTTCGATGCTCTCTGGCTGGAGAGTTATCTCGACGCGCGCGAGACCTCCGGCCGGGTGGTTGTCCGGGCGGACATCTCAAGATCCGTCAGGGGCAGGGGCGTCCTGATCCTGGACGATGTGTTCGACACGGGTCGAACGCTGCAATTCGCCAGGGCCCACCTCATGAACAAGGGAGCGGAAGACGCGCTTACGGCCGTGTTTGCTCTCAAGCCGGGGGCGGGCGCCCTTGGGATCGACGACTGGGCTTATGAAGCGCCTGATCGTTTCCTGGTAGGTTATGGAATGGACGATGCGGGAAGCTGGCGAGGACTGCCTTATCTTGGCGCTGTTCCGCTGTCCTGACGCGCTCCTGAGCGTTCAGAAGCGGTCGAGAAGACGTCTGAGATAATCGAGCTCCTCAGGGGTGAGGTCGCGCTCGCCGGCCCTGCGGCGAAGTTCATTGAGAATGTCGCGGGCTTTCTGCCGTTCCATTTCTTCCGGAACCTCGACAGTATCTCCGTAACCGCTGTCGCCGTTCGACATGCGGCCGAGGACATCGCGCTCTTCCCGGTCTGCGCGGTTCTCGGGGTCTTCTGAGTCCGCCAGACGCGCCAATTCTCCGGAGCGCGCCTGCAAGGAGGCCATCGCCTCTCTCTGGGCCTCGCGCGCCGCTTCAAAATCGCCCCGTCGCAGAGCGCCTTCCGCCCGTCTCTGGGCGTCGAGGGCCTGCGCGAGGAGCTGACGGCTCCGGGCGCTTTCCTGTCCCTGACGACCATCCGCATTGACCCCAGGACGTCCGCCGCCGCCGTTCGGGCTAGCCTGTTGCCCGTCTCGTCCCGGGGCGGCGTTGTTTCCGTCCCCGCGCCCCTCTCCCGGCTGGCCCTGTCCGCTCGGGTCGCGGCCGGCCTGTCCCTGACCCTGGCGACCGTTCGGATCCCCGGTCTGACCCTGACCCTGACCTTGATTGGAGCCTGACTGGGCTTGCCCCGGCTGTCCGCCCATGGGGCCCGGAGGCTGCCCTCCGCCTGACCGCATCTGGTCTTCAAGACGCTCGCGCAGGGCTCTTTGCTGATCGGCGAGACGCTGCGCATCGCCGCCGTTTCTCATCGCCTGTTCTGTCTGGTCCGCCAGATCCCTCTGGTCGTTCAGGGTCCTGTTTGTTTCCTGAAGCGCGCGATTGAGAGCGCGGCTCATGGGGCCCTGCTGAGGCGGCCCGCCTCCGCCGCCGCCCATTTGAAGCTGCATGTTCTCCATGCGCTCCAGCATCTTGCTCATGTCCGACAGCAACTGTCTCGCCTGATCTCTCGCGCCTGTTTCAGAAAGGTCGCGCAAAGCATCAAGCATTCTTTGGAGCTCATCGTCACCTAGCGGGCGGCCGCCTCCCTGCTGGGCGCCCTGCTGATTGTCGGCTTCACTCACCCGCCCCTCACGAAGGGCTTCGGCCATCTGTGCGGCGAGATAGTTTTCAACGGCCTGCTCGAACATATCCATCAGGCGCTGGATGTCTTCCTCGCTGGCCCCGTTTCTCAAAGCCTCTTCAAGCGCCCGTCTTGCCGCTTCAAGAGCGGCCTTCGCATCCGAAACAGTTCCGTATTCCGCGCGCAGCGCAACATTCCAGAGGATGTCCTCCGCGTATTCCGCTTCCGGTTTTGTCCGTGCGGCATCGATCATCGCTCGAGCGTGTCGAAGCGCCATAAAGTTCACCGGGTCTTCGAAGTAGCTCTCCGCCTTGTACGTGAGGGCATCGATCATCAGCACGGCAAGCTTGACCCCCTCGGGAGCCGCCCGAAGTCTCGACGCGCTCGCGGCCGCAACCGGAGAGAGCTCCTCACTCTGGAACTTGGTGAAGCGGTCATTGGGCGAGGGCGGCTGATACTCCCGCCATTCCCTGAGCAGGCTGGCGCGAATCTCCTGGGCTGAACGCGCGATCGGCTGCAGGAACAGTTTCTCCGGCAGCTTGTATCTGGCCTCGGCGCTTTCGCCGAAGGCGCCGGACGCATCGGTCGCTCGCAGTTTCACGAAGACCTCAAGCCCCGCCCAGCGATGCCGCACCAGATCCTCGGAGTACGCGCCGCTTTCCTCTGTCGGGTTCAGGCCCACGGTTTCGATGGCGACGAAGTCAAGGACACCCTCCGCGCCGGCCGGCGGTTCCGCCATGCGGGCGACAAGTTCGAGCTTGGTCACGCCGTAATCGTCGCTGAGCTTCCATTCGAATTCGGTTCTGTCACCCTCTCCCAGTTTGGGGGGCGAGACGAACTCGACCTTCGGTCGCGCGTCCGGGATCATGGTGAAGGGAAAAGACGCCCTCTCACCCCAGAAACGGACAGAGATCCGCATCGGTTCATTAAGCTGAACCAGGGCCTGAAAGGCTCCCTCCGTGTCGGCTTCGGGACGCAGGCTGCGGCCGCCGCCGGCTGCGGGCAGTATGCGGATCTCCGGCCGACCGGGCGAAATGATCCGTAACGTGACCTCCGAGCCCTGAGGAGCATTCGCAGTCTCCCCGGGCGTCAGCACGAACGGGGCGTCGCCCGTGTAAGCAGGCGGAGTGATCCAGGCTTCCACCTTAAGCGTGTGGGCGCCGAACAGAGCCCCTATATCCGGGGTCAATCCTGCGATCAGTCTCTCACCGGCCTTGGGGCCCGCTGCGATCCCGGCGGCGAGGAGTGCAATTGGGATGATCGCCCTGAGATAGAAGGGGTCGGCCTCTTTCCAGTGGCGGCGAAACGAGAGCGCGCCCGCTCTGGCGGCCATGGCCGCCATACGTTCACGATGGGCCGACCACAGCCGCCACCCTTCCTCATCGGTCTTCGCCGGGCGATCCGCCCAGGCGCTCAGAGGGCGGCCCTCGATCATGTCGTCAATAAGATCACGCGCGTCCTGGTCTGAAGGGCGACGCCAGCTCCTAAGTCCGGTCAGGAACGTGGCTGCCAAGCCGATATAGAACGTCAGTCCTGAGGCGGCCTTCCAGACCTCACCCAGTCGACCCTGAAGGCCGGAAAGCCAGAAAACTCCAAAGATGAAGACCCAGATCGCCGCGGCGCGGGCCGCCTTGGCGCCGGCTGGGAACGTAAGTCCTCGCCGCGCATGGGCGATGCGCTCGTCCAGCTGTCGACTGAGGCCAGATCCGTCAGCCACCTTTGATCCAATCCGGCGCCCGCTCAAGGGCGATCATTTCTTCAAATGTCGGCCGTCGTCGCACGACGACGCAAGCATCGCCGCGAACGAGGGCTTCGGCAACCAGGGGACGAGCGTTATACTGCGAAGAAAGAGCCGCCCCGTAGGCCCCCGCCGTCATGAAGGCGAGGAGATCCCCCTCCTGAATCGGGGGCATGGGGCGATCCTTGGCGAACCGATCGGTGCTTTCGCAAACGGGCCCGACAATGTCGACAGCCCGTCTGGAGGCTCCCAAAGGCGGGGTCCTGACCGGCAGGATGTCATGGAAGGCGTCATATAGCGCCGGCCGCATTAGGTCGTTCATCCCTGCATCAAGGATCACGAACGTCCGTCCATCGCGTTCCTTGACGTATTCGACCCGGGAAACAAGAACGCCTGCATTGCCTGCGATCAGCCGTCCGGGCTCCACGATCAGTTCAACGTCCAGATCCCCGAGTGTCTCCCGGGCCTGGCGCGCATAGAGCGTCGGGCTATCAGGCTCGTCATCATGAGAATAGGGAACGCCGAGACCCCCGCCGAAATCGACGCGGGAGATAGCCAAGCCCCGGGCGCGAAGGGTCCGGACAAGGGCTACGACCTTGGTCCACGCCTCTTTGAACGGAGCGATTCGCATGATCTGGCTGCCGATATGCACGGCGACGCCGACAGGATCGATACCCGGCAGATCTGCGGCCTCCGCGTAGGCCCTTTCCGCTTCGTGCCACGCGATGCCGAACTTGTGTTCCGCCGACCCTGTCGAGATATGGGCATGGCCGCCGGCCTCGACATGGGGATTGACCCGGAAAGCCATGGAGGCCCGGACGCCGAGAGCGGTCGCGACGCGCGACAACCTGTGGAGTTCCGGAATGCTTTCGACATTGAACTGATGAATGCCTGATTTCAGCCCGAGGGCGATCTCATCCTCGGACTTTCCCACTCCCGAAAACACGATTCGTCCCGCCGGAACGCCCGCCTCGAGGGCCTTGAGCATCTCTCCGCCCGAAACGACGTCTGCGCCCGCACCGAGTGACGCAAGCGTGGCGAGGACGCCGAGGTTCGAATTGGCTTTTACCGCATAGGCGATGAGATGCCTTTGCTCTCCAAGCGCTTCGTTGAGAACGGTGTAGTGACGTTTCAGGGTGGCGTCTGAATAGACATAGGCTGGCGTTCCCAGTTCGCGGGCGATCGCTTCGAGGGAGACATCCTCGCAGTGAAGCACGCCGGACCTATAGGCGAAGTGATGCATGATCAGGCTGTCCGGGTTGTATCTATTGCGGCGAGGGTTCGGGCTGTGTTGTCTCCGCAGGCGTGCGATCGGCCGCATCCTGTGGCTGGCTCGACGGCGCAGGCTTTTCGTTCGCTCTGGTCTCCGCCTCACGGACAGTTCTGGGGTCCAGGGGTCCTTCACGAGGCGGGTCGCCCCAGAGAGGAGGGGGACGCTCCAGGTCCCCCCGAAGCCCGCAGCCGGCCGCGAGCGCCGAGCACGCGACAAACGCCAGCATCAGGGTGGCGCGGCGAGCTGTCATTGCAGTTTGTCCTTCCATGCTGCGATCTGCTCGCGCACCCGCACCGGCGCAGTTCCACCGTAACTCTGACGACTTGCGACAGAAGCTTCAACCGTCAGAACGTCAAATATCGCATCCGTGATCCGCGGTTCGAGAGCTGAAAGGACCGCCAGGGGGAGTTGGGCGAGATCGAGCCCCGCTTCCTCGGCGGCCTTCACGGCCGCGCCCGTGATATGGTGGGCCTCTCTGAACGGGATGTTCAGTTCCCGCACCAGAAAGTCCGCAAGGTCTGTCGCTGTGGAGAAACCTGAGGCCGCCGCCTCCCGCATGCGGGCGATGTTGGGCGTCATGGTCGAGATCATGCCTGTCATCGCCTGCAGCGACAGGTCGAGGGCGTCAAAGGCTTCAAAGGCCCCGGCCTTATCTTCCTGCATGTCCTTGGAGTAGGCGAGCGGCAGACCCTTCATGACGGTCAGCAATCCGACCAGGGATCCCATCGTTCGTCCCGTTTTCGCACGAACCAGCTCCGCGGCGTCGGGATTGCGCTTCTGGGGCATGATGGACGATCCGGTCGACCAGCTGTCCGACAGGCGGACGAACCGGAACTGCGCCGAAGACCAGATCACGATTTCTTCGGCCAGACGGGAGAGATGAGAGGCGCACAGGCTCGTCGCGCAGAGCGCTTCAAGCACGAAATCTCTTGCGGAGACCGCATCGATCGAGTTGGCCATGGGGCGCTCAAACCCCAGGGCTGCTGCGGTTTGATGGCGGTCTATGGGAAATCCCGTGCCCGCAAGAGCGGCTGCGCCCAGCGGACATTCGTTCATTCGTCGTTCGGCATCCCGGAACCGCCCGACATCGCGGCTCAGCATCTCCACATAGGCCATCAGGTGATGGCCGAAAGTGATCGGCTGGGCCGTCTGCAGATGGGTGAAGCCAGGCATGACGGTATCGGCATGGGCCTCGGCCTGCTGGAGCAGCGCTCTCATCAGGTCCTCGATCTGGACAGCCCTCGCAGAGCAGGCCGACCGGACCCAAAGTCGGAAATCCACAGCCACCTGATCGTTTCGCGATCGGGCCGTATGCAGCCTCCCGGCGGAGGGACCGATGAGATCCCGGAGGCGCGCCTCGACATTCATGTGAATGTCTTCAAGCGCTTTCGAGAAGGGGAAGTTTCCGTTTCGGATGTCGGATCGGATGATTTTCAGGCCGTCGGTGATCGCCTCGGCGTCGTCCGCCGTAATAATTCCGGTGCTGGCGAGCATCCGTGCGTGGGCGGTCGAGGCCGTAATGTCCTCTTCCGCAAGGCGTTTGTCGGTATCGATGGAGGCGTTGATGGCCTCCATGACCTCATCGGGCTTGGCGCTGAAGCGTCCGCCCCACATCTCTTGACCCTCAGGCCTTTTGGTCATCTTGATTCCCGAAGTTTCCGAACTGGACAGGCGACGAAATGAAAAACCGGACGATGCCGATCTCCCACGCGCCGCGGCTCTTGGCTGCGGCTGTTCTGGCACTCTTCGCGGCGGCATGCCAGCCGCAGGGCGGTGCGAATTCCGACAGCTCGGCCCCTCCGACGCTGGAATCCTTTCGCAAAGGGCAGTTCGCTGAATTGGATCTGTCTCAGGATTTGTCCCTTCCGACGTCGCCCTTCCTGGATGAAACGGGCGGCTCCCGGAATTTTTCGGAGTTCGCAGGCAAGGTGGTCGTGCTCAATATCTGGGCTGAGTGGTGTGCGCCGTGCGTCGAGGAGATGCCGACCCTCGCCGCGCTTCAGAAGGCCTTCCCCAAAGACGAGGTCGTCGTTGTTCCCGTGGCGTTCGGCTATGAAGACGCCCGTCAGTCGGCGCGCGATCGGCTCCTCAAGCTGGTTGGGGAAGATCTGCCCTTTTTCTATGACAGCACATACAACGTCACCTACGACGCCAAGACGGGAGCCTTTCCGAGCACCATCATCTATGGTCGCGACGGGCGGGAGGCGGCCCGCTTGATCCTGCCGGCGGACTGGGCCTCCCCGGAGGCGGTCGCCCTCGTGAAGGCCGTCGCCGACGGGGCGGTCTGAGACTACGGGGTCGCCGGACGTCCCTTTGGGTCAATTTGACGAGAGAATGTGTCGTCTGCGCTCTCAGGCCGCTTGTGCGGGCAGGGGTGTTTCGGCCACTATCCCTCGTGCAGGCGCACCGTCCGACACGAAGAAGCGGGCGCCCGAGGGAGAATTAGCATGATGAGAACTGGCGGATGGGTTTCCAGCGCCGCGCTGGCGGCGTGTCTGGGGCTGATGTGGGTCGCTCCGGCTTCGGCGCAGTCCGCCACCCCTGCGGGTGCGGACGGTCGCACGGAAAAAGGCTATGTGGCTCCGAGGCTGGCGATCGGTCAGCCGGACCTGACCGGCGTCTGGACGAACTCGTCGAACACGACCCTGACGCGCCCGTCGCAGTTCAAGTCTCTGACGATGACCGACGCTGAGGCCGCCGAAGCTCGCGCTAAGAACCCGTCCAATATTCGTCAGGCGACCGACGACAACCAGAAGACGTCTGATGGTCTGCTGGATGGGAAGGATCTGAACGCGGGCCGCGGATATAATGCGTTCTGGATCGATCCGGGCAACAATTACGCGAATGTGAAGGGGACCTGGCGGACGTCATGGATCGTGGATCCGCCGAACGGAACCATTCCGTTCTCCGCGGAAGGAAGGAAGCTGGCCTCGGCTCGGCGAACGGGCCGAGGTTCGGGCTACGATAACCCTGAGGAGCGGGCGCTGGGCGAACGTTGCATCATCGGATTTGGAGGCACCGGCGGACCGCCTATGATGAACGTGCTTTACAACAACAACTACCAGATCATTCAGTCTCCGGATCATGTGGTGATTGTCGTTGAGATGGTGCACGACGCCCGCATCATCCCGCTCAAAAGCAAGCACAGGCCGGATGCTCTCAAGCCCTATCTTGGCGACTCAATCGGATGGTGGGAAGGCGACACCCTTGTGGTGGAGACCGTCAATCTCCACCCCAATCAGCAGATTGGCGGCGGACAGGTCTCGCTGACCGAGAAGGGAAAGATCATCGAGCGCTTCACCCGATATAACGACAACCAGATCCTGTATGAGTTCGAAGTCGACGATCCCACCCTCTACACGCAGGTCTGGAAGGGGGAGGTTGGCATGAACAAGGTCGATGGCAACATGTACGAGTATGCGTGCCATGAAGGTAACTACGGCCTTGAGGGCATTCTGGCCGGCGGTCGAGCCAATGACCGGGCCGGAAAGAGCAATCGCGTGAACGGCGATCGCGACGAGGGGTGATCCCCCGGATCTGCAGGTTTCTATAAGGTCAGAACGCCGCGCTCCCCGGAGCGCGGCGTTTTTCATTGACCCGGGGACGGCTGGTTCCGGCCGCATGGCTCACGTCGTCACCTCCGAATGCGAGCGACGGCAGGCAGCCGCGAAGGACACTGGAAATGAAAGAGCCGGAACCTTGCGGTTCCGGCTCTTCAGCATGTCGGATAGGAGACCTGATTAGAGGTCGAAGTCCTGGGTCCGGGCCGATGCGCGGGAGACATTGCCAGCGGCAAGCTCTTTCGCATCGAGGCCGCCATTGCCGTCAACATCGAGGTCGGCGAAGCGGGCCTTGAGGCGGGCGAGGGGGCCACGAAGCTCGCTCACCTGAACCATGTCGTCGGCATTGTCGTCGAGCGCCCCGATCGTCATGGACTTCATCAGAGCGGCCTGGAGATCGTTACGGACGTTCGTCACCGTCTCGTCCGCCCAGCGGTAATTGACCCGGAAGTACATCATCTCCTCGTGGGACTGCTCGCCCCAGGTGACGTTGATAGTCGGATCCGGGTTCGCCTTGTTGTGAACCGAGTTGTCATAGACCCAGGTCGCGATGAGCTTGGTGCCCGCTTTGACCAGGATCGGCTCGATCGGATCGTAGTCACGCTGCCAGTTGAAGTCATACTTCGGGAGCGAGAGGAGCATGGTCTCCTTGCCATCCGGCGTCTTGGACTTCAGCTCGACATGCATGCCGCGGTAATGAGAATGCGGATAAAGCGTGTAGAGATAGGCGTCCGCCGGGAAGGTCAGGTAGGCGATTTCCTTGTGACGGGCTTCGCCTGCGGGAATGGACAGGGCGAAATCGCCGATGACCGTCGAGCGCTTGATGTACTCGGGCGCCGTCTTGAGCGTGTAGAACCCGACCTGAGTACGGTCCGTCGAGGCCTTGCCTGTCGTCGTGTAGTGCATCTGGAAGTTCAGCTTGCCGCCCGCAGGAACCGGAGCGCCGGCGCCTTTGGCGATGACCTGAGCTTCCGCTCCAGGCGTGTAGGAGCCGACAGAGCCGCCCGGGATCTTTGCGCGGGGAAGTTTCGGGTCAGGAACGTGGTTGGAGACCACGTGGTGAAGAACCGAGCGGTCGCCTGGCTTAATGGAGATGGCCCGCAGCCAGGTGTCTTCCTTGAAGGGGTTGTCAACTTTCTGGTTCTGATACTCCACAATGCCTGTCGCAGGCACGTCGAACGCCGGCAGGTCGACAATCACGTCGGGCTTTCCGAGGTGAGCAGGCCATTCCGGAGCCTCGCCCGCTTGTTCCTTGAGAACATCCGGGCCGGTCCCGCGCGGCGCGCCAGCTTCGATCCAGTGGATGAGCGTCTTGGTTTGCGTCGGGGTCAGAGCCTGATCGTTCTGGAACTTCCCGATGTGCGGATCGGCGAAGTAGGGAGGCATGCGCTCTGCGCGCACGGACTCTCGGATCATCGGGGCGAAGCCTTTGATCACCTCATAGCTGTTCATCGCGAACGGGCCGATTCCGCCCTTCTGGTGGCAGCTCACGCACTTCTCCTGAAGGATCGGCGCGACGTCCTCCGAGTAGGAGATGTTGGCGAACTGGGCCGAGCGGGCGCGCTCCGGGAACGCGATCGCCGAGCCGCCGCGGCTTTCGACGCGAGCCTTCGCGACCGGCTGACCGGCAAGCACCGAATCAAGAGCCCGGGCGACATAGGCTTCCTTGACCGAAGCCTTCGCATTGGGCGAAGCCTTGGCGAAGCGATCGTCCAGGGGGCCGTGATAGGCGATCTCGAAATTCTTCTGCGGGTTGATCACGAAGATCTCGCCGTCCTTCTGGACGCCGAGCGATTCGCCGACCAGTTGAAGCTCGTCCATGAGAATGGGCATGCTGACTTTGAGGCGTTCAGCCTCGGCGGCGGCCTGCTCGCGGGTCTGACCCAGATTGGAGTTCATCAGATAGAAGAGGACGCCCTTGGAGCGGTAGGCGGCGGCGGTTTTCTCAAGCTCGACAGCCGCTTCGCGAGACATCTTGGAGCCATTCGACTGGCTCATGATGACGATCGCCGGGGCGTACTTGAAGTAATACAGCTCGTGGGCGAGACGGGTGTGATCCGTCAGCTGGAAGTTGTCAGCGCGAGCCGCCACCGTCACCGGAGCGCTCATCGTCGGCGCGGCGATGCCGGACTGCAGCGCTGCGACGCCTGCCGCGCTCAGGACAGCCGCGGCGACCGCCGAGGCCATAAGCCTTTTTCTCATGTCATCTTCTCCAGCTAGACTTCCGTCCAGAGTGTAATGGATATTCTTCTGTATCTGTCGAAAAGGCCTACTGCGTCAATGTGTTTGAGAGCAGTGACCAGCAGTCCGGCGGGGTGTTGAGGTCACGATTGTGCGACCGGGAGGCTGACATAGAAAACGCCCGGACCTTTCGATCCGGGCGTCTCTGAGACTGACCTTGCCCTGACCTAAGGGCAAGCTTAGGCCCAGCGGAGGTCCGCCGGGATCACCGGAAGGGATCTGATCCGCTTGCCGGTGGCTGCGAAGATCGCATTGGCGACCGCGGGGAGGACTGGCGGTAGCGCCGGCTCCCCAAGTCCCGTTGGCGAATTGTCGGTGACGTTGAAATGAACGTCGATCTGCGGGGCGTCCGGCATGCGGATAAGAGGCATGTCGTAGAAGTTCGCCTGGACCGTCCGACCGCGGTCGATGGTGATCTTCTGGCTCATCTCCCCGATACCGTCGATGACCGACCCCTGGACCTGGTTGATCGCGTTTGTCGGATTGATGATCTGGGATCCGATGTCGCCCACAACCCATACCTTGAGAACGCGCCACTGCCCGTTGGGCTGCACCTTCACCTTCGCCACGTGGGCGAAATGCCCCTGGTGGGAATAGTAGAAGGCGATACCCATCCCGACCCCCTTGGGAAGCGAGGCGCGTCTTGACCAGCCGGAGCGCTCCGCAACGATTCGCAGGGCGTCGCTCATCCGTTTCGGGCTGAAGGAGGCCCGTCCAGGCGTCGGAGCGGGAGCCGTCGGGCTCGCCAGCAGCTCGAGTCTGAAGTCCAGCGGATCCTTCCCGGCGGCGTGCGCCACCTCGTCAAGGAAGGACTGATAGGCGAAGCACACGGCGTTGGAGGTCGGCGCCCGCAGCGGTCCGGTCGGCACGCCGAAGGGGATCACCGAGAAGCCGTAATTGGTGTTCGGGATGTAGCCGGCCGGAAACTCGGCAGGCGGAAGACCTGCGGAGTTGCCCGGCTTTTCGCCAGCCCCGAATGTGACGAAGTGGTTGGTCAGGGCGACCAGCTTATTGTCCTTGTCGAGGCCCGCTTTGAAGTTGTGATAGCCCGCCGGTCGATAGGGGTTGTGCTGCATATCGTCTTCGCGCGTCCAGACAAGCTTGACCGGAATATTGCCAGCCTGCTTGGAGATAGCGGCAGCCTCGACCATGTAGTCGTTGGCGAGCCGTCGCCCGAAGCCGCCGCCGCAGCGGATCAGCCGTATGGTGATCTTGTCTGCGGGGACGCCCGTGGCCGCAGCGACCATCGCCCGGCCAGGGCCAGGATTTTGGGTCGGCGCCCAGATCTCGACGGTTCCATCCGCTTTGGCGTGGGCCGTGCAGTTCTGAGGCTCAAGCGGCGCATGAACGAGGAAGGGATAGGAGTAGGACGCCTCGAGCGTTTTCGCGGATGACTTGAGCGCGCTTGCGGCGTCTCCGTCATTGCGAAGATTGGCGACCTTCGGAGCGGCCTTGGCGAACGCTGCCGCCTGCCGATCATAATCTGTGGTCGACTGCGATGCGGTTGGACCTTCGTCCCAGACAATATTGAGTTTTTTCCGAGCTTCCTTCGCCGTCCACCAGTCATCGGCGACCACGGCCACCCCGTCGAGCAGGCCCATCAGGTCGCTTCCGACCTGACGTACGATGAACGCATCGACCACTCCCGGGACAGCTTTCGCCGCCTCGAGATCGGCCGAGACCACCTTGCCGCCGAACACAGGGCACTTCTCGAACGAAGCGTACTTCATGCCCGGCACCGTCACATCGATGCCGAAGATGGGTTCGCCCCGGACAATTCTGGGAGAATCCCAGTTCTTCACCGACTTCCCGATAATACGGTAGTCTTTCGCATCCTTCAGCTTGAGGCCGTCAATGACGGCCTTCTCCGGCGCGGGCAGGGCCGACGCTTCTGTGGCCAGGTCGCCATAGGAGATTTCCCGCTTGGATGCGGCGTGGCGAACCACGCTGGGGCCGGTTGAAAGCTCCGAGACGGGAACCGACCACTTCGCAGCCGCAGCCTGCATAAGCATCAGACGCGCCGCCGCCCCAACCTGACGATGAGGGGTCCAGTGCTGAGGCGTTGCGAACGAGCCGCCCGCGATCTGGTTACCGTAGCGGGCCTGGTCGGAGATTCCCTGCTCGATCTGAACTTTCGACCAGTCCGCATCCAGCTCTTCCGCGATCAGCATGGGAAGCATCGTCTTGATGCCCTGTCCGATTTCGGGGTTTTTGGCCATGATGCGGATCGAGCCGTCCGGGCTTATCGCGACATAAGCGTTGATGTCCACCGGCGGCGCCGCCGGCTTGGCGGGAGCTGCGGCGACTGTTGAAGCTCCGTCGGTCGGATCCTGTGTGGCGCAGGCGGACAGGAGGAGGCCGCCGCCCGCCGCCGCGCTCGCCATGAGGAAAAAGCGACGAGACGCTTCGAAGGACTGGTCCGGCTTGTCAAAGGTTCTGGTCGACATGGATTAAGCCTCCCGCGTGTCGGCGACGGCCACGCCAGCCGCTGTTTTGATGGCCTCACGAATGCGCACATAGGTCGCGCAGCGGCAGGCGTTTCCTGACATGGCCTCGTCAATCTGCTGGTCGGTCGGCTTGGGCGCCGACGCGATCAGGGCCGATGCGGCCATGATCTGGCCAGCCTGACAGTAGCCGCACTGAAGGACGTCGACATCAAGCCACGCCTTTTGCACCGCCTGTCCGATCGGGGTCGCTCCGATGCCTTCAATCGTGACGACCTGACCCCCGCCAACGCTTGATATCGGCGTGACGCACGAACGGGCCACTTTCCCGTCGATATGAACCGTGCACGCGCCGCAAGAGGCCACGCCGCATCCGAACTTCGTGCCCTTGAGGTCGATCTTGTCCCGAAGCACCCACAGAAGCGGCATGTCCCCCGGAACGTCTACCGTGTGGGTCTTTCCGTTCACATTGATTGTAAAAGCCATTGTTCAGCTCCGTGGACGGGGCTGAGACCATCGCTGGTCTGCGATCCGCCCTTTGTTTATGACCCGCGACGCACGAGGCACGCTTAACCCCGACCATAGCGCCAGCTGCTCGCTTCGCCAATGACGACCTTGCGATCTGGATCCCTTATCGCGTATTTTTTCGTCGGGTCCGAACCGATGAGATCAGCGTTCGCGGGTTGACGTAGCGTCCGCGATTTAGGCGTCTCCCGACGCTTGACCCTTGGGTCCGGCTGCGCGCTTAGTCCGCTTAAGCGGCGCGGGTGTCCGCGTGTTCACGACCGTGGGGAGCGGCGCAATGGAGAAGTTTATCGCGCGGGCGCTCTTTTCGTTACCCTCTTCGGTTCTCACCGCGATGGCCGGCGGTCCTCGAACCGTAAGCGGCCTGACCCTCGATCCGCGCATCGCGCTGATGGCCAGAAGGGCCGCGAGCGCTCCGCCTATCGCTTCAGTTTCCCCTGAGGCTGCGCGAGCCGCGATGAGGGCAGGGTTCGCCCTGATCGACGCGGAACGGGCGCCGGGCGTCTCTGTGCGCGATCTTACGCTTCCGGCCGGCGACGGGTCTCGCCTTGAGGCCCGTCTCTATCAGCCGGCGGGCTCCCCCGGAGGAGAGCCTCTGATGGTCTATTTTCATCAGGGAGGATGCGTTCTCGGGGGCGTCTGGACCTGTGACGCCTGGTGTTCCCTGCTGGCGGCTGAGGCGCGTGTCAGGGTGTTGAACGTGGACTATCGCCACGCGCCGGAACATCCCTTCCCGGCCGCAGTGGAGGACGCTCTGGCGGCCTTTGATTGGGCGCTTTCGAACGCCGCTGATCTTGGCGCTGATCCCTCACGCGTCGGGGTGGGCGGGGACAGCGCGGGCGGGTATCTGTCTGCGGTCCTCTGCCAGGCGCGCAAGCAGGCCGCCCTCGCTCAGCCCGCACTTCAGCTTCTCATTTACCCATGCACGGACTGGACAGCCGCAGGAGGCAGTATGGTCTCTATGGCCGACGCCTATCCTTTGAACGCCGACATGATGGCGTGGTTCGCAGATCAATATCTCACAGAACCGGCTCAACGCACCGATTGGCGGGTGTCTCCCGCTCTGGCCCCGGACAAGTCGGGACTGTCGCCGGCTCGGATCTATACGGCCGGCTTCGATCCTCTGACCTCGCAGGCTGAGGCCTATGCCGCTATGCTGTCCCAGGCTGGCGTCGACACCCTCTATCGGAGTTATCCGACGTTATCCCACTCGTTCACCGCGATGGCGGGAGCGGTTCCTGGCGCTCGCCGGGCGCTTCTGGAAATCGCCGGCGACGTCCGCAGGGCCTTCTCCGCCTAGCGGCTTCACCACGCCAGTTCCTTGCCGTTCCAGGCGAGAAACCTGCCGGATTTGGCCAGCGTGAGCCCGTCGATGAGACGGATCAGCCCCGCTGCGCTCTGCTCGGGAGACAGGGGGGCGTCGGGGCCGCCCATTGCGGTGCGAACCCAACCCGGGTGGACGATCAGCACAGGCACCCCCACGGGTTTGAGTTCGCTGGCGAGGCCCTTCATCAGCCGATTGGCCGCGACTTTGGAGACCCGATAGGCGAGGGCGTCAGAGGATGTGCTTTGCATGCTGCCCATCTGGCTCGACAGAGTGACGATCTTGCCCCGTGCGGCTCGGACGTTGTCGATGAAAGCGTTCGCGACCCTGAGGGGAGCGATGGCGTTGATCTCCAGCGTCTCCTTGAGACCTTCGAAGTCCATGGAGAGGGCGTCCTGATGGTCCGGCCCCGACACCCCGGCGTTATTGATGAGCACATCGATCGGCTCTTCCTTGAGTTCGAGGCGGGCGCGAGCGATGTCTGAGGGGTCGCTGACATCCATAGTCAGGGTCCGGATCCATTTGCGAGCCGGCTGCGCAATCGCCTCGAGTTCGCTGAGGTCGGATGAGCGGCGCACCGCCGCAATGACCGTGTCCCGCCGCTCCGCGTAGGTTTTCGCCAGCGCCAGGCCGATGCCTCGGCTGGCTCCCGTGATCAAAATCACCGCCATGATCGCCTCTCTCCCGGGTGAGGGTTACATCCCGGCGTCAGGCTTGCCGTTCAACGTGTCGGAACTGGGGCGGATCCGCGATAATCGTAGAAACCCCGCCCGGCCTTTTTCCCGACCCAGCCGGCCTCCACATACTTCACCAGAAGCGGGCAGGGGCGATATTTGGTGTCCGCAAGGCCGTCATGCAGGACCTGCATGATCGAAAGGCAGGTGTCGAGGCCGATGAAGTCTGCAAGTTCAAGGGGGCCCATCGGATGGTTCGCCCCGAGTTTCATGGCGGTGTCGATCGATTCGACCGTTCCGACCCCCTCGTAGAGAGTGTAAACGGCTTCGTTGATCATCGGCATCAGAACGCGGTTGACGATGAAGGCCGGGAAGTCCTCCGCGTTCGTCACATGCTTGCCCAGGCGTCCGACGATTCCGACGGCCGCCTCGTAGGTTTCCTGATTGGTGGCGAGGCCCCGAATGACCTCTACCAGCTGCATCAGGGGAACAGGGTTCATGAAATGAAGCCCGATGAAACGTTCGGGTCGGTCTGTTCCCGACCCAAGTCGGGTGATCGAAATCGACGAGGTGTTCGACGCCAGCATCGCGTGGGTGGGAAGCTTTGGGCATAGAGCGTCAAAAATCTGACGTTTGACGGCCTCCTTCTCGGTCGCCGCCTCGATGGCGAAGTCCACCTCTCCGAATGCATCCAGCCCCACACCGGTGCGGATCCGGCGAAAGCCCGCCTCGCGCTGATCGGGCGTTATGAGGCCCCGTCCCACCTGGCGGTCCATGTTTCGTCCGATTGTCGCAAGTCCGGCGTCCAGTCGCTCCTGGGAGATGTCGTTAAGGAGCACGTCGAAGCCGGCGATTGCGCAGACATGGGCGATGCCGTTTCCCATCTGTCCGGCGCCGATCACTCCGATGGTGCGAATGCCGGTCATGCTCTACAGCCTTCCATCATGTCGTTTGTGCGGGTCGCGCAGGCTAGCATGCCTGAAGGGGTCCGCGAGAGCCCAAAGGCTATTTGCCCCAAGGAAGATGAACAACACCCTGACATCCCTGAGATTCCGGGTGCGAGCCTCGGCGTCACGATCCCGTGAACGGTGGTGTTCTCGGTCCGAGGCGCCTTTTCTGTTTTCGATGCTGCCGGACGTCTCTATAATGGAAGGAGACCTTTTCCGGCGATGGAGAGGGGGCATTGGAGGTTTTCGTATGGTGAAGTGGATCGTCGTGGCGGCCGGAATGGCGTTCGCCCTCCCGGCTTTGGCGCAGAAGCCTGCCGATCGCCCCGCCAAGGTGGTCACGGGACCGGATGTCGCCGTGATCAAGGAAGCGGTCAACACGCTTCGGGAGCCGGGCGAATGTATGGTCGAGTTCACCGTCGGGCTTGACGGCAAGCCCAAGGACATGAAGCCGACCTGCACTCCTGAAACCTATGCGCCCTATGCTCTCAGAGCTATGGCTACGGTTGAGTACCTGCCCGAGATTTTCGCCGGCGAGATGTTCGAGACTGAAGGGCTCAGGCAGCCCTTCAAGTTCGGCGTCGCGGCCCCCGCTCCTTCCTCGGCCCCTGGCGATAAGGCTCCGGTGAAGATCAAGGATGTGGAGCCCAAAGACATCGAGAGAGCAATTAATCGCGTGGATGAGGCGGGGTCGTGCACGGTCTCGTTCACTGTCGGCGCAGATGGAAAGCCAAAGGACGTCAAGCCGGGCTGCACCCCCTCGAAGTACGATAAGCTGATCGGCGAGGCCGTCGCCAAGATGCGGTTCCAGCCGGGACAAAAGGCCGGGCAGGCGATCGACTGGCCCGGCATGTCGATGCCGCTGAACCTCACCAAGCCGCGCTGAACATCCCTCAACCCTCCGGAGGCGGTGTCGCCCCCGGAGGTGTCGAACATCAGTTCATTCCGGACTTCTTGCCTACGAGCCGGGTCGGGACCTCGTTGAGGGTAAGGCCTCCGGCCTCCATGGCCACTTTCACCTCGTCCCCGTCCTTGATGCGCCCTTCAAGGATCATGCGCGCGAGAGGATCCTGAAGTTCCTTCTGGATCGCTCTCTTGAGAGGACGGGCGCCGTAGACCGGATCGAAGCCGCGCTCTGCGAGCCAGTCCATGGCGCTTTCAGACAGAGTGATCGAGATCCTGCGGTCAGCGAGCAGTTTTTCAAGACGTCCAAGCTGAACGCTGACGATTCGATTGATCTCGCTCCGCCCCAGGCGTTTGAAGAAGACAATCTCATCGATCCGATTGAGAAACTCCGGACGGAAATGGCCCTTGATTGCTTCGAGAACTGCTGATTTCGCTCTCTCGGAAATCTCGGTCTCAGATCGGTCCTCCGCCAGAGCGTGCGCCCCAAGATTGGAGGTCATCACAATCAGCGTATTGTTGAAGTTGACCGTTCTTCCCTGGCCGTCGGTGAGGCGACCATCGTCCAGAACCTGAAGCAGGGTGTTGAAGACGTCCGGGTGAGCCTTTTCGATTTCGTCGAACAGGATGACCTGATAGGGCCGACGCCGGACGGCTTCAGTCAGCGCCCCCCCTTCTTCATAGCCGACATAACCCGGAGGCGCGCCGATCATGCGGGCGACCGCGTGCTTTTCCATGTACTCGGACATGTCCAGCCTGAGGACCGCCTGTTCGTCGTCGAAAAGAAACTCGGCGAGCGCTTTCGTCAGCTCCGTCTTTCCGACGCCAGTCGGGCCGACGAATATGAACGAGCCGATGGGGCGGTTTGGATCCTGAAGGCCCGCTCGCGCACGCCGAACGGCGTTGGCGACAATCTCAAGGGCTTCCTCCTGGCCGATCACGCGCTTGCGCAGTCCGGTCTCCATGTTGAGGAGCTTGTCTCGTTCTCCTTCAAGCATCTTGTCGACCGGAATGCCGGTCCACTTCGAAACGACCGCTGCGACGGCATCAGCGTCCACCACCTCCTTGACCAGCGCGCCCTTGGCGCCGTCCGCGCCGCCTGAACGCGTCTCCGCTTCAGCGATCAGCTTTTCAAGAGCCGGGATGTCGCCGTATTTGAGCTCGCCGGCGCGCGCCCAGTCGGACCGGCGTTCCGCATCCGCCAGTTCTGTGCGGGCTCTTTCGAGCTTCTCTTTAGCCGAGGTCGCGCCCGCCAGACGGTTTTTCTCGGCTTTCCAGGCCTGGGTGATCTCATCTGACTTCGCCTGGAGCTCGACGATTTCCGCCTCCCGCCTGCGCAGGCGGTCCTGAGAGGCCTCATCCTTCTCCTTTTTCAGGGCTTCGGCTTCGATCCGGATCTGGGTGAGGCGACGGTCGATCTCGTCGAGCTCCTCAGGCTTGGATTCCACGGCCATCCTGAGGCGGGAGGCGGCCTCATCCATCAGGTCGATAGCCTTATCGGGCAGAAAACGGTCCGTGATGTAACGGTTCGAGAGCGTCGCAGCCGCGACAATCGCGGCGTCCGAGATCCGTATGCCGTGGTGGACCTCGTACTTTTCCTTCAGGCCCCTGAGGATTGAAATCGTATCCTCGACCGTGGGCTCGCCGACGAAGACGGGCTGAAAACGTCGGGCCAGGGCGGCGTCCTTTTCGACATGCTTGCGATATTCATCAAGCGTCGTCGCGCCCACGCAGTGCAGCTCTCCGCGCGCCAGGGCGGGCTTGAGGAGATTGGACGCATCCATCGCTCCGTCGGCCTTCCCGGCGCCGACCAGAGTATGCATCTCGTCGATAAACAGAATGATTTCCCCAGCGGCCTGTGTCGTCTCGTTGAGAACAGACTTCAGTCGCTCTTCGAACTCACCCCTGAATTTTGCGCCCGCTATGAGGGCGCCCATGTCGAGAGCCATGAGCTTCTTCTGTTTGAGGCTGTCGGGCACATCGCCATTGACGATACGCAGCGCGAGGCCTTCCGCGATCGCGGTTTTTCCAACGCCGGGTTCTCCGATCAGAACAGGATTATTCTTGGTGCGGCGCGCGAGGACCTGGATGCAGCGTCTGATCTCTTCGTCGCGACCGATCACCGGATCAAGTTTGCCTTCGCGAGCATAGGCCGTCAGGTCTCGCGCATACTTCTTGAGGGCCTCATAGCTGTCTTCCGAGGAAGCCGTGTCGGCGGTTCGACCCTTTCGAATATCCGAGATGGCCTTTACGAGACCATTCGTCGTGACGCCGGCAGATTTCAGCGCCTCGGCCGCCTTGCCCCTGCCTTTGACTGCGCTGAGCAGAAGGCGTTCGATGGTGACGTAATCATCGCCGGCCTTCCGGGCGTCTTCCTCTGCCAGCTGGAATAGCTGTGCGAGTTCCTGGCTAAGTCCGGCCTGCGACCCGCCGCTTGTCCTGGGCTGGGAGCTGAGAAGTTGCTCCATCGCCTGCTGGGCCTGCTCGGGATTCCCCCCTGCCGCGCGCACGAGATTGACCGCAAGTCGGTCCCGATCCGCAAAGAGCGCCTTGATGAGATGTTCGGGAAGAAGCTGCGGGTGGCCCGCTGCGAGCGCGGTTGTCTGCGCACTCTGCACGGCGGCTCGCGCCCGCTCCGTGTATCGTTCGAAGTCCATGGATTTTCGCCCCTGAAGTTTAGTCGTCCGATCCCCGAGCCTGAATGGATCTGAGACGTCCGTTCAGGCAAGAGGTAGTGTTGCTTTTATGCCACGCAAGGGGCGAGGGCGTTTGATTCAGAGCAGGAGCTGTTGAGGTTCGCGACGGGCGTGGAACGGCGAAGGGCCTCAGGCGTTGATCCAGAACGTGACCGGGTGATCCGGTTGAAGACAGCGCCGGCCGCGGAGGGAACCCCGCGGCCGGCCTCCAGTCCTAGCTGGCTCGACGACGACGGATTTCGCTGGCCAGAAAGATCAGTCCGACGCCGATCACAAGTCCGATCCAGAAGGTGGGGGCGCTCGTTGAACTCGTGACCGCCTGCAGGAGGTCGCTGAGATCAAGCTGGAGATTGTTTTCTGACAGGCCGGCCAGATCTCTCTTCAAGGCCGCATAATCCTCGAACACGGGCACGCCGGCCAGCCTTCGCAGCGGCGCCGAGAGGAGGGGAGCCTTAAGGCCTGCGACCTGGGCGATAAGCGGCAGTGCCGCCAGGGGAACGAACGCCGCCAGAAAGGGCGACTTGGAGGAGAAGGCGCTGGCCGAGAGGATCCATCCGTAAACGGGCAGAGCCCAGCCTATATAAACGGCGCAGAGCACGACGAGGGTGATCCACACCGTGATCATGCTGGTCCCGAGGTTCGACAGTGAAAGGCCTGTAATGCCGGCGGACTGTGCGCTGACAAGGCCGAGAGCGGATATCGCCAGCTGAAGAGCAAGGGCGGTCAGGAGCGAGATCCCGAAGCCGACGCCCACTATGGTCGCGAGTTTCGACAGCACCGTCGAGAAGTCGGACACAGGCATGGATTTCCAGAACAGGATCGATCGATCCTTGCGCTCGTCATAAAGGCTGCCTGCAAGAAGAAACAGGATAATGACTGCGGTCACAGTGACCGGAAGGGCGCCCGCGAAGCCGCCGCCAATGGCGACCGCCGCTTCGATCATCGAACGTCCTTCTTCAGTCTGAGGGCCAGGAAATTCGACTGTCTCTCCATTCGATCTGACCGAGACGCCTGCTTTGTCCTCGCCATCGACATCGACGTCGACCGCACCGTCCTCATCCATAATTCGGATATTGACGCCAGGATCGTCAGACACAGGGGGCAACGT
Organism: Alphaproteobacteria bacterium; assembly: GCA_018969425.1. Lineage (GTDB taxonomy): Bacteria > Pseudomonadota > Alphaproteobacteria > Caulobacterales > Hyphomonadaceae > UBA7672. The sequence continues at coordinate 98,998 of JAGWYJ010000001.1, read as the reverse complement.
CTCGACCCCGTCGGCGGTGGTCACCGAGACGGCGCCATCCTGGCCTCTTGCGACTGTGACAGGTCCGTCTTCAGCCGCCACCGTTATCGAGAATTCGCCGGTTTTAACGACCTCTTTCTGACTGCCGGTCTTGATGGAGACCTCGCCGTTCCCCCGTTGTTCGATGACGAGATCGTTTTCCGAGTAGACGGACAGCGACCGTCCTCCGGTGAACTCGTCGGGGTCAAATCCGAATTGGGCCCCTCCCTGAATGTAGCCCAGAAGGCCCAGCGAGATCAGGACTGCGGCGATGATGAGAGGCGTCCAGAGGAGCGCCCCGCGATTGTCCGCCAGGTCCCGGCGCATGAGGGTGAAAAAGGCTTTCATCGCAGACCTCCATTGAGAGGAGAAGAAAGGACAGCAAACGAGGGGCGGGGTATGGCCTTCAGGAGGCTCGGGATCTGTTCGAGGGGCATCAGTCGCCCTCCGGCTGCGCCAGAGCGACGAAGAGATCTGAAAGGCCGACCCGACGCAGCTCCCCTAAGGCAGCGAGGCGATCCGGTTCTGCGGTGTCGAAGACATAGGTTGTCCGGCCGAGAAGAGATCTCTTGTAGATGGGGCCGAGAGCTTCAGCTGCAGGGCGCGTCTCCTCGGTCGCATCGACCGCGAAGAACCGTCGCTGGATATCCTCCATCGATGCGTCAAGGGTGACATGTCCGTCACGGATGAAGATGGCGTGGCTCAGCATCGGCTCGACCTCATCGACATGATGGGTGGTGATGATCACGCTTCGGGTTTCATCGAAGAACTCTTCGATGATCGCGTCGTAAAAGGCGCGCCGATTGACGATGTCGAGGCCAAGCGTCGGCTCGTCGAGAACCAGCAACCGGGCATCGATCGCCAGAGCGATCGCGAGGTGGACCTGGACTGTCATGCCCTTTGAAAGGGTCCTGATCTTTCCGTTCAGGGGTATCGAGGCCTTTTCGATCCTGTCAGCAGCCTTCCCCCTGTCGAACTTCGGATGCATGCCCGCGACCCAGTCGAGGACTTCGTTGACACGCGCCCACTTCGGAAGCGTCGCGACGTCGGCGATGAAGCAGACATCTTTCATAAGCTCTGCGCGCCGAGACATCGGATTGAGTCCGAGCACGGACAGATCTCCGTCGTATTCGGACATTCCGAGCATGCAGTTGAGAAGCGTGCTCTTGCCGGCGCCGTTGGCGCCGATGACGCCGACGATGCGCCCGGCGGGAATCTCCAGCGTGGTCGGCGCCAGCGCAACCTTGGCCCCATAGCGCTTGGAGAGGTTGGAGGCTTTGACGAGTATCTCGGTCATCTGTCGTCCCCGTGAGTTGTCTTGAGGAGGTCTTCGAGGGAGAGTCCAAGGCGCCGTATTCGCTCAACCACGCCTGGCCATTCGTCGCGGAGGAAGATCTCCCGCTCGCTGGCTCCAAGCCTGGCGCGTGCGCCGGCGACAACGAACATTCCAAGCCCCCGTCGCCGCTCCACCAGATTTTCATCAGCCAGATCCTGATAGGCTCGTGAGACGGTGAGCGGATTGACTTGCATGTCCATCGCCACCTGTCGGACTGAGGGGAGGGCCTCTCCCTCCTTCAATCCGCCTTCGAGGATGGCCGACACGACCCGGTCCCGGATCTGTCTCCAGATCGGCTGGTCGTCTCTCCACGTCTGCGCCATGGGGGTCTCCCGATAATGTGGTCGCGGAAATCGCGGTCTGAAGTGTTAGTGAGTTAGTATACTAACACACCAGACGAGTCAAGTCGCTTGTTCAAGCTGTCTGTTCGTGTCTCTCGAAAGTCGGAAAGCTTTAGAAAAACGTCGGGGGAGACGGAGAGTGTCGTTTCCTCGCACGCGTCGCTAAGATCCATGTCGACGATGACGGGCTTAGCCTGTCCGTCGCTCTATGATCATCCGTCTATTGCTCAGGTTGCGGGAAACACATGAGTTATCGCCTGTATGGAACTCCCGGCTCCCTCTACACCGGCAAAGTCCGGAGCTATCTCATCAGAAACGGAATTCCATTCGAAAACCGCGCTGCAGGGGGTCCTGATTTCCGAGAGCGCCTTGTTCCGCGGATTGGACGCTGGATCATTCCCGTTCTCGAAACGCCTGAAGGCGAGTTGATCCAGGACGGATCCGACATCATCGACTGGTTTGAGGCTCAGCGCGGCGACCGTCCGCCTGCGCGTCCCGAGACGCCTCGACACGCCCTTATCTCCCAAATCTTCGAGCTGTTTGGCGGCGAGGGGCTGCTGCGACCAGCCATGCATTACCGCTGGAATTTCGACGAGATCAATCGTCCCTTCCTCGAAAGGGACTTTTCCGCATTTCTGGCCCCGCCCGGCGCCGATGACGAAACACGTCACGGCGTGTTCGCGATGTCCTCGGCGAGAATGCGAAAGGCGATGGCGAGCTTCGGGGTGTCAGTTGAGACCATTCCTGCGATCGAGAGCGCCTACCTGGAGTTCCTCGATCTCTTCGATCGTCACCTTTCGCGATCCCCATTCCTGCTTGGGGGGCGTCCGACGATCGGAGATTGGGGCCTCATCGCGCCTCTCTACGCCCATCTGGCTCGGGACCCTTATCCCTCCGCCATCATGAAGACGCGCGCTCACAGGGTCTGGAGATGGGTGGAGAGAATGAACGCCTCTGAACCGGACATCGGAGAGTACCTGAACGCAGACCCCGGACTTTTCCGGGATGATGAAGTTCCCGACACCTTGCGCGCCCTTCTGAGGTTTATCGCAAGCGATTATCTGCCTGAGATTAAGGCCTTTGTGGCTTTCGCGAACGGATGGCTCGCCGCGAGGCCCGATCTTCCGGATTGGACCTCCGGGCTCGACCGGCCCCAGGACCGGGTGATCGGCCAGGTCGAATTCCTGTGGCGCGGTCTCCCTGTGAAGGTGGGCGTCCTGCCTTATCGCCTCTACCTTCTTCAGAAGGTTCACGACATCTGGGACCGGACGATCGGTCCTGATCGCGCCGCATTGGATGAGCTGCTGGAAGATGTCGGTCTCACAGATCTTGTTCATCTCCGCGCCGCGCGAAAAGTCGTTCGGCGCAACCATCTTGAAGTCTGGGCGCCGCTGTCCTGAGGTGCGGCTACAACGCGCCGAGCATTCTTGCGACAAGCGGATGACGCACGACATCACGCGCTTCAAGGCGCACCACGCTTGGCCCGCCTTCAAGGGCCTCGAGGCGCGCCGCCGCGGGCGCTAGCCCCGAGAGTTCCGGAAGCAGATCTGACTGAGCGGGGTCGCCCGTGACCACCATTTTCGAGTTCCAGCCAAGACGGGTCAGAAGCATCTTCAGCTGGACATAGGTGCAGTTCTGCGCCTCATCGATCACCACAAAGGCGTTGTTCAGCGTGCGACCCCGCATGAAACCGACGGGTGCAATTTCGATGAGGCCGTCAGCTGTCATCTGCCGGATCTGACGTGGAGCCATACGGTCCGCGAGCGCGTCATAGAGGGGTCTGAGATAAGGCGCGAGCTTGTCCTCCATGTCCCCAGGCAGGAAACCGATTCTTTCTCCCGCCTCCACGGCGGGACGACACAGGACAATACGCCCTGTTTTTCCTGAGCGAAGCGCCTCCACGGCTTTGGAGATTGCGAGGTAGGTTTTGCCCGTTCCTGCCGGTCCTAAGGCCAGAACGACGTCCGAACGATCAATGGCGTCCATCAGGCGCGCCTGCCCCTCCGAGCGGGCCTGAACATTTTTGACATACGACTGATCCCGTCCGCCCGCTGCGGAAGCGGAGGGAGGCTCCGAAGCTCGCTGTCGTCGTTTGCCTGAGCGCTCATACGCCTCGTCGGGGTCCCATCCGCCCCGGATGACGTTGAGTTGCGGGACATCCTCGAGATGGGTGTCGGTGCGCACTCCACGGATGGCGGATCGCTTGGTCATGCAGTCACTCCCTGAGCGGGTTTGGGATGGGGTTTCGGGCGCATGAAAAAGCCGCAGGCGCGGGGCTCTGCGGCTTCTTTGGGGCTCACCGGTCGTGCCAGCCGGATAGGTCGCCTTGTCGGGAGATCCTCCCTCGGCGGCGAACAGGATCGCCATGGAGGAGCCATACGGCCGGGACTGATCAAGTCTCGTCTCAACACAGGATCTCCTGCGAATCACGACCTGTTCAAGATAGAGGTTTCGGACTTTAATAAAACCCTAATGACACAGTTCTGAGAGAGGCGGCCCGATGGCGATTTATGAACTCGACGGTGCGGTTCCCGAAATTGACCCGGACACCTGGGTGGCCGAGAGCGCCACAGTGATCGGGCGAGTGGTCCTGCGTCCCCGGGCGAGCGTCTGGTTTGGCGCGACCCTGCGAGGGGACAATGATCCCATCACGATCGGGGAGAACTCGAACGTCCAGGATGGCTCTGTTCTTCACACTGATGCGGGTCAGCCGCTCACCATCGGCCGCGACTGCACCATCGGTCATCTGGTGATGCTGCACGGATGTACGATCGGGGACAACACCCTGATCGGTATCGGGTCGATCATACTCAATGGAGCCAGGATTGGTCGTAACTGCCTGATAGGGGCGAATGTTCTGATTACCGAGGGAAAGGAAATTCCGGACAACTCCCTCGTCATGGGGGCTCCTGGAAAAGTGGTGCGTGAGCTGGGTGAGGCGCAGGTTCAGATGATCACAGCCTCCGCCCATCATTATGTCGCCAACTGGCGGCGCTATGCTTCCGGGCTCAGGCGGATCGGCTGACGCTGGAGAATGATGCGAGCGGAGCGCTCGCCAGAAGAGCCTGGTAGGGAAATATCTGCCACGGGGCCTCGGCATTAAGTTCGGAAAATCGATCACGGAAGGCGTGGGCCGGACCGGACTTCAATCGTCCCTGATGATCGATGAACTGGCCCCAGTAGGAATAACCCGTCAGGGTGCGCGGGCCTGCCTTCGGTTTCAGGGAGGATACGTAGTCGGCTGGGAAGATGCGTCGGTAGGCCTCGGTGTTGTAAAGCCATGAAGCCCCTTCGATCGTTCGGGCGAGAGGCTCCGAGGCGGTGAGATGGTCAATCATGGAGATCAGGTCTGCGCGACGCGCATGGAGGCGGCTCCGGGACAGCGGGCCTGGTCCGGGGCGAGGGTCGCGATGAGTGAAGTGGATCCTGACCCCGCCTGACGCGTTGGGTTTTTCGCATGCGAAGCAACCGAATAAGGTAAGGTTCGGGTCTGGTGCGGGAGGCGGTGCGGAACGTAGAGACTCGATCAGAAACGCCTCGACCGTGTCGGAGGCGTCCAGACGATCGATCTCTTCTGCGATGGGTCGCCAGCCTTCCGCAGGTCCCTGATCGGGGCGGCCGAGGCCGAGGAGTCTGTGGAATTGAGTGTTGGGAAGAAGGATATCTGCAAGCGGGGCGTCTATGAGCTCGCGCAGGACCCAGGCGAAGTCCAGTTGGAGGCGCACGAAACTCGGATCGATCTGCGGACTGGATTGCGACATTGGCGATTGTCTCCGAGCGCCCCCGGCCTTCGCTTTGACGTCCCGGCTATCAGCGTGGCGCGCCAGCGACAAGCCGTCTGCTTTTAAAACGGAGAGGGCGGCGTGATTGTGGAGTAGAGCTGGATTATGACCATGACGCCGCTGTCTCTGCTTGATCTTGTCCCGGTTGCTGAGGGCGCATCCGCCGGCGTGGCCTTGGCCAACAGTCTCGACCTCGCCCGGGAGGCGGAGAGTCTGGGCTATTCGCGGGTTTGGGTGGCGGAACATCACAACATGGAAGGCGTGGCCAGTTCCGCCACATCTGTCGTTCTGGCTCATCTCGCCGCCGGCACGCGCCGCATTCGCATCGGAGCCGGCGGCGTTATGCTGCCCAATCATGCGCCTCTGGCGATCGCTGAGCAGTTCGGCACCCTTGAGGCCCTTCATCCCGGGCGTATCGACTTGGGATTAGGAAGGGCTCCGGGATCTGATCTGGCCGCCTCGCGAGCCCTCAGACGAAGTCTGGACAGCAATCCTGACCGCTTTCCTCAGGATGTGGTCGAGCTTCTGGGCTGGCTTGAGCCGGCGGCGCAGGGCCAGGCTGTTCGAGCAGTCCCGGGGGCTGGGGCGAAGGTTGAGGTGTGGATACTGGGCTCAAGCCTCTTCGGAGCTCAGGTGGCTGCAGCGCTGGGTTTGCCCTTCGCATTCGCCTCCCACTTCGCGCCTGCCGATCTTGATTCGGCGTTGCGGGTGTATCGAGACCGTTTTCGGGCGTCAGCCTGTCTCGATCACCCTCACGTTATGGTGGCCGCCAACGTCATCGCCGCGCCATCCCGCAGCGAGGCGGCTTATCTGTTTTCATCGTTGAAGCAGGCCTTTGCGAATCTTCGCTCCGGGCGTCCCGGAAAACTGCCTCACCCGGTCGAGGGTCTGGAACTTCATCCCGCGCTCGAGGGCGTCATTGCTCAGTCCCTTTCATGCTCGGCGGTAGGTACCGTCGACGACGTGCGATCGCGACTGAAGGCCCTTCTGGACAGAACCGGAGCGGATGAACTCATCATCTCGTCCTCCATCTGGGATCACTCGATGCGCGTCCGATCTCTGCGTCTGGCGTCTGAGGCCATGGGGCTGAGCTGATCGCAAACGGTCACGGCGTCCAGCGACCGGGGCGCCCTTTGGGCGGGAAGCCTTTGCCCGGCCGGGACGGTTTTCCCGGGCGCCCTCCGGAATGAGGTTCGCGAGGTCGTCTCGGACGCATGTCCGCATCAGACGTCGTACGCGAGGGTGGAGACTGGGTAGCCTCTGCAGAGACGCTCGCCGAGGGAGCGTCTGAACGCATCTTCCGCGATGGGCCCTTGCGGTGCTGAAATCCCGATTTTCCAGCCTTGCCCGGTCCTGCTGACGGCCGCGGAAACTTTGACAGACGGTCCCCGGTCTCCCGGCCTGTAGACTTTCCGTCCTCCGATGATCGCCGCGGGGAAGGCGATCGCGCGAATGCGGGCTCGCCTTTGGAGTGTCGGGCTCTCTCCGGTTCCGCGCGGTTGAAACCTTTATTCGCCGGTTCGGGGCTGCCTGCCTGGAGACGTTCCTCGCGTTGACGGACGCGCTGGCGGGGGCGCTTCTCCTGGGGAGGGCGTGGGGTCTGCGCGTCGGTCCTGGGGCGTTCTGAGAGGCGGTCTGCAGCTCGCTCCGCCCCTGTTTCAGGAGGCGTTGTCCGCTCTTCGGGTGTGGCGGCGTGAGAAGGGCTTGGCGCACGGGCGGGGTAGGCGGGGCGTGTGAATGACGATCGGTCGGAGCCTGCCTCTCGCTCGCGCCTTGGCCGGGGGGGAGCGCGTTCCTCATCTCCCGAAGGCGGCTCGCACGGCAGGATCCGCGTTTCGTCCGAGGCCGTGTCCGCCACGCTTGAGGTAAAACCCGCAATCGCTTCGCCGATGATCTCAAAACGGGTTTCAGTCTCGAAAATCCGAATGGCCCCGATATCCTTCTTTTCGACGCGCCCCAGCCTGCAGATCAGGGGAACGAGCCATTTCGGATCGGCGCCTCGTTTCCGGCCTGAGTTCAGACGGAACCAGGCCGCGCCCTCGTTCCGCTCGCGCCGGGGGCGTCGCTCTGAGGGTTCAGCTCCGTCTGGGCTCTTCCTTGCGCGCGGGAGGGCCTGCGGATCGCTGAAGCGTCCCGCTGCGGCCAGGTCCTCAGGCTCAGGCAGACGCCCTCGGAAGACCCGCATGAGCGTCGCTGCGATCTGCACCGCATCGACCCGCTCCAGCAGCATTTGTCCCAGAGCGACATCCTCCTCGGCCGGAGTTTCGGAAAGTGCGGGGTTCTCGAGCAGCCTCAGGCGGTCCCGGGACAGGATTGATTCTCGCGACGGCGCCTCTGACCAGGTCGCCTCAATGTTGGCGGAGGCGAGGACCTGCTCGGTCCGTCGTCTTTTGGCGGGCGGAACCATCAGGACCGAAACACCCTTCCGACCAGCTCTGCCGGTACGCCCGCTTCTGTGCAGGAGTGCGGCCTTGTTGGTTGGCGGGTCGGCGTGGATCACGATTCCAAGGTCGGGGAGATCTAGGCCGCGAGCGGCGACATCGGTCGCTACGCACACCCGCGCCCGGCCGTCTCGAAGCGACTGAAGGGCGTCGGTTCTCTCGCGTTGACTGAGTTCTCCTGAGAGTCCGACGGCTGAGAATCCGCGATCTCGGAGAAAGCCATGCAGTCGCCGGACCGCCTCTCGGGTGGAGCAGAAAACCAGAGCGCCCGGGGCTTCAAAGAAGCGCAGGACATTGACGACGGCCCGATCGACATCCTGGGGCGCCACCCTGAGGATCCTGTACTCGATGTCTCGGTGAGGCTCGCTATGGCTCGTCGTGTCGATACGAACGGCGTCACGTTGGAAGCGTCGGGCGAGAAGAGCGATGCCGCGCGCAATCGTCGCGGAGAACAGAAGAGTGCGACGTCCCTCCGGGGCGGCTTCGAGAATGAACTCGAGCTCTTCGCGGAATCCGAGATCGAGCATCTCGTCGGCCTCGTCGAGGACCACCACCGACAGTTCCGACAGATTCAGATAGCCCCGCTCAAGGTGATCGCGTATGCGGCCGGGCGTTCCCACGACGATGTGGGCGCCGTCGGCAAGGGCTCTCTGCTCTCGCCGTGCATCCATGCCCCCGACGCAGTGAGCGATCCGCGCGCCGGTATTTGCGTAGAGCCACGCCAGCTCTCGGCTGATCTGCATGGCCAGTTCGCGCGTGGGCGCGATGATCAGGGCCAAAGGCGCTGATGCGGGAGGAAGATCCGGTGATGAGCCGAGAAGGCTCGAGGCCATCGCCAGTCCGAAGGCCACTGTCTTGCCGGATCCGGTTTGAGCCGAAACAAGCAGATCGACGAGAGGACCTGCTGTTTCCGCAGCCTCCAGGACCGCCTTTTGAACCGGTGTCGGCGTTTCATAGCCTCGACTGCGAAGAGCGCTGTCGAGCGCGGGATGGCTTGGAGGAAAGGACATGAGGAGGATAGCTTCTCTGAATGGGAGGCCCCGGAGGTCGCGACAGGCGCCTCGGGTCGGCATCGGCCAGCGCCCTTTAGCGCATTTGGGGGCTTAATCCACTCGCAATCGGCCTCCCGGGGCGATCCGGCGCCTAAACACGTATGAATTCTTCGGTTCCGCCGCCGCAGCCGTCTTTCGGTCCGTGTCTTTGGCGGTATGGTGCCCTGGTGTCAACGCATCGTCACAGGAGCCTCGCTTGAGCCCGTATGAATTCATAAAAACCGAGACCGACGGTCGGATTTTCATTGTCACGATCAATCGGCCGGACGTGATGAACTGTCTCCATCCCATGGCGAACGCCGAGATGGCCGATGCATTTGATCGATTTGCGGCGGATCCTGAGCTTTGGGTCGCTATTGTGACCGGAGCCGGAGAGAAGGCGTTTTCGGCAGGCAATGACCTGAAGTTCGCCGCGTCAGGCCAGAAAGCTTCGATGCCGGCAGCCGGTTTCGGGGGGCTGACCTCCCGCTATGACCTGATGAAGCCGGTCATCGCCGCCGTGAACGGGGTAGCGATGGGCGGAGGGTTTGAAATCGCCCTCGCATGCGACATCATCATAGCCTCTTCGAACGCCCGGTTCGCGCTGCCCGAGCCGCGAGTCGGCTTCGCTGCTCTGGCGACCGGTCTGCACAGGCTCCCCCGGCAGGTTCCGCTCAAGAAGGCCATGGGAATGATGCTCACCGGTCGGCATGTCCTGGCCGACGAGGGCGAACGGATCGGCTTTGTTACCGCAGTCGCTCCGGAGGGTGAGGCGCTATCGGAAGCGAGGAAATGGGCGGCTCAGATTCTTGAATGCAGCCCCATGGCCATCAGAGCCACGAAAGAGGCGGCGATCAAAGGGCTGGACACTGCCGATTTCAGAACGGCTTTTGAGGCCCGTTACGAAGGTATTCAGCGTCTGCTGGCATCCAGCGATCACAAGGAGGGGCCGCGCGCCTTTGCAGAAAAGCGCAAACCTCAGTGGAAGCTCGAAGTTTAGAGCTGTAGGATGAAACAATCCGCCTGTTTCCGCGGCTTCAGTTGAGCGAAGCGTGGAAGCAGGCGGATCAATGAGCTGGAGGTCCGCCTGCAGGGCCCGGTCTCCTCATGAGCGGTACGAGAAGGATCATCGCCGCAAAGCAGATCGACATGGTGAGGAACAGGTTATTGAAGGTCATGACGCTGGCTTCGACCTGCAGGCGCCTGCCGACCTCCATCATGGCCTGAGCTTTCGGATTGACGACCCCTTCCGCAAAGAGACGTTGTTCCGCCTGATGAAGGAAGGAAATGATCTCGGGCCGAGACGTCGACATGCTTGATCCGAGCTCCTGCTGATGCAGGTTCGAGTAGAACAGCATCAGCGTGTTCAGACCCGCCAGACCGACCGCTCCGCCGAGGTTTCTGCAGACAGTCACAAGGCCCGTGGCGTTGGGAAGCTTGTGGGGAGGCAGGGTGCCGAGGGTAATGAAATTCGACGGCACCATGCACATGATGAGCCCGGCGCCACGAAAGATCTGCGGCCACATGAACTCGGCGAAGCCGGCGTCCGCCGTGAGGAATGAGTTCCAGTAGAGTCCGATGCAGGCGAGCGTCAGGCCGATTGTCAGCACGATACGAGGATCGATCTTTCGAATCAGGGCCCCGGCGATCGGCCCGCCGACGAACATCGCCAGACCGCCGACGCTCATGATCTGTCCGATCTGAAGGGATGAGTAGCCCCGCACCGCGCCAAGAAAGAGGGGAGTGAGATAGACTGCGCCGAACAGGCCGAACCCGATTGTGGTGGCGGCAAGTGAGCCGATGGCGAAGTTCCGGTCCCGGAATATGGTGAGGTCAACCACAGGATTGGGTCGGCTGAAGGCTCGGTGGAAAAAGACGCATCCGGCGACCGTGCAGACGCCCATCCATAGCGTCAGTCGGCTGTCCTCGAGCCACCCGGATCTTGGCCCTTCTTCGAACACCCATTCAAAAGATCCGAGGAACAGGGCCATAGCCGACAGGCCGATTAGGTCGATATTGCGGATCAGGGAAAGATTGAGCCGCGTGCGCGGGATGCAGACGCTGACTGTGGCGGCGGCCAGAACGCCTGGGATGACGTTGACGAGGAACAGCCAGTGCCAGCTGAGATTTTCCGTGATCCAGCCGCCGAGGGTGGGGCCTATGGAGGGCGCCAGAGTTGCGACCATTCCGACCGTGACCTGCTGCAGCATCGACCGGTTCGGACCAAACAGACTAAACGCCGCAGCCATGGTGGTCGGAATCATCGCCGCCCCGAGAAAGCCCTGGCAGATGCGAAACACGATGAGGCTGTTGAGATCCCACGCAAGCGCGCACAGGGCGCTCGATGCGGTGAACCCCGCAGCGGAGGCGATGAACAGCACGCGCATACCGAGGGCGCGGTTAAGGAGACCGGAAAGGGGGATGCCGATCACCTCTGCGATGAGGTAGCTTGTCTGGATCCATGCAATCTCCTCGGCGCTGGCGGAAACTCCGGCCTGGATCTTTGCAATCGATGACGCGACGATCTGTATATCGAGGATCGCCATGAACATGCCGACGACCATCGCCAGAAAGCCGATGTTCAATCGTCTGGCTTCAGCCGGACCCGGAACAGGCGCGACAGCCGGAGAGGCGGGCGGGGAGGCCACGCCTCTAGCGCTTTTCGGGGCGTGTTGAAACGGTAACCACCGTCGCCAGACCAGATCGCATAAGTCCGGTTGATAGCGCCTCTGGCGCTATCGCGATCCTGACAGGCACACGCTGCACGATCTTGGTGAAATTGCCCGTCGCAGTGTCCTGAGGAATGAGACTGAAGGTCGAACCTGTCGCCGGCGCGATGCTCTCTACGATTCCTGAAACCTTCAGGCCTGGATAGGCGTCAATCGTAAGGGAGGCTGTCTGGCCTGGCTTCATTGTACGGACCTGCGTCTCCTTGAAGTTCGCGATGACGTAAGCCTGGTTCTCCGGCACTATGGCGAGAGCGATCTGACCTGGCGACAGGAGCTGGCCTTGCATGGCGTTTCGATTGGCGATGACCCCGTCGATGGGAGCGCGGATCTCTGATCGTCCGAGATTCAGTTCTGCGGCCCGCAGTCTTGCCTCGGCAACCTGAACAAGAGCGGTTGCAGACCTTGCCGCCGCTTCCGCAACGCCCAGTTCCTGGCGGGCCTGACTGACCCCGGCCTTGAGGCTTTTCAGCTGGCTTTCCTGAGCGGTGACCGCCGCCTGAGCCTGAAGAAGTCGGGCGCTCATGGAGCGCTCTGCGGCTGCGGCAGCCTCCATTCGGGCTCGCGGATACCAGCCCTTGTCAGCCAGATCCTGATAGCGGCGCAGATCCGAAGCGGACAGATCCGCAGATGCCCGCGCAGACTGTTCGGCGGCGCGGGTTTCGGCCAGCGTGTCCGCCTGAGCGGCGGATCGTCCTTCTGCGGAGGCGATGGCCGCGCGCTGCGAAGCGACCCTGGCGCGCGCCTGAGCTTCATCGGCTTTCGCCCGCTCGAGCGCCGCACGCGCTTCGGCGAGGCCTGCCGCATAATCGTCCGACTCCAGGGTAATGAGAAGATCGCCGTTCTTCACGAGCTGATTGTCGACGACATGGATCGTCTGGACATACCCCTGAACCTTGGACGCGACCTGCGTGATGTCGGCGCGAATATGGGCGTTGTCCGTTCGGATTTCATAGCGGCCGTTGACGAACCAGTTGAGCGCCAACCCGAGACAGAGTACCGCTGCAGCGATGGCTCCCGCCGGGCGCATCTTGCGGACGAACGCAGCCCTCGCGTCCTGTCCTGGCGGCGGAGACAGCGTCGAATGCCCTTGAGGGGGGGCGGGGGGGGCGGGCGCGATGGGTTCGGCGGTCATATTGGAACGTTCCGACTGCGATCAGACGAGAGCCGCGCGATTGGGTGCGCGACAGAGGAGTAGCATAGACCACAAGCGTGTAATCTGCGTTACGGTCTCTGCGGTGTTTAAATGGTGCTCACGCCACGACAAGCTCTCGGTTGGCCATGACTGATCAGGAGCCGCCCGGATCGGATCAGGACGAAGGCCGAGCGGGACTTCGTCGCGCCGCCTTCCTGAAGGCCGCCCGCGAGATTTTCCTGGAGCACGGCTACGATAACGCCAGCATGGCGGAAATCGTGAAGCGTGCCGGCGGATCGTTATCGACGCTCTACGCCCAGTTCGGAGGCAAGAAGGGTCTGTTCGAAGCCGTGGTCGACGCCCGCGTTGAGGAGCTGACGGAGCAGATGGGGGTCGAACTCTCGGCGCATACCCCGATCCGGGAAGGGCTTCAGCGTATTGGCGAGCGGTTCATGACCAGACTTTCTGAACCAGAGGCCCTGAATGTCTTTCGCCTGATGGCGGGTCAGGCCAGAAGTTTTCCCGATCTTGCCGGGGGCTATGCCCGTCGCGGGCCCGAGCGGATACGCGCGGCTCTGGCGGCGTACCTGAAGGATCGGGCGGAGGCCGGAGAGATAAGGATCGACAACTTTGATGTCGCAGCCCAGATTTTCTTTGATCTTGTCCGGGCGCGCATGGCCCTTCGAACCTTATTCGAGCCGGGGTATCGCCCCAGCGAAGCGGACATCAGGGAGGCGGTTGATCGGGGCGTGAGGGTGTTCCTCGGCGGGGTGGAAGCCCTGTCGCCTTAAGCCGGGTTATGATTTGCACCGTTCCCAAACGTAGTCGACGGGACGCGACCCGTCGAGCATCGATACCGTCGCTGCAAGGCCGGCGCGGCCGAGAGATCGGTAGGTGATCGCCTGAGGATAGCTGTGCGCTGCATTCTCGAAACGGACAGAAAGGGACGCCTGGTCGGTCGCTGCAGGCGGAGCCGGTTCAGTGAAGGTGATGGGACGCAGGCCGTCCGGAGAGGATGTGTAGGCCGCCTTCGGGGCGCGAAGGTCGATCCGCGACTGTTCGAAGAAGCTCAGCTGATCGCCGTTCATGGTCACCGCATGACCGAACATCACCGAGCCGGCCGGGGCGGACCAGACCTGCGTATTGATCCCGTCCGCCGATCTCCAGCAACCGACCATCCACGACAATCGTCCCAGGGTCGAAGGGTCCGGGGATGCGGCGCATCCGGCGATCATCGCCGAGCCGATCATGGCGGCCGTCGCCGCGCGCATCGCTGCTGATGGAAATGGCCTCATCACAGGTCTCCCTCGAAGACGTCTTCCAGGCGTCTTGCGCTCGCCTGAAGAACGATAACGAGCGGAGAATAGCTCCTTCAGGACGTCGCGTCACGCGGCGTCAGCGAGTCTCTGACGCTGAGGAGACCGACGGCGGTCTGGAGTCCGGAGCGCCGGTTGAGTTCACCCGCAGGACGTCTCGTTCAGAGGGGGCAGTCGCCGGGTCTGCAGATACGGTGAGCAACTGGTTTCGGGTCCCGTCCCGCAGCGCATTGATCCGGTCTCGCTCCGCGAGAAACGCTTCAAGCTGCTCTCCCTCGAGCTTCCGCCCGGTCGGCAGTTTGAGGCTCATGGCGTTGACAGGCTTGTTGTTGACATAGACCTCGTAATGAAGGTGCGGACCCGTCGAGCGTCCGGTTGTTCCCACGTAACCGATAACCTGCCCCTGCTTGACGACCGCTCCTGGACGCATCCCACGAGCAAATCCCTTCATGTGAGCATAGGCTGTCTGATACCCGTTGGCGTGTCGGATCCGGATGTAGTTTCCGTAGGTGCCGAAGGGACCGGCCCGCTCGATGCGGCCGTTTCCGGCGGCGTATATCGGCGTCCCCGGCGGAGCTGCGAAATCTGTTCCCTTGTGAAGTTTTGTGTAGCCTAGGATCGGATGTCTGCGATTGCCGAAGGAGGACGAAAGGCGCGCCCCGTTGATAGGGGTTTTCATAAGAAACTTCTTGGCGCTTTGGCCGGTCTCATCGAAATAATCCACCTGACCGTCGTCTGCGGGCGTGAAGCGATAGAACTGCTTCTTGAGCGCGTCTCCGTCCATCGAAGCGTACAGCAACGCTCCGGTCTTCACCGGCTCGCCGCGCTCGTCGACATACGTCTCATAAAGCATGGAGAAGGTATCGCCAGTTCTCATCTCCCGCTGAAAGTCGATGTCGTATCCGAACACATCGGCGTAATCGACAACCTGCTGGTCCGTCGCGCCTTGCGAAAGGGCGGTCTCGTAGATCGACTGCTCAATCTGTCCGGCCACATAGTTGAGGCCGGGGGTGAGTTTCGCGAGAAGTTCATGAGAAACCCAGTCTCCGGAGGTCGTGCGCGACACCAGCACCTGACGCTCCGCTTCAGGGCGAAGCGAGAGGCCCGTGAGACGAACCTGTCCGTCGGCAGGATCTGTTTCGAGCCATGCCGTCACAGTCTCTCCGGTACGCACCTTGCGCAGGTCCATAAGCTGGCTGGCCGCATAGACGGCGCCGTTGGCTTCCTCTCGCGGGGCGCCTATCCGATCGAGCAGGCCGCTGAGGGTTTCATTCCGTCGGATGGACAGGGTTTTCTCGAGCCGAAGGTTATTCTCGAGATGATCGAAACTTGTCAGGGACGAAAGCAGCTCTCGCGGATCCGGCAAACCGTTTGTCCCGGAAGACCCGTCGGATCCTGTGGCGGAAGCTGCGAAAACCAGCCCCGAACCCAGAAGAACGGCAGCTGTCGCTCCGATGCCCCATTCGAACAGCGTGTGTTTCATGGGGTCTCCAGATCGTTCCCGAACAGATCGATGATCCGGCGGCCAACGCCGCTGATCTCATAAGTCGTCGCAACCCAGACGCTGATGCAGTAAAGACATTCTGCTGGTTTTGCACAAGATGGAAAGTCTGAACTACAGCGGATGACTGAAAAAAAGCTTATCGCGAAAGGTGGAAAACAGCTGCGTTTACCAAAGGTTATGGTTGCCGTGGGTCTGGTTGCGGCAGGTTTTGCGATCCTCTGGGCAGTCAGAAAGCCTGCGGCGCAGGGCCTGATTGAGCTGGTGTGCTCACGTCATGATGTCGCCTGTTCGGCGAAAATAGTGAGGCTCGACTTCGGCGGGGTCAGTTTGCGGTCCCTGAATATCTCCGAGGCGCCAGGCGAGACGCCGGTCGTTTCCATTGAGCGGCTCGGGGCCGATGTCGACTGGCGAGGCGGACCTCTGGCCCTGCGGCCTTCATGGGTTGGAGCGGATGGCGTTCGCGTCCGTGTCGATCTTCGCGGCGGACCGCCTCTTGGGGCGCTGTCCTCTCTGGTTCAGAGCTTTCTGAACCAATCTGATGCGACGCTGCCGAACGATCCGCCACGGATGACATTATCGGATCTTCGTATCGATTTCGAAACGCCCCTCGGTCTCATAGAGACGAGCGGGCGGTTTATTTCAAACGCTCCTTTCGCCTTCGAGGGGCGGCTCACAGCGGAGGGATCCGTTCTGGAAGCGGATCAGTCCCGGCTGGCTCTTCGCAATGGCGCGGTCCTGATCCGTCGTCAGGGTGACCACCTGTCCGTTGATGGGGTCCTCCAGGTCGATCACCTCGATCTGCCCGGGGTCCGCTCAGAGATGCTGGATTTGAAGCTGGTCGCTCGACAGGATCCTTCCGGTCTTCGCGCCTCCTGGAGCGGTGCTGCAGGGGCGATGGATCTTAACGGCGTCAGACTATCCGACACACGCATCCGCGGAGAGGTCGATGGAGCTGGCATAAATCTCTCCGCTCCTTCATTAGAGGCTCTCGTGCAGGGCCTCGGCGGCGTGCGTCTGGAGCTTGAGGGCGGAGAGGGCGGATCGGGAGACGTATCCTGGAGGAGCTCCCGCGTGAGTCTCGATCTTGCAGGGCGTGAGGGCGACGAGCGGACCGGGACTCTGGAGGCCAGTCTGGAGGCGATGACGTCATCCGGTCTGTCAGCCGAGACGGGAGCCGTTCAGGGGAGGATCGCCGTGTCGACGGCGCCTCGGAGCCTCAGGCCGCTTCGCATGGATGCCGCGGGGGAGTGGACGCTTAGCGGTCTGAGCGCGGGTCCCGAGCTTGGCGGGGATCTGGCGAGGTTGTTCTCGCCTCTGGGTGCGATGACTTCGCCTGGGATGGGCGGGGCCATGTCCGCGGCTATCGTCCATGCGATCCGGGGCGCGGACATCGGCGCTTCGTGGTCGGCGCATGTGGACGAGACTGAGTTAAAGGCCGCTCTGAAGTCCCCCATTAGGCTCAGGTCGGCGCATCCGTTCGCTGTCGACGTCACGAGGGCGGACGCCGCGCCGCTTGTCATGACCTTGGGACCCTCGCAGAGGCTGTCCTGGGGCGTTGTCGGGAATATCCAGAGCTCAGGCGATGGCCCCCGGATCGATATGAATGTCCGTGCCGAGGGGGATCGCTCAAGCCCTTTGACAGTTGAGGTCGACGGAGTGCTCGAACCGTGGCCGGTCCACGGCGGCTTTTGGGGAGCAACCCTCGATAAGGTGCGACTGTCGAGGTTCGGGGATTCAGGGGCGTTCGCTGGCGGCCTCTCGCTGTCTTATTCGGGAGATCTCGCATCGGGTTCAATTGACGATGCGCAGTTTCAGGCGCGCGTGAACGCGCATTGGTCAGGATCGGGGTCGATCATCGACGCGATCTCGCCGCTTGACGTGTCGTGGAAGCGTTTCAGTCTCGGCGGATCGTCCATCGGCGAGGGCTCCGCCAGGTACTATTTCGACGATCCTCTCGCGCAGAAAGTCGGCTCGGCCTGGAGGGGAGACGGGCGAGTGACCTTCACCCAGATGAAAGCGGAGATCGCAGGCGCATCCGGCGTGATTTCGCCCGGGACTGCCGGCATCGACTGGACATTCGGAGAGACGGGGAATGCGCGCCTATCGATGGAACCCTCCCGCCTGGTGCTTGCAGGCCGGAGCGGAACAATCGAAGCGGATATCCCAAGCATGTCCGGAGCGATGCGGCTTGGAAAAAACTGGTCCATAAACGGATCGTTCGACGGAGGAAGAGCGCGCGCTGAGACGTTTCTTGCCGACCGCCTCGAAGGGCGCTTCAGTCTAGGAGGCGCCGAGGACGGTCTTGCAGGCGAGTTTCTGGACGTAAGTGGCGTTCTCAGCGATCCGTCTCAGGCGGAGAACCGGATTTTTGAAGCCATTCGTTTTTCTGGAATGGCAAGCCTGTCCGGAAGCGCATTGGATTTTTCCGCCGTCACCCGTCTGATATCTCCGGACCGCGCACTGGCGACGCTGTCAGGGCGCCATGACTTCAGCTCTGGACGTGGGGATGCGCGAATTGCTCCGGCCAGCCTGCAATTCCGGCCGAGGGGATTTCAGCCGTCCGCGCTGTCGGCGCTCTTGAGAGGGCCGGCGAACGTTTCGGGTCGGGTCGAGGTCTCCGGCGAAGCCTCATGGTCGCCCGACGATTTCAACGTGTCGCTGTCGACTGACCTTCAGGGGGTAGGTTTCGCCATCGCGTCCGCTGGCGTCTTCGAGGACGTTTCGGGACATATTGAGATTTCGGATCTTTTCGACATGCGTTCGCCCCCCGGCCAGACCATAAGGATCGGGAAGGTCACTTTCGGTCTTCCCTTCGAGGATGGCGACATCCGCTTTCAGCTGCTCGACTTTGACACTCTTCGCCTTGAGGCGGCTCAATTTCCTTTCGCCGCCGGCGCGATAGTCATCCGTCCGATGGATTATGAGTTCGGAGCGGATCGGAACCTCATTATTGCGGAGGCGGATAAGTGGGATCTCACGGAAGTGGTTCGGCTGTTTGGCGTTCCCGATCTGCAGGTTGAGGGAGTGTTGAGCGGTACCGTGCCTCTGTCGTTCACGACGGGTTCAGCCCGGGTCGAGGACGCTGTCCTTGAGACATCTGGAGAAGGGGGCGTGATCCGCTACACCGGGAGCGCCGGGAAAGCCGCAGGCGATGCGGATCCTAACGCCAGGTTGGTCTTTGAGGCTCTGGAGGAGTTTCGATACAGGCGCCTGCGGGTAGGGCTCATGGGAGACATCACCGGCCGCGTAATGCTGTCTCTCGGGCTTTTGGGTGAAAACCCAGGAGTTCTTGGAGGAGCAGATTTCGACCTGAACATCGGGTTGGAGAGTGAACTGATGAATCTGATCCAGTCCTTTCAGTCGGACAGGGGGCTGAGTTCGGTGATCCGCGCCGCTGTGCCTCCGGCGCAGACTGAACAGAGCCCGCGGTCAGAGGATTGACCTGCGCGTGCGCGGGTAGGAGGATGCTGGTTATGTCGGGCATGTCCGTGGAGCGTTCGATGACGATACGGAAAACGGCTTGGTCGTCGATGGCGATAGTCTTGGTCGCTGCGTGTATGGGCTGCACTCCGACGATCCGGATCGCAGCGCCCGACAAGCCGATCACGATCAATCTTAATGTTCGCATCGACCAGGAGGTGCGTGTTCGTCTGGACAAGGAGATCGAGGATCTGATCGCTCAGAACCCCGATCTCTTCTGAGCCGGCCAGGATGGAGTGGATCGTGACCATATTCAGGATTGTGATGTCGGCGGTCGTCCCGTTTGTTTTGGCCGGAGCGTTGGCGACGGCTCAGGCCCAGGATGCTGCGATTGAGCGGGCCAAGGCCGACCGCGTCATCGGTGAGAGCTATACAGGGTATCTGGCGGTCGTTGACCCGTCCCGGATGTCCCCGGACCTTAAGCGTCGGCTTGAACAGATAAATGCAGGTCGGTTGGCTGCCTATACCCGCACCGCCGAGCGGACCGAGCAGAGCGTCGCCGTCATCGCGGCCTTGAGCGCCGAGAAGCAGATCTCGAGAGCGGGGCCAGGCGAGGCGGTTCTTCCGGGGGATGGGGAGCCCTGGACGATCAAGCCCTGAGGAAGATGCTGACACAAGCAGGCCGTCAGCGGCGAGCGAGAGGGGCCGGTCGAAGGTGGGTTGAAGGGCTCAACTTGGATCTTGGGGTCCGGCCGCCAAATCAGTTAAGGTTGCGATTCTGAGATGCAGACGATCCAGGGTTCGCGCGATGATCGAGTCTTCCAAGCTTGCATCCTACCTCGCCTCTCGGATCTTTCATGACCTTGTCTCGCCGCTGACCGCCCTGATGAACGGGTGCTCGCTGGCGTTCG
The DNA here is from genome assembly GCA_018969425.1 of Alphaproteobacteria bacterium. Lineage (GTDB taxonomy): Bacteria > Pseudomonadota > Alphaproteobacteria > Caulobacterales > Hyphomonadaceae > UBA7672. Next base: position 79,037 of record JAGWYJ010000001.1, on the reverse strand, counting down.
ACGACGATATGGGCATGAGCATGCGCGCTGAGGGCGAGAAGCTCATCAAGGAAGGCGTGGCGGGGATCGAGGCTAAGATTCAGTTCATGCGCTTTGCTGTCGGGTCTCAGGCCCTGACGGATGATCCGGCGGATATACATGTCGCCAAGTCTCTGTTTGATAAGATTTTTTCGATTCACAAGGCGCGACTGGACTGGCGCGTCGAGCCGGTTGGCATCACCAACCGTCAGATGCGTGTGCTCATGAACATGACGCTCGTGATGATGGAGCCGGCCGCCCGCAGCGGCGTGGTGACCGTGTCTGTCCGTCGCGAAGGCGCAAGCCTTTGTCTGGAGGTGTCCGCCGCCGGCTCTCCCGGAGAGCTCAAGCGCGAGGTTCTCGAAGGTCTCGCAGGGCGTCAGCCGGAGGGCGGCTGGGGGCGGGGAGGGATCCAGCCGCTATTCACGCGTCTGATCGCCGAGGAGATCGGTTACGCCCTTCAGGTGCGCTCAAGCGAGGCCGGTCCGGTACTTTTTGCGCGCGGACCGGCTATTAGTCCCTGATTTCACGGTCTACGCAGCGATTTTTTAACTTCCATCGCGCTAGGTCAGTCAGACTAGGCCCGGATTTCGGGTCGAAAACTGATGGGCGTGAAGATGGATGATCTTCTGAGGGAGTTTCTGACCGAGACGGCGGACAGCCTGGAGGTCATTGACACCGAACTTGTGAGGTTTGAAAGCGATCCGGACGACAAGGATACGCTGAATAACATCTTCCGCCTGGTTCACACCATTAAGGGAACCTGCGGTTTCCTCGGCCTGCCGAGGCTTGAGGCGGTTGCTCACGCAGGAGAGACCTTGCTGGGTCTGTTCCGGGAGGGGACGCTCAAAGTCACCCCCGAGGCCGTGACCCTCGTTCTCGACTCCATCGACCGCATCAAGGCGCTTCTGGGCCATCTCGCCGCTGAACATGTGGAGCCGGAAGGCAATGACCGGGACATTATCTCCCGGCTTGAGGCCCACGCCGAAGGCGGCCTGAGCGGCGTCGCCGGCGGGGCCGCAGTCGCCGCCGCCGCGCCTCCCGCCGCGCCTGTGTCGGCTGAGCCCGATTTTTCCGAGGATCCTGAGCTTGCGCAGGCGGCTGGTGCGACGACGGGGCGCTGGGACCCTGATCAGCAGCGCTACCTTCGTCCCGGCGAGGTATCGATGGCTGAACTGGAGGCGGCCTTCCTCGCCACCGAGGGGCCGGCTGAAATCAAGAACGCCAAGCCTACTGAAACCGAAGAGGGAGAAGGCAGGAAGGGCGCGATCAGCACCAATGCGACCATCCGCGTGAATGTCGACGTCCTTGAAAACCTCATGACGATGGTTTCCGAGCTTGTGCTGACGCGCAACCAGCTGATGCAGATGCTTCGCACCGTGGCGGACAGCGAGTTCAAGGCGCCGCTTCAGCGACTCTCGGGCATAACCGGGGAGCTGCAGGAATGCGTGATGAAGACCCGTATGCAGCCGATCGGGTCGGCGTGGAAGAAACTTCCACGAATTGTCCGCGACGCATGCCAGGATCTTCACAAGAAGATCGAGCTGGTCATGGAAGGGGAGGCGACCGAGCTTGACCGCCAGGTTCTGGATCTGATCAAGGATCCTCTGACCCACATGATCCGTAACTCCTGCGATCATGGCGTCGAGTCTCCTGAAGATCGTATCGCGGCTGGAAAGCCGGAAACCGGGACGATCAAGCTTCGCGCCTATCACGAGGGTGGGCATATCATCATCGAGGTCAGCGACGACGGTCAGGGTCTGAAGACGGAGCGGATACGCCAGAAGGCTGTCGAGAAGGGTATTGTCGACCCGCTCGAGGCCCACGGAATGACCGATGCACAGGTCCATCGCCTTGTCTTCGCTCCGGGCTTCTCGACCGCCGCTCAGGTGACCAACATGTCCGGCCGAGGTGTCGGCATGGACGTGGTCAAGACCAATGTGGAGCTGATCGGCGGCACGATCGACCTCCGGTCTCGCCGAGGCGAGGGGACGACTTTCAGCATCAAGATCCCTCTCACCCTCGCCATCATCTCGGCGCTCATCATCGGGGTCGGCGAGCACAGGTTCGCCTTGCCGCAGCTCTCCGTTCTCGAGCTCGTGCGCGCAGGGCCTCAGTGTGAACAGAAGATCGAGTTCATCAAGAACACTCGCGTTCTTCGACTGAGGAACCGCCTGCTGCCTCTGGTTAGCCTTGAGGGCATTCTGGGTCTTTCGATGGACGGATCCGAGCCGCAGGCAGACGAGCTGGCTTACATTGTCGTAATGCAGGTCGGCGATACCCGCTTCGGCCTGATCGTCGATCAGGTGTTCGACACGGAGGAAATTGTCGTCAAGCCTCTCAGTAAGCGCCTGGGTTCGGTGGCGCAGTACTCCGGGGCGACCATCCTTGGCGATGGCGCTGTCATCATGATCCTGGATCCTGGCGGGGTCGCCAAGTCGATATCCAACCTGGAGACCACGATGCGTCGGGTGAATCAGGAAGAGGCGTCTCGTTCGTCGGGCGATTATGTTTCAGGCGAGAAGACGACCCTGCTTCTGTTCAGCGCCGGCGGCGAGGAGCCGAGGGCGTGTCCGCTCAACCTTGTCACGCGTCTTGAGGATCTGGACGCCACGACCTTCGAGATGACCCAGCGCGGTCCGGTGGTTCAGTACCGCGGTCGACTGATGCCGCTGGTCCATGCGGCGGGAACGCATGCCCTTAAGAACGAGGGACGTCAGTCCATCCTCGTCTTCTCTCAGGGTGAGAGCGTGATCGGCCTCGCAGTGGATGCAATCCTCGACATCGTTGAGGATAACCTCACCATTCAGCTTAGCGACATGACCCAGGGCGTTCTCGGAACAGCAGTGCTCAAGGGCAAGTCAACTGAGATCATCGACATCAGCTACTACCTCAATCAGGCCGATCAGGGCTGGGCTGAGGCTGCTGCGGCAGGTGAGCGCAAGGCGAAGAGACAGCGGATCCTCCTCGTGGATTCTCATCCCTTCTTCCGCAACATGCTTGCTCCCCTGGTCAACGCAGCCGGTTACGACGTGGTGGTTGCTGAGAGCCTTGAGGATGCTCAGACCAAGCTTGCCCGCGGAAGCGTCTTCGACGCTGTCCTCGCGGACACTGACCATCCCTCCAAGATGGACCAGTTCCAGGCCATCGTCGCTCAGGGCGGAAACGGACCGGTTATCCCGCTTTCGAGCAAGAGCGAGGCGCCGTCGACCGTTCTCGGCCCGGCGGTACCAAAATCAGATCGCTATGCGCTGCTCGCCGCTCTCGACAGCGCGCTTAGGTCACGAGGAGAAGCGGCATGAACGAGCGTGAGTATGTGACCTTCAAGATAGGGACCCAGGTCTTCGGAGCCAGCGTTTCGGAGATCCATGACGTTTTTCGTCCTTCGAACACGACGACTGTTCCGCTCTCCGCCCCGGAAATCGCAGGCGTTCTGAACCTGCGAGGACGGATTGTGACCGCGATTGACGGTCGGGCTCGTCTAGGACTTCCTCCGAAGGACAAGGATGACGGTCGAACCTTGGCCATCGGCGTTGAGCGCGATGGAGAAAGCTTCGGTCTTATCATCGACGAGATCGGCGAGGTTCTCCGTCTCGATGCCGATAGTCTGGAACAGAACCCGGTCAATCTGGATCCGGTCTGGGCGAGCGTTTCGAGGGGCGTTCATCGTCTCGACAATCGCCTGCTCGTGATCATGGACATCGATCGCATGTTGTCGCCGCCCGGCGGCGACGAAGTCGCCGCAGCCGCCTAGGGACGACAGGAGTTATTCAATGAAGCGTTGTCTGATTGTCGACGACTCTCGCGTCGTTCGAAAAGTTGCTCGCCGGATTATCGAGGACCTCCATTTTGAGGCCATTGAGGCGGTTGATGGCAATGAAGCCCTTGAGGCGTGCCGGGACAACATGCCTGATGCGGTTCTCCTGGACTGGAATATGCCGGTTATGAACGGTCTGGATTTCATCCGGGCGCTCCGGCGTGAGCCCGGCGGCGAGCGTCCTATCGTCGTGTTCTGTACGACGGAGAATGACATGGCTCATATCGCCGAGGCGATCCGCTCAGGCGCGAATGAGTACATCATGAAGCCCTTCGACGCCGAGATCATCGAGTCGAAGTTCGCTGAAGTGGGTCTGGTCTGAAACTGGACGCCTGCTTGAAAGCGCACGGCCGTCGGCAGACGGCGTCAGCGCTTCGAGGGCAGGGCTGTCCCGCTTAACCTTGAGGGGTGCGGACTGTGTCGCTTGCGGCGCCTAATCCTAAGACAGACCGTCGTATCCGCATCATGCATGTGGACGACAGCGCTGTCGTGCGAGCCCTGACTCGTCGTTGGATCGAGGAAGATCCGAGATTTGAGTTGGTGCGAAGCTGCATTGACGGCGAACAGGCGATCGCTCAGGCGTCCGCAGCCAAGCCTGACGTCATTATCCTTGATGTCGAGATGCCCAAGATGGATGGGCTGGCCGCCCTTCCTGGCTTGCGCAAGGCTGCTCCCCAGGCCCGCGTGATTATGGCCTCGACACTCACCTCGCGCGGCGCGTCGACAACGGTCAGAGCTCTGAGCCTCGGGGCGGCCGACTACATCGCCAAGCCGGACTCTAAAGTGCTTGGCTCAGCCGACACCTATCGGCGCGAACTTGTGGAGAAATTGCTGGCCCTGGGAGGCAGGGCGGTCAATCCGGTCACACCCGCATCCCGCAAGACGAATTTTCAACTGAGAAAGCCGCCGCCTCGAACGGGTCTCGCCGGACGACCGAATGTCCTGGTGGTTGCGTCATCGACGGGCGGTCCTGCCGCGCTGCAGGCTTTTCTGGGTCCGATCGCGAGACGCATTAACGCCCCGATCCTGATCGTTCAGCATATGCCGAGGTCATTCACAAAGATTTTCGCCCAGAAGCTTGGGGAACATGTGGGTCGCCCCTGTCGCGAGCCGATCGACCATGATCCGATTATCCCCGGATCGATGTTCCTTGCGCCGGGTGATTTTCACATGCGTGTCGCAAAATCGGCGCGAGGCTTCGAGCTTCGTCTGGATCAGGGACCGCAGGTGCATTTTTGCAGACCCGCCGCCGATCCATTGTTCGAATCAGCGGCCTCCGTTTATGGCGGGCGGGTGCTGGGTGTGGTGTTGACTGGGATGGGATCGGACGGGGCGGTCGGATCAGGTCGGATTGTGGAAGCTGGCGGGCGGGTGATTGTCCAGGACGAAGCCTCTTCAGTCGTCTGGGGCATGCCGGGTTCGGTCGCTCAGGCCGGATACGCTGAAGCGGTCAAGCCGCTGGCCGAGTTGGGGTCGATGGCCCTGTCGATTATGAACGGAGAAGGCTAGTGAACGCGCAGGACTTCGAGTTCATCTCCTCTCTTCTCAAACGTCGGGCAGGTCTCATCCTTTCCGCTGACAAGATGTATCTTCTCGAGAGCCGGCTGGCGCCTCTCGCTCGTAAGGAAGGGTTGGCCTCAATTGACGATCTTGTGCGCGTGGTGAGATCGCGGAGCGAGGAAAGACTGATCGCGGACGTGGTCGATGCGATGACCACGAACGAGACTTTCTTTTTCCGGGACAAGACTCCATTTGAGCATCTGAAGGACGGAATTTTCCCTGTTCTGTCTCAGGCGCGTCGCGGATCCCGGATCCGGATCTGGTGTGCGGCCTCCTCGACCGGTCAGGAGCCGTATTCGATCGCGATGATGCTCGATCAGAACCCTGCGATGACGGGGGGCGTCCCTGTGGAGATCGTGGCGACAGATATCTCCGAGCGGGTCCTCGAGCGCGCTCGGGCGGGATTGTACACCCAGTTCGAAGTTCAGCGCGGCCTGCCGATACAGATGCTGATGCACTACTTCACCAAGCAGGATGATCAGTGGCGTCTTTCTGAGCGAATTCGGTCTCAGGTGTCATTCCGAAAGCTCAACCTGATGGAGTCGATGGCGGGCCTCGGCAAGTTCGATGTCGTCTTCTGTCGCAATGTGCTGATCTATTTCGACGGTCCGACCAAGACCGATGTCCTTGCCCGTATCGCAGCCCAGACCAACGCCAACGGCTATCTCCTCCTGGGAGCGGCGGAAACGGTCATCGGCGTCAGCACGGCGTTTGAGGCGCAGCATGACCGTCGCGGGGTCTACAAGGTCGCTCAGAAGGGCGTTCGCGCTGCTTGATGTCCCGCTTCGTCCGGGTCGGTCGGTCTTCGGGCTGACCGGAGCAGGACGGCGGGCTATCTGGGGCGATGATATCCCCAGCGGAGACGCGACAACCGGTCCCTTTCTGTACATTCGTTAATACTCTTGCCTGCGGCGGAGAAAGGGACTAAGCGCCTCCGTCGTCAGGCTCTCTGACGGTCAGATTTCGTTAAGTCTACGCAGTTTATGACATGGCGGTAAGTTTAAACCGTCCCTCCAGACTGCGTGGCGCACCCGGGTTCCGAATGCCTACTAAATGCGATGATGTCGCCCGCCTGAAGCGCCTCGAACAGCGCCTGGACCGGCAGTTTTCTCTGTTTGGAATCCAGTTTGGTTTCGATGGCGCGATCGGCCTGGTTCCGGTCCTTGGCGACCTTGTGACCGCTGGTCTGGGGCTTTACGTGATTTTCGAGGCCCGAAGGCTGGGAGCGAGACGCTGGACGCTTGTTCGGATGGCGTTGAACTGGGTGATCGATACCGGCCTCGGAGCCGTTCCCCTCATCGGCGACCTGTTCGATATCGCCTTTCGCTCGAACTCCAAGAATGTTCGACTTCTCATCGGCGACCTTGAGAAGAGGGCGGGAGAGTTGCGGGAAGTCAATCGCGAGGCTCTGCGAGCGGCCTAGTCCTCTTTCGGCCCATTGTCTGGGCGTCCTCCTGTTGAGGCTTCGAGCGCTTGAGAAAGGGCCGAGACCTGCTCCTGGAGAGAGAGCACCTGTCTGGCCAGGGCTTCGGAACGGGCGACGATATCCCGATCCCGCATGTCTTCGACCTTGTCGTGCAGCAGCATGATTTCCAGCTCCGCCCGGAGATTGACGACATAGTCATGTTCGGCCGCCGCACGGTCCTTCGCGGACTGTCGGTTCTGGCTCATCATTATGATTGGCGCCTGGAGGGCGGCGATCATGGACAGGATGAGATTCAGGAAAATGAATGGGTAGGGGTCGAATGCGAGTCCGGGGCCGGCCAGGGCGGCGTTCAGACTGATCCATACGAACAGCCCTGCGAGAAAACCTATAATGAACCGCCACGAGCCGCCGACTTGCGCGACCGCGTCCGCCAGCTTGTCCCATTGAGTCCGTCCGTCGGACAGCTGCGGGTCTATTCCGCTGGGGCGCTGATCGGCGATCAGATCGATCGCGCTTTTTTTCTGAGGGCTCAGAGCCTCGTAATCCGCATCCAGCAGGTCTTTGGAGAGGCGTTGACGCAGGTCAATCATGACGCGAACGGCCTCTTCCGTTCACGACGGGCGCCGGGCCGATCAGGCCGCCTGTTCGGCCACCCTAGGGTCCGGATCCCGCAGAACATAACCGCGTCCCCAGACTGTTTCGATGAAGTGGTCGCCGCCAGTCGCCTGAGCGAGCTTCTTGCGAAGCTTGCAGATGAATACGTCGATGATCTTGAGCTCAGGTTCATCCATCCCCCCGTAGAGGTGATTGAGGAACATTTCCTTTGTAAGCGTCGTGCCCTTGCGCAGGGACAGGAGCTCGAACATCTGATATTCCTTGCCGGTCAGGTGCACACGCTGATTGCGGACCTCGACCGTCTTGGCGTCGAGATTGACGATGATTTCGCCGGTTCGGATGACGCTTTCCGCATGCCCCTTCGAGCGACGGACGATCGCGGTCATGCGGGCGATCAGCTCGTCCTTGTTGAAGGGCTTTGTGATATAGTCGTCGGCTCCGTAGCCGAGCGTCTTGACCTTGGCCTCGATGTCCGGGTTTCCGGAGAGGATCAGCACAGGGGTGTTGACTCGCGACATCCGCAGCTGCTTGAGAACCTCGTAGCCTGAAATGTCAGGCAATCCCAGGTCCAGAATGATCAGGTCGTATTCATAGACCTTGCCGAGATCGACCCCGTCTTCACCCATGTCGGTCGTGTAGACGTTGAAACCGGCCGCCTTGAGCATCAGTTCGATGCTGCGCGCCACCGCTTCATCATCCTCGATCAGCAAGACCCGCATCAGCCTCTCCCGAATCGGCCACGCTTTACGTTGGCATAGTTAACCACCGCATTAGGCCGACTAAAGGTTAATGAATTCCTCTCAGCGCCCTGGGCCGATTCCAGAAATTTAGCGTGATTCTCTGTGTTGTCGCGATGGAAAGCGACCATACGGCAAATTTTGCCGGGTTAATGAATCGTCAACCCGACCCGGTGTCTGACTGATTGTCGGCCCGAATGTGGGGCGCCGGTGAGGACCTGTATTGATGCTGGCTTCGGCGATCCGTGAGACCAAGGCGCTTGACGCTCTCCACTATGAGGGTCGTGTGACGGCTCTTGAGGGCCTGCGTATTGAGGCGGCGGGCCCGCCCGAGGCCCTGCGATTAGGGGCGCTCGTCCGCTTTGGCGATTCCCATGGGCCCCGAGGAGAACTGGTGGGGTTTCAGGGGGAGCGCGCAGTTGTTCTCGCTTGCGATCCCCTTGAGGGACTTAGGCCCGGCGCTCGGGTTCTTTTCTCTCAGGGCGGAGACTCTGTTCGGCCGTCCGCAGCCTGGCTGGGCCGCGTTGTCGACGCCTTCGGCGAGCCTCTCGACGGACTGGGGGCGATGGCCGGAGGTCCGAGGCCGCGCGCGGTCCGGGCGGCTCCGCCGAGCGCGCAGATGCGCGCCCGGGTGGATCATCCTCTGGCCCTTGGCGTGAAGGCGCTCGACGTTTTTGCGCCATGCGCTCAGGGCCAGCGACTGGGTCTGTTCGCCGGGTCGGGCGTCGGCAAGTCGACGCTGATGTCGATGCTCGCCCGGAGTGCTGATGCGGATGTGGTGGTTATAGGCCTCATCGGCGAGCGAGGGCGGGAGGTGAGGGAGTTTGTCGAGGATACTCTCGGGCCCGAGGGGCTGAAGCGATCGGTGATTGTGACTGCGACCTCCGACGAGGCGGCGCCTCGCCGCAGGCGAGCCGCCTGGCTGACCCTCGCCGTGGCGGAGCATTTTCGCGATCAGGGCCTGCGTGTCATCTGCTTTCTGGACAGCGTTACGCGGTTCGCCATGGCGCAGCGCGAGATCGGCCTTGCCGCAGGCGAGCCTCCGACCACTCGCGGATATACGCCCTCTGTGTTCGCCGAGCTCCCAAAGCTTCTCGAACGGGCCGGACCCGGTCTCGCCGTGGGGCCCGGAGAGAAACAGGGACATATCACGGGTCTGTTCACCGTCCTCGTGGATGGCGATGACCATAACGAGCCCGTCGCCGACGCCGTCCGGGCCATCCTGGACGGCCATGTCACGCTTTCCCGTTCGATCGCGGAGCGGGGACGCTATCCGGCCATCGATGTTCTCAAGTCGATCTCCCGACTGTCCAACTCCCTTCATTCAGGCGAACAGGCCGCCCTCGCTCGGCGGGCTCGCCGCCTGATGGCCTTGTATTCGAACATGGAGGAGCTGGTCCGGATCGGGGCCTATACGCGGGGGGCGGACGCAGAGGTTGACGAAGCTGTCAGGGTCTGGCCGAGGCTGGAGGCGTTTCTCTCGCAGGATGTCCGTCTGGCGTGCCGACCGGATATCGCCTTTGCAGAACTGGCCGCCGCTCTCGCCGACGCGCCTCCGCCTCCCGGCGCCCCGGCGGTTTCTGATCGGATCCGTCGTTGAGAACCCTTGAAACTCTCCTGAAGCTTGCGCAGCGTCGCCTCGACGATGTCGGCGTTCAGGCCGGGGAGGCGGCTCGTCGTCTCGATGCTCTCGCCGTGAAGCGTAGCGATCTTCTCAACCGTGAGCGCGCCGAAGTGGAGGCCGGGACCTCTGACCCGGCGGCGTTCCATCTCGTGTCCGCCTACCGTCAGCGTGTGAAGCTCGCCTTGGCGGCTCTGGACGTGGAGATTGCCGAAGCTCAGGCGACAAGCCTTCGCATCCGCGAGCAGCTGACGATCGCTTACCAGGAAAAGTCTCGTTTCGAGCAGCTGGTGGAGCAGGCGGTTGAGCGAGAGGCCGTTCGCCTTGAGGCGCTCGACCAGGCAGCGCTGGATGAGGCGGCCATCAATCGGGTCGGGAGACCCTGAAGAAAAGTCGCGCTCTCAAGCGAACTGTATTCGAGACAGATAACCAGGGCGTCGTCCGCGAGCGCGCCGGCTGGCCGCGCCCGCGGAGGAAATCCTCTTATGCGCTTTGCGCCACACCCTCTGCGCCGCCACGCACGAGCGCCTCGGCGATCTGGGCGGCGTCAAGGGCGGCCTGAGCCTGAGGGTCGATAGACACCAGGGTTTTCTGCTGCCGGATCGCCTCGCGAACTTTCGGATCGCGCAAGACAATACCCGCCATCGGCGGCCGGAAACCCAGGAAAGTCTGACTGGCTCGCGCCAGGGCTTCGTAGGTTCTCCGACCCGCCACTCGCGTATCAGCCATGTTGATGGCCAGCCAGGGCTGAACGCTGGGAGCATAGCCTCGCAGCACCTTGATGAAGGCGTAAGCGTCGGTCATTGAGGTGGGCTCGTCGGTGGCGACGACCAGACACCGGTCGCAGGCTCGGGCGAGGCGCATGACGTTGTCCTCGATCCCGGCGCCCAGATCGACCAGCACGATGTCGTATTGCAGGGAGAGAGCTGTGAGGCCGGCCGCCAGGCGAGAGGCCTCATCGGGCGGCAAGCCTGCAAGAGCGCCTGAACCGGATCGACCGGGCAGGACGTCGAAGCCGCAGCTCGCTCCCGCTCCGCCATTGATGGGCGTGACAGCGTCTTCAAGTTCGACCCATCCGGCTATGACCGCTGCGAGGTCTGTCTCCGGCGCGATCCCAAGCTGCACATCCACGTTGGCGAGCCCGAGGTCGCCATCCACAAGAAGGGTTCGTCGACCCATCTTGGCGAAGCTCGCCGCAAGAGTGGTTGAGAGCCAGGTCTTGCCGACCCCGCCCTTTCCTGAGGCCACCGCAATCACGGAGGCGGGAGCTACGCGCGCGCGGGGCTGCCGGCTATCGGATTTTCTGAACGCGAAATTCATCACGCGGCTCCCTTGAGAAGTTCCGCCTCGGGGGCATTGTCCAGAAGCAGCTTCGCCACTCGCGAAGCGGATGCCGGAACAAGTCCTTTGAGCGCATTAGACGCTGAACCTAGTTGAGCGATGCTTAACCGAGATGAAGAAATTGCTGCGATTACGCCTCCCCGTCGACGCACGGCGTCCAGCCGGGTGAGGATCGCGCGCCGAACGCCCAGCTGAGCGAAAGAACGGGCGTTGTCCTCCATTTCCATCGGGTTTCCATCCGCGGACATAACCAGAACAGGCTCCACATTAAGTCTAGAAATCAGGGTGTTAAGGCGCTTCATGTCATCGCGGTCCACGGGATTGAAGGGTGGGGCGTCGACGATCGCCCGTCGGCCCAGAGCATCGCGATCTTCGATGATGCGTTGGAGGGCGTCCGGGGACAGAGCAACGGTCAGAGAGGGGCGTAACATTAACGCCGCCAGCTTTTCGGCCTGACCTGCTGCGTCGAAATCGGCGGAAATCGGCTCGAGCGGCGAATCAGCGTCTGAGAGCTGCAGAACGAGTTTCGCGGCCGCAGTCGTCTTACCGGAACCGGGTCCCCCGACCAGAAGGATCGATTTCTCCGGATGGGGCTGAAGGGGCGCGAAGGACAGGACCCCCTCCAGGCCGGCGGAGAGCGCCCCCAGGGGCTCCGATCCCGCGCCGAAGCGGCTTCCGGCTTCCGCCACCATCTGAAGGAAACCGTCGGGAGCGCCGTGCCATCGAAGCATATTGCTCAGCTGGTCGCGCGCCGCGTCGAACACCGGTCGCACCTCGGCGAACCGGGGTGCGGCGAAGCGGTGGTTGAAGGACCGGTCGACGGCGGCCCGGATCTCGACGATGCCGTCCTCCTCTCGGGTCGACAGGATTACGGCGTCCTTGCCCATCTCGGCGCGCATCAGCGCCGTGGCCTGTTCCAGCGTTGGAGCCGAGAACATCTTCATTTTCATCGGCGGTCTCCTACTTATTGTTATGATCGCTTCAGACTGATCCCGCCGAGCGCAGTCGCGCCTTCGGGTGAATTTCGTTTTGTGACATGACGATGGTTTGAGGGCGGAAGCGTTCCACGAGCGAGCGGACGTAAGGGCGTATGCCTGCCGAGGTGAGAAGAACCGGAGTGTCTCCTACCTGGGCGGCTCGTTCGAAGGCCCCGCGAAGATCGTTGACGAACGCATGAAGACGGGAGGGCTCGAGTGCGAGCTGGCGGTCAGAGCCGGACCCAATCAGCGCATCGAGGAAGGTCTGCTCCCATGACGGAGACAGGGCGGTGACGCAGAGCGTGCCTGAGCCATCCGTGTTGGCGTTGCACAGCTGACGCGCGAGCCGGGCCCGGACATGCTCCGTGACCGTAAGCAGGTCGGTGGAAGAAGCCGAAGCCTCGGCGATCGCCTCCAGAATTGTGCCGAGATCGCGGATGGAGACGCGCTCGCGGAGGAGGTTTTGCAACACGCGCTGGACGCCCGAATAGGTGATCTGTCCGGGCGTTATATCGTCGATCAGCGATTTCTGAGGCTTGGGCAGGTCTTCGATGAGGGTTTTGACGCCGCCGAATGTCAGCAGGTCGGCCATATTCTCCTTCACCAGTTCGGTGAAGTGAGTCGTCAGCACGGTTGCAGCGTCAACAAGGGTATAACCCGATACGGCGGCCGTTTCCCGTGTCGCCTCATCAACCCAGATTGCGGGGAGACCGAAGACGGGCTCGTTGACCCGTTCGCCTGGCAGGCTGGGCGCTGAGCCGGATGTGCTCATCGCAAGATGCATCTGCGGCTTGAGACGTCCGCGACCTGCGACGACTTCCTTGACGAGGATGCGGTACTCTTCCGAATCGAGTTCGAGATTGTCGACAATGCGCACCTGAGGCACGACGAAACCGAACTCCGAGGCAATCTGGCGACGCACCGCCTTGACCTGATCCGTCAGCTTTCTGCCGGCGGTTTCATTGATGAAACCCAGAAGGCCGAAGCCGAGTTCAATTTTCAGCTCGTCAACGTTCAGGCTGTCCTTGATCGGAGGCTCAGCCACAGTCTGGGTTCGCGCCTGAGCGATCTGCGACTGCTGCTCGGCGTCGGCTCGCTCCCGTTCGGCGGTGAAATTGCGCCATGCCGCCCATCCTGCGGCTCCGGCTAGCAGAAAGAAGGGGATCATGGGCATTCCCGGCAGAAGCCCGGCGAACAAAGCTGTTCCCGCGACCATCGCCAGAGCTCGGGGGTCTGAGAAGAGCTGGATTCCGATGGCTTTATCCGCCGCACCTTCAACGCCAGCCTTCGAGACCAGCATGCCGGCTGCGATTGAAACGATAAGGGCCGGGATCTGCGAGACGATGCCGTCGCCGACCGTGAGGGTCGTGTAGGAGTTGGCGGCTTCCTGAAAGGGCAGGCCTTCCTGTGCGACGCCGATGATCATTCCGCCGATAACGTTGATGAACGTGATGAGAATGCCTGCAACGGCATCTCCCCGGACAAATTTCGACGCACCGTCCATTGCCCCGAAGAAGTTGCTCTCGCCTTCGAGCTCCTTGCGTCGCTTGCGGGCTTCATCTTCATTTATGAGGCCGGAGGAAAGGTCTGCATCGATCGCCATCTGCTTGCCCGGCATGGCGTCGAGGGTGAAGCGTGCCGCCACTTCGGCGATCCGGCCGGAGCCCTTGGTGATCACGACAAAGTTGACAATCACCAGGATGATGAAAACCACGACCCCGATCACGAAATTGCCCTGCATCACGAAGCCGCCAAAGGCTTCGATGATGTTTCCCGCGGCGTCTGGTCCCTGGTGTCCATGAGCCAGAATAAGGCGTGTGGTGGCGATATTGAGCGCCAGCCGCAGAAGAGTGGCCAGGAGCAGTACGGTCGGAAACGCTGAGAATTCGAGAGGCTTCTGGATGGTGAGCGCCGTCATGAGGATCAGGACGGACAGCGTGATCGAGATCGCCAGTAGAAAATCCAGCAGCATCGCCGGTATCGGGACGATGAGCATGATGACGAGGGCCATGACCCCCGCGCCAAGGGCGTATTCGCCGCGTGCGAACATCTTCGTGATGGCGTTGAGGTCTATGCCTCCGCCTGTCGTGGGTCGTGTGAGTGTCGCTGTATCAGCCATCTGGTTCACCCTGCCGCCCGTGTTTCGCCGGGAGCGGCGATATCAACGCCTGCATCCTGATAGGCCCTGAGTTTGTTGCGCAGGGTGCGGATCGAGATGCCGAGAATATTGGCTGCGTGCGTGCGATTTCCGAGACAGTGATCGAGCGTGGACAGGATGAGCTCCTGTTCGACAGCGGCCACGGTCTGGCCGACACGAAGTCCGTTCATGCTCTTAAGGGCGCTTTCCGCTGCAGCCACTGCACGTTCGGCGGCGGCGTCAAAATCGCTCGAGGGCACAGGACGCCCTTCGGGCGTGCGAAGAGCTTCGGCGGTGATCTCGTCACCGCGAGCCAGCAGGACAGCGCGATGCATAGCGTTCTCGAGCTCACGGACATTGCCCTGCCAGGTGGCGGTCTGAATGCGTCGACGCGCATCCTCCGAGAGACGACGCGCCGGCATGCCGTTGGCCCGCGCATACTTCTCGAGAAAGAATTCGGCGAGCGCGAGAACGTCCTGAGGTCTTTCCCGAAGGGGAGGGATATGGAGGTTCAGCACGTTAAGGCGGTACAGCAGGTCCTCGCGAAAGTCTCCCGTGCGAACTGCTTCTCTGAGATTGCGGTTTGATGTGGCGATTATGCGGATATTGACCGGTATCGGCTTGCCCCCGCCCACGCGGTCGATTTCGCGTTCCTGAATGGCCCTGAGAAGCTTGGCCTGAAGGCGGATGTCCATCTCTGAGATTTCGTCGAGCAGAAGAGTTCCGCCATCGGCCTCTTCAAACTTTCCGATCCGCCGCGCCACAGCCCCTGTGAAAGCGCCCTTTTCGTGACCGAAGAGTTCGCTCTCCAGGAGGTTCTCGGGAATGGCGGCGCAGTTCACTGAAATGAACGGCTTGTCCGCCCGTCGGGAGCGGCGGTGGAGATGACGCGCCATCACCTCCTTACCGACGCCGCTTTCTCCCGTGATCAGGATCGACGCGTCGGAGGGAGCGATCTGTTCAGCCAGAGATTTCAGTTCGACCATGATGGCGTCACGGGCGATCATCGGTCGGTCGTCATCTGCAATCGCCGACAGAACAGCCGCGATCAGCTCCTGGTCAGGGGGAAGAGGAATGAACTCCCTTGCGCCGGCGCGGATAGCTGAAGCAGCCATGTCCGGGCTTGTTCCGACGCCGCAGGCGATGACTGGAGCTACGATTCGTTCCTGCTGCATCGCCGAAACAAGAAGGGAGATATCCTCATGGACATCAACCATGAGAAGGTCTGCGCCCTTGCCGGAACGAAGCATGTCGAGGGCGGCTGAAATCGTCCCGGCATGGATGACCTTGGCTCCACGATCAAAAGCGATCTTCGTCGCGTTGGAGAGCTGGCCTGCGAGTTGGCCGATGATCAGAACGCGCATTCGGCGTCTCCAAGGTCAGATCTGTTGAAGGAGGTGAACGCGGTCATGTCAGCCGTCCGTATTCTTGATGATTTCGGTCATGGTGACGCCGAGCCGGTCGTCGACGATCACAACCTCGCCTCGGGCGACGAGTCTGGAATTCACGTAGATATCGATCGCTTCGCCGACACGACGGTCGAGCTGGATAACTGATCCGGGGCCGAGCTGAAGGAGATTGGATACCTCCATCTGTGTCCGCCCGAGCACCGCCTGCACCAGGACCGGGATATCGAAAACCGGCTGCAGATCGGACGCTATTTTCTCTCGCGCGCCGTCATCCTGAGCGGCGCCGACCCCCATCGCTGATCCGGTTGGGGAAAGTTCGGGAAGATTGAGATCGCTGGGGGGCATGTCGTTATGTCTTTCTTATGCGACAGCGAAAAGGTCGAGCTGGTCCTGAACAGGGTCCTGAAGACGGTCAGTCAGAAGAGCTTCGATCGCAGCCTCAACATGGTCACGACTGAAGCCCACGAGACCCTCTCCCCATTCGACTCTCCAGTCTCCCGGCTTCGCTCCTGGGTCGGCGCGGAAGCTGATGGCGCCGACGCGACCTTCCTTTTTCAATTGTTCCAGTCTTCGTTCGATGGGGCCGACCGCGTCGGCGGGTGCGCAGACGACGATGGAGGGCGCTCCTTTGAGCATCCTGACGGCTTCCGCGACAGCATCGACAGCCGTTTGGGTTCCATTAGCGTCAAGGGCGCGTCCCGCGATCTTCCGCGCGGCGATGAGAGCGAGCTCGGCGGCTTCCTGGCGCAAAGCCTCGGCGATCCTGACAATCTGCGGATTGACTGGAGCAAGCTGACGGATCACGCGATCGACGGAGGCAAAGCCGCGAGCCTGAGCCATGGCTTCGGCCTCCGCGCGTGCAGACGCCGCCAGGGTCTCGGCTTCCGCGCGCGAGAAAAACTTCTGCGCAGGTCCGCCCACGACATCGCCGTGAGGCGTGAATTCCGTTTCGAATGCGAAGGCTTTCACAAGAGACTCCGATTACGCGTCAGTAGATCAGTTCATCCGCCCCGCCGCCTTCGGCGAGAACGATCTCGCCATTGTCGGCGAGGGCCTTTGCAGTGTTGACCATGTCCTGCTGGGCGGCTTCGACATCTTTCAGTTTCACCGGCCCCATAAGGGACATGTCCTCACGAAGCTGCTTGGCGGCCCGTTCAGACATGTTCGACATGAAGAGATTCCTCATTTCCTCATTGGCGCCTTTGAGCGCGAGGCCGAGCTTGCTCTTGTCGACATTTCTGAGGAGGGTCTGGACCCCTCCCGGGTCGAGCTTCGAGAGGTCCTCGAAGACGAACATCAGTGACCGGATGCGATCGGCGGCATCTTTGTTTTTGCTCTCCAGCATGGAGATGAAGCGCCCTTCGGTCTGACGATCGAAATTGTTGAAGATGTCCGCCATCTGTTCATGACTGTCGCGCTTAGAGGTGCGTGCGAGGTTCGTCATGAACTCGGAGCGCAGCGTGGACTCGATCTTTTCAAGGATCTCGCGCTGCACCGGCTCCATGCGGAGCATGCGCTGAATGACCTCGAGTGCGAAATCCTGCGGCAGGGATGTCAGAACTCGTGCGGCGTGATCGGACTTCAGCTTGGACAGAATGACGGAAACTGTCTGCGGATATTCGTTCTTGAGATAGTTCGCGAGGACGTTCTCGTTCACATTGTCGAGCTTGTCCCACATCGTCCGTCCGGCAGGACCGCGAAGCTCCTCCATGAGAGCTTCGACCCGATCGGGCGGGAGAAACTGCTGCAGCAGCTTCTGGGTATGCTCATAGGAACCGACGACAGATCCGGCGCTCGACAGGCGGCCGACGAAGTCCTTGATCAGGAGCTCGACCATTTCGGCCTGCACCTCGCCCACATTGGACATGGCAAGAGAGATTTCTCTCTGCTCGTCCTCTGCGAGACGGTCCCAGATCGGCTTCGCTTCGACCCCGATCGCAAGCATGACCACCGCAGCTTTTTGCGGGCCGGTCATCTTTGAGATCGTCGACATGTGCTCGGCCGTCCGGGCCGCAGTCGCCATCTCAGCCGCCGCGGTCGCGGCGGCGGCCTGTTCGCGTTCCGCCTTCGCTGCTGATGCCTGGCTCATGCCGCTCTATCCGGGTTCTGATCGAGGAGCCAGGTTCGGATGATGGTGCTGGACTCGTCCGGGTACTGGTTCACGACCTCGCCGACCCTCTTGATCGTAGAGGCTCGGACTTGGCCCGTCACCCGCGCCACATCAATGCCCATATCGAGCTCCGGCTCCGGTTCCGGCGGAGGAGGGGCGGCCAGGGCGCGAGCCGGCGTCAGCGGCGCGTCTTCCTCAGGCTTTGAGAGCAGGCCGCGAACCAGTGGACGCAGAACGAAGAAGACAAGAGCGAGAGCTGTGATCAGGAGGGCGCCGATCTCTCCCCCGCGCACGAGATCGAATTTGTCAAAGTCGAATGCGCCAGGCTCCTCGGCTTCAACCATCGACACTTCCGGACGAGCGAACGAGATATTTTCGACCGTCACCGTGTCGCCCCGCGCCTCATTGAAGCCGATGGCTGACTTCACCAGGGTGGAGATCCGCTCAAGCTCTTCCGGCGTTCGGGGCTCATAAGTGGGGGGCGCGCCTTCGACGCCGGGCACCCGTCGATCGTCAACAACGACTGCGACGGAGATCTTCTGTATGCGTCCGCCCTCGATAATCTCCGTGCGGGTGCTCTTGGAGATTTCGTAATTCACAGTCTCATCCGTACGCGACTGCTGGCGCTGACTGGTCGGCTGGGGAGCGGCTGGCTCCGCGGCCGCAGCAGGATCAGCGCCGTCAGGCACATTATTGGCGACAGTGGTCTCGTCGGCCGGCTCGGTCTCGACGTCAGACGACGTCTCTTCGACGCTGGTGGACGAGCGCAGTACCTGGCCGTCCGGATCGTAGGTTTCAGCGCTCTCGGTTATGCGGTTGTAGTCAACCTCCGCGGACACTTGCACGCGCGCCGCGCCGGGGCCCGCGATGTTTTCCACAAGCTCGGAGACCTTGTTGCGAAAGTTATTCTCCAGCGCAACCTTGCGCTCGTCGCCGTCTCCCCCGCCAAGGGCGTCCTCGGAGCTCTCTGCTCCCGCCGCGAGCATGCGTCCTTGATCGTCGACGACCGTGATGTGTTTGACCTCAAGGCCGGGGACGCTCGTGGCGACAAGGTTCCGGATCGCCCGAACCTTGTCGGCTCCCATTTCGGATCCTCGAAGAGAAACCACGACAGAAGCGGTGGGCGGCTGATTATCTTTCTGGAACAGGGGGCGGTCAGGGAGGTTGAGGTGAACTCTCGCCGCCTTCACCATATCCAGAGAGGAGATGGTGCGTGCGAGCTCACCCTCAAGAGCTCTGATTTTATTGATATTTTGAACAAAGCTGGTTGTGCCCAGCGCCTCGGTCTTGTCGAAGATCTCCCATCCCACCGACCCCCGGGTGGGAAGACCCTGTTCGGAGAGCATCATCCGGGCGTCGTCGACCTGAGCCCGATCGACAAAGATTGCGGACCCGCCCCCTTCGAGATTGTAGCTTATGTTCGCCGTATCCAGTCGGCCGGCAATTTCTGCCGCTTCTTCGAGGTCCAGACCGGAGAAAAGGAGCGCCGTATCGCCCTCGCCGCCGCGAAGCATGATAACGCCCAGGCCCCCACCGACCAGGGCGGTGACCGCAAGGGCTGCAGCGATTCGCATCCGTCCGGAGCGCGCGAGATTTGCAATGAGATCAGTGGATTCGGCCATGATCGCCTGGAAAAAACTGCCCGTCGCCCATTCGACTAGGCAGGAATTTCCCAGCGTCGCGTAAACGTAACCTTAATGAGGGTTACCAAATCCGTTTAGAAGTTAGGGACAGGACGTTAGTTCGCCGTGATCCCTAAGGGCTTTCAGCGATAATTCTGGATCCGGGTGGTGCGAAGCCCCTTGACCCCGTGACGGTCGTAGAGGTGTTCCCACCCGGCAAATTCTTCGCCCGTAAGTTCATAGCGGCGACAGGCGTCTTCAATTGTGATGAGTCCGCCGCGGACAGCCGCGACGACTTCCGCCTTCCGTCTGGTCACCCAGCGTTTGATGCCAGGAGAGGGCAGGTCTTCGAGGGTCAGTTTGCGCCCGTCGGGTCCGACGACGGCGGCGCTCTGCACATTGTGGCTGAGCATAGCGAGCTCCCTTTGATGGTCTCAGTAATCCAGACCATAGGGAAGGCGATTTAAGGCCGCGCTGAGCTCGGCTCGCCGGTTTTCCGTAAAATTGGCGGAAAGAGAAAACGGCGCGCTGACCATGTTCGGCCGCGGGCCGGCCAACCTGTTTCATTGCGGGTCGAAAAAGGCCTCCGCACAGCCGTTAAAGGCGCGCGGAGGCCAATAAGTTACCCCAATTCAGCCCTTTATTAACGCTTGAGACGAATGAGCTCGTCAAGCATTTCGTCGGCCGTCGTGATTATTTTTGAAGAGGCTGAGTAGGCGCGCTGAGTGATGATCAGGTTTGAGAACTCTTCAGCGAGATCGACAGTCGAACTTTCAAGCGCCCTGGGCCTGATCTCTCCGGCCCCGAGCGTCCCGGCCGACTTCATGGAGAGTTCTCCTGTTTCGGCTCCGATCCTGAAGACGCCTTTCTGCTCTGCAAGAAGGCTGTCGGGATTATCGAATGTCGCAACAGGGATTTGATAGATCCGGCGCACCTGGCCGTTCGAGAATAAAGCGTTGACCGACCCGTCTTCTCCTACGTCCACAGAAGAGAGCGAGCCGAAAGCTGTGCCGTCTGTTTCTGTGTCGTTCAGCACCGAGTTCGCATCAAAGCTGGTCAGTCCGCCGATCGAGGCGGATCCGTCGATATCCAGCGCAATGGTCTGCGTCGCCAGACCAAGTCCGGCCGCCCACTGAGGGCCGGTTCCGACGCCGTTCTGATTGATGGTCACTGAGCTCGGCAGGGTTGAAGTGGCGAGATCGATCTGGCCGAAGGGGGTGAACCGGACCATGCCGGTCGCGAGCTGTCCGTTGACGAGGCCTCCGCCCGATACGACATCGGAGGACGGCAGATGAACTTCGGCGTACCAGGAGTTCGGCCCCTGCTTGAGGAACGAGACATTGAGCGTCTTAAGACCGCCGCGGCTGTCATAGATCTGGATGGGAGCCTGAAAATCCGGTGTGACGGCCCCGGACGCCATATTGTTGGTCGCGGCGTTATAGGTCGCCGCCGCCGCTGAGACGGGCTGCGAGGAGCGCAGGTTCGCCGAGAGGCTGACGGAAGTGGTTGAGCTTGCGCCTCCGACGACCCCGGACACCCGGATCGGTTCAAGGTCTCCCAGATCAGTCGGGCTGGCGGTAACCTGGCCGGCGGCGTTGACGGGCCATCCCTGCAGATAGAAGCCCGCCGCATTCTTGAGGTAGCCGCTTTGATCGGGTCCGAACTGTCCGGCGCGGGTGAAGTAAAGCGGGTCCGACGCCGCTCCGATCTCGGAGGAGGATCGGACGGAGAAAAAGCCTGCCCCGGAAATGGCGAGATGCGTGGCGACGCTGGAGGCCTGAGGAGCGCCTTGCTCCGAAATCAGCTGCGAATGAGCGGCGAGGACGCCGCCTGCGCTGTGAGATGTCCCTCCGGTCCCGGCGTCGAGAAGGGAGACGAAGTCGTTTCGAACGCGTTTGTAGCCCACCGTGTTCACATTCGAGATGTTGTCGGAGATCGCAGCGAGGGCGCTCGCGTTTGCGCGCATTCCGGATGCGCCGGCGAGCATGGCTGAGTTGATGCTCATGGGGTCTGGCTCCGATGTGACTGAGTGGATCAGTTAAAGGTGATGGCTGGGTGGAAGGTGAAGGACGGACGGGCAGGCTTTTGTAGGAATCAGGTCTGGGTCAGACGTCGGATGTCGGAATAGGCGAAAATCCCGACTGGCGTGGTCAGGGCCGGTTCTCCATGGGTGAGGTCGACCCCGGTGATCTGTGCGAGCACAGCCTGTTCGGCCGAGATGGGGTCTCCGGCAGCCGATTTCGCCGTAATTTTCAGGGTGTAGATGCCCGGGCGCGCGTCTGCTCCCGAGGAGATCTGACCGTTCCACGTGAAGCCATGGCGACCCGCTTCCGTTGCGCCTTCCGCCGTGAAGACCGCGCGTCCGCTTGAATCAAGAATGGTCAGATCAGCGCTCGCCGCATCCTGAGGCAGGGAGTAGAGGAAGCTTATGGGTTCACCCGAGTATTGCGCCGTATCGCTCGCGATTTCGGCCTGCTGCCCCAGGTAACCTGAAAGCGAGGCGCCTGCTGACGATCGGGTGGCGGATATGAGGGTTTCAAGTTGCTGATTGGACCGGATCTGTTGTTCGACCCCTGAGAATTGGACCAGTTGCTGCGTGAACTGGGTTGAGTCCATTGGCTCGAGCGGGTCCTGATTCTGAATCTGGGCGGTCAGGATTGTCAGGAAGGTGTCGAAATTGTTCGACAGGGTCATCTTTGACGCCGCTGACGTCGATGCTGCCGGCGAGGCCGCGGAAACAAAGGAAACCAGATCCGTCATGATCTTTCTCCGTCAGGCCAGAAGATTGAGGCGCGCCGGACGCCAGGAATAGAGCAGGCCGGGGGTCGACGGCTGCGGCCCCCGGAGTGAATCGCCGAGTTGGACTGCAGGCGGGAGCCGTTCGGCTCCAGACCGGTTTCGACGATCATTGGAGTCCCCGGTCTGGGCGCTTCCAGATCCGCTCCGGTCCTGTCGGTCGTCTGACAGTTCGAATCTGAGGCCGCCGTCCGCCAGATCGACCCCGGAAGAGGCGAGAGCCTGTTCAAGGGCCTTTGATCCGCGGATCAGGTCGCTCAGAGCGGCGCTGTCGTGCGCCGCCAGAACGGCGTGCACTTTCTGGTCGGCGCCGATTTCGATGCGAACGTCGACCCTTCCAAGCTCGGCCGGATCGAGCCGGATGTTGAACTGCTGAGCGCGTCCGTCAAACCGCTCCACGAAACGCACATATACCTGCACGGCGGCGGCCGGGGCCTGGGCGAGTGCGGGGTGTGCGGGGCTGGCTGGTGTCGCTGCGCTTGCGGCCGGCCCCTGGCCCGATAGGGCGGCGCCCGACGGTGATGCGCCGGCCTGCCCGTCGAGGGGGGATGACGCAAGGGCGGAGAGATCGGGTGTCAGCGCCGGCGTCTGTGAGGCGGCCTGCGAAGGCGGCGTCACGCCCCCTGAGCCAGTATTGATTGCAGCCCCTGTCGTCTCCTTCGAGAGGGACGTCCCCGGGTTGGCTGTCTTTTGGCCGGAGGATGGCGGAGTGTCGGCCTGATCGGAGGAGCCGCTCGAGGCGGACGCTTCGGCGCGCGCTGCGCCGGGACCAGCGGCTGTATCGAGCGCGGCGGCTGGAGCTATCGGCGAGGAGGGGGGTGCTGAGACGAGGCCAGGGCCTGTCGACGCCGTAACAAGGCCGGCGCCTTCCAACGGAGGGCTTGTCGACCCGCTGACTGTGAGCGCGGCGCCCAGCATCGCTGCAATCTCTTCCGAGACGGCGGATGTAACCGCGTCAGCGGCGGCCGGGTCGACGGGGGCGAGGTCGGCGAGCATGAGAGCCGTCTCCGGGGAAACGGCTGCTCTCCCTGGAGCCGAGGCGCCTGCGGCGGAAGGGAGTTGGGCTGTCTCCTCCGTGTCTTCCTGATCGAGCATCTCAGAGAAGCTCGTGTCTTCCTCGCGGGTCGAAGCCGGCTCCTCCGCCCGTCGCGCAGCCGTCGGCTGCGGCGAGGCCGGTCGTGTAGGCGTGAAAAGGGCTTCGCTCAGGCTCATAAGGAATAGTCGCGTCCGTGACGTTCAAATGGAGGTCCAGCGGGACCGAGACATCACCTGCAACCCATGGGCCAGTTTTTGTGAAAAAAAATATCAAATAAAACAGATACATGTTGAGGGTGTGGCGTGAGCCCGGCAGATTTTCCCCGGTCCGTTGGCGTCGCCGGGGCGGCAGAACTTGCCCGGCGACCGGCTGCCGCGTTCACGACGTGGATCAGACGGTCCCCTTTGGGGCCCGTCTGGAGGCCCGGGGGGGCGTCTTGGAGTTTCGACCTTCCCGCACGTCGGCTCCCTCGGGAACTGGCCCATTGCTTGCTTGGTTAACGAGGAAGCTGAACGTCCGATGACGTCGGCCGAGGTCAAGCAAGGCGATATGTGAAGTTTTCTCTTTTTTATTCAGGAAGTTGGAAGGGGCCGGGTCAAGAATCCCGAATCTGCCTGGGTCGGCAGAAACTGCCGGTCGGTCAGACTGACAGGGGCCAGAGGGGCCGGGACGAGGCGCGAGCGCAGATGACGAAGAGGCGATCATGAGCATAGCCGGCATCATGGGTAACGGTTTGTCCGCTCTCTCGGCGAACCAGCAGGCGCTGCGCGCCGCCTCGACCAACGTCGCCAATGTCAACACGGTGGGTTACAGCCGGCTCGATGTTCAGTTCGTCAATCAACAGATAACGGGTCTCGGCGGCGTCGAGGTCCAGATATCCCGCGTCGCCAACGCCTATCTGGCGGCCGCCGAAATGCGCGGCGCCTCTGAGGCAGGCGCCGCATCCGTCCTCGCGCAGTTCATGGATCGCGCTCAGGGACTGATGGGCGATCCGTCGAATCCCGGTGGAGTTTTCTCCTCCATGGACCCTGCCTTCGGCGCCTTTGGCGCGTTGGCTCTGGATCCGTCCTCATCCTTACGCCGGTCCGAGGCGCTGTCCGCTGTCCAGACGCTGCTCTCAGATTTCCAGCGGGCATCTGATCAGATCTCCGGACTTCGTTCGGAAGCGGACGGTCGCGCGATCGAGGTGATGGAGGAAGCCAATCAGCTGATGGGCGGCATCGCGCGTCTGAATGGTCTGATCCAGAGAAACATCCTCGGCGGGGTGGACGCCACCGATGCGCAGACCGAGCAGTCGGTCATGCTCGATCGCCTCGCAGAGATCATCGATATTCGGGTGAGCTCCCGCTCGACGGGCGGGGTTCAGGTGAGAACCACAGACGGCGCGCTTTTGGTCGATACGGATGCTGCGCGCCTTGCTCCGGACAGCCGCACGGGAGGAGACTATCCCGGCGTTGTGCTGATTGCTCCGCGTTCGTCGGTTGAGACCGCGTTTTCTCCGCATCTGGCCTCCGGCGAGCTTTTTGGTCTTCTCAAGGCCCGCGACCGGGAGCTCTCGGATCTGGCCGCATCCTTCGGCGAGCTCGCCGCGGGGGCCGCCGAGGCGCTGAACGCAGCTCACAACGCATCGGCCTCCCTGCCGGCGCCGCAGGCGCTGACAGGGCGCAACACGGGTCTCATCGCCACTGATCGGCTGAATTTTTCCGGCGCGACAAACATTGCTCTGGTGAACGCCGACGGGGCCGTGACCCGCAATTACCGCATCGATTTTTCTGCAGGATCGATCACCAGCGACTCAGGCGTCGTGACATCCTTTGCAAACTCGATCGGCGACTTTCAAACCGCGCTCAATGGAGCCATGGGGGCAAACGGGGCCGCCGCATTCGCCGCTGGACGTCTGTCTCTGTCCTCGTCGGTTCCAGGTTCCGGCGTGGTCGTGTCGGATGATCCTGCAAACCCTGCGTCACGTGCAGGCAAGGGGTTTGCGCATGCGTTCGGTCTCAACGATCTGGTTACGCGTGGTCGCCCGTTATCTTACGAGACAGGCCTCTCCGGAGCCGATTTGCATGGCTTCCAGGCTGGGCAGCAGGTCACCTTCGCGGTTCGCAATGGAGACGGTGCGGTCATCAGGCGCGTAGATCTGACCGTCGGTGGCGGAGCAAGCATCTCAGCTCTCCGTTCTCAGATCGACGCAGCGCTTCAGGGCGTCGGCCAGACCGCATTCGACGCCTACGGCAAGCTGCGTCTTGTCAGCACAGACGGGACAAGCCGCATTGACGTGTTTAACGACGGCACAAGCCGGGGCGATACGGGATATTCGCTTTCAGATCTTTTCGGTCTTGGAGAGAGCCTGCCGGCTCAGCGGGCGCGAGGCCTTGCCGTCAGAACCGATATAGTCTCCGATCCGTCGCGTCTGTCGACGGCTCAGGCGGATCTGGCTGGAGCTCTGCCAGGCGCGAGGGTCGTATCCAGAGGGGACGGGCGCGGCGCAGGAGCGCTGGAGGAGTCACGAACAGTCCAGAGGCGGTTTGCTGACGCCGGCGGCATGGTAGGCCAATCCTCATCCCTGGATGAGTACGGGGCCCGCCTTGCCGGCTATGCGGGTCTTCGCGCGCAATCGCTTGAAGCTTCACGGGCGGGCGCTGAGGCCGTTCGTGAGGAAGCTCAGCAGAGACGACTGAGCGAGGAGGGCGTGAACCTCGATGAAGAACTGGTCAACATGACCACTTACCAGCAGTCCTACGCTGCAGCTTCGCGCCTGATTCAGGCCGCTCGTGATCTCTACGACGTCGTCCTTCGGATGGTTTGAGAGGATTAAGTCTCATGAACCGCATCGCCTCTGCAATGATCCCTCAGTCCTCGATGCTCGATCTCGCGCGGGCGCAGAAGTCCCTCGTCGAGGCCGCCCGCCAGAGCTCTGAACAGACCCGTGAGACCGATCTCAAGGGATACGGACGCCAGAGTCAGACGCTGGTTTCAGCCGGGCGCATGCTCGCCCGCACGGAAAGCCTTCGGGCGGCGGCTGAGGAGGTCAAGACGCGGATGGAGGTTCAGGATCTCGCCCTCGAGCGCGCATCCGACGTGGTCTCGAAGCTCCGCGCGGGCCTGTTCGAAAACATCAGCCTTGAAAACGGCGCCAGCGTTAGAAATCAGCTCGAGGAAGCCTTTTCCATCGTTCGCGAAGCGATGAACACCCGCCTTGGCGATCGGTATCTTTTCGGGGGAGTTCTCAATGATCGCCCGCCCATCATCGCCGAGAGCCTTGATGAGCTGGCGGCTAATCCGCTGGCGTCCTCAATCCAGCAGGGGGCGGACCCTCAGGTCGTTCGTATCGAGGAGGGCAGGACCATCAACGTCGGAGGCGTCGCCTCGGACATCGCCACCGATGCTCTGGCGTCGATCAAGCGTCTGGCGGAGTTTGACGCCGGACCGTCCGGTCCCTTTGGCCGTTCCCTGACCTCTGCGCAAAGCGCCGCGCTTCAGAACGAGCTTTCAAGTCTCGGGGCCGCATTCGACAAGCTGCTGATGGCTCAGGCGCAGAACGGTCGTTTGCTCAACGATACGGACGTGGCGATCAAACGTCACGACGATCAGGTCCAAACGCTGAATCAGGCGATGGGCGGCATCGTGGAGGTTGATCTCGCGGAGGTGGCGGTCCGGCTCAATCAGGCTCAGTTCGCCTATGAAAGTTCCGCCAGCGTTTTCAATATGCTGAAGAGCATGTCGCTGTTGAACGTTCTTAGATAGAGGCTTTATCCCCTCCGTGGAGCGGCTGTGGCGACGGCTTGTCCGTCAGGCATGATGCGCAGGCGATCCGCACCGTCCCAGATGATAACCTCGCCTCTGTGTAGGAGCGCCGCCTGAGCCCACGTCCGGATCTGGGAAAGGAAAGGTTCTCGTCTCCACGCGCCCTTCCTATCCTTGTCGACATGGATGACGATCCGACCCGGCTCGAACTTGACAAGCATGCGTGAGCGTTCAGGGCGCCAGGCGTCGTCAAGCCCCTCATCGAGGACCCATCCGCAGAAGAACGTCCTGCATTCATCCGGTCGCTGATCATAGATCCGGCAACCCTCGCCGATTGCGCAATGCGAACACCATGTCTGAGCGGGCTTTTTGACAGACGCCGCTTCCGGAAGTTTGCAGCAGACGGTGCACCCTTCACAGGAACGGCCTCGTGCGAGAGGAGGAAGTACGGGCATTTGTGTCCTACTGCGCCGTCCAGCCGCCATCGATCGGCAGGGCGGCGCCGTTGATCTGTGCGGCGGCGTCGCTGATGAGAAAGACAGCGAGAGCTGCGATATCCTCGGTGCGGACAAACTGTCGGGTCGGCTGAGCGGCGAGGATGACATCTCGTATCACCGCCTCCTCGCTGAGGCCCCGCGCCTGCGCAGTGTCAGCGATCTGATTTTCCACGAGCGAGGTCTTCACATATCCTGGACAAATGGCGTTGACCCTCACGCCGAAGGCCGCGCCCTCAAGAGCAGAGGCGCGCGTCAGTCCGAGTAAGCCATGCTTGGCAGCCACATAGGCTGATTTGAAGGGAGAAGCGACAAGGGCGTGGGCGGACGCAATGTTGATGATCCGTCCCCATCCGGCTTTTTTCATCTCAGGGAACGCCAATCGTGTCGTATGGAAAGCGGCGCTCAGATTAAGGGCGATGATCTGGTCCCATTTTGCGGGTGGAAAACTCTCGATCGGACTGACGTGCTGAATCCCAGCGTTATTCACGACGACGTCGACCTGGCCTAGTTTCGCGGTCGCATATTCGAACATCTGCTCGATTTCGTCGGGTCTTGTCAGGTCGGCGGCTGAGTAAGCGACTTCGCAAAGGCTCGACGTTTCGATCTCGCGGCGAAGCGTTTCTATCTTATCCGGAGACCCGAAGCCGTTGAGCATCACATTGCAGCCGGCTTGAGCCAGACCTCTGGCGATCGCTTCTCCGATGCCGCTGGTGGACCCTGTAACGATGGCGGTCTTGCGCATGGAGCTCTCCTGCGGATCGGAGGGGGTCTTTTAAGGTGAGTTGAGCGGGGGACGAGGAGGTGTCAATGGGGGAGGGCAGGCGCGCGTTCGATGTCCGGTTTTCCTGATGGTGAAGCGATTGAGCCTCGGTCCCGGGTATGCGACACTTCCCTCCCGGTTGGCGATTTTGGGATATGGTCATGAAGTTGGTGTTGACTCGGTTTGCGTCCGGCGCGGTTCTGGCGCTGGCCATGTCGAACGCGGCGCACGCGCAGATCGCTTGTGAGAGCCTCAAGGGTTTGCAGCTTCCCGACGTAAAGATTGTGGATGCTGTCCCAGGCAACGCTCCGGCGCCTCATTGCAAGCTGACCGGGGTGATCGGCAGAGAGACGAATTTCGCGGTCTGGCTGCCCGATGCCTGGAACGGGAAGTTCGTTATGGGCGGTCAGGGAGGTTTTGCGGGATCGGTCGAAAATCAGGCCCTGGCGCTTGGCGCCCTCCAGAAAGGGTACGCGACCGCAGGCACCGATACAGGTCACAAGGCTGCCGGAGCCGACGGTTCATGGGCCTACGGAGAAATGGAGCGCGTCGTGAATTACGCGCACGCCGCGATCCACAGGGTTACCGAGGTCTCCAAGACGGCGGTGCGGGCGCGCTATGGTCGCTCCCCTGAAAAGTCCTATTTCGCAGGGTGCTCCAACGGCGGACGCCAGGGCTTGATGGCGGCCCAGCGCTATCCTGATGATTTCGACGCGATCGTGGCGGGCGCGCCGGCTCTGGATTTCACGGGCATCGCGGCGACCTTCGTGAACGTCACTCGCAAGATGTATCCCGATCCGGGCGATCTTTCGGCGCCCGTGCTGAACCAAGCGGACATGTCCGCTCTGGGCAAGGCGGCGCTCGCATCCTGCGACAAGCTCGACGGTCTTGAGGACGGCGTCATGGCCGACCCCCGCGCCTGTTCATTCGATCCTGCTCGACTGGCGTGTAAGGGAGCTAACGCGGACGGTTGCTTGTCCAAACCTGAACTTGCCGCCGTCAGAGCCATTCTGGACGGGCCGAGGGAGAACGGGAAGACGTATCATGTCGGCTTTCCGTTCGGCGGCGAATCCCACCCGGCGGGTTGGCGGACCTGGCTTGCCGGGGCGAAGAACGCGGTCGCTCCGGGGGTTCCGAGCCTCGCCTACGGTTTCGGCGTCGGCTTCATGAAGTACTTCGTCAAGCAGGACCCTGACTGGAGCTATCTGAGTTTTGACCTCTCGAAGCTGGCGGGCGAGGCGGCGTGGCTTCAGAAGACGATGAGTCCGACGAACCCGGATCTGTCCGGCTTCCGGACTTCGGGAGGCAAGCTGTTGATGTATCACGGCTGGTCGGACGCCGCACTGTCTCCCTTAATGTCGATCCGGTACGTTGACGAAGTCTATGCGCGTGATCCGTCAGCGAAAGACGATGTAAGGTTATTCATGTTACCTGGCGTTCTTCACTGCCAGGGTGGGCCGGGACCCGATCGGGTGGATTATCTGGATGTTCTTGATCGTTGGGCGACCCGCGGAGAGATCCCTTCAGAGATGACAGCGTCATTCTCCTCGGGAGGTTCACGTCGGGTGTGCGCCTATCCGTCCCAGGCTGTCTACAAGGGCGCAGGAGACGGCCGAAGCCCCGATCAGTTCGAGTGCAAATAGAACGCGGATAGAGACGCAATGGCGTTGGGCGCTGAGGGTCGAATGGCGGTTTTGGGCCGGTGACGGACAGCGTGACGCCTCCGCCGCCCGTTCGTCCTGCGCCTGAGGAGTGTTGCCGGCGAGGATGTTGTCCGTGCATTTTCGACTATTACTGGGATGCGCTGACGCGATGGGAGCAGGTCGTGCGGTCCTTAGGCCTTGATCCGGATCTTGAGTTGGCTCGATGGACGGCGCAGACCTGACTCGCCTTTTAAGGTGGGAATGGTGTCGCTAGAGGCAGCGTGGCCTGGGTTCAGTTTGGAGAAGCTTTCAGCTGCAGACGGGGCGGTCGTAAGGCTGATGTCGGCGGCGTGGCGTAGGCGAGGGTGTCAGGATGCGTTGGCGATATTGTCTTAAGTACTCGGCCCTGATCGGACTTGTCGTGGTCGCAGGCTGTGCGCAGCCAGCGGTAAACCCGTCTCCGTCCGCTGTGGGGCCTCGTCCCGTCCTGCCGGCGCCGCAATCATCGCTCATTCCGACTGTCCGCACCGCCAAGCCTGTCGGCTGGGGCGCCGATGAGACGCCTCAGGCGGCTTCCGGTTTGACAGTTAAGGCGTTCGCCCGCGGACTTGATCATCCGCGCTGGCTGTATGTCCTCCCGAATGGAGATGTCATCGTTGCGGAAACCAACGCGCCGGCGAAGTCGCCGGGGGCCGGGGGGCTGAGGGGCTTCGTGGCCTCGCTGGTCATGAGCGGGGCCGGCGCCGGCGTGCGCAGCCCTGATCGTATCACGCTGTTGCGGGATACGAACGGGGACGGTGAGGCTGATGTGCGCTCTGTTTTGCTTTCAGGCCTGCATTCGCCCTTCGGAATGGCTCTGGCGGGAGACCGCCTTTATGTCGCCAATGCGGACAGCATCAGATCCTTTCCTTATTCTCCTGGAGTGCTGTCGATCGATGATCCGGGCAGACATGTCGCGGATTTGCCGGGCGGGCCGATAAATCATCACTGGACCAAGAATATTCTCGCGACCCCGGATGGCAGAGCGCTCTACGCGACGGTCGGGTCGAACAGCAATATTGGCGAAAACGGGCTGAACAACGAGCAGGGGCGCGCCGCCGTGTGGAAGGTGGACATCGAAAGCGGCGCTGGCATGCTGTTCGCCACGGGGCTTCGAAATCCCAACGGTCTGGCATTTGAACCCGAGACGGGACGCCTTTGGACGACGGTGAATGAGCGCGATGAGCTCGGGCCTGATCTGCCGCCTGACTATATGACGTCGCTGACCGAGGGGGCGTTTTACGGCTGGCCCTACAGCTATTTCGGTAAAAATGTCGACGATCGGGTCAGGCCGGCCCGACCGGATCTGGTGGCGACCGCCGTCGAACCTGATTACGCCCTAGGCGCGCACACGGCGTCGCTGGGTCTTGCCTTCGCTCCCGGCGGAGGACTGGGTGAGGCCTTCGCAAATGGGGCTTTTGTCGGTCAGCACGGATCCTGGAACCGCTCTCCTCCGAGCGGGTACAGGGTGGTTTTCATTCCGTTCTCGGAAGGACGTCCGTCGGGGGCTATGGTCGATGTCCTGACAGGATTTCTCAATGAACGAAATGAGGCCCGGGGGCGGCCTGCAGGCGTATCCTTTGGAAAGGATGGCGCGCTTCTTGTCGCTGATGACGTCGGGAATGTCGTGTGGCGCGTTTCAAGAGCAGGTCCCTGAGGGACAGCGGTCTCTGCTCATGCGCCGTGGGCGAAATGCTCCATAGCGGCTTCTATGTCCTCGAGGGCGTGCGCGATGCGGTCCCGGTGGCCTCGCTCAGCCCGCGGGAGGTAGGTCGGCTGCGTGACCGCGAGGTGGCGTATGATATCGCACGCCGCAAGCGCCAGCGGCGGGGCTTCCCGCAAGTCAAAGCTCCATCCGTCTTCACTGAAATGCAGAAAGGTGTTTCGCAGCTCCACAAGGGCCGAGAAACGCTCCTCGGCCTCAGCTTCGAGGGGCAGCTGATAGGGGGGAGGAAGGAATTTCCGGTCGCTGACCCGATTCACAAGTTCAAGAACTGATACGATCCGGGGTTCGGACAGGGCGTGGGGCGGAGGAGATCGGCCGCCCGTCTCGCGCCATCTTCGGATCCGGCGCGCATCGGCGCGGCGCATCGCATTGGTGCCATCCTCGTCCCGGCTGTCGAGCGCGCACAGGCAGGCGTTCTGAACTCCGAGGACAAGGGAGATGATAAGCCATCTCCAGGCCCCGTGATCGTCGTGAACCTGACGGGCCTGAACAGCGGCGAACTCGGCGCAGGCGAGGAGCTCGCGAGGCTGGCTTGTCTGAAACAGATAGTGGGAGGGCGGTTCGGGATCGTGGGTCATGGCGATCTCATAGGTCAGAACGCAGCAGCGGAAAATTCCCTCCATGATGCAGACTTTCGTCTTAGCCGGCATCTCCACATTCCCGCCAACCTGGGCTACAGCATTTTCTCCCTTAGGTTTGCTGCGGGCCTTGACCCCGTAGGAGGCGCACATGACGACGCTTATATCCCGACGCGATCCGGCGTCTGAGAGGGATGCCGCCTCTCCGCCTGAGGGCGCAGGCCCTCTGGCCGTCTCTCTTGGCGATGAGGGCGCTGAGGCGGGGCTCTGCGACTTCTCGCGACTTGAGGGCGTCAATCTGTCTGGCGCTGATCTGGACTTCGGCCTCGGCGCTGATCGCTCCGGCATACGGGTGGTTGTCGCCATGTCGGGCGGTGTCGATTCTTCGGTCGCCGCCGCCCTGGCGAAGTATGCCGGCTATGATGTCGTCGGCGTCACGCTTCAGCTTTATGATCACGGCGCCGCTCTCAAAAAGCAGGGCGCCTGCTGCGCCGGACAGGATATTCACGACGCTCGCCGGGTATGTGAGGCGCTCGGAATTCCTCACTATGTCCTCGATTACGAGAGCCGCTTTCGTCAGCAGGTCATGGACGATTTCGCTGATTCTTATCTGGCGGGCGCAACGCCGATTCCCTGCGTACGTTGCAATCAGACGGTGAAATTCACTGATCTGCTGGGGGTGGCGCGCGATCTCGGCGCCGCATGCATGGTGACGGGTCACTATATCCGCCGGCAGGTTGGTCCTTCAGGCGCTGAGCTTGCGCGCGCCGCAGACCCTGATCGTGATCAATCGTATTTCCTATTCGCGACGACCCGGGCCCAGCTTGATTTTCTGCGGTTTCCATTGGGAGGCATGAAGAAGGACGACGTCCGTCGCGCTGCGGCGGCTCTGGGTCTGAGGGTCGCAGCCAAACCTGACAGTCAGGATATCTGCTTCGTTCCGACCGGAAAGTACTCTGAGATTGTGGAGCGTCTGAGGCCGGGTGCGGCCGAGCCTGGCGACATCGTGCACCTCGACGGGCGCGTGATGGGACGTCACGAAGGCGTCATTCGCTTCACGATCGGGCAACGACGCGGACTGGGTGTCTCTGCTGGCGATCCCTTGTATGTGGTTCGCCTCGATGCGCCGGGTCGTCGCGTTGTTGTCGGTCCCAGAGAGGCGCTTCTGACATCGAAACTGACTCTCGGCGAACATAACTGGCTGGGCGATGGTGATCTCCTGAGCGCATGCGAAGGAGGCCTTGGCGCGCTTGCGCGCGTTCGATCGACGCGTGCGCCGGTTCCAGGTCGTCTCGGCCTTTTGAAAGGAGCGCCCGCCTTCTTTTTTGATCAGCCGGAGGAGGGGGTCGCTCCGGGACAGGCGTGTGTTCTTTACTCCCTGCCGGACGGACAGCGCGTTCTGGGCGGCGGCTTCATAACCTCGACCGTGCCCGCGGAGTCTCGCCTCGAAGATCTCTGAGCACGCCCGGACCGCGTCGCGTGGACGCGTTCTGCTGTTCATGCCTCACCGAGCTAAACGTCGAACTGAGGCCAATCAGGCGGGTGGCTTATACGACCCCCAACTGCCATCGGCGCGGAGCCCGCATCACCGGTGTTTCAGCCGACAGAGTTCCGAATTTGAGCCGGACAACCAAGCAAAATCCCAACGCACCTGAGCGTGTGGCGATAAGGCGGCGCCCCAGACGTTCCGTGTTCACGGCCCCGAGGGGGGCGCGGCGGGCGGTCGTGCGCTGTCGATCATCGCGATGCCTCCGGAGATATACTCAG
Source organism: Alphaproteobacteria bacterium (assembly GCA_018969425.1). Lineage (GTDB taxonomy): Bacteria > Pseudomonadota > Alphaproteobacteria > Caulobacterales > Hyphomonadaceae > UBA7672. The sequence continues at coordinate 45,058 of JAGWYJ010000001.1, read as the reverse complement.
ACAGTCTGCACTGTCCTTTGCAGGCCTCCGACATCTTCACCAGGGCGGCTCTCTGGTCCATCGCAGCGTCCATGTCCCCGAGCTTGATCAGGGTGACCCCGAGGCGGCTTTTGGGGTCTGGATTCTTGGGATCTCCTCTCACTGCGATCTCCAGGTAGCGACGGGCTTCAGGCCATTTCTCGAGGCTCATTTTCGTGACCCCCATCATGAAATTGACGCTTGGATTGCGATTGTCGCGTTTGAGGACCTCTTCGAAGACCGTCTCTGCGACGACGAAGTTCTTAGCCTGGAGGGCTTCAACCCCGGTCTGGAGTCGCCAGGCGCTCGATTCCTCCGCTCGTTCGCGCACCTCCGGAGCAACCGGAGCATAACCTCTGGGAACCTGCGCAAGGCCGGGCGCGGCGCTGAGAGCCAGGAGTATGGACAGGAGGGGAACGGTCCGGATCATTTTATGGGTCCTCGCAACCGAAGTTGAGGTCGTATATCAAAGGTCGTGCGTTATGGACAGGCCGCTGGTCCGCGCGGGCGAGGTGCGGTTCTGGGGCGACGGACTTCGCTCTACAGGGGCGGCGTGCGATTGAGGTTCCCCGGTTGGGGAGGTTGGGTCGCATTGGGGGACGTTCCATGCCATGCTTGCCTCAGGCTTTTATGGGATCGCTTCCGGCTTGACGTTCCCGGCAGCTGAGACTTTGGTGGCCGCATGCGAGTTCCTGGAGGAAGAGACAGATGAGCGAAGCTGATCCCGTGGTGATTGTCGGCATGGCCCGCACCCCGATGGGAGGACTTTTGGGAGATCTCTCCGGTTTTTCGGCGAATGAGCTCGGAGCTCACGCGATCAAGGGAGCCGTCGCCGACGCGGGCGTCACCGGTGACGACATCGATCTGGTTTATATGGGTAATTGTCTTCCAGCCGGCCAGGGACAGGCGCCGGCTCGCCAGGCAGGAATTAAGGCGGATCTCCCGAAGTCTGCAGAGGCCACGACGATCAATAAAATGTGCGGTTCCGGGATGCAGGCTGCGGTCATGGGCCGAAACGCCATTCTTGCCGGCGAGGCGCGTGTGGTGGTGGCTGGCGGCATGGAGAGCATGACCAATGCGCCCCATCTCGTGGATCTCCGCAAGGGCCATAAGTATGGCGCTGCCTCGCTCCGGGACCACATGGCCACTGACGGTCTTGAGGACGCCTATGCCGGCGGAGCCATGGGGAATTTCGCGGATATGATCGCCCGCGAGTATCAGTTTACGCGTGAGCAGCAGGATGCTTATGCGCTGGAGACGTTGACCAGAGCGCAGGCTGCGACCCGTGAGGGAAGGTTTCGTCGTGAGATTTCACCGGTCACGGTGAAGACGAAAAAGGGCGAGACGGTCATCGACACAGACGAGCTGCCGCGCTCTGCGATGCCTGAGAAAATCCCGACCCTGAAGCCGGCGTTTTCAAAGGATGGAACAGTGACGGCTGCGAACGCTTCCGCCATTTCCGACGGCGCGGCGGCGCTGGTTCTGATGCGCCGTTCGGAAGCTGAGCGACGGGGTCTCAAGCCGCTGGCGACGATTGTGTCGACAGCCGCTCACAGCCACGAGCCTGCCTACTTCACCACAGCGCCGGTGCCTGCGATGAAGAAGGCGCTCGAGAAGGCCGGCTGGTCGGCTGCAGATGTTGATCTGTGGGAGATCAACGAAGCCTTCGCCGTGGTTCCGATGATCGCGATGAAGGAGCTGGGCGTTGGGCACGAGAGGGTCAACGTGAATGGAGGCGCCTGCGCTCTGGGGCATCCCATTGGGGCTTCAGGAGCCCGGGTCGTCGTTACCCTGATCAACGCGATGGAGCAGCGCGGTGTCAGGCGGGGCGTTGCAGCTCTGTGTATTGGCGGCGGCGAAGGCATCGCCATGGCTGTAGAGAGGGCCTGAGGCATGACGTCTGATCATATGGGCGTGTTGAAGGTTCCCAGCGGGTCGAAGCTGGGGCTGGGCTTTTCCCGCGCGGTGCGCGTCGGGAATATGGTTTTTGTCTCAGGGTGCGCCCCGATCGCGGCAGGCGGCGGGGTAGCGGCGCCAGGGGATGTCAAGGGTCAGTCGATGCGTTGTTTCGAGATAATCGAGGCGGCGTTGAAGGAAGCGGGCGCTGAGATGAAGCATGTCGTGCGGACCCGTGTGTTCCTGACCGACATCTCCAGATGGAAGGAAGCTGGAGAGGCGCACGGCGACGTTTTTCGCGAAATCGAGCCCGCCACATCCTTTCTATCCTGCTCAGGGCTTATCGATCCGGGTTGGCTGGTTGAGATAGAGGCTGACGCCGTCATTGCCTGACAGATCCCGGGCTCGCGCGCTTCGACCCGTCATACGGGTCTGATCCTGGTCAATCGCAGCGCTGCTGGGGATGGCATTCATTCGTCTTCGGGATTGGGCGGGGTTTGCTCGCTCGCGCATGAAGGTGAAGCAGGATGATCGTCAAGAAGGGCGCGCTGGTTGTAGTCGCCGATGCTTCAGGGGCCACCGTGTACAAGGTGGCCAACCGGGTTAACGGGGTGAAGCTGGACGATCTTGAGTGCATCGAGAATGAAAGAGTTCCCAGAACCTCCGACCTGGGATCAGGGCGTCCCCCTCGCGTTGTGCATTCCGCAACGCGACGGGGTGCGCTTGAAGTCCGGGATCTTCATGATGAGGCGGAACGCGAGTTTGCGCAGCATCTGACCGAGCGTCTCGATGATTTGTCAGGTGACGCGAGGCGGGGGCTCATCCTGTTCGCGCCTCCGCGCTTTTTAGGGATGATGCGGCCCCACATGAGCGAACGAGTGCGTTCCGCTCTTGTGGCGGAGGTGCCCAAGGACCTGATGAAGATCGATCTGCCGTCTCTGGAGACTGCGGTCGGCGCTCTTGAGGTCTGAGCGACCCTATCGCTCGGGTGGGGGCGCGTAAGAGCTGACAAGGCCGAGGGGGGCTGCCGTGGTGCGCTTGCAGACATTCACGATGATGCGGGACTGAATATCCGACACGAGGCCGAGGGCGAGGATCTTGTCCCGGAGAAAATTGTCGTAGGCGTGCATGTCGGTCGTGACGACCCTCATCACATAATCGACGGCGCCTGTGACCGTCATGCATTCGATGACCTCGGGCCATTTGCGAACGGCCTGTTCGAATTTTTCGAGATTCTCGCGACTCGGAAGCTGAAGCTTCACGTTGGCGACCACCGAGAAGTTCAGTCCGAGCTTGTCGTGGTTAAGCAAAGTGACGCGCTTGTCGATGATCCCTTGTTCCTCCATACGCTTGATGCGCCGCCAGCAAGGGCTGGACGAAAGTCCCACTCTGTCCGCGAGTTCGGAGACTGAGAGGGCCGCGTCGCGCTGGATCAGGTCGAGGATCTTGGCGTCGATAGGATCGAGCAGCTCGGTCATTTCTTTCATCGCATCGCAAAAAGAAGCATTTTTATTGCTTGTAATCTGCATTATGCGGCACGAAAAAGCAAACTTTTCCGCCGAATTTAGAGGAACATTTTGTCGCGCGGCCCGGGTTGGGGCGCGGGAGGCGATCAGTTCATGACAGCCACGGGCGTGTCTCTGGACGACAAGTATCGGCTCGACGAGGGTCGGGCCTTTATGACGGGAATTCAGGCTCTCGTGCGCCTGCCGCTCGATCGAAAGCGGCTCGACCGGAGGGCGGGTCTCAACACCGCAGGCTTCATTTCCGGATATCGGGGCTCTCCTCTCGGCGGCTATGATCAGCAACTCGCCGCGGCTCGGTCATTTCTCGAATCCCACGACGTTCGTGTCTGGGAGGGGCTGAACGAAGATCTGGGCGCGACCGCCGTGTGGGGGTCGCAGCAGGCTCAGGCGTTTCCAGGGGCCAGGTACGACGGCGTCTTCGGCTTATGGTATGGCAAAGCGCCAGGGGTGGATCGAACCGGCGACGTGTTCAAGCATGCCAATATGGCCGGGACGGATCCTCGTGGCGGCGTTCTGGCTCTGGTCGGCGATGATCCGAATTGCAAATCCTCGACCCTTCCGTCCCAGTCTGAGTTCGCCCTGATCGATGCGGAGATGCCGATTCTCTCGCCCTCGAGCATTCAGGACGTTCTCGATTATGGCCAGGCGGCCTGGGAGATAAGCCGGTATTCCGGCGCGTGGGTCGGGATGATCGCTCTGGCGGACACCATGGACTCCGCGGCGGTCGTGCAGCTCGGCTTGGATCGTCACGTCTTTGTGCGGCCTGCTGACTTCGAGCTGCCGCAGGGCGGTCTCGGCCTGCGTATCGGGGATACGCCTATGGCGAAGGAAAGGCGGCTGCGAGAGTTCAAGCTGCCAGCCGCACAGGCGTTCGCGCGGGCCAACAGTCTGGACCATGTCATTCTTCATTCGCCCTCGCCGCGTATCGGTCTGGTCGTATCGGGTCAGTCGGCCCGAGATGTCTTTGAGGCGTTGGCTGCGATCGGACTCGGGGAGAGCGAAGCGGCCGCCCTTGGCGTAAGCATCTACAAGGTGGCCATGACCTGGCCCCTTGAGCCGGAGGGCGTAAGCCGCTTCTGTCGGGGGCTCGAAAGAGTGCTCGTCCTCGAACACAAGCGCGCGGTGATTGAGCCCCAGCTGAAGTCGGTTCTGTATCATCTTCCGGACGATCAAAGACCGATCGTGGAGGGAAAGACCCGACGCGACGGGGCCCCCTTCCTCTCTGAGCTGGCGACCTTGTCCACCTCAGATATCGCCTCGGCGCTGATGGAGATTCTGCCTGAAGGGCCGCACACGCGCCGGGCTCAGAGAAACCTCGAGACGCTCCCCGGGGCGGGTGTGCCCGTGAGCGCGCTTCAGCCGATCAATGTCCGAACCCCCCACTTTTGCTCTGGTTGTCCGCATAACACCTCGACGCGCCTTCCTGAGGGTTCAAGGGCGCTGGCGGGGATCGGCTGTCATTACATGGCGACCTTCTCGCCTGACCGGCGCACAGATATGCATACGCAGATGGGCGGTGAGGGCGCGCCCTGGATCGGACTGTCTCCATTCACCGAAGAGCGACATGTCTTCGTCAATCTTGGGGACGGGACTTATTCCCATTCCGGATCGCTTGCGATCCGGGCGTCAATGTCGGCTGGCGTCAATGTCACCTACAAGATCCTGTACAACGACGCCGTAGCGATGACGGGAGGGCAGGCCGTCGAGTCCGGCCAGACGGTTCCTCAGATCGCTCGGCAGGTGGAGGCGGAAGGGGTTCGCACGATCGTCATTGTTGCGGACGACACCACGCGATACGCGTCTGTCAGCGATCTTCCCGAGGGCGTCCGGATCTTTGATCGAAGTCGGTTCGACGATGTCCAGCAGGAACTGCGCGCGACGCCGGGTGTGTCGGTTCTCATCTATGATCAGGTCTGCGCCACCGAAAAGCGACGACGGATTAAGCGGGGGCGAATTGCAGCTCCTCAGAAGCGCGCCTTCATCAACACGGCTGTCTGCGAGGGGTGCGGAGACTGTTCCGTTCAGTCCAATTGCCTCTCCATAGAGCCGGTTGAAACTGAGTTCGGTCGCAAGCGTCGGATCAATCAGTCGACCTGCAATACGGATCTCAGCTGCATTAACGGCTTCTGTCCCAGCTTCGTCACAGTGGAGGGAAGCGATGAGGGGCCTCGAAGAGAGCTCTCTCCTCCGGTCCTTGACGTCAGCCGGATTTCCGAGCCTGTCCTGCCGGCCTTGGACAGCGTCTGGAGCGTGGTGTTCACGGGCGTCGGCGGAACGGGGGTCACCACCATCGCCGCCATCCTCGCTATGGCGGCGCACATCGACGGACGGGCCGCCCAGACGCTGGACATGACAGGTCTTGCCCAGAAGGGCGGTCCGGTCCTCAGCCATGTGAGATTCGCGAAGTCGCCTGAGAGTATCCGGGCCGCCAGAACGCCGCCTCAGGGGGCTGATGCGCTTATCGCCTGCGATCTGATTGTGGCGTCCTCTCCGGACGCTCTCTCCTTGCTGGATCCTATCCGCTCCCGGGTGGCGGCCTGCTCGGACGTGACCCCCACGAAGGAGATGATCGATCGTCGTGACGCCCGCTTCGACGCCGCGCGCCTCGGACGGCGCGTCGCCTCCCGGGCGGCGAGTTACGCCTCTGTCGACGCTGAGGCCCTGGCCGAACATCACCTTGGGGACGCGATCTACACCAACATGATCATGGTCGGCGCAGCCTGGCAGCTGGGCCTGCTGCCGGTATCCTCCGAGGCGGTGCTGGAGGCGGTGCGTCTCAACCGGGTTCAGGTCGACATGAACGTGGCCGCGTTTAACCTGGGGAGAATAGCCGTTGAGGATCCGGATCAGGTGAGGGTCGGGCGCCCCGTTCGCCCTGCGGATATCAGGGCGCCGCTGGACGAATTCATCGCCCGTCGGATCGAGGCCCTTATCGCTTATCAGGATCGTCCTTATGCGGAGATCTATCGCTCTGCCCTTGCGCGTCTGCGAGCATCGGAAACCGATAAGGGGCTTGGAGAGGAGCTGTCTTACGCGGCCGCCAGAGAGCTGTTCCGCCTGATGGCTTACAAAGATGAGTATGAGGTTGCGCGACTGTATGCGGACCCGGCGTACAGGAGATCCGTGATCGATGCGTTCGGACCAAACGCCAGGCTGACTTTCCTTCTGGCGCCTCCGCTCATGTCCCGGCGGCGCTCGAATGGAGAGCTGATCAAGCGCCGCTTCGGTCCCTGGATGATGCATGTCTTTCGCGTTCTGAAGGGCGGGAAGCGGTTGCGCGGCAAAGCGCTCGATCCGTTCGGGTGGACGGCTGAGCGGCGGATGGAGCGCCGGCTTCGCGACGAATATCTCACGCGCCTGGACGAACTGGCGCGAGGATTGACGCCTGAAAATCACCCCCTCGCCGTTGAGATCGCGTCAGCCACGTCGGAGATCCGTGGGTTTGGTCACGTGAAAGAGAAGGCGGCGGTTGAGGTGGAGCGCCGCCTCGGCGGACTTATGGAGCGTTGGAGGGAGGTCTACGCTCCCTCTCCCCGGCAGGCGGCTGAGTAGGGCGTTCGTGATCAGCCTTCCGATTCGGCCATTGCTCTGTTTCCCTGGGCCGGTCTAAGTGGCTCTGTATCGGCTGCAAGACGCTGTCTGGGACAAAACAGGATCGATGGAACGCTTCGAGACGGATGTGGTCGTGATTGGAGCCGGGGCCGTCGGACTGGCTGTCGCGCGGTCCCTCGCTCTTGCGGGGCGCGACGTCATGGTTCTGGAGGCCGCCTCCGGGATTGCGACCGAAACGTCTTCGCGCAATTCCGAGGTCATTCACGCCGGACTTTACTATCCGTCGGGGTCGCTGAAGGCCCGGCTCTGCGTCCGCGGGCGCCGGCTGCTTTATGAGTACTGTGAGCGGCGCGGGATTGAGGCCCGTGCGTGCGGAAAGTTCGTAGTGGCTGTGACCGATGCGGAAGCGGAGGCCGTGCCTGGTCTTCTGGCCCGCGCCCGGGCCAACGAGGTCGAGGATCTGTCTGTTATCACCGGTGAGGAGGCAAGGCGGATTGAGCCTGCGCTCAGTCGGAATGTGCGAATGGTTTTGGTCTCGCCGGTCTCAGGCATCTTCGACAGTCACGCTTATTTTCTCTCCCTTCAGGGAGAAATCGAGGATCGAGGCGGGGCGGTTGTTTTTGAGACCCCAGTGGTGCGCGGGCGCGTGAAAGAGGACGGCCTTGAACTGGAGACTGGCGGGGCGTCTCCGGTTCGGATTTCCGCTCGGGCTGTGATCAATTCGGCAGGGCATCGCGCCCTGGACATCGCTCGGGCCATCGATGGGGGGCCTCAGTATCCTGGACTGAAAATGAGATGGGTGAAGGGATCTTATTTTTCCGCATCCGGGCCGCCGCCCTTCAGTCGCCTGATATACCCGATGCACAATTCCGCCAGTCTCGGCCTCCATCTGTCTGTCGATCTTGCGGGGCGAACACGGCTGGGTCCGGATGCCGAATGGCTTGACGAGACTGTGTCGCCCCCATTTGACTATTCCGTCGATCCGGCTCGAGCGGAGCTCTGCTATGCGGAAGTTCGAAGGTACTGGCCCGGCCTGCCTGACGGCGCGATCGCTCCGGACTACTCGGGCGTCCGTCCGAAGATTGTGGGCCCCGGAGAGGCGCCTGGAGATTTCCTGATCGACGGACCTGAGCGGCACCGCGTTCAGGGGCTGGTCAACCTGATCGCGATCGAGAGTCCGGGTCTGACCTCTTCGCTTGCGATCGGGGACTGGGTCACAGGACTGCTCAACGTACGGTAGTCACGCTGATCGGCGGGGAGGGCGCTTGCGCAACCGGGCCCTGGCGCGTATATCACCGGCCTTCCTTTCTAGGGTGGGATAGCTCAGCTGGTTAGAGCGCAGGACTCATAATCCTGAGGTCCCCGGTTCAATTCCGGGTCCCACTACCACTTATCTCCCGGTCGTTGGGGTGCGCCGGGCGACGATCCTCGGGGGTCGGCGGACGGGTAAGATCCCTGCTGTGTGATCTTTCTGGGCGGACGTCAGGATCTTCGGGGCCGATGGGCGCCGTCTCATTCTGCAGTGACAGCTAGTCTTGTGGCGTGAATGATCCAGAACCCGGAGATCGGCGCAGAGTTATTTTGCGCCGCCTTAGCGCCAATGACGCTTTCTGGCGAAAAGTTATTCCAGATCTGTTCGCAGCAGCATCAGCCGAAAAGGGAGCTGGCAGTCTGAGCGGAGTCCGAGAAGACGTCCGTGTTTTCCACACTGTCGACAGACCCCGCCTGCGCCCGTCGGGCGGGGCCTGCCCCAGAGCGGGCCTCTCAGGATTTTACAAGATAGCGGTCGCGATTATGACCTTTGGCCTCAAGAGTTTTGAGCCACTGGGGCGTGGGACCGCGACCGGTGTAGGTCTCTCCGTTCGGGCCAAGATATTTCGGCTTGAGCTTGATCCCGGCGTCTGATCTTTTGCGCCGTCCGCCCTTTCCGGAACGATCATCCAGATCGATTCCGAGCGCCGCCGCTTTGCTTCTCATTTCGGAAAGAAAGTTTGCGCGAGCCTCCTCCATCTTGGCGGATCGCAGAGCTTCGGCGCGATCAATAAGATCTCCAAGTTCGGAAACTGAGAGAGCATCAATATTGGGCAGGTTCCCTCGAGATTTTGAACGCGTTTCTTTCATTTTCGATCCTTGAGCCGGCTAAAGATAATTTCGAATCGCCATGTTTGGCGAGCAAACAAATCTAACAGATAAATGTATGGGCTTTCAATAATATGAAAAATGGTCATCCATATTTTCAGGTTGGCTGCGACAGGTTGGATGTTTCAGCATTTCCAAAACAATTCCGTATTGTCTTGCGCGGACGTAGCTTCGGTTCAAAAAAACTCGGACTTTATGGTTGGCTGCGGGATGTCGAGGGCGAATGACGTCCTGACCTTTCCGACGACCCGATCCCAAGATCCCGGAAGAACGGAGCGCGATGAACGCTGAGAGGGTGAGCCCAAAAGGGCGGCGCTCTGGTCATCAGGCGGATTGGGCGCTATCCGTTCCTCCATCCTGGAGAGAGGACGACATGAGACGCATCGAGGGTTTTGTCGACGGAGTCGCCCGGCCGGCCAGCAGCGGTCGGGCGGGCGATGTTTTCGATCCCAACACGGGTGAAGTTCAGGCGAAAGTGGGGTTCTCCTCCGTCGAGGATGTCGATCAGGCCGTTCGGGCCGCCGCCGCCGCTCACCCTGCCTGGTCGTCCGTCAACCCGCAGCGACGCGCACGCGTGATGTTTGAGTTCAAGCGTCTGGTTGAGGCGAATATGAACTCGCTCGCCGAACTTCTGTCGAGCGAACACGGGAAGGTGATCGCCGACTCCAAGGGCGATATTCAGCGCGGCCTCGAGGTGATCGAATTCGCCTGCGGCATCCCTCACGCGCTCAAGGGAGAGTATACTGAAGGCGCAGGGCCTGGCATCGACGTCTACTCCATGCGCCAGTCTCTCGGTGTTGTCGCTGGGATCACGCCGTTCAACTTCCCGGCTATGATTCCGATGTGGATGTTCGGGGTCGCCGTCGCTGTCGGAAATACGTTCATTCTCAAGCCTTCGGAAAAGGACCCGAGCGTCCCAGTCCGCCTTGCGGAGCTGTTTCTTGAGGCGGGCGCCGCCGCGGGGCTGGATGTTCGCGGCGTTCTCAATGTGGTTCATGGAGACAAGACGGCGGTCGACGCGATCCTCCATCACCCTGACATTCGCGCGGTGAGCTTCGTCGGATCGTCTGACATCGCCCAATATATCTATATGACCGGCGCGGCGAACGGGAAGCGCGTTCAGGCCATGGGCGGGGCGAAGAACCATGGCGTGGTGCTGCCGGATGCGGACATGGACCAGACGGTCAAGGATCTGGTCAGTGCGGCCTTCGGCTCCGCTGGGGAACGCTGCATGGCGTTGCCGGTCGTGGTTCCTGTCGGGCGGCGCACCGCAGATGAGCTCCGTGAGCGGCTGATCGCCGAGATCGGCACTCTGCGTGTCGGCGTTTCGAACGATCCGGGCGCCCAGTACGGTCCGGTGGTCTCCGCAGCTCATAGAAACAGGATCGCCGATTATATTCGTATCGGTCAGGAGGAGGGCGCGGAGCTTGTGGTCGATGGACGAGGCTTCGCTCTTCAGGGCTATGAGAAGGGTTTCTTTATCGGACCGACCCTGTTTGACGGGGTTAAGCCTGGGATGAAGACCTATCATGAGGAGATTTTCGGACCAGTTCTGCAGATGGTGCGGGTTGAGACCCTGGAGGAGGCGATCGAGCTCCCCAGCCGACACCAGTATGGCAACGGTGTTGCGGTGTTCACTCGCAGCGGCAAAGCGGCCCGCGAGTTCGCCTCGCGTGTGAATGTGGGCATGGTGGGGGTCAATGTGCCGATCCCTGTGCCGGTGGCCTACCATACCTTTGGGGGATGGAAGCGATCGGCGTTCGGCGACACCAACCAGCACGGCATGGAAGGCGTGAAGTTCTGGACAAAGATCAAGACTGTGACGGCGCGCTGGCCGGAAGGCGGCGTGGCGGAGTCCTCCTTTGTCATCCCGACCATGAAATGACAGCGTGACGGGCCGTCGTCCGAGATAACTCCTGAAGGCTGTTCCCGTGAGGGTGTTGAAATGAGCTGCGTTGCGTTTATCGGTCTCGGGAATATGGGCGCCGGCATGGCTGCCCGTCAGGGGCTCGCCGGACGGCGCGTCAAGGCGTTCGATCTGTCCTCTGCGGCCATGGAGCGTGCAAGGTTGGCGGGGCTCGAAACGTGCGAGAGCGCCGCAGCGGCCGTAAGCGGCGCCGATGTGGTGGTCACCATGCTGCCGGCGGGGCCTCATGTGAGGCGCGTCTATGAGGAGCAGGTCCTCCCTTACGCGTCCTCCTCCGCGCTTCTGGTGGACTGCTCGACGATTGACGTCGATACGGCGAGGGCGGTTGCGGGAAAAGCCTCCGAGGCGGGCTTTCGCTTCGCCGACGCGCCTGTATCCGGAGGAACGGCGGCGGCGGAGGCCGGAACGCTCGCCTTCATGGTCGGGTGTTCCGAGGAGGTCTTCGCTGATGTCGAAGCGGCTCTGTCGCCCATGGCCAGGGTCGTCATTCGGGCGGGTGAACACGGCGCCGGGCAGGCGGCGAAGATTTGCAATAACATGCTGTTGGGGATCTCGATGATTGGGGTCTGCGAGGCCTTCGCCCTCGCAGAACGCCTGGGGCTCGCTCCGGACAGGTTTTTCGAGATCGCCTCCAAAAGTTCCGGTCAGTGCTGGTCGCTCACAACCTATGCCCCGTGGCCGGGCGTGGGACCCCAGACCCCGGCCGATCGAAATTATGAAGGCGGCTTCGCCTCAGCCATGATGCTCAAGGATCTGAAGCTCGCTCAGGAGGCGGCGGCGCGCTCTGGAGCCGCCACCCCCCTCGCGGCGCAGGCGGAAGCCACCTATGCGCTTTTCGACAGGCTCGGATATGGCGGACGGGACTTTTCTGCGATCCTGCAGCTCTTGCGGGGCGACCTGAGCCGGCTTGAGCCCTGATTGGCCTCGCTGGCCAGCGACCATTCAGCGCAAGCGGCCCAAAACCGCTCGGTTCGGGTTCGTCGTTAACTCGACGTAAATCGACTTCCACGACGTTAACCATTCGCACGACCCGCCGGGTCGACGTTTGAGGATGGTGTCCTATGGCAGCCAATGTGGATATCGCTGAGCGTCTCAGATTCCTGCAGATCGACCATGTGTCTCAGAAAGCTCTTCGGGAGCTGGAGCCGGCTGTTCGGGAGGCTTTGCCCGGAATCCTCCGGCAGTTTTATGAGCATCTCAGGAAATGGCCCCAGATGGCTGGGATGTTTTCCAGCGAGGCGATGATGCTTCACGCCAGCCAGAAGCAGGCGGACCATTGGGGCCTGATCCTTCGTGGCGATTTCAACGAAGACTACGTTCGGTCGGTTCGAAGGATTGGAGAGACCCACGCCAGGATCGGTCTTGAACCTCGTTGGTACATCGCGGGTTACAATTTCATCATCTCGAGGGTGGTGAACCTCATCGCCGTCAATTGTCACGCCAATAAGAAGCTGAAGTCGCCCAAGGCGTTTCACGCGGAAGTCGAGCGCCTGTCAGGAGCTTTTATAAGGGCGGCGATGCTCGACATGGATTTTGCGATCTCGATCTATCTGGAAGCCGAGGAAATCGCGAAACAGAAGCTGCTCAATAATATTGCGCAGACGTTTGAAAATTCGGTTGGCGGAATCGTTGACTCGGTTGCGTCCGCCGCAACTGAGCTTGAGCTGACCGCCAAGACCATGGCCTCGATCGCAGAATCGACAACGGGAAAAGCGATCGCTGTATCGGCGGCAGCCGAGCAGGCCACCAGCAATGTGACGGTCGTCGCCTCCTCCGCGGAGGAAATGGGCCGGTCCGTGACGGAGATCGCAGGTCAGGTGACCCACGCCTCGCGCATCGTCGCCAATGCCGTGATCCGCGCCCGGGATACGAGCGAAACCATGTCGCAGCTCTCCCAGGCCGCCAACAAGATCGGCGAGGTCGTATCCCTTATCTCGGATATCGCCGCTCAGACCAACCTTCTCGCTCTCAACGCCACCATTGAAAGCGCACGCGCGGGTGAGGCGGGGCGCGGTTTCGCTGTTGTGGCGTCCGAGGTGAAGTCGCTTGCCGGTCAGACGGCGCGCGCGACGGAAGATATCGCCGCGCAGATCGCCAGTATGCAAGGCATCACCCGGCAGTCGGTCGATGCCATTCTCGCCATTCAGACGACGATCAACGAGATCGATACGGTTTCCGCAGCGATCAACGCGGCCGTCGAAGAGCAGTCTGCAACGACCCGTGAGATCGCCCGCAATACCCAGGAAGCCGCAGCCGGCACCCAGGATGTGACCAGCAATATCTCTCTGGTGCAGCGCGAGGCGTCTGAGACCGGCGCCGCGGCCGGGGAGGTCGTGAGCGCCTCCTCTGAGCTGGGTCGTCAGGCCGAGCAGCTGCGCACCCAGGTGGATCGCTTCCTGTCGACGATCCGGGCGGCCTGATCATGGGGGCCGGTCGGCCTGCGCGGTCGGAACGTTAAACTTCGCGAGGCTGAGTTCACCCATTTTTCATGGGCTGGGAGCAGACTTCGTCGTGGATCCGAGTGCGCCTGTTCCCCTCGCTGCACGATCGGATTGACGAGGCAGGCGCGGGCGCCGTCCCCTCCGGTCCCGCCTGTCGGATTTGGCCGCACCTGTCGTCCCACAGGTGCGGCCTAACCGTTTTCAGACATCATGCGGGTGAAGGGGTCACGACGATTTGGGCGGCGTGAGATACTGGACGGCTGTCAGGACTGATAGAGCCGCCGTAGCCCCCAGGAGACCTGTCCAGCCCATGAGGAGCGAGGGGCTTGCGGCGAAGCCGTCGCCTGCGCCGATGGTCTTCACGATCGCCGGCGCCGCCGCGAGGAGAACAGGGCACCCGACACAGACGAGTTCAAGGGCCGTCTTCCACTTGGCCAGAGACGAGACCCGCGCGCCTTCCCCGTCGCGAGCGGTGAGCCGGAGGATGGTCATCAGGCTGTCGCGTCCGACAATGATCACGCTTCCAGCTGCTATCGCCGCCCAGAACGGCCAGTCGGCGCGGTAGGCGTGTACCGAAACGGCGAGAAGAGGCAGACCGACCAGGGCTTTGTCGGCGATCGGGTCGAGAATCCGTCCGAACTTCGAATCCGTCTTGAGCGCTCTGGCGGCCATACCGTCGAAGAGGTCGGTGAGGGCGGCGAACACGAACAGCCCGGCCGCGAGGAGCGCCCAGTTTTCCGCCTCGGCAAGGCGCTCAGGATAGGTCAGAGGCTCGGAGGCGGCGTCCAGGGGTAGGGAGAGGGCGATGTAGAGCGCGTAAGCCACGAACGGCGCCAGCACGAAGCGGGTGACGGTGAGCGCATTGGGCAGGTGCTTGATCATGACGGCTCCGCGGCGGGCTATGAGCTCAGACTAGACTGGTTTGTCTCCCGCTTCGAGGGGGCGGGTTGCAGACAAGTCCGCCGGTCTGCGGAAAAGGCTCGATCCGCTCCGTCAAAGAGGCTGTCCGGGAAGGACCTTCAGGCCGCCGCCGTTTTCAACTCACGCCTTGCCTCTTTGGAGGAAAATGATATATTATAACATATCACCTCTGGAGGACTTCATGCGGAGAATTTGGTTTTTCGCGATCGGGGCGGCTTTGGCGCCCGCCGGCCTGGCCCAGACGGTCGATGCGTCGCCGGAAGTGGTGGTTGTGACCGGCGTGGGACCGGATCGAACGAGCGACGAACTGATCGCCAGCACGACGGTTCTCGATGAAGAGGCGATCGCCCTGCGCCTGAGCAGCGGCCTGGGCGATACGCTGGAGGGTCTCCCGGGTGTCTCAAGCACAGCCTTTGGCCCGGGTGCGAGCCGTCCGGTCATTCGCGGTCTGGGCGCTGAGCGCGTCCAGGTTCTCACCAATGGTCTGGGTGTGATCGACGCATCCGCCGCCAGTCCTGACCATGCTGTGACAGGCGACCCTCTGGGAGCCGAGCGGATCGAGATTCTCAGGGGGCCGGCGACCCTTGCTTATGGCGGCGGGGCCTCGGGAGGCGTCGTCAACGTCATTGACGGACTGATCGTCGAACGAGCGCCGTCCCGAGACGCCTCGATGCAGGCCTATGCCGGATATACGACGGTCGACAGCGGCTCCATGGCGGCCGCGCGTGCGACCGGCTCAACGGGATCTCTTGTCGGCGTGGTGTCGCTGTCTCTCAGGGAGGCAGGCGACTTGAAAATCCCAGGTCTGTCAGAGTCACGCCGCCTGCTGGCCGCCGAGGCGGCGGAAGGCGAGGATCACGCAGACGAAGCGGTTGAACCGGGCGTCCTTTCGAACTCGTTTGTCGAGTCCAATGCATTAAGCGCCGGGCTGACTTACCTTTCGGACTCGGCCTTTCTTGGCGCAGCGATCCGTTTGAGCGGCTCTCGCTACGGGGTCGTCGGCGGTCATGCTCATGAGGGGGAGGGCGATAGCAACGGCCGCCCATTCATCGACATGGAACAGGCCAGACTGGATATGCGCGGCGGGATAGATATGGCCCGCGGGCCTCTTCGTCGCCTCGTGGGCGCTCTGTCGGCGGTGGACTATGAGCATACGGAGTTTGAGGCGCCCGGCCTTGCCGGTACGGTCTTCACGAACAGCGGCTATGAGGCTCGCATTGAGGCGGAACATGGCGGCGCCCAGGGGCTGGAAGGAAGTTTCGGCCTCCAGAGTCTGAGGCGCGATTTCCGGGCGCTGGGAGATGAGGCGTTCGTATCTCCGACCGTGACCCGATCCGTGGGAGCCTTTGTTTTCGAGACGTTCGATACGGGCGAGTGGGGGCTTGAGGGAGGATTGAGGCTGGATCGCATCGATCTGGAGAATCTCGCCGGAGCGACGCGTGGGTTCGATACGGTCAACGCATCATTGGGTGTTCATCAGCATGTGACGGACCGATTGTTTCTGGGGTTGACCTTCAGCCGTACCGAGCGCGCGCCTACCGATGTGGAGTTGTTCGCCGACGGCCCGCACCTTGCGACCCGGCAGTACGAGGTGGGAGACGCATCGCTCGTCACCGAGACAGGCTTAAGCATGGAGGCGAGCGCTCGCTGGGACGCAGGCCCGCTCAGGTTCGACGCCAGCCTCTACCAGTTCGACTTCGCGAACTTTATCTATCTCGCTCCCTCCGGCGGTTCGGTTGACGGGCTGCCCGTGTTTGAAGCCGCCCAGGATGACGCCGTTTTCACCGGCGCCGAGATTGAGGCCGGGCTGGATCTGGGAACAGCGGCTGGCGCTGCCTGGAAGGCCCGTCTGGGCGTAGACGTGGTGAGGGCCAAATTGGACGCGGGAGGGGACCTTCCGCGCATTCCCCCCGGTTCGGCGAGCCTCGGGATAGAAGCTGAAGCCGAACGGCTGAGGGCTGGGCTTGACCTCCGTTGGGTAGCCGAGCAGTCAAAGGTCGCCGCCTATGAGTTGCCCACCGATAGCTACTTCACCCTCGGAGCTCAGGTGTCCTACAATCTTACCGACGACGTTCAGTTGATCCTCGAAGGGATCAATCTGACCGACGAGGAGGTCCGGGTGCACGCATCTCCCCTGAAGGATCTCGCCCCGCTTGGAGGGCGCGGTTTCAGGTTCGCCATCCTGTCCAGACACTGACGCTTGCGGTCAGTCTTTCTCTAGCCCCGCGGCTTGGGCGGCACGACAGGAAGAGACGACGACAGCCCGCCATCGACCACCAGGGCATGGCCGTTGATGTAGCTTGCGTCAGAAGATGCGAGGAAAAGGGCGGCGCGGGCGATCTCTTCGGGAACGCCCGCTCGGCGGGTTGGGTTAAGCTGTCCGATACGGTCTGTCGTTCCGCGTTCGGCGGCGCGTGTGAAGATCTCGCGGGTCATGCCGGTTTCGATCAGCCCGGGGCAGATTCCGTTGACCCGAACCCCCGTGCCCGCGAGCTGATTGGCCGCCAGCGATACAAGGCTGATCACTCCGGCCTTCGATGCCGAATAGGCAGGGCTCCCGGCGCCGGATCGCAGGCCTGCGACGCTGGCCGTGCAGACGATAGCGCCGCCCCCGCGCTTGATCATTTCAGGGGCAGCCGCCTGAATGGCCAGCATCGGACCGATAAGGTTCACCTGAAGCACGGCCTTCCAGTCGGCCTCCGTTTGCTCGAACAGGGACGGCATTCCTCCCGAGACGCCGGCATTGGCGAACAGCACATCGAGACCCTCGTGAAGACGAAGGGCTTCGCCGACCATTTTCCTGACATCGGCCTCATGCCCCGCATCCATCTCCATTCCGTGGGCGAGACCTCCGGATTTGCGGATTATCTCCACCGTTTCATGGATCTGGGGCGATCGATCGGCGGCGAGGACCCGCCCGCCTTCTGCTGCGAACAGGATGGCGGCAGCTCGTCCGATCCCGGAGGCGGCGCCTGTGACGATGATCGATTTTCCCGTGAAGCGGTTCATGGCGCGAGGTCCTGTTCAGATTTGGCCTGAAAGACCTCTATGATGAGACGCTCGTCGGGGAAAGCGCTCAGGTTCTCATTCGGTTCCTGTCGGTGTAGAACGCGAGACGAAATCCGTCCGCCGACTTCGGTCAGCGGCGCAGAACGATGGTGAGGTGGCGATGCGTAGATGTCTTCTTGGGGCTGTAGCCCTTCTGGCGCTTGGAGCCTGCGGTCCGACGCCGGCTGAGCGCGCCGCCGCCGAGCAGGCTGAACGCGCCCAGGCTGTCGCTACGGAAAGTCAGAGGCTGACCGCCTATCTGGATGCAGAGTACGAGGAAGAGCTCGCCATGAGCCCTGAGGAGCTCACCTCCCAGGGGAGGCGAGAAGGCTATGACCGGCTGGATGATCGAAGCGAAGAAGGACTGAAGCGTCGGCTGGACTGGAGACGCGAGAGCGTTGCCAGCATGAAATCGGATTTCACGTACGATTTGCTCGATGAGGAGGCCCGTACGTCCTACGACATGTGGGCTCTGGAGCTTGATCGGGAGGAACGTGCAGACACGTTCCGGCGGCAGCGCTACCTCTTTGCCCGGGGCGGCGGGCACACCTCCATTCCAAATTTTTTGATCAACTTCCATCGTGTCGAGACCCGGTCGGATATGGACGCCTACATCGCCCGGGTGCGGCTGATCGATGATGCGCTGGATCAGCTTCTTGACCGCGCCAAAGCCGCGGCTGCGGACGGCATTCGTCAACCGCGCTTCGCCTATGATCAGGCGCTGGGTGAAGTGAAGCGCCTCATGAGCGGCGCGCCTTTCTCCGCCGGGGCGGACTCCGCTCTGTTCGCTGACGGGAAGACGAAGATTGAGGGACTGCTGAAGGCGGGCCTCGTCAGCAAGGAGGACGCTGAGGCGCTCACGCGGGATCTGACCTCGGCCATGAAGGATGAGATGAAGCCGGCCTATGACCGTGTGTCAGCCTGGCTTACGGCGGACCGCGCCAACACCTCTCCGGATGCGAAGGGGGTCGGTTCGCTGCCCAACGGCGCAGCTTACTACGACGCCATGCTGAATCAGATGACGACCACTGAGATGACCGCAGACGAGATCCATGAGCTGGGGCTCAGTGAGGTGGCTCGGATCCGCCAGGAGATGGAGAAAATCAAGGATGCGGTCGGCTTCAAGGGCGACCTCGAAGAGTTTTTCACCTTCATGCGAACCGATCGGCGGTTTTATTTTCCGAATACCGATGAAGGACGTGAAAAGTATCTCGCGTTGGCGCGCACCTACCTGGACGGCATGAACAAGAAGCTTCCCGAGTATTTCGGCCTTCTTCCCAAAGCGCCTCTCGAGGTTCGGCGTGTCGAGGCGTTTCGCGAGGAGCCGGGCGGAGCGCAGCATTACTTCGCAGGAGCTCCCGACGGCTCTCGCCCGGGGGTCTTCTATGCTCATCTCTCCGACATGAACGCCATGTCGATCTATCAGCTTGAGAGCATCGCCTTTCACGAAGGAAATCCTGGCCATCATATGCAGATTTCCATCGCTCAGGAGCGTGAGGGACTTCCGAAGTTCCGGACGCAGTATGGCTACACCGCATATTCGGAGGGATGGGGGCTTTATGCCGAGGCTCTCGCCAAGGAGATGGGTTTTTATACGGATCCCTACTCGGACTTCGGTCGTCTTGGCGGCGAAATCTGGAGAGCCTGCAGACTTGTCCTGGATACCGGCATTCATTCCAAGGGATGGACTGAGGAGCAGGCGGTTGAGTACTTCATGAAAAACTCGCCGGTCCCTGAAGGCGCGGTTCGGTCGGAAGTGCGCCGATATATCTCCACCCCGGGGCAGGCGACCGCCTACAAGATCGGCATGATCCGCATCCAGCAGCTGCGCGATCAGGCGAAGGCGGCCCTGGGCGACGCCTTCGACTACAGGGCGTTTCATGACGTTGTTCTGGGAGGCGGAAGTGTTCCGCTGCCCGTGCTGACGGCCCGCGTCGAACGCTGGATTGAAAGCCGTAAGGCGGCCTCCCCCTGAGGGGCGCCGGGCTTTATCGACCTGTGAAACGTCCGGGCCGTCGCTCTGCGACAGCCCGGACGCCTTCGGCGAAGTCGGCGGTTTTCATCAGACGGACCTGCTCGGCGTGTTCGTGGTCCGTGTGCTTTCGTATGTGAGCGGCGAGATCCGGACGAAGGCTCGCCCGTGTCGCTTTTACCGCCAGCGGAGCGCCTTCAGCTATATCTCGCGCGAGGGCGATAGCTGTTTCGAGAAGACCGTTCTCCTCCGTCAGGGCGTCAATCAGTCCCCAGTTCAGGGCTTCGTCGGGACGAATGCGTCGGCCGGTCAGACACATGAGCCGGGCCCGCTGGGGGCCAATGGCCTGCGGGAGCGTGTAGGTCAAACCGAAACCAGGGTGAAAGCCGAGCTTCACGAAGTTGGCGGCGAAGCGTGCTTCGGGCGAGGCGACACGAAAATCCGCAATGAGAGCGAGCCCGAGTCCGGCGCCGATCGCCGGTCCCTGAACGGCGGCGACAATGGGGGTCTGCGTTGCGCCGAGGCGGACGGCCGCGTCGTAAAGAGGGTTCCGGTCTGGCCTGGTCTCCTCCTTCGCCTGATCCGGGCGTCGTGAGAGGTCCGCTCCTGCGCAGAAGCTGCGTCCCTCAGCGGAGAGGACGACGGCTCGCACATCCTCTCTCGCATCAAGCGTCTCAAGGGTGTCTGCGAGGCTGTGTGCAAGGGACAGGGTCATCATGTTGTGAGGCGGGCGCGTCAGACGAATGTGAGCGATGTGGTCGAAAATCGCTATCGAGTAGTCGTCCTGGGGCGCCGTAGTCATCGCATGAACTCCGAATGTGCAGCTGCTGTCTGGGCTCCGACTATCGCTTGAGCCCGAGCAGATCGCGCGCGACGACCCACCGATGGACCTCCGACGGGCCGTCATAGATACGCATTGTGCGCACCTGTCCGGCCATGAGCTGCAAGGGAAGATCTTTCGTCATTCCCATGGCGCCGAAGGTCTGCATCGCATTATCGAGAATCTCCCAGGCCATCTCTGTGGCGTAGACTTTCACCATTGAGACGTCGCTTCGAACGTCCCGGCCCTGATCGAGTTTCCAGGCCGTTTCATATGTCATCAGTCGCGCCGCGCGCACTTTGGCTGCGCCATCGGCGACCCACCACTGGATCGCCTGCCGATTGGCGAGGCTTTGGCCGAATGTGGAGCGCTGAGGGGCGTACTCGATCATCATTTCGAGCGCGCGGCTCGCCATGCCGATGCACCATGCGGCCATCTGCAGCCGCCGTGTCGACAGTCGCAGCTGCATCGGGGCGAACCCTTCTCCTTCTCTGCCCAGGAGGTTGGCGGCGGGAATACGGCAATCCTCGAGCGCGATTTCATAGGTGAACTGACCGCCAATCATGGGGATACGGCGAAGTACGTTGAACCCCGGGGTGTCGCGATCGACCAGAAAAGCGGAGACCCCGCCCTTCGCTCCCCGGGACTTGTCGGTGACCGCCATCAGAATCGTGAAGTCCGCCTCTGCGGCCCGGGAAATCCAGATTTTTCTCCCGTTGATGACGTAATCCGAACCGCTGCGAACAGCGGTCGTGATCATGGCAGCAGGATCGGCGCCAGCGCCGGGCTCCGAGATGCCGATCGCGGACACAAGCCCGTCCCGTACATAGGGGAGGAGATAGCGGGCTCTTTGGTCCTCATTGACGGTCGCCATCAGCATGCGCAGGTTCGGACTGTCCGGGGGCAGGTGATAGGGCGTGCATGTGCGTCCCATCTCGATATTGACCCCGACCATCGCCGTCGTGGGAAGGTCCATCCCGCCGACATCGGTAGGCGCATCCAGTCCCCAAAGTCCCATGTCCTGAGCCAATGCGTCCACACGACGCGTCTCGTCTTCGGTCAGATGAGCGCCCTGGCCGGCTGCGTCGCGTTCAAGGACCTTTGTCTCCAGAGGCGTCAGAGCCTCTCGCACGAAGCGGGCGGTCAGGTCCTGCGTAAGCCTGTGATCGTCGTCTAGGTCGAAATTCATCATCCGGCTCCCGGATCCGCAGAAGGAGAGAGTCCAAGTCTGTAAAAACGATTGGCTGTGTTGAAATAGAGATCAGCCTTCTCCGCCCCTGAAGCGCCAGAGGTGATGATCTTGAAGGCGTTCCAGAGCCTCTCATAGGAGCAACTGACTTCGTCGACCGGAAAGTTGCTCTCGAACATGGCGCGCTTGACGCCGAAGGCCTCGATGCAGGTCTCGATATAGGGCCTCCATTCCTTCGCAAGCTGGCTCGAGGGGGCTCTTGGACTCGAGAGGCAGGACGGAAAGCCGCAGAAGGGCATAGCGAGGCCGCCCAGCTTCACATGTACGTTCGGACAGGCGGCGAGGGCGAGAATGGCGTCTTTCCAGATCCTGAACCGTTCATCCCGTCGATTTTCGTACGAGGCTATGCCCAGCGGAGTGCCGACGTGATCAAGCACGATCGACGTGTCCGGAAAGCTGCGCGCCAGATCGATCAGGTCCTCAAGCTGGGGTTCGAGCAGCCAGGCGTCGAAGGAAAGCCCTCTGCGTGAAAGCTCGGCGAACCCTTCCCTGAAACGTCTGTCGAGAAAGACGCCGGCCGGTCGACGAACAAGCGGCCCGAGGACGCGCGGATCAGCATCCCAGGAGGCGCTATGCCGAATGCCGCGGAACCGAGCCGGGGCTGCCGCCATGTGAGCGTCGAGGATCGCGCCAGCGCGCGCGCCGAGGGTGAGATCGACGTGGCCGACGATCCCGAGGCAGGCGCGGGCCGGACCGTATGCGCCGCTGGCGGACATCGCCGCGATCCCGTTCACAAACTCGGTCTCGCCGATGGGCTTCATGTCGTCAGGCCCGTCCGCGCGATACATGGCGCCGCATTCGAGATAGACGGTCGCCTCAACCCGGTGGCCCAGGGCAAGGTCCGCGTTGAGTTGATCGAGGAGATATACGGTCGATCGCCGAACGATCTGCTCAAAAGGGTGCGTGACGGGCGGAAGGGATGGCAGGATTGAGCGACGATCCCAGAGATGGTGGTGGGGGTCGATGATCCTGAGGTCTGGCTCCAGAATTTCTTCACGGCTCGGCGTATCGGCGCCCGTCCTGATCATGACCTCAGATCCTCCCAGTCGCCGGTCTTCCGCCGGTCTCGCTGTCGCAAATGTGTACGGGGGGGACTCGAGCCGGACAAGGACTAACTCGGGGATCTCTCCCCGACCGCCCAGGCGTCTTACCGAACGGACGTCGAGGCGGCTTCTCGCCACTCCCTGAACTCGGCTGCCCGATCGCGGGCCTCAGTTTCCACCTGCGTCCAGGAAAAGGCGTAGCGTGCGGCGAAACCGTCTACTCCCCAGGCCCGGTATTGTTCGACATGATGAAGCTCATGCGCCCAGAGTGCGAGGTCCGAGACGTAATTAGCATGGCGGAACACAACGGTGTCGATCAGGGTCACAGCGGCGGCGTTGCCGTTACGGATCGCAAAGCCGGCGAGGCCGTCCGGTGTGACGTCGCCGATCGTGTAGCGGACAGATTCAAGGAGCTCTCTGGAAAAGAATGGCGTCAGTTTTTCAAGTATGTCTGGCGGTATAGGTCGAGAACTCTCCCGCGCGCTGTTGCGCGATCTCATAAGGCCCGACCTGAGTGTTGACGCGACAATCTTGGCGCCCGGGCTGAGCTGACCTGCCCGCATCATGGCCGACGAGCTTGTCGAGGCAGATCGGGACGCTTCGGGGGCTGGCTGCGAGAGGGCGCTCGCGCTTGTCAGCGCACCGGCGATCAGGAGAGGTGAGAACCATCGGTGTCTCATGATGGCGCTGCGGCCTTTTCAGGTTGGAACGCGGCCTCAGGGGCGAGGATTATCTTCGACCAGACTTTATGAATGTCTGCTGAACCGGCATCCGACATGATCGTTCAACCGGGCGCCTGAAAATGAGCAAAGATACGGCGGGCGAGGGCGGCGTTGATCCCCTCGACCGTTTCGAGATCAGCCTCTGTCGCCCGTGATACGCCCCGCGCCGATCCGAAGCGATGGAGCAGAGCCTTCTTTCTTGCAGGACCGATGCCGGGGATATCGTCGAGGGGATTTTCGCTCAGGGTCTGGGAGCGTCTGGCCCGATGCGAACCGATCGCGAAGCGATGGGCCTCGTCGCGCAGTCGCTGGAGGTAATAGAGGGCCGGATCTGAGGGCGGAAGCTGAAACGGCGCCTTTCCGGGCCGGAAGAACTGCTCGCGTCCCGCATTCCGGTCCGGCCCCTTGGAGATGGCCGCCAGATTGAGGTCGCCATGGACGAACCCGAGGGCCTCAAGCGTGTCGCGCGCGGCCGAGAGCTGTCCTGGTCCGCCGTCTATGAGAACCAGGTCAGGCCAGGTCTCCGGACGTTTGCCCGGGCCGACCTCTTCGGCCTCTTTCCTGAGGCGGGCGAAGCGGCGGCGCATCACCTCTCTCATCATTCCGTAGTCGTCGCCGGGTTCGAGATCGGTGTCCTTGAAGTTGAACGTTCGGTATGAGGATTTCTCGAAACCTTCCGGGCCGGCCACGATCATGGCCCCGACGGCGTTTGTCCCCTGGATGTGCGAATTGTCATAAACCTCGATCCGCATTGGCGGATGAGGCAGGTCGAATATCGTCTGCACCGCCGCCAGAATGCGGGCCTGACTCTGTGTTTCGGCGAGCCTGCGTCCGAGGGCCTCCCGCGCGTTGAGGGCGGCCTGCGAGACGATATCGCGCTTCTCGCCTCTCTGTGGGGTGCGGATGTCGATACGACGCTCAGCCCGCATTTCGAGGGCGTCTCGGAGAAGTTCCGGGTCTTCGATGTCGTGGGAGAGCAGAATGAGGCCAGGGGCCGGCCGCTCGTCATAGAACTGGGCGATGAACGCGGTCAGCACCGAGGATGGAAGGTCGTCAGCCTCATGCTTAGGATAATAGGCGGTCGCGCCCCAGTTCTGTCCGGCCCGGAAGAAAAAGGCCTGAATGCAGGACTGTCCGGCGTCGCTGTGAATCGCGAACACATCCGCCTCTACGATTCCCTCAGGATTGACCCCCTGAGAGGCGCGGACCGCTGCGAGAGCCTTGATCCTGTCGCGCAGCTTGGCGGCGCGTTCATAGTCCATGCCCTCGGCCGCCCGCTCCATGTCCTCGCTCAGTCGCTTCTGAAGCTCGTCCGCGCGGCCGTCCAGGAACTCGCCGGCCTGTTCCGCGAGTCGGGCGTAATCCTCTAGAGATATCACCCCCGTGCAGGGAGCTGAGCAGCGTCCCATCTGGTGAAGCATGCACGGGCGCGAGCGGCTCGCGTAAATGCTGTCCGTGCAGGTTCTGAGAAGAAACGCCTTCTGAAGCGTGTCCAGAGTTCGGTCGACCGCCCCTGCCGACGCGAACGGACCGAAATAGCGCCCTTTCGTGCGCTTAGCCCCTCGATGCTTGAGGATCTGCGGAGCCTCATGATCCTCGCGGATCAGAATATGAGGAAACGACTTATCGTCCCTGAGGATGATATTGAAACGCGGTTTCAGCCGCTTGATCAGATTGGCTTCGAGAAGCAGCGCTTCCGTTTCGGACTGTGTGACCACGAATTCCATGGATCGCGTCAGCGAGATCATACGGGCGATCCGCTGGGTATGGCCGCCGATCTTGGCGTAACTGCCCACCCGATTTCTGAGGTTTCGGGCCTTGCCGACATAAAGGAGGTCTTCGGCCTCTCCATACATCCTGTAGACGCCCGGGCGGGCGGGCAGCCGCCGGAGTTGATCGCGGATCACCTCGACCCCCGCCATACGGCGGGTCTCGCCGTCTCGCATGACGGCGGGGGCGGGCTCGCTGAGGGTCGGATCGGAGGGAGGTTCAGCCATCGGGGAAGGGTAATGGAGGATCGCTCAGCCTTCAAACGGCTTTGGAGGCTGATTGGGAGGCGAAACGGGCGTGAGGGGGAGACCTTCCGCATCCTTGGCTCTTCACCCTGCCGCCGTATTGGCGTATCAGGCCCGCCATCCGAGCCGAGAAAGCCTGAGTGAAGGATCACCTCATATGGTCGTCGCCCCCATCTCCGAAGCCCTCAAGCGGATCAAGCCGTCTGCGACCATCGCCGTGACGCAGAAGGCCCGCGAGCTGCAGGCGGCAGGAGAGAACGTCATCGGTCTGGGCGCAGGAGAGCCTGACTTCGATACGCCGGAGAACATCAAGGCGGCGGCCATAAAGGCCATCGAACAGGGCAAGACAAAATACACCGATGTCGACGGCATTCCGGAACTCAAGCAGGCGATTTGCGCCAAATTCCGTCGTGAGAACGGGCTTGAGTATGTTCCCGCTCAGGTCAACGTCTCTCCCGGCGGCAAGCCTGTGATCTACAACGCCCTGGCGGCGACCCTTAACCCGGGCGATGAAGTGGTGATCCCCACTCCATACTGGGTGAGCTATCCTGAGATGGTGTTGCTCTGCGGCGGAACGCCGACCTTCGCTGAGGCGCGTCCGGAAGATAATTACAAGCTGCGTCCGGAGGCGCTTGAGGCGGCGATCACTCCGAGAACGAAATGGTTGATCCTCAATTCGCCTTCAAACCCGTCCGGCGCAGCCTACACGCGTTCAGAGCTCCAGGCGCTGGCGGATGTCCTTCTGCGTCATCCGCAGGTTTGGGTTCTGACCGACGATATGTACGAACATCTCGTCTATGACGGCTTCCGGTTCTCGACGATCGCCGAGGTTGAGCCGCGGCTTTATGATCGGACGCTGACGATGAACGGCGTGTCCAAGGCTTACTCCATGACCGGCTGGCGTATCGGATACGCCGCCGGGCCGGAGCCTCTGATCAAGGCCATGGCCAAGGTGATGAGCCAGACAACATCGAACCCCTGTTCCATATCTCAGTGGGCGGCTGTTGAGGCGCTGAACGGGCCCCAGGACTATATCCCGCGCAATCAGGAGCTGTTCCGAGGGCGGCGCGACCTTGTGGTGGGTATGCTCAATCAGACCGAGATCCTCCGCTGCCCCACGCCTGAAGGCGCTTTCTACGTCTATCCGGACTGCTCGCGAGCCATCGGACTGACGAGTGCGGGCGGCGCCCTTATACGGGATGACGAGGCGTTTGCCGCGGCGTTGCTTCAGGAACAGAAGGTTGCGGTCGTCTTCGGAGCCGCTTTCGGCCTCTCTCCCGCCTTCCGCATTTCCTATGCGACATCAAACGAAAAGCTTGAGGAAGCCTGCCGGCGGATTCAGATCTTCTGCTCCGGCCTCCACCGGTGATCACCCTTCGCCCCTGAAATCCCAGGGGCGAAGCCTCACTCCGCTTTCAAAGATGCGCGGTCAAGGTCAAGGGCGTCGATGCTGATGCGCTCGGCGTCAGGACGCATGCGTATGATCTTGTCCCAGAAGATCTTCGCATCCCCTACAATGATGAGGTTGGAACGCGCCGGGTCATAAAGGGTTCGTCCCGAGGCCCCGGCCTCAGCGGCTGTAACCCCTACGACAGCTTCCGAGAAGTCGCCGAGGCTGTCAGGCGGCAGCCCGAACTGGGCGAGCGATGAGAGCTGAGCGGCCAGTCCCCCTGCCGTCTCTACATCCCGTCCGAAGGACCCGACGAGAACCGCCTTTCTTGCTGTCATCTCCGCCTCGCTGATTGGCTCGCTGCCGAGTCGTTTCAGCTCGGCGGTCATGAGATCGACCACCTGCGGGACGGCGTCATTTCGTGTCTGGGCCGAGGCGATGATAGGTCCAGGCTTCTGCCGGGACGATACCTGCGATCGAGCCCCGTAGGACAATCCCCTTTTGATGCGGATCTCAGAATTCAGGCGAGCGGAATATCCGCCCCCGAGAACGTCGTTCGCAACAAGCGCGGAAAAGAAATCCTTATCCAGTCTCGCCGGTCCGACGGCGCCCATCAGAACTGCCGCTTGTCCGATCTCCGGAATGTCGATCACCACAGTACGCGGTTTCGGGGATACGGACGCGGCCTGAGTCTCGGGCTTATCCGCCGACCCTTCCGGGCGCCAATCGCCGAAAGCCGTTTCGGCGAGCCTGAAGCCGGCGTCCGCCTCGATGCCGCCGGCGATGACCAGGACGGCTCCCTCCGGGCGCCAGAAGCGCGAGTGGAAGGCGGCGATGTCCTCCCGGGACAACGACTTGACGCTGTTGGGGGTCGGGGTTGAGCCATACCCGTCATTGCCGAAGATCACCCGGTTCATGGCGAAACGTCCGACCGATGAGGGCTGACGAAGAGCGACCATCAGACCGTCCAGCGTCTCGCGTTGAGCGCGATCCAGCTCATCCTGGCCGAATGTCGGGGCCCGAACGACATCAGACATGATCGCGAACACATCGTCTGCGTAGTCCGTTCGGGTCATGATCGAGACATCTGTCGCATCCGGGCCCGCTCCGGCCGAGATCGCAGCTCCGAGGCTTTCGATCTGACGGGAGATGTCTGTCGCTGAGCGCTCGGCGGCCCCGCGCGTGGCCAGATCAGCCGTCATTGCGGCGAGGCCGGCCTTCCCGGACGGGTCAAGGGCCGTTCCGGCTGGGAGCTTAAGGCTGGCGCTGACAAGAGGCAGTCCGGGCTTGGATGCGACGATAACCTTCAGACCGTTGGGGAGGGTTTTCGTCTGGGCGTCGGGAACGCTGGCGGCGACCGGCGCTCCGGCCGTCGGAGGCGTCTGACGCTGCGCCTCTGACGCCAGCTCATAGGAAGGGATCTCCCCCTGGGGGATGTCGAGCCGTGTCGCCTGGATCCCGGGCGCGTCGGCGAACTTGGCCTCTTCGGCGCCGTTCTGAAGTTCCTCAGGCAGATAGCGGATTGTGGTGACGCGATCGTCGCGAAGAATATCTCCGGCAACTCTCGCGATGTCTGCGATCGTCACGTCCTGCAGCCTGGAGATCAGGACGTCCGAGGCCTTCGGGTCTTTGAAAAGAATGACGGAGCGAGCGAGCTCGAAGGCTCGACCTTCTGCGGTCTCGCGCGACTCAAGCGCTGCGGCAATGAGCTCGTTGCGCGCCTCGGCGATCTCCGCTTCGGTCACGCCGCCGTCACGCAGGCGAGATATTTCCGTTTTAAGAAGGCCGAGGCCCTCTTCCGCGTTTTTTCCCTCGCTCAGGATCATGCCGAGTGAATACACCCCGGGGTGCTGAGTGACCTCGAAACTTGAAAACACCTCCGCCGCAGCCTTCTGTTCGTAGACCAGCGACTGGTAGAGCCTGGAGGACTGACCTCGGGTCAGGATCGCGTCCAGCAGCGACCACGCCGCGACGTCCTGGCTGTCGGCGGCCGGTGAAGGCCATGACATCGCGATCGCCGGAAGCGGGACATTGGGTTCGTAAACCGTATAGTCCTTCGGTTGTTTGCGTTCGGGTTCGATCGCAGCGACGCGCGGGATCGGACGGTCGGGCGTCTTGATGCCTGCGAAATAGCGGTCGACCCATGCGTCCAGCTGGGCCTGATCGAAATTGCCTGACACGACAAGTACGGCGTTGTCCGGCCGGTAATAGGCCGCGTGAAACGCCCGGACGTCCTCGATCGTAGCAGCGTCGAGGTCTGCTATGGATCCGATGCCGGGCCGGCCATAGGGGTGAACGTCAAAAGAGGCCTGGGCGATATAGAGCGCGAACAGTTTGCCATAGGGCTGGGACAGGACGTTCTGCCGGAGCTCTTCCTTGACCACATCGCGTTCGGATCGAAAGTTGGCCTCGTCTACGACAAGCGAGCCCATTCTCTCGGCCTCACCCCACAGAACTCGTTCGAGATGATTGGCCGGAACCGTCTCGTAATAGTTGGTGAAATCATTCCAGGTCGAGGCGTTGTTATATCCGCCAGCATCCTCCGTCAGGCGATCGAAGAACTCCGGCGGCATGTTGCGGGTGGACTTGAACATCAGGTGTTCGAACAGATGCGCAAATCCGGAGCGCCCCGGCGGATCATCCTTGCTCCCGACGTCATACCATACCTGAACTGTCACGCTGGCGGTGGTCGGGTCGGGCAGGGAGTAGACCCTGAGACCGTTCTCAAGCTGGCGGAAAGCCGGTTCGAGAGGCGGGACGGACACGCTCTGGATATCGGCGCGTTCGCCTGCCGGCTGGCACGAGCTCAGCGCCATGCAGGCGGAAAAGGCCGCCGCTACGCTAAAAAGTATGCGGCGAAATTCGAATCCGAAGCCGGTCATGGAAGGGTGCTCCCCCTGGAACGAGACGAAGATCAGAAGATGGAGTAGGCGCCGTCGATCACGAAGCTGTCGCCTGAATGATAGGACGACGCGTCGGAGGCAAGATAGACGGCGACGCCTCCGAAGTCCGCCGGCTGTCCCCAGCGACGCGCCGGAACGCGCGGCAGGACTTTTTCAGCAAACGCGGCGCTGTCCTGAGCGCCTTGCGTCATGTCGGTGGCGATCCATCCCGGGAGAATGGAGTTCGCGCGTATCCCGAACCGGGCATGCTCGACTGCGATTGACTTGATCATCGACATGACCGCGCCCTTGGTCGCGGCATAGGCTTCATTCCGGGCCGCTCCCTCGATGGCGGCGAGGGAGGCGACGCCGGCGAGGGAGCCTCCCGGGTCTCCGGCGCCTGCGCGTTCGACCATATGCTTGCATGCCTCTCGTAATGTGAAGAACACGCCGTCGAGATTCACCGAGAGAACACGGCGATAGGTTTCCGTCGGGAACTCGGCGAACGACTTCGCGCCGCCGCCGATGCCTGC
Organism: Alphaproteobacteria bacterium; assembly: GCA_018969425.1. GTDB lineage: Bacteria > Pseudomonadota > Alphaproteobacteria > Caulobacterales > Hyphomonadaceae > UBA7672. The sequence goes on along the minus strand of JAGWYJ010000001.1, from coordinate 14,964 downwards.
GTTCGCGAAGACGCTGTCGACACGACCAAAGGTGGCGACCACGTCTCGCATCGCCTGCGCTACCGCTGTTTCGTCCGACACATCCACGGTCCAGGCCGCAGCCTCCCCTCCGTGGGCTAGAAGGCTCTGAACCGCCTTGGCGTTATTGCCGGCATGGGTTCCCCAGATCGCGACGCGGGCGCCCGCCTGGGCGAGGGCGTCGGCCATTCCAAGTCCGATGCCGCGGTTGCCGCCGGTGACCAGAGCGACCTTTCCGGACAGGTTGAAGGGTGAATAGGCCATGTCGCATCTCCCGAATGTACGCTCAGGGAGGTTGGAGCCTCGCGCGAGGCGTCCGTCAAGTCGCGCCTTGGTCGAGCGGCCGGCGCGCCCCTCAGGCAGCGGCTTGACCGGGTGCGGGTTTGGCCGTCTCTGGATCGGGACAGTCAAGAGATGCTTTCGTCGATCCGGGGCGGAGCCCGGATCGGCGCCCCGACTCGGGGCGGCGGCTCGCAAGCAGGTGAGATGCGTTCCTGACGCAGCCTTTGGGAGCTCGTCTGTTGAAGGAGAGTGCGGAATGGTTGACCTGGAGCCTGGCGGGAACGTGGATGAGCTGGTGAGGCGTCTGACTGACGCCCTCGGTCCTCGGGGAGTTTCTACGGACGCTCACGAACTGGCGCCTCTGATCACTGACTGGCGAGGCCGCTGGAAGGGGGCGACGCCTGTTCTCGTCAAGCCGGCCTCTGTCTCCGAGGCGGCGGCGGCGGTTTCAATCTGCTCGGCTATGGGCATTGCGATGACGCCTCAGGGTGGAAACTCGGGGCTGGTGAACGGCGGCGTGCCCTATGGTGAGGTCCTCATTTCGATGCGACGCATGGACAAGGTTCGTGAGGTGGATCCGCTGAACGACTCCATGACCCTGGAGGCCGGCGTGGTTCTGACGCGCGCTCAGGAGACGGCTGCAGCCCATGGACGCCTCTTCCCGCTATCGCTGGGCGCTGAGGGTGTGGCGACTATTGGCGGCTTGGTGTCGACCAATGCCGGCGGCGTGGCGGTTCTCCGTTACGGCATGATGCGTGATCTGGTGCTGGGCCTTGAGGCGGTCCTGCCGGATGGACGGATCTGGAATGGTCTGCGAGGGCTCAGGAAGGACAATACCGGTTATGACCTCAAGCATCTGTTCATAGGCGGCGAAGGCACCCTCGGCATCGTTACGGCGGCGAGTCTCAAACTTTTTCCTTCACCAGCCCTGCGTCAGACGGCATGGGCCGTGGTCGGCTCGTGTGAGGACGCTGTCGCATTCCTCGCTTCGGCGAAAGCCTACACAGGGGGGGCCGTAACCGGCTTTGAGCTCATCCCCGCGTTCGGCCTAGATCTTGTGCTGAGGCACATTCCTGGAGTTCGTGATCCTCTTCCCACCTCCGCGCCATGGAGAGTGCTGATGGAGATCTCGCTGGCGCGGCCGGAAGGAGCCCGGGAAGTGATAGAGGGCTGTCTGGGAGCGGCGGCCGAGGCCGGTCTTATTTCAGATGCGGTGATCGCTGAAAGCGATGCGCAGGCTCGCATGCTCTGGAAGATCAGAGAGAACATCGCTGTCGCCGAGCGGGCTCACGGCAAGGCGCTGAAGCATGACGTCTCGGTTCCGGTCTCGCGCCTTCCTGAGTTCATGAGACGGGCCGAGGCCCTGGTAGGGCGTCTGGCTCCGGGAGCGGATATCATCGCCTTCGGTCACGTCGGGGACGGGAACATGCATTATAATGTGACCCCGCCGCCTGGGGTCGATCAGGACGCCTTCGTCGAGGGAGAGGGGGTGATCGTATCAAGGGCGGTGCATGATCTGGTCTGCGACCTCAACGGTTCTATTTCCGCCGAGCACGGCATTGGCCGTCTCAAGCGAGAGGAGCTGGCGGCGAGGAAGTCTCCGGTGGAGATGGACATGATGAGGGCGATCAAGGCTGCGCTGGATCCCCGGGGCCTCATGAACCCCGGGCGCGTCCTTTGACAGCCCTCCGCTTCAGTCCCGCTTGGGAGCGCCTTTGGCGTAGTAAGCGCTTGCCGCGTCGAGCGCCGGCGGCGGCGTCTCGGCCGGAGCGGCTGCGGGCGTCGAAGTGAGGGTCGCCGGCCCGTCCTGTTCCTTGGGGGCGGGGGTCATTCGATTGGCGCCGCTGATTTTCCGGTCGAGCGGGCGCTCGGAGAGACCGAGCTCAGGCGCTGTGAAGGCGACGAGCCCCCCCGACTTGCAAAGCATCTCCACGATATTGTGCCGGGTCTGAAGCTCCATCATCTTCATGAGCGTCTCGACAGTCGCAGGATTGGCCTTCTCAAGCATGTCTGCGAGCTCATCAAGCTCCTCAGTCGAGTAGGACATCGCTCCCCGCGCCCCGGGAGCGTCCCCGTCCGTCGCGACGTTCGCCACGGGCTCGATCGACATGGCCGCCTCATAAACGCGAATGCCAAGGGGCATTCCCGAGGGATGCGTGGGGTCCGGCGGAAACTCGATGTCCTGAAGCTGCTGGAGCACCTTGGCCTCAATTTCGCCCTGGCGGGAGCGGACATCCTGATTTTCGTATTCGCCGATGGCGTTGTCGAAGAGGTTCTCGATCCGTGCGCCGAGAAGAGCTCCGAACGACTGCATCTGGACCGGTATCTGGATGCGGTCGATGTCGAGTTGAAACGCCACTCGGGCCTTGACCCTCAGTTGTCGGTTCTCCGAGGAGCGAGAGATGAAGGGACGGGGCGCGCAGGTGTTGACCCGAAGGGAAATCTCGCCCGTGCGTCGGATCACCAGCGACTTCTCGAAATACTCCTGACCGGAGGCGTCGCAGGTCATGAAACTGATATCGGGCGCATGCCGGTCTCGGAGCACGCGGATCGAGGGGTTCCAGACTGTCGTCGGTTCGCGCAGCGCTCCGTGGTAGTCTCCGCCCTTGGTGGTGATGAAGGTCGCGTGAGCGCCGGCCTCAAATGTTCTCGCAGCCCTGTACATCAGGACGACCAAGACAACGGCGAGTATTACCACGCCAAGGATCGCAACGAATTCCATAGCCTGAAGTCCCCGGAGTGCTGTCTCCCGAATGCAGCAGGCCTAGATTAGCCTTTCGTCAACTTATCCACAAATCAAAATTGCCAGGATGCTTGAGCGCCGCAGGTGCGGATCACGGGCTTTGATCGGTTGTTGGTTAATTATTGAGTTCATGCGGCGCGGCTTGGAGCTCGGGTTGGCTGGTCGCGGGGGGCTCTATCGGTGCGTCGGAGGACGAGGGGAGCGCTGAGGGTCGAAAGGCGGCGACGGACAGGCTTTGCGAGTTGGGGTGCGACTGCAGATGACGACAGTGCGTATCCGGATCGGGCGCCTGGATGCGTAAAGACACCGCCCAAAGAGTTCGCGCCCATCTGATGATCAGATGGGCGCGAGGAATTCAACTCAAGTTCGAAGTTCTCTGCTCTCGGGGCGGGATCAGCGTGGCTGACGACTAGGGCCCCGATCGCCGAAGAGGAAGAGATTACTTCTTCTTCGGAGCAGCTTTCTTCGCAGGAGCCGGAGCCGCTTTTTTGGCGGGGGCTTTCTTCGCGGCGGGCTTCGCAGCAGGCTTCGCAGCCGGCTTCTTCGCAGCAGGTTTTTTCGCAGTTGCCATTCTAAGTCTCCTTGATGGTCCCTCAGATGATGTCTCGAAGTGAGCGATCATCCAATTGTTCGCTGAGATGATCCCTCAGGAAAACGACTCAGCGAATCCCTCATACACCATCTTCAAAAAGATGTGCAGATGCTCGTTTGATCCGATCGTTGATTCCTTCGCCAAGTCCTTCGTTCGGAATCGGCGCGATCGCGATGGCTTCGAATTTTGAATCGAGCTCGCGCAGCATTGAAAAAAGATTGGCCGCCGCTTCATCTAAGCGAGAGCTCTCCGACAGGTTCAACGTAGCGATAATGCTTGCAGGAGAGGGACCGAACGCGAGGAAGGCCTCTCCGGCACCAACGGTCGTCGCATTCAGTCGAAGGCGCGCGCGAGGCGCATAGTGTCGTCTCATCATCCCTGGCGAGATCACTCCGGAAGACGAATGGGGCGTCGACAGAGGTCCGATGATCTGCTCGATCTCATGTCTCGTTACGGCGCCTGGACGCAGCATCACCGGGTCCGGGCCGATCAGCGAGACGATCGTTGATTCGATTCCGGCGAGGCACGTCCCGCCGTCGAGAACCATCGGCGCGCGCTCGCCCAGTCCCTCGATCACATGTCGGGCCGTGGTCGGAGAGAGTTCTTCCGAGCGATTGGCGGAGGGAGCTGCGAGGGGACGTCCGACCTGACGGATCAGTTCAAGGGCTACAGGATGAGCGGGAGATCGGACAGCGATGGAGGAGAGGCCGGCGGTTGCGAGCTCGCTCACCGGACAGGTATCGCTCCGGGGCAGCACGAGGCTGAGCGGGCCCGGCCAGAACCGGTCCATCAGCTCGAGCGCCCGCGCATCGATCCGGGCGCAGGCTGCCGCCATCTCGGGGCCGTCGACATGGCAGATCAGCGGATTGAAGCTTGGCCGCCCCTTGGCGGCGTAGATGGCCGCTACGGCGAGGCCGTTAGTGGCGTCAGCGGCGAGTCCGTAGACCGTTTCCGTGGGCATTCCGATGAGCCCGCCGGAGAGCAGGTGTCGAGCCGCTTCCCTCAGCGCCTCATCGGAGACGTTGGGGCTGGGGCTGGCCGCGAATGGAGGCGGTTGAGGGGAGCGTGGCATAGGGATCCTCTTCGCGAAGCGGTACGACCGCCGGCACACGGCCCGCTCCTGAGCGGGTGCGGGCAGGTCATTGCCCCTGGGGAAGGGGGCGTTCGACCTTGACGGCGCGGCGCGCCGCAGAGTTCGACTACTGACGCTCGGCGGTCAGGTCGATGATCAGCTCGACGTCATCGGCCACGAATTCTTCGTCATTGCGGGCGGCGGTGAGCGTTTCCCGTCCGATACCAAGGGCGGTTCGTTTAAGAGAGGTCCCGCCTGTGGCGTGCGCTGTCGTTCCCGTAATATCGACGCGAAAGGGCAGGCGAACCGGATGCACGACGCCCTTGAGGGTCAGAATGCCTGTCGCTTCATATTCGTTGGGCCCTGTCCTGAAGACGCCTTCATTCACCTCGAACACAGCTTCCGGAAATGTCCCCGCGTCGAACCAGTCTCCTTGAGGGAGGTTCTCGTCATAATAAGCCTCCCCGGTGCGGGCGGACCCTGTCGCAACCGTCACGCGGATACGCGCGGCCTCGGGTCGGTCAGGATCGAAACGGATCTGGCTGCTCCAGGTTTCAAATCCGCCCTCGAAGGGACGGCCCATATAGGCGCCCCTAAAGCGTATGGAGCTTTTTGCTGGGTCGACTGTCCAGGCCGGGGCCTCGGGACCGGACTGGGTCGCCTCCATGGTCTGCGCGGTCTCTCCTGTCGTGGCCGCGACCTGCGGGCGGGTCAGATATCCTGCCCCCGCAATCAGAATAAACAGAAGCAGAGCGGCTCCGAAGGCGATCGCGGCGCCCCTTCCGGGAGACGCTGGCGGTTCGGCCCGGCCGACGAGGCCTGGAGCCATTCGCGCAAGCAGGCCGTCCTTATCGACAAAGAGATGTTTAAGGGCGCCCCCGACATGCAACGCAAGGAGGATGATGATCACCCAGGCAAGCTTGGAGTGAACAAATTCCAGCGGCTCATGAAGTGCGCGTTTGGTGTCGGGGCTCAGGTCGGCGAGACCGGGGATATGCGGCCAGGGGACCATGCCGAAGAGCTCGGTAGCGATGCCGCGGGGCGAGGCGGACACCATGATCCAGCCCGAAAGGGGCATCAGAATAATCAGGACATAGAACGCGATGTGAACGCCCCGCGCGACGGCCCCTTGCAGCGCGGGCATCGGCGGCGCCGGCGGAGGCGGGTTCATCAGCCGCCACCCCACTCGCGCAACCGACAAAAGAAGTACGAGGATGCCGAAGGACTTGTGGAGCTGCACAGTGGCGAACTGGGCCTCACCTTTGGGCATGTCTCCCATTATCCACCCGACGGCGATGAGGGCGAGGATCGCGGCGGCGGTCACCCAGTGAAGGGCGATGGCGACGCGGGTATAACGTGTGGCGGATCCGGCGGTCATGTTAGGTCCCGGGGTCGGTTTGCGTGGTTGATGGGACCAAGGTCGCATTCCTTGCTCGTCCCGTAAATCCGCGACCTCAGGGGGCGGTCGCGGCTCCTCTCGTCTGACTGAGGCGGACGGGAAGACCCGTCCGCCTTCTGGAGGATTACTTCTGAACGAACTCCGCCTCGATCATCAGCTGGACCTCATCCCCGATCATGGGGATGCCGTACTTCATTCCGAAGTCGGAACGCTTGATCTTTCCCGTCGCGGAAAAGCCGACCTTGTGCTTATTCGCTCGCGGATCGTTCCGATTGCCCACGTAGACGATATCCAGAGTGACGGGTTTCGTCACGCCGAGGAAGGTTAGGTCTCCGGTCAGTTTTCCGGTCTTCTCTCCGGTCTTGGAGATCGACTTCGATACGAAGGTGATGGACGGGAATTTTGCCGAATTCATGAAATTGGCGCCGCTGGCGATCTCAGCATTGAAGTCGGTCGTGTTTCCTGCCGGCCGGGTCTTTGCGAAGTCGGTTTCAACGGTCTTAGGGTCGATCTGAACGCTCAGCTTCGACTTCGACACGTCGGCTTCATTGAAGAAGAGTTCAGCATCAAAGGAGGTGAAGCGGGCGGTGTAATTCGAGAGGCCCTGATGAGCGAGTTTCCATGTCAGGCTGGCATGGGTCTTGTCCACCACATAGGTCGCCGCCGGCGCCTGGGCTGAAGCTGAGGCCGTAAAAGCGAAGGCGGCGATAGACGCCGCGACGAGGATCTTCAACATTGGGGTCTCCTGAGCAAGACGTCGAGCCGGTCTCCGGACGGAGGCGGCGGCCTGGATAAGACGACTTTTCACATAGGCGCCCTGCAGCGGATCGTCCAGACTGATCGCCAGTGAAATGGAAACGACGTCGTTTTGCTCTAAAGGTCTCCGGAGCGGTTTGCCGGACGGCCTCGGGCGGGTACAGTGAGGTCGAGCAGCGGAAGGATCGGTCTGCATGGATGGTTTTGAAGGCAAGACCCCCCGGGCGCGGTATGATTATCCGTTTGCAGAGCCGCCGGCGCCTGGAACGGCGATCGAGGTCGCGCCTGGCGTTCGGTGGGTGCGCATGCCGCTGCCCTTCGCCCTGAAATGGATCAATCTCTGGCTGATTGAGGACGGAGACGGCTGGACGGTGGTCGATACCGGCGTTCAGACCAGCGAGACGAAGGCGCTCTGGAGAACGATATTCGCAGAGACTATTGAGGGACGTCCGGTTCGTCGCGTCATCGTCACCCACATGCACCCCGATCATGTCGGCCTTGCCGGCTGGATGACGCGAAAATTCGGGTGCGAGCTTCTCATGACCCGGCTGGAGTACATCACCTGTCGGATGCTCGTCGCCGACACGGGACGCGAGGCGCCTGAGGCGGGGGTGAAATTCTATCGTGCGGCGGGGTGGGAGCAGGAGGACCTCGATCGCTATGTGGATCGTTTCGGGGGTTTTGGGAAAGGCGTCTCGCAGCTCCCTGACGCCTATCGTCGCCTTGAAGATGGTCAGGAGATCGAGATTGGCGGGCGGTTGTGGCGGGTCGTGACCGGCTGCGGCCATTCTCCGGATCATGCCTGTCTCTGGCAGCCTGACCTCAACGTATTCATATCAGGCGACCAGATTCTTCCCCGGATTTCCTCCAATGTGTCAGTCTTCCCGACGGAGCCGGCGGCGGACCCGCTGTCGGACTGGCTGAAATCATGTCGCAAGCTGCGGGATATGCTTCCGGCCGACTGTCTGGTTCTTCCCGCTCACAACGAACCTTTCTATGGCGCCCACAAGCGGCTTGACGCGCTGATGGCCGGGCATGAGACCGCCCTTGAGCGGGTGCTCCTCCGGTTGGATCCGCCAAGGCGGGCCATCGACCTGTTCGGCGCGATGTTCGCGCGCGCCATTGATCGCGACACCCTGGGGATGGCGACGGGCGAGACGGTCGCTCACCTGAACTGTCTGATCGGACGGGGATTGGTCAGCGCCGAAACCTCCGACGGGATCACTCTATACAGACGGGTGTCTTGACGTCCCCCCCTCCGGCGGTGCGTATGTGGCCCTCTGTCCCGTGCGGCGCCTGCTGGCGCTGTCGGGCCAGACCAGCATGGGTTCAGGGTTCAGGGCATGGCCAACGACACCACAACCGAGCAGGCGACAGAGCCGAAGACCTGGGTCCAGAAGATTGTTCACGAGATCCGTGAGACAGTTTTCACGATTGCGGTCTTTTTGCCCTTCTGGCTCGTATTTTCGACATTCGTCTATGAGCTGCGCTCGATCCCGTCGGAGAGCATGGTGCCTGCGCTTCAGGTGGGCGATCGCGTCGCGGTCTCGAAGTTCGCCTATGGCTATAACCGTCATTCGGCGCCCTTCGGCGTCGGCGCCTGGTTTATTGGAGACGACGCCAGCGACCCTTCCAATCGCGTGATGGGATCTACGCCCCGCCGCGGCGACGTGATTGTCTTCCAGCATCCCTCCAGCAATAAGGTGATGATCAAGCGGATTGTCGGGCTGCCGGGAGATACCGTTCAGTACAGGGACGGCCTTTTGTTTCTGAACGGCGAGGAGGTGAAGCGGGAGCTGGTCCGGACCTTCAGCTATGTTCAGGGCGACAGCTCACGAATGCTGCGCACGGCCGCCGAGTATCGCGAGAGCCTCCCGGGCGAAGATGGGACCCATCTCATTCATGAGTTTTCCGACAATGAATGTCTCGACCGCACCCCGATCTTCAGGGTCCCGGAAGGACATGTCTTCATGATGGGCGACAATCGGGACAACTCTGAGGACAGTCGCGCATCATCCGGCCATCCAGGCATGGCGGCGGCCTTCCCGGACGCCTGGAATTGCCGCGCTATTTCAGGCGGCGAGCCGGCGATCGGGTTCGTTCCCTTCGATCATCTGATCGGTCGGGCTGAGACGGTGTTGTTCAGCCTCTACTCCTGCCGTCGCGCCGAAGGCGCGGAGTGCGCCGCCCCCCGCCTCTGGCGGGCTCTCTGATTGGTCCCTTTGGGCGGTAGCGAACCCCTCGCCGAGTCGCGATATGAATGGGATTTCCGTTTTTGTCGGGGTTGAAGTAAGCAGGAAGCCGCTCCTTCTCCATCGCCCTTTGGGGAAGGCGGGCTCTGGGCTGGACGCGAAATGACGGACGTATCCCTCGAAAAGGAACGCACGATGCGTCCCACCCGTCCCGGGAGGATCATCGTCGCGCGCCATGGGCGTCCCGCTTTGGACCGTGAGGCCGGACCGCCGCTGGACTGGCGTGCTTACAAGGACTGGTGGGCCCTTTATGAGATCGGATCTCTCGCCGCTGGTCAGTCCTGCCCTGAAGAGTTGGCGCAACGCGCGATAGATGCTGTCGTGTTGGCGAGCGCTCGTCCGCGCGCCATTGAGACGGCGGCCATGATCGCTCCGGGACGGAGCATCGCGACCAATGAGATTTTCAACGAGGCGCCCCTTCCTCCTCCGGAATGGTCGGATCGCCGTCGTTATCTGCCCAAGACGTGGAACAAGATCGCGCGCCTTGCCTGGCTGCTCGGCCACTCGGGCGGACAGGAGTCGGCGGTTGAGACGCGAGCCAGGGCTCGCAAAGCTGCGGAGGTTCTGATCGAGACGGCTTCCGAGGGACGCGATGTCGTGCTTGCGGCTCATGGGTGGTTCAACCGGATGCTGCGGCGGCCGCTGGCTCGACGCGGTTGGAATTGCGTGCGCGATGGTGGAGACGCCTACTGGTCATTTCGCGTATACGAGCGCAGGAGATGACCGTTCTGTCTGTCCGATCGCCGCACACTGAGTGCGGATTTCGGCACAGTCTTTCTATGCGACCATGGAGACGATGATGCCTCAGTCCGCTGATGCGCCGGATATCGCGACGATGAGTTTTGAGGATGCGTTGGCCGCCCTTGAGAAGATAGTCGATCGCCTCGAAGCCGGGGACGTGCCATTGGAGGACTCGATCCGCATTTATGAGCGCGGCGCGGCATTGAAGGCTCACTGCGAACAGAAACTTAAGGCTGCCGAGCTCAAGGTCGAAAAAATAGTTCTGGGACCTGAGGGTCCAAAGGGGGTGGAGCGTGTCGAAGAGACCTGAGCCGCTGTCGAACTCTTCGCTGCCTGGAGAAGACATACGTTGAAGATCGCCGTAGACCCTGTTTTTGAACGCCGCCTCAATGAGGTTGGAGATCGCATCACGGTGGCGATCGATCAGCTGATCCCGTCCGCTTCGGGCCCTGAGGCCCAGCTGATGAGAGCGATGAGGCATGGGGCTTTAGGGCGGGGTAAGCGCATCCGACCCTTCATCGCCATTGAGGTCGGCCGGATGTTCGGAGCCCCCGAGAAGGCCCTGTTGCGGGCGGCGGCGGCGATCGAGTGCGTTCACGCCTATTCCCTGATCCACGACGATCTGCCGTGCATGGATGATGACGACATCCGCCGCGGTCAGCCTACCGTCCACAAGGCCTTCGACGAGGCCACTGCGGTTCTGGCGGGGGACGCTCTTTTAACGCTCGCATTCGAGATCATGGCTTCGCCTGAAACGCACCGGGATGCGGTCATGCGATGTCGCCTGATCGAACGAATGGCGCATGCGGCCGGCCCCCGCGGGATGGTGGGAGGTCAGATGATCGACATGCGCCCCGAGATCGATGGCGAGGATCCCCTTCAGGTCCTCACTCGTATGCAGAGACTTAAGACCGGAGCCATGATCACCTTCGCCGGGGAGGTGGGTGCGCTGCTGGGCGGGGCCCATGATCACGAGCGTCAGGCCGTCGCAGGCTTTACGACCGATCTGGGGCTCGCCTTTCAGATCGTTGACGACCTTCTTGATGTTGAAGGGGATGAGGAGACGCTTGGAAAGGCGATCGAAAAAGACAAGGACGCCGGGAAGGTTAACTTTGTGACCCTTCTGGGGGTCGAGGGCGCTCGGGAAAGGGTGATCTATCTTGCCGCCCAGGCCAAGCAGCACCTGTCCTCTTTTGGGACGCGCGCGTCTTTGCTGGTTCAGACCGTCGACTTTGTGCTCAATCGTCGCCATTAAGGCGAGGTGCAGTTTTTGAACAGATGCCTGAATGACCAGCCAGACGCCTCTTCTTGATCAGATCCGCACCCCGGCCGACCTCAGGGGGCGGTCGAGGAATGAACTGAAGCAGATCGCCGACGAGCTGCGGGCGGAGACCATCAGCGCGGTTTCCGTGACCGGCGGGCATCTGGGGGCCGGCCTTGGAGTGGTGGAGCTGACGGTCGCTCTGCACGCCGTCTTTGACACCCCGCGTGATCGTCTCGTCTGGGATGTCGGGCACCAGGCCTATCCCCACAAAATTCTGACGGGTCGCCGCGATCGTATCCGCACCTTGCGGATGGGCGGGGGGCTCTCGGGTTTCACCAAGCGCGATGAGAGCGAGTATGATCCGTTCGGCGCCGCTCATGCGGGCACCTCCGTGTCCGCGGCTGCCGGCTTTGCGGTCGCGCGGGATCTTGCCGGGCGCGACAACCGGGTGATCGCAGTCGTCGGAGACGGCGCGATGACCGCCGGCATGATCTATGAGGCGATGAACAATGCGGGCGGCATGAACACCCGGATGATCGTTGTGCTGAATGACAACGACATGTCCATCGCGCCTCCTGTGGGGGCGCTGAGCCACTATCTGTCCCGGACGGTGTCCTCAAAAGGCTATCGGACCCTTCGCAAGGCGGCGAAGTCGATGGTGCGCGCGATCGGTCTCGAGGGTCCGGCCAAGAAGGCCGAGCACTATGCGCGCAATTTCGCGCTCGGGGGCGATATGTTCGACGCCCTTGGCTTCTACTATGTGGGACCGATCGATGGGCATGATCTCAGCGCGCTGATACCGGTTCTCGAGAATGTGCGCGACATGGATAACGGTCCGGTGCTGGTGCACGTAGTGACCCAGAAGGGTCATGGTTACGCCCCGGCGGAAAACGCCGACGACAAATACCATGGGGTGTCCAAGTTCAATGTGGTGACCGGAGAGCAGGCGAAGGCCAAGGCTGGACCGCCATCCTATACTTCGGTGTTCGCTCGCGAGCTCATTCGGGTGGCGGAAAAGGATCCGTCTGTTGTCGCCATCACGGCAGCCATGCCTTCGGGAACCGGTCTGGATCTTTTCGCCGAGAGGTTTCCGGAGCGATGCTTCGATGTCGGCATAGCCGAGCAGCACGCGGTCACATTCGCCGCCGGTCTGGCCGCAGACGGCGTGAAGCCCTTCGCCGCGATCTACTCGACCTTTCTTCAGAGAGGTTACGACAGCGTCGTCCACGATGTCGCCATTCAGCGTCTGCCTGTGCGTTTTGCTCTGGATCGCGCCGGGTTGGTGGGCGCTGACGGTCCCACCCACGCCGGGTCGTTCGATATCGGCTATCTCGGCGCCCTGCCGGGCTTCGTTCTGATGGCCGCAGCCGATGAGACAGAATTGCAGCGCATGGTTGCGACCGCTCATATCATCGACGATCGTCCCTCCGCCTTCCGCTACCCTCGGGGAGAGGGCTTGGGGCTCCCGCTGCTGATCGACGCCCAGCCTCTCGAGATCGGCAAGGGGCGGATAGTCCGCGAGGGGGCTTCGATTGCGATCCTGTCGTATGGGGCCAGATTGCAGGAGGCGCTGTCGGCCGCCGACATGCTCGCGGCGCAGGGGCTCTCCACCACCGTCGCTGATGCGCGGTTCGCGAAGCCTCTGGATGCTGATCTCGTTTCAGATCTGGCTCGCAATCACGAGGTGCTGCTGACCATCGAGGAAGGAGCCATGGGCGGCTTTGGCGCCTTTGTGCTTCAACATCTCGCCTCGCATGGCTTGCTGGATGCAGGACTTCGTATTCGTACCCTCCATCTTCCCGATCGCTTCCAGGATCAGGACCGTCCCGAGAGAATGTACGAGGATGCGGGTCTCGACGCGAGATCCATCGCTGCCGCGGCCATCAAAGCGCTCGGACGAGGTGATGAGGCGGCTCTTCGGCGCATTACCGCCTGAGGAGTGGTTTCAGCTGTCGACCTGCCTGACCATGAAGATCAGATCGAGACGTCGGCCGAACTTGTGGCCGACGCCCGTCAGTCGTCCCTGCACCTCGAAGCCGAGCTTCGCGTGGAGCGCCAGAGAGGCCTCGTTGGTCGAATCGATGGCGCCGACCATCGCTGAAAGTCCGCGTTGGCGCGCGGATATGATCAATGCGTCCAGAAGGGCGCGTCCGACGCCTTGTCCCTGCGCCTCGGGCGCTACGTAGACGGAATGCTCGACTGTTTTCGAAAAGCCGGGAAAGTCGCGAAAGGTTCCGAAGCTTCCATAGCCGAGGACGCGGTTGTCGGGACCTGAGGATCGAGCCGCGAGCACCGGAAAGCCGTCAGCTCGCCGCGTCTCCATCCACCGCCTTCGAAGTTCCGGCGTTGTCTCCGTCTCAGACCAGATTGAATAGGTTTCCCGCACCGCCTGATTATAGATGTCGCAGATGCCTGCGATATCTCGTCCGGACGCCTCGACGATCTGGAAGTCGGCTCGGGGAGTGATGATCATCTCGAAAACCGCTCTACATCCATTTCAGAAGTTTCAGCACCCCAAGAAGGCTGCCCGCCACAAGCGTCAGCAGAACGACGATCATGGGAAAGGCCCAGAGTTCGCCCGCGAATGGGATCCCCGCCACGTTCATTCCGAGGAGGCCGGTCAGGAAGGTCAGCGGCAGGAAGACGGACGATACGATGGACAGGGCGAGAAGGCGTCGGTTGAGGATTTCCTGTCGGTGGCCTGCGACCTGATCCTGGAGAACGGCCGCCCGCTCACGGATCGTATCCAGCTCCTCTGAGATCCGGGTGATGTGGTCGCCCGTCTCTCTGAGCAGAATCGCCTGAGCAGCGTCAATGAGCGATGAGTTCTCCCGAAGCAGCTGCGCGACGGCCTCTTTCTGGGGCTGAATATAGCGCCTCAGGAGGAGGATCGTCCCCCTGAATTCGGCGAGTGCGTTCCGGGGGAGGCGGGCGTTGGGCGACAGGAGCTGCTCTTCATACTGGTCGGCATCGTCCCGAAGATGCTCGACGATCGGGTCTATGTTGTCGACGAGCTGGGCGCAGATTCTGACGAGAAGGCCTCCCGGCGTCAGCGGCGTATCGCTGCGCGCGACGTCCTCCCGGATCTCGTGAATGGCGCGGACAGGATAGGACCTCATGGACACGATGAGAGAGCCGGTAGCCCATATGCGGACCGATATCATGTCCTCGGGTTCGGCGCCGGGGTTGTAGTTGACGCCTCGAAGGTTGAGCAGAAGCCCTTCGCCGTGAGCCACGCACCGCGGGCGGGTTTCGTTCTGCAGGAGCGCCGATATAACGGTTTCATCGAGGCCGGATCGCTGTTCAAGCCACTCCTCGGTCGCCCTGGCGAGCCTGTTGAAATGCAGCCAGCGCCAGCCCGTGGCTACAGAGGCTCCGATCTCCTTCACCTCCGACCACGCGATCGGGCGAGGACGCTGCCCGGAATGAAACTCGAAACCGAAGATGAACGCTTCAGCGTTCGGCTCGGACATATTATTTCGTTCAACAGGGGTCAGAAGCATCGGCGCGAACCTGCTCAGGTGAGTTGCGACGGCCGCTTCCGGCTGCTGGCCCGGAACGGACGATAAGACGCCTTATGGAACCTGCGTCTGGAAACGTCAAAGCGCGTCGAACAAACGCCTATTGACGAGAGGCCGCTTCATGTCTTCACGCAGAGAGGCTGCCGACAGCGCGGCGTATCGGAGCGAGCGAATTGACGGACTCGGATCAGGGAGAAGAGCGCCGCCGGCTTGATGCGGAGATTGTGAGGCGCGGTCTTGCTCCCTCCCGCGCTCAGGCGCGCGCATCGATTGAGGCTGGCAAGGTTGAAGTTGAGGGGCGCATCACGTTGAAGCCGGGGCTGC
>JAGWYJ010000065.1 GCA_018969425.1 Alphaproteobacteria bacterium | reverse complement strand
CCAGGATCGCCGGACTGTATCCGGCGGCGGTGATTTGCGAGATCATGAACGATGACGGTACGATGGCCCGTCTGCCGGAGCTCGTGACGTTTGCGCGTCATCATGGAATGAAGATCGGAACGATCGCCGATCTCATCGCATGGAGACGGCGTCATGACCGTTTCCTTGAGCGTCGCATGGAGGCGGACTTCGAGAGCGCCTACGGAGGGCGGTTCCGGATTGTAGTGTTCCGCAACACGCTGGATGGCGCGGAACATGTGGCGCTTGTCCGCGGAAACGTGTCGGGGTCCTCTCCGACGCTTGTTCGGGTGCATCGTGTGGATTTTCTGGCCGATGTGCTGGGCGAGTCGGGAAGGCGGGAGGGCCTTGTTCGCCGGGCTATGGAGCAGATGGCCTCCAGCGAGCTTCCGGCTGTCGCTGTTCTCGTGCGCATGGGTATGGGAGAAGATATCGCGCGCACGCTCGGGGCGATCGAAGCGACGTCGCGAGAGGCTGAGGCTGTGCATCCTCTGAGGGAGTACGGCGTCGGGGCGCAGATCCTCAAGGATCTCGGCGTTCAGAGGATGATCCTTCTCAGCAATACGCGTCCTGGTCACCTTCCGGGGCTTGACGGTTACGGTCTGACAGTCGAGGGCTGGCGCAGGATAGATGAAGAGGACTCCAAATGACCGATGGCGCATGCGTCCTGATCGTCACCTCGCGCTACTATACGCGCATCGCTGAGGAGCTTGAAGCGGGGGTGACCGAAGCGCTGGACGCTGTCGGGATCGGCTATGACTTCCTCGAAGTTCCCGGAGCGTTCGAGATACCGGCCGCCATCGCGCTGGCGACGGGTTCGGGCGAGTATGACGGATATGCCGCTCTCGGCTGCGTCCTTCGCGGAGAGACCAGCCACTACGACCTCATTTGCTCGGAAGTTGCGCGTGCGCTGATGGACCTCTCCCTCTCGGGGGTCGCCATCGGTTTCGGCGTTCTGACCTGTGAGACTGAGGAGCAGGCCTGGGAGAGAGCGTCCCGAAGCGGAAAGAACAAGGGCCGCGAGATTGTCGACGCCGTGGTGCGTATGATCGAGCTCTCCCAGCATTTCAGCGGCGTGGAAGAGGAATGAGCCGACGCCCGGATCCCGTCACGGAGGCTGAACGCGAGGTTCGGCGCGCCCGTCGCGCCGGCGGCCGGCTTGCGGCTATTCAGGCTCTTTATCAGATGGAGCAGACGTCGTTGAGCGTCCCGGCGGTGATCGCCGAGTTTCTCGATGATCGTCTCGGGCTGTCGGACGACGGCGCGCCCGTCGAAGAGGCTGATCCGGATCTTTTCAAGACGATCGTGTCGGGCGTCGTCGAGCGCCAGGAAGAGGTGGATCGCGCGATCATGCGTCGTCTCGCTGCGGGATGGCGGATGGAGCGCCTCGATGCGACGTCCAGGGCCATCCTGCGCGCCGCCGTTTTTGAGCTGCTCGCGACGCGGGATCTTCCGGCGAACATCATACTTGGCGAGTATGTCTCGATCGCCCATGCTTTCTTTGATCGTACGGAAGCGTCCTTCATCAACGGACTTCTCGATCAGGCCGCTGCGGATATTCGCGGCGGTTGAGACGGCCCCGGCACGGATCGCGCCATGGACGAGTTTGATATCATCCGGTCCTGGTTCGCACCGCTCGCCCGTTCCCCGGGCGCAGCTGGTTTGCTGGATGATGTGGCGGAGATTGAGCGTCCTGAGGGCCGGCTGATCGTAACGACCGACGCTATCGTCGAGGGCGTGCACTTCCTCTCCGACGACCCAATAGGCTCGCTCGCAGCGAAGCTCGTACGCGTCAACGCGTCCGATATCATCGCCAAGGGAGGGCGCCTGCAGGGGGCTCTTCTCACTCTTGTCTGGCCGCGCACCCGGCCGAAGTCCGATATCGGCGTCTTCGCCCATCGCCTGGGCGAGGAGCTTGCGCTCTGGGGCGGTCATCTTGTGGGGGGGGACACCTGTGCGACGGACGGTCCGCTCGTTCTTTCCTTGACCCTGACGGGCCTTTGCGGCGAACGGGGCCCGGTTCGTCGGGCGGGGGCGCGTCCGGGCGAGGATCTCTGGGTGACCGGTTCGATAGGAGACTCATGGCTTGGTCTCCAGGCGATAACGCGGCCGGACTTTGATGTAGCGGCTGAGGACCGCGCC
Source organism: Alphaproteobacteria bacterium (assembly GCA_018969425.1). Taxonomy (GTDB): domain Bacteria; phylum Pseudomonadota; class Alphaproteobacteria; order Caulobacterales; family Hyphomonadaceae; genus UBA7672. Next base: position 3,497 of record JAGWYJ010000065.1, on the reverse strand, counting down.
TGGCTGATCGCTCGATACCGCGAGCCCGATCCTCCTTCGCCGGCGTTCGCCGAGTGCATCGCAGAGTTTGCGTCAGCCTCTGCGGACGTATCCGATGGCCTTGCGGCTGACGCGCAGCGTATTGCGTCGGCTTCAGGTGTCGGTCTGGTCATTGACGGGGCGCGCATCCCTCTGAGCGAGGCGGCGCAGCGGTGGATGGACGGCTCGCCGGAGGCCGATCTCGGGCGCCTTGCGACCGGCGGGGACGATTATCAGGCTCTTTTCTCAGCATCTCCCCGCGACCGGGCGGCTCTGGAGGCCTCCGCCCGGTCTCTCGGCGTTCGTCTGACGCTCATTGGCGGAGTTGTTGGGACGGGCGGGGTTCGGCTGGAGGGGGTTGAAGTCCCCGCCGCGGCCGGATGGAGTCATTTTCAGAGCTGATTGAAATCTCCTTTCAACCCTTATCTGACAGGATAGGGAGCTCGGAGGTGTTCGATGCGTTCCCTGTTTCTGACTGTTGCTGTGACGCTCTCAGCCTTGTCGGTGGGCCTCACACCGTCGGCGCTGGCCGCTCCCGCAAAGGAAGCCAAGGGCGGAGGAACCGAAAGCGACGCCGCGAAAGAGTTCGCCCGGGCGATCGATCTGCCGGGATTGGTGGTGCCGATCTTTGACGACACCCGCAAGCTCAGAGGTTATATCTTTCTCAATGCGAGATTCCTGGTCGCGGAGGGGCGGGACGTCTGGAAGTATCGCGACAAGGCGCATTTCATCCGGGATCAGGTTCTCGGACTGGCTCACAAGGTCAGTTTCAGCGCAAAGGACGACCCCTCCCGTCTCGACGAGGCTCTGGCCTCCCGGGAGTTTCTCAAAATCGCCAATCAGGCGGTCGGCGAGAACGGATCGATCGTCAAAGTGACGTTCAACAAGATTGCATCGCAGACCATGAAGTAAAGTCACGGCCGGGCGCTTGGGGCTGCTTCACCGCCTTGGGGGCGTCATTCGCCCGGTTGTCGGCGTTGCTCCTGACCCGGCAGCTGCTGCGGCAGGCGGCCCAGAGTTCCGAACAGCTGTTCGAGGATGCCCAGCTCCCGGCCTCGGGTCGGCGTGACGCGTGAGTTATAGGCGATCGTGCGTCCCGCGGTCACGTCATACACCAGCACGTCCGAGACCACGTCCTGATCGTCGAACTGGATCGCCACGATCTCCCGTTGAACGACCTTCGGATAATAGAACGCCAGAAGTTCGCGCGTTGAGGACATGTATACCCAGAGTTTGTCGTCAAACACGCTGGTCGTCGACGGAGTTCCCAGGCGCGCCAGCACGGTTGACCGTGTGTCCACACTCGGCTTGACGTCCGTCGGCAGGGCCTGATCGGGAACATATCCGTGGAAATCCCGGGAAGCGGTGCATCCAGAGGCCCCCGCGGCCAAGAGAAGAGCTATCGCAAGACCGCGCATCGCCATATGTGGACTCCTGCTACAGTGCGCTAGGTAGCGGTCGCGTCACGGGTTTGGCAAGCGTCGAGGGCAGGATGGGCATCGGTCAGTGGTTTGGTCGGCGCAAACGCGCACGCTGGGCTGTGGATAAACTCCATCAGTCGATCGTGAATCAGGCCCTACGGCCTGAGTTTTATGGGGCCGGAGGCGCCAAGGACAACTTCTCGGGCCGTTTCGAGATGACCTCCCTCCACGCCGCTCTGGTGTTCCGGCGGCTTCGGGCGACCGGATCAACCGGCAAGTCCCTCGCTCAGGAGTGTTTCGACGCCCTGTTTGAAGGCTTTGACGAGGCGCTGAGGGACATCGGTACGGGCGATCTGTCTGTCGGCAAGAAGATCCGAAAGATGGGGGAGGCGTTTTACGGCCGAGCCCGGGCTTATGATCTGTCTCTTGCGCCCAATGCGGCCGAGGAAACGCTTTCCGAGGCTTTGTTCAGGAATCTCGGGCTTGGCGAGGAGGCCGTCGTCCGCTTTGTGCGGTATGTGCGCGCGGCTGATGAAGCCCTCCAGCGACAGAGCGATGAGGCGCTTCTGGGGGGGGATGTGAGCTGGCCGAAGCCGCCGGCGGGATGACGGCTCTTCCTGACCGCTCTATCCCGGCCGGCCTGGCGTGCTATGACACGGATCAGGGGACAGGATGGATTGAGGGGAGCGTCGTCTCTGAGGCGACGTCAGACAGGTGCGGATCGTTGCGGATGCCGGCCCTTTCCTCTGTTGTTGGTTAACGGTTGGAGACGGTCAGCCGAAATGGATCAGCGCAAGGTAATCGCCATAGACGGCATGGGCGGGGATAACGCCCCGGGAATCGTCATTGACGGTCTCGAGGCGGTTTGCCGGCGTCGCCAGGATCTTGAGTTCATCGTGTTCGGCGACGAGGGGGAGATTCGTCCGCTGCTCGAGCGGGCGCCCGCCGCCGCGGCGCGGGCGAAGGTTCGTCACAGCGACAAGCGGATCGCCATGGACGCCAAGCCGAGCGACGCGCTGCGTCGGGGCAAGGGCTCGTCCATGTGGGGCGCCATCGAGGCGGTTCGGGACGGCGAGGCCATCGCCGCGGTGTCGGCCGGGAACACCGGCGCGCTGATGGCGATTTCGAAACTCGTTCTTCGGACTGTCGAAGGTCTTCACCGCCCCGCCCTTGTCGGCACCTGGCCGACCCGCCGCGGGGTGAGCGCCGTTCTTGACCTGGGCGCCGATATCGCCGCGGACGCGCGCCAGCTCGTCGAATTCGCGATCATGGGCGAAGTCTTCGCGCGCGCCGTTCATCGCAAGAGCGCCCCGACTGTCGCCCTTCTCAATATCGGTTCTGAAGATCTCAAGGGACATGACAGCATTCGGGAGGCGGCGCGCCTGATCCGGGCGTCAGGTCTTGGAATGTCCTTCGAGGGGTATGTGGAAGGCAATGATATCGGTATGGGCAAGGTCGACGTCGTGGTCACTGACGGCTTTACCGGAAACGTCGCTCTCAAAACCGCCGAAGGCGTTGCGCGGATGATTACGGAGCTTCTCAAGGAGACGCTCACATCCGGTGTCCGGGCGCGCCTGGGCGCTCTGATCGCCATGAAAGCCCTGAAAGGGTTTCGGGCGCGTCTCGATCCGCGTCTGGCCAATGGCGCGGTGTTGCTCGGACTGAACGGTTGCGTTGTGAAGAGCCACGGAAGCGCAGACGGCGAAGGGTATGCGCAGGCTGTCTCCGTCGCCGCTGACATGGGCGGGAGCGGTTTCAAGAAGGATATCGAGGACAAGCTTCGGATCTTGGCGGAGGTTATCGCCCGTTCCGCTCTGGGCGGTCCGGTTGAGGACGCCGTATCGTGAGCCCTCATGTCTCCGTTGTGCGAAGCGTTGGCGGTTACCTTCCGGTCCGGAGCCTCACCAATGAAGACCTCGGACGAATGGTGCAGACAAGCGATGACTGGATTGTCGAACGAACTGGGATCCGTCGCCGCCATATCGCAGCAGATGGTGAGACGACATCCGATCTGGCTGTCGAAGCCTCGAAGCGCGCTCTTGAATCGGCGGGCCTCAA
>JAGWYJ010000008.1 GCA_018969425.1 Alphaproteobacteria bacterium | reverse complement strand
AGCAAAAATGTGCAGCAGTTAGGCCAATTTGCTGCAAGGTCAAGCAGCAGGGTGCACGGAACTCCCTGTATTTATGATGCAATTTTGTTTTTTGAGGATCAGCGTGGCGGAAGGGGTGGGATTCGAACCCACGGTGGGCTTTCACCCACGCTGGTTTTCAAGACCAGTGCCTTAAACCGCTCGGCCACCCTTCCAACGAACAGCACTCCTAGTGGGGCCTTGAGAGGAAGAAAACAGTTCTTTTCGATCGAGATGGCCATTTTTGAACGACCTGATCAGGCAGGCCGTTCGGCGGTTTGCCTGTCGGCGCTGATTCTGGCTCTCAGGCTCTGAGGTTTCTTCGAACGGCAATACCCCCGGTCGTCTTGTCACAGGCGCCCGGGTCCCCATAGGTTCGATCTCGGAAGGGCGGACCTGGAACGGCTGCCCAGGGAAGTGTCGTCATGCCAGCATTGCTGCTTGAGTTCTCCCGGAACCGGGCGGGGACGCCGTGAGGATTGTCCTGGCATGCGCGCTTGCCGGCAGCCTGGCCCTTATGGGCTGTTCGACGCCGCCTCGCTCCTCCTGGACCGATAAGGCGGATGCGGTGATCGAGGAGGCGATAGCGCTCGGTGAGATACCAGGTGCGGTTATCTGGGTGGGTCGTCGCGATCATACGATCTACCGCAAGGCGTATGGGATGCGGGCCCTTCAGCCGACGCCTGAGGCGATGTCTCTCGACACGGTGTTTGATCTCGCCTCTCTCACAAAGGTCATCGCCACGGCGAGTGCCGTCATGATGCTTGTCGAGGATGGGAAGATCCGACTGTCCGACAGAGTGCGCGCGGTCCTTCCTGAGTTTACTGGGCCGGGTAAAGAGGCCGTCACCCTTCGACATCTCCTGACCCACACCTCGGGACTGAGGCCCAGTCTCGACCTGCAACCGGGCTGGCGAGGCGCCGAGGAGGCGGTCCGACGGGCGGCTCAGGAAGACCTGCAGGCGGCCCCCGGAGAGCAGTTCGTGTACAGCGACATCGGATTCATTCTGCTGGGTGAGATCGTGTCGAGGATCAGCGGCGTCCCGCTGGAGGAATTTGTCCGGCGGCGCGTCTGGGAGCCGCTCGGAATGGAGCAGACAGAATTCCGGCCGCCGGCATCGTTGATCCCTCGGATTGCTCCCACCCAGTCATGCGCCTCTCAGGACGGACCTTGCGAAGGCGCGGACCGATTGATGATGCGGGGCGTCGTGCATGACCCGACGGCGCGCCGCATGGGCGGGGTCGCAGGACATGCGGGAGTGTTCGCACCAGCCTCCGATCTCTCACGTTATGTCCGGATGATTCTTCGGGGAGGCGAACTGGACGGGCGTCGGGTTCTCTCCGCCTCTGGCGTCGCCCGTATGACCTCCCGAGCGACGCCCCCGACCATGGACGTTCAGCGGGGGCTCGGATGGGATATCGACAGCAGCTACTCCTCCAGTCGGGGCGACCTCTTTCCCATAGGATCCTTCGGGCATACCGGCTTTACCGGCACGTCCATCTGGATTGATCCGTTCTCCGGGGTCTACGTGATCCTGCTGACCCATCGTGTTCACCCCGACGGCCAGGGAGATGTGATACCGCTTCGCTCAAAGGTGGCGACGATCGTCGCCGCCGCGCTGGCGGGAGACCCCTATTCCGAGGCGGCCCGGGGGCGCACCTTCGCGTCACCTGAGTTCAGAAGTCCCGAGCGTCCTTCCGCCCAACGGCCCCTGCCGCCGGTCGACATAGACAGCAATACGCCAGCGGCGCCTGTTCCGTCCGGCCTGCAGGGTCAGGCGCTCTCACCATGGGGCCGCAAAACAAGCATCGCGTCTCAGAACAGAGGTGAATTAAACGCCCTCTGGGAGGCGGCATGAGCGGGTTCGGCCCCATAGACTGGCTGATTGTCGGCGCCTATTTCGCGCTGGTGACGCTGATCGGACATCGTCTCAGCGCTCGCCAGGTCAATGTCGGAGAGTATTTTCTGGGTTCGCGAAGCCTTCCCTGGTGGACGGTCTCCGCATCCATCGTATCGACGACCGTGAGCGGCGTGACCTTCATCGGCGTGCCCGCGATCGTCTTCGCCGAGGGCGGAGATTTTCGCTACCTGCAGTTCTGCCTTGCGGGGTTCATTTCGAAGTGGATTTTCGGTCACTGGATTTTACCGAAGCTCTATGCAGGGGCATATTCCAGTCCCTACGATTATATCCGCGACCGCCTGGGCGCAGGTCTCGGGCAGTTATCAGCCCTTCTGTTTTTTGCCGGAGCCGTTCTCAGCCAGGGTGTGCGCATCTACGCTGTGGCGCTTGTGCTCGAACTGCTGACGGGTCTTGATTTCGCCTGGTGCGTCTCCCTCAGCGTCGGGGTCGCCGTGGCGAGCACCTGGATGGGGGGTGTTCGAGCCGTCGTCTGGACGGACGTTGTTCAGTTCCTCATGCTGATCGCCGGAGGATGTGTCGCGATCGGTTTCATCTCTCAGGATTATCCGGGCGGTTTCCCGGCGCTCCTGTCTGCGGCGGGAGAGGCTGGAAAGACGCGCATGCTTGATCTCTCTCTTGATCCTCTGGCCAGTTACACGATCTGGGCCGGGGTCTTCGCCATGCCGTTTCAGAATCTCGCCGCCTATGGCGCCGATCAGCTCAACACCCAGAGAATGCTGTGCTGCCGCTCGATCTCCGAGGCCAGACGGGCGCTCTATGTGAGCAATATCGGAGAAGGGGTTGTTCTCCTGTTTCTTCTGGCGGGTGTTGCGCTTTGGGGTTTCTACACCCGTGAGCCGCTCGATCCGCGTTTCGCGGCCATGGTCGCCGAGACCAATGACCGGATCTTTCCGGCGTTCATTCTTTCCGAGATGCCGGCCGGCCTCCGGGGCTTCATGGTGGCGGCGATATTCGCCGCCGCCATGGCGAGCCCTGTGCTTTCGGCTCTCTCCGAAACAACTCTCACCATGTTTCATCGAGGTCACAGGGCCGGATCCCTGAGCGACGCCGACGCCGTGATTTTGTCCCGGGCTCTTGTCGCCTTGTGGGGTGCGGCGCTCGCGGGATTCGCCATCATGCTTCGCGGGACAGATGAAGGTCTGATCCCGCTGGCCTTCGCGATGACGTCCTACACCTATGGCGGATTGCTGGGGTTGTTTCTGATGTCGGCCTTCGTTCCGAGGACGTATGTGCGTCATCCGCGGCTCGGCGTGGCGGCCGCGGCTCTGACCGTCGTGCTGATTGATAACGTCGCGGCTCTGGGGCTTGCAGATACTGGAAAAATCCTCGCCTTTCCCTGGCTGTTTCCGCTGGGCCTTGCAGTCTGCCTGGGGGTCTCGCTGGCCCCGTTTGGCAGGAATGGGGCCTCGATTGACGTCCGTGGACGCTAGAGCGCCCGGGACCTCTCCGCAGGGAGGCATGTTGAGGGCTCGTCTCGGGTGTGAATGAGGGCGATTGCGAGCCCGGGGCAGGTCGGCATTCCGGTCAGAACGGGACGGTCAGGGCTAAGCGCGGCTATTTTGATGAAAATCGACGGATTCGGTTTCACGGAAACCACAGCCGTCCCTGTTAGGGATAACGGGTCATCCGCCATGGGCGGGTAAGTGGATCTGCGAGGCTTCACATGCGTCTGGCCAAGACCCGTCTTACAGCGGCCTTTCGGGGCGAAGCGCTCGGGTCGTTGTCCTTTCGGGCCGGTCTTCTGGGCCTGACATGCCTCGCCGGATCGCCGGGATTGGCCGAGCCGCGAGCGGGCGCGGGCAGGGGGCCCGCTGAGATCATTTTCGCACGAGCCGCTGCAGCGCCCTCCCCGACGGCGGTCGATGAGCGGATAAGTCTGGGACGTCCCATGACCCGCGATGAGGCCGAAGCTGCGGCGCGCCGCGACTTTGAACTCTCCAGCCGTAAGACCGTGATCGACACCACCTATTCCGACGCTTCGCGACAGCGGTCTGACCGGTTCAGCGCCTCGCCGGCCTCTAATCAACGTCAGGAGTTCGTCACGGAAGCATCGGCTTCGGGCGCGCCGATCTCCTACCGGACGATCCCGACCGCTCAGACAACACCGCGGACCGTCTTCCTGTCCCCGACAGCCGGGACAGGCGAGGCGAGCGAGGTTGTATCTTCGACGCGGGTCGAGACCTCGTCGGTTACCTCTCGTCCGACCGCAGGCGCCGGATCCTCAGCCTACGGGACGACCGGCTCGGACCTTGTGCGTGAGCAAACAGCATCCTCGTACGAGTACGGCTCGGCGCGAGGATCGACCTATGCTCCGATCCGCTATAACGCGGAACGGCTCCCCCCCATCTCCTCGCGCGACAGTCAGGACGTTTCGGCTCTGACCAGCGCCGGGTCCGTTGAGCCAATGTCATCGCCAGGGTTCAACGCGCCGATCGATCTTCGCCCTTCAGCCGTTCGGGCGAGCTATAGCGCTGCGGCCGCCGTCTATCGCCGCGCCCCTTCGCCCCGGGAGAGCCTGCCCCTTGCCGCTGGCGGCTCTCCCGGGCGCAGCGCAGAGCCCTATGCCGGACCTCCCTACGAGGTCGATGGGAAATGGTATGTTCCCGCGCATGAGCCGGACTATGACGAAGTCGGTCTCGCCTCATGGTATGGACCGACCTTCCACGGGAAAGTCTCCGCGACCGGCGAGGTTTTTGACGAGATGGCTCTAACCGCGGCCCATCCGACCCTGCCGATCCCCTCCATGGTGAGGGTGACCAATCTCGCCAACGGTCGAAGCGCCGTCCTGCGGCTCAACGATCGCGGGCCGTTTGTAGACGATCGCATCATCGACCTCTCAAAAGGCGCCGCTATCGCGCTCGACATGAAGGAAAAGGGCGTGGTGCAGGTCAGGGTGCAGTATGAGGGGCCGGCGCCGCAGGCGGGTCCTGAGGCCCGTCTCGCGTCCGTCGAGGCCCCGCGCGCGTCGGAAGATCTGGGGCGCGAGGCCACAGTCGCAAGGCCTAACGGGCAGGCTCAGCGCACGGCTTTGCCGCCCCTGGCGATCGAGCCCGCGCCTGCAGGCGTCGCGCCGACGGGCGGATACTTTGTTCAGGTGGGCGCCTTTGCTGATCTGGGCAACGCCCATCGTCGCAAAGCCGAGCTGGCTGGTGTCGGTCCGCTGTCGGTTTCCCCGATCCAGCGCCGGGGCTCTGAATACTTCAGGGTCCTGCTCGGGCCGTGGAAGAGCCGCGCGGAGGCTGAGGATGCTCGCGACAGGCTGGGACCGGGAGGCGAGGGGGCTCTGATCGTCTCGTCAAGCGACAAATAATCCACAGGCCTGAGCTGTCTCGGCTCTGCGGCGCTTATCGCCGCTCATAGACGTTGACGTTAGGACCCAAAGCGGGATTTTGTGGCGACCCTGTCAAGGAGATCGCCCCCATGCGTCTGATCGCCGGCCTGATCGCATCTGCGGTGTGCGCCGCTTCCCTTTTCGCCGCGGCTCAGACGCCTCCAGCGACCCCGCCGTCGGCGACGGCCGCTGAGCAGTTCGCCGCCGATCCGCTGAACACCCTCGCCCCTTACGCGGTCATTCTCGACGGCGACAGCGGCGAAATTCTCTATTCGAAACGCGGCGACGAACCGATGATCCCGGCTTCGATGTCGAAGCTGATGCTCTACTATCTCATCTTCGAGCGTATCCGGGACGGACGGCTCAAGCTTGAGGATGAGTTCACCGTCAGCGAGCACGCCTGGCGGACCGGCGGCGCCGGGACGGACGGCTCCACCATGTTCCTGAAGCTGGGTTCCAAAGTCAGCGTAGAGAACCTGCTCAAGGGAGCTATCATTCAGTCCGGCAATGACGCCTGCATCGCGCTGGCTGAAGGCGCTGCCGGAAGCGAGGAGGCCTTTGCCCGCGAGATGACGGCGCGAGCGCATGAGCTGGGCCTCGCCCAATCCACCTTCACCAATGTCACCGGACTTGATGATCCCGGCCATCGCATGAGCGCGGCGGACATCGCCCGCATCAGCTTTCTGATCATTCGCGACTTCCCGCAATTCTACCCCATGTTCCGGGAGACCTCCTTCACCTGGAACGGGATCACCCAGCCCAATCGCAACCCTCTGCTGAGGGAGCTTCCGGGGGCGGACGGGGTCAAGACCGGCCACCTGTCCTCGTCGGGTTTCGGACTTGCTGGCTCGGCGGTGCGCGAGGGAAAACGCCGGATTATCGTTCTGCAGGGACTGTCGAGCGAGGCGGAACGTCGTACGGAAGGCCCACGGGTCATGCGTGCCGCCTTTGCGGACTTCCAGACCTATCAGTTCGTGCGCAAAGACGTTGAGGTCGCAACCGCTGACGTCTGGCTCGGGCAGGCGCCCACCGTTCCCCTGATCGCCACGCAGGATGTCTCGGCGGGCCTTCACGTCGCTGCGGCGAAGAAGATGCGCGCTGAAGTTGTCTACAAGGGCCCTCTCTATGCGCCGGTTCGCAAGGGCGATGTCGTCGGCGAGCTCATTGTCACGGCGCCCGGCATGAAGGAGGTCCGCGTGCCTGTCGCTGCGGGGGCGGATGTTCCGAAGCTCGGCCTCCTGGGCCGCGCCATGCGCGGCCTGAGGGGCGAATAGGTCTTGTCGTCCCGCGGGCGCTTCATAACCCTTGAGGGCGGCGAAGGCTCCGGCAAGTCGACGCTTGCGAGACGTCTGAAGGACGCTCTTGAGGCGAGAGGACGAAATGTCAGGCTCACGCGCGAGCCAGGCGGCACGCCCGCCGCTGAAGCGCTACGCTCCATGATCCTTTCGCCGCCGGACGGAGTGACTTTCACGCCGCTGGTTGAGGCGCTGCTGTTTTACGCCGCCCGAAGAGATCACCTCGAGCGGCTGATACGGCCGGAGCTGTCGACAGGCGTCTGGGTCATCTCCGATCGGTTCTCCGATTCAACGCGCGCCTATCAGGCGGCGGCCGGCGGAGCCCTCGGAGAGGAAATCGAGGCGCTTGAGCGCCTCTGCGTCGGTTCGTCGGGACCGGACCTCACGCTCATTCTGGATCTTCCCCTGGACGCCGCCGGCGGTCGGGTGCGGGCTCGCGGCGCAGGTCTCGATGCGATCGAGGGACGCGGCGAGGCGTATCATGCGCGCGTGCGCGAAGCTTTTCTTGAGATCGCGCAGCGAGAGCCGCAGCGGTGTGTCGTCCTCGATGCGTCGCTCCCGCCTGAGGCTCTGTGCGATCAGGCGCTTGCGGTGATCGATCAGCGTCTGGGAGCGCCCTGATGGAGATCGAGGGACGAGAGTTCGGGGCCGTCGCCGGACACGAGGCTGTCAAGCAGACCTTCCTCTCGGCGATGACATCGGGCCGTTTTCATCACGGGTGGCTTTTAAAAGGGCCGCGCGGGGTCGGAAAGGCGCGCCTCGCGCTTCAGATGGCGATCCGTCTTCTGGGGGGCGGACAGGACACGGTCTTCAGAACAGGCGCCGAGGATCCCGTCGCGCGGCTGCTGGCCGCGGGAAGTCATCCGGACTTTCGGATGATCCGACAGCCGGAAGACGACAAGGGGAAGAAGAAAGCTGAAATCCCGGTTGAGAGCGTGCGCGAGCTGGCTCAGTTCTTTTCGCTTCGCCCGGCGCTGGGCGGACGCAGGGTCGCGATCATCGATGCGCTCGACGAGCTCAATCGCTTCGGGGCCAATGCGCTGCTCAAGCCCCTGGAGGAACCGCCGCCGGGGGCTGTGCTGATTCTCCTCTCGCACGGCGAGCGCGCCGTGCTGCCCACGGTCATGAGTCGCTGCCGCGTGCTGTCGGTCGCGACTCTCCCTGAGAGGGAGATGCGCGAGGCTCTCGCTGAGGCCGGCGCGCCGGCGTCCCGGGTTGAGGATCTGATGCGCCTCGCCCCGGGACGACCCGGACGGGCTCTCGCGTTTCAGGGGGCTGACGTTGAGACCGCGGAAAAGGCGGTGCGGGCGGCCCTGAGGTCGATCAATCGCCTTGAGGGATCAGCCCTTCACGCCGCACTCACCGCGGCAGGAAAATCGGACGCTGCGCTGGGCGTATCTCTGGACATTCTCAGGCGCTCAGTCGTGCGACGCGCTTCCTCAGAGGCTGATCCTGTTCTTGCGGGCGAGTTCGCCGCAGCTGCCCTCGATCTGGGCAGGCTCGAGGCGGAGGCGTTCGAGCTCCACATGGATCGCGCCCAGACCCTCGCGATGGCGTTCGGCCGCATCGCCCGGCTTGGCGCAGCCGCAGGCGGAGGATAGGCGCCATGCTCTTCGACACCCATGTCAATCTTCACGGCGAGGCCTTCGCCTCAGATCTGGACGCTGTCCTCGATCGCGCCCGCTCTGCAGGCGTCGGACGGTTCGTGGCTATCTGCGATCAGCTGGCGAGCATTCCGTCCGTACAGGCGATCGCGGAGGCTCATGGCGATATCTGGTGCAGCGTCGGGGTTCATCCTCATCACGCCAAGGACCACACCGATCTGGCCACAAAGACCCTTCTTGAGGCGGCGGCCCATCCTCGAGTGTGCGCGATCGGCGAGACCGGCCTTGATCAGCATTACGGGTACAGCGACATCTCGCTTCAGGAGCGTTCCTTCTGCACGCATATCGAAGCGGCGCGCGAAGCGGATCTGCCGCTCGTGATCCATGCCCGCGAGGCCGACGATCTTGCAGGCGACATCCTCGAGCGTGAGTATGCGCGAGCCCCGTTTCGGTTTCTGATGCACTGCTATACGGGCGGCGCGCGCCTGGCGGCGCGGGCCCTTGACCTCGGAGGGATCTTCTCGGTGTCGGGGATCTACTCCTTCCGGGGTGCGCAGGACGTCCGCGACGTGATGCGGACGGTTCCGCCTGAGAGGATCATTCTCGAGACCGATTGTCCCTACCTAGCGCCAATTCCTCATCGCGGACGTCGCAATGAGCCGGCTTATCTGGTCGACGTCTGCCGCGCCTTTGCAGCGGATCGCGGATTGTCCTTTGAGGAGGCGGCGGGACTGACCACACGCACCGCACTCTCGTTTTTCAGCCGGGTGACGCCATGACGACCGCCTTGAGGGTCAGGATCCTGGGCTGCGGCTCGTCCGGAGGCGTGCCGCGGGTTGGAAATGACTGGGGCGCCTGCGATCCCGCCGAGCCGCGCAACCGACGGACGCGATGCTCGATCCTTCTGAGCCGCACCGACGCGGCGAGCGGGCAGGCGACGATCATTCTGATCGACACCTCCCCGGACCTTCGCGAGCAGCTCCTTGCGGCCCGCTGTGATCGCCTCGATGCGGTGGCGCTCACCCACGAGCATGCCGATCAATGTCACGGCATTGACGATCTCAGGGCGCTCGCCATCCGGCATCGAAAGCGCATACCGATGTTCATGGATCAGCCGACGGCCGCCATCATCACGCGCCGGTTCGACTACTGCTTCAGCGGTCAGGGCCCCTATCCGGCGATCTTCGATCCGAGAATAGAGCTGACGCCGGGGCAGGGCCTGGAAATTGCAGGGCCAGGGGGAGCGATCAGCCTGCTGCCGCTGGATCAGGATCACGGCGGATCACGATCACTCGGTTTCCGGGTCGGAGCGTTCGCCTACTGCAACGACGTGGTGCGTCTGCCGGAGGAGACCCTGGAGCGTCTTGAGGGCCTCGATACCCTGGTGGTTGATGCGCTGCGCTACCAGGTCCATCCGACCCACGCTCACCTTGAGCAGGCTCTGGTCTGGATTGATCGCCTGAGGCCGCGCCGGGCCGTGCTGACCAATATGCATGTGGACCTGGATTACCGAACGCTCGTGGCGGAGCTCCCGGCCGGCGTCGAGCCTGCGTATGACGGTCTGGAGCTCGACATCCCATGACCGCCTGTCCCGGCCCCGCTCTCTTGCCTACCTTCCTGAAAGAAGGGGGAATTCGGGGCTATGGCATAATTTCCCATAATGTTGATTATGCGACTTTTGTATGGAGCCGCGCATGACTGGCCCGCTCGATCCGCCGTCAGATCCGGACCACGCGGACGGCCCCCGCCCGGCTCCCCTTCCCCGCACCGGTCGGCCCTTTGAGGACCTTGTCGAGCTGATGGCGCGTCTGAGGGCGCCCGGATCGGGATGTCCCTGGGATCTTGAGCAGACCTTCGAGACGATCTCACGTCACACCATCGAGGAAGCCTATGAGGTCGCGGATGCGATCTCACGACGGGACATGGCCGATCTGCGCGGAGAGCTGGGCGATCTGCTGTTCCAGACTGTCTTTCATTCCCGGATGGCTGAGGAAGCCGGAGCCTTTTCGATTGGGGATGTCGTCTCGGGGCTCGTGGACAAGATGGAGGCGCGCCATCCTCACGTTTTTGGCGACGCTCGGATCGAGAGCGCCGATCACCAGACGAGCGCATGGGAGGCGATGAAAGCCGCCGAGCGGGCCTCGCGCCGACAGACGGGCGCCCTCGACGGCGTCGCGTTGGGTTTGCCTGCGCTCATGAGGGCTGAGAAGCTGGCGAGGCGCGCCGCGCGCGTCGGGTTTGACTGGCCGGACGCGGGTCCGGTCCTCCTGAAACTGGATGAGGAGGTCGCAGAGCTGAAAGAGGCGGTAGCCGCAGATCGACCGGATCCGGCGCACGTTGCTGAGGAGCTGGGCGACATCCTGTTCGTCATCGCAAATCTCTGCCGGAAGCTGGGGGTCGACGCCGAGGGAGCCCTTCGGAGCGCCAATGACAAGTTCACGCGACGTTTCTGCGCGATGGAGGCGCTCGCTCAGGGTTCGGGACGACGTTTTGAGGATCTCACCCTCGAGGAGCAGGAGGCGCTCTGGAGGCAGGTCAAGGTCCAGGAGCGCGCCGCGGTCTGACCTGTCCTTGCCTGCTGATCAGGTCCGGATGACGGCGTCGGGCGAGATTCCGATCAGTCGTTCGATATCGGTCTGGCTCATATAGGCGATGAATTCGAGCTCCCCGTCCTCTGAGAGACGTTCGGACGATATCTCGCAGTGGCTGTGAAGCCACGCCCGGCCCCGGCCGTCATGGGCCTGGAGATGCACGGTCCGGAGAATTCGGCCGGCGAACAGGATGGCTTCCGCCTCATACATCGCCTTCGCCAGCCCGTCTCCCGTCAGAGCCGAGGCCAGGACCGCTCTTGGGGAGTGATGAGCGGCTCTCTCCTGAAGCTGGGCGCGCGAGGCCGGATCGAGCGCATCCGCCTTGTTCCACACCTCGAGGATCGGAGGTCGGTCGATCCCGGTCTCCGCCGCGAGCTGATCCAGGATCGAGTAGACGTCCTCCGCCTGTTCGTTTGTGTCCGGATGGGAGATGTCCCGGACATGGATCAGCAGCCCCGCCTCCATCGCCTCCTCAAGGGTCGCTCGAAAGGCTGCGACCAGATGGGTGGGCAGATCGGTGATGAACCCGACCGTGTCGATGAGAGCGATCGGTCGGCCGGATGCGCCTGCGATCTCTCGCGAGGTCGGATCCAGAGTGGCGAAAGGCATGTCGGCCGCCAGAACGTCCGAGGAGGTCAGTCGATTGAAGAGGGTCGATTTTCCGGCGTTCGTGTAGCCCACCAGCGCCGCCACTGGCGCTCCGCGTCGGGCGCGTCCCTCTCTCTGAAGTTTCCGGGTGCGCCGGACATCCTCCAGATCGCGACGAAACCCCGCAATGCGTTTGTCGAGCATTCGGCGGTCGGCCTCCAGCTGGGTCTCCCCCGGTCCGCCCAGGAAGCCGAAGCCCCCTCTCTGGCGCTCAAGGTGGGTCCAGGTGCGGACAAGGCGCGACCTCTCATACAGAGACCGGGCCATCTCCACCTGCAGTCGACCCTCCGCGGTGCGCGCGCGGAGACCGAATATCTCGAGGATCAGACCGGTCCGGTCGACCACCTTGCGCTTGATCTCCCGTTCGAGATTGCGCTGCTGAACAGGCGTCAGCGCGCCGTCGACAACCAGGAGGGTCGCTCCCGTCTCGTCCATTCTGCGGCAAATCGCATCGAGTTGCCCCTGGCCGAACAGACGAGCCGGATGAGGCTCGCGGATCGTCACCCGTTCGGAGAACGCCAGTCGAACGCCCAGCGCCTCTGTCAGGCCCTCGCTTTCCTGAAGACGGGAGCTCGCCAGCCGGGTTCCCCCGATGACCGGAAGGACCACCGCCGCAGTCTCTTCCGCAGGCCGTCTGTCTATGAGGTCACGGACCATCGCCGCCCTCCGGACAGATCATCAGTCTGCTGCGAGCGCCTGCGCAGGCAATCAGGCGCACCGTGCGCTCAATCGTCTTCCCCGTCCTGGTCCTCGAAGAGATTGACCGGCGCGTTGGGAGCGATGGTTGAGATAGCGTGCTTGTAGACCAGTTGCGGCGGGCGTCCGTCACCCTTGAGCAGCACGCAGAAATTATCGAACCACGACACCACGCCCTGAAGCTTGACGCCGTTGACGAGGAAAACCGTGAGGGGAGTTTTGTTCTTGCGGACGGCGTTGAGGAAGATGTCCTGAAGATTTTGTTTTTTATCTGACGACATGGGTCTGAAGCCTTCTGTTGTGTCGCGGGCCTTTGACGGCGGTGTAGACCTTCGGGGGCGGTAAGAGCAATGGGGAGGTTTCGTCCGCTGAAAGACGAGGGAAAAAGCGGCGCCCCAGGCCTGCTTTGCGGGCCAGGAGCGTAAAAATCAGGCGAATGAGTCGGCAGTTCAGCTCTCCTTCGCGCCCGAACCCGAGTCCACCCCAAGCGCCTTGAGCTTCCGGTGAAGCGCAGACCGCTCCATTCCGATGAAAGCCGCGGTTCGCGAAATATTGCCTCCGAAGCGTGTGATCTGCATGGCGAGGTACTCGCGTTCGAAGTGCTCGCGGGCGTCCCGGAGCGACATCGAGATCATCTGCATGGACGCGCTGGGGCCCGGGCCGGGGCCGACGCTCTCGCTGGGCAGATGATCAGCCGTTATCGGACCCGGAGGCTCCCCGTTGGTCAGAATGAGCAGCCGTTCTACAACATTGCGCAGCTGGCGAACGTTTCCCGGCCATTCGCTGGCCTGCAGAACCGCCAGCGCGTCCTCGCGGAACTTCCGGGCCTGCAGTCCTGTCGCATCCGCGACGCGCCTGACGAAATAGTTGGCAAGCTCCGGAATGTCTTCGCGGCGGCGCTCGAGGGACGGCGCCTCCACCGGAACCACATTGAGCCGGTAGTAGAGGTCTTCACGAAACCTTCCGCCGGCGATCTCCGCGCGCAGATCCCGCGCCGTGGTGCTCATGACGCGCACATCCACGCTCACATCGTCTCGCCCGCCGCGTCGCCGAAAGCGCTGATCGACAAGCACCCGAAGGATCTTGCTCTGGGCTGCTATGGGCATGTCGGCAATCTCATCGAGCAGCAGAGTTCCGTTATGCGCCTGCTCAAAAAGCCCGATCTTCGTTGTGCGTCCGTCGGGGCTTTCCTCTCCGAACAGCTCGGATTCGACACGGTCCGGCTCCATGCTGCCCGCGCTGACAATCACGAACGGCCCCTCCGCTCTCTGCGAGCGGTCATGAATGAGACGCGCGACAAGCTCCTTGCCCGATCCGGGCGGACCGGAAATCAGGATCCGGCTGTTGGTCGGCGCAACCTTGTCGATCGCCACCGATAGCTGCGCGATCGCCGCTGAACTCCCGACAAGTTCGGTCGATGAGGACGAACGGGTCCGGAGCTGTGAGTTCTCTCGTTTGAGCGCGGCGTTTTCGAGCGCTCGTCGCACCGTTACGACAAGCTTCTCCGCCTGGAAGGGTTTCTCGAGGTAATCATATGCGCCGCGCCGGATCGCCGTGACGGCTGTTTCGACTGTGCCGTGTCCGCTGATCACCACCACCGGCAGAAGCGGATCCATCTGCTTGAGTACGGACAGGATCTCAAGCCCGTCGAGTTCAGAGCCTTTCAGCCAGACGTCGAGTACGACAAGCTTCGGGGCCCTGTTTCGCACGGCCCCAAGAGCATCCTGCGAGCCGGCAGCCGTTCGGACGGCGAAGCCCTCATCCTCGAGGATGCCTCCGATCAGGTCCCTGATGTCGCTTTCATCGTCGACGACCAGAATTTCCGTCGCCATCACGCCGCTCCTTCGATTGTCGATGCTTCGTGCAGATCCGTCCTGGGCGGATCGATGGGAAGGCGGATATCGACACGCGCTCCCGTCGCCGCCTTCTCATTATCTCCAAGCCACATGCGGCCCCCGTGGTCTTCAATGATGCGCGCGACGATGGCGAGGCCCAGCCCGATGCCGGACTTGCGCGTCGTGACATAGGGTTCAAGGAGGCGGTCGCGATCTTCGATGGGAAATCCGGGGCCCGTATCTCGGATCACCACCTCGATCTCCTCAAGCTTGCGAACAATCTCGATCGTGATTGCGCCCGTTATGGTCTCTCCCGGCGCGCACGCGCCCTCGATCGCCTCGGCGGCGTTGTTCACCAGATTGGTGAGCGCCTGAGCGAGCATTCGCTCATCCCCGTTCATCAGGATCGGTCCATCGCCCGTCTCGAGGTTGACCGTGAGCGCCGGAGACACCATGCGCTGCGCGAACGCGACTGACTGAGCCATATCGATCAGATTGAATTCGCTCAGCGTGGGTTTGGGCATCCGGGCGAAGCCGGAAAACTCTTCGACCATTCGCCCGATGTCGGCGACCTGTCGCGTAATGGTGTCGGTGCAGCGCTCGAAGGTCTCGACATCCGAAGTGATCTGAGACGAGAACCGACGCTTGAGCCGCTCGGCGGAGAGCTGGATCGGCGTCAGCGGATTGCGGATTTCATGAGCGATGCGTCGGGCCACATCCCGCCATGCGGCCTGACGCTGGCCCTGCACGAGGCGGGTTGTGTCGTGAAAGGTGATGACGGCGCCTGCCCCGTCCTGCTCAGGGGCGGCTCGCAGCTGAAAGTGGGTGGCGCCCGCTTCTGAAACTCGTCTGAACGTCGCCTCCACCACGGATGAGGCTTCGAGCGCGCGACGCGTCGGCAGGACGAATTCCGGCGCCACATCCGAAAGGCTGAGAATGCGCTCGGGCGACTGGATGAAGCCCAGCAGGATCTGCGCAGATGCGTTGGCGACCGTAATCTTCATCGAGGCGTCAACGCGGATCACCCCGGCCTCGACGCCGGAAAGGACAGCCTCGATGAAGGCGCTTCGCGTTTCCGCATCGATGCGTCCGCGATCGAGCGCCTGCGTCTGCCGCGCGATCCGTTCGGTCATCTGATTGAAGGCGTCGGCCAGATCGTCGATCTCGTCGCGCACGGGAGGCCTCTCCATCCGAACGGAGAGATCTCCATCCCTGACCGCGCGCGCCGCACCGGCGAGCCGTCCGATCGGCAGCGCGATACGGTCGGCGGCGGTCATGCCCAGCCACGCTGTGCCGAGCAGCATCAGCATGGCGGTCTCCAGATAGCTCAGCAGAAGGACGAGGCTGAGGCGCTCTCGCCGGTCCTGAGCCTGCCGGAACGCCACAAGAGAGTCATTGGCCTGAACGAGCCGCGCGCTCACTTCCGGGGGGATGGTGCTGGAGGCCTTGATGTAAACGTCTTCGAAATTCGGAGCGCGGAAGAAAACCCGGATCGCATCCTTGTTCTCGCGGAGGGACGTTTCTCCCGCTTCCACGGCAGACCATTCGCTGGGCGTCGGCGCCTCGGAGGGAGCGCCCTGATCGGCCGCCAGCTCAAACAGGCGGTTGCCGCTGCGATCATAGGCCTCGATCCGTCGGAAGAGTCCCCGGTATTCGGCGCGTAACCTCGTGCAGGCCTCGAGTGCGATGATGTCGCGTCGACACGTCTCCGCATTCTCGAACGAAAGGTCGGAGATGATGGCGTCCATTTCCGACTTGGCTTCGGCGGAGAGATCGTCGAGCGTCGCACGCGCTGCTGCAGCGCCCCCTTCGACAATGCGTGTGACGGGTTCGCTGAACCAGCTCTCCACGCTTCGGTTGATGGTGACGGCCAGGAAACCGGCGACGATGACCGTTGGAATGGCGGCGGCCAGCGAAAACAGGAAAAGGATGCGCAGGCGCAGGCGGCCCCCGCCGGCTGTCTCTCGGTTCTCGCGGAACAGTCTTACCACCCGTA
This sequence comes from Alphaproteobacteria bacterium, assembly GCA_018969425.1. Lineage (GTDB taxonomy): Bacteria > Pseudomonadota > Alphaproteobacteria > Caulobacterales > Hyphomonadaceae > UBA7672. The sequence continues at coordinate 83,781 of JAGWYJ010000008.1, read as the reverse complement.
GCGCGAGAACGCCGGCGAGCCCGGCGATCAGGCCGAGATTGGCCGCCAGGAGCCAGAAGAGCCCGGGCCGTCCTGCAGCCTCCGGGCTGACGTCTGTCACAGTGAGGTAGGTCGCTCCCGCCGCCGTCGCTGCGGCGACGCCGAAAAGGAGGCTGAACATCACTGAGGTGAAGCGACCAATTCGATCCCGGGTTTGAGAGGCCTGCGCCATGATCGAGGTCTGTGGGTCCCGAAAAACTGTGCCCCGATCACAAGATGTGGCTCGGATACAACGTCAAACGTGACAACATAAGCACACTGTGGTGCTGATGCGCAACAGGCCTGTGGCGTCGATCTCAGTCCTCCGCCCCAACCCCGAGACTGTTGATCTTGCTCCGCAGGGTGTTCCGATTAAGACCCAGCAGTGCAGCGGCGCGAACCTTGTTGCCGTTGGTCGCTCCCAGGGCGAGCCGGATCAGAGGGCGCTCCACCTGATCGATGACGATCTGGTAGACGTTTCCAGCATCCGGGTCGGTGTCAGGGTCGGCGTTGAGAGCCGAGGTGAAATAACGCGACAGAAGTGTCTCGACCTCTGTCTCGAACTCGAGGCCGACCGGATCCTTGGCTGTCGACCTTAGCTCGCGCTCCACCTCCCGCGCGGAGATGACAGGCTCCGGGCTCAGCGCTGAGAGGCGACGAATGACGTTTTCCAGTTCGCGGACATTGCCCGGCCAGTCATAGGCGACCAGAAGGTCGTAGGCGCTTTTGTCCAGCTGCTTTTCGGGCAGGCCTTCTTTCTTGGCGCGGACAAGAAACGCCGCCGCCAGGTCCGGTATGTCGTCCTTCCGCTCGCGAAGCGGCGGCAGAGCCAGCGAAACGACATTCAGCCGGTAGTACAGATCTTCGCGAAAGAGGCCCTGATCAACAAGGGATCGCAGGTCATACTTGGTCGAGGCGATGATCCGGACATCAAGAGTGTCGCCCTGCTGGGCGAAGCGCCCGTCCTGAAGAAAGCGAACCAGACGTGTCTGGGCCTCAAGGGGCATGTCGCCCACCTCGTCGAGAAAGAGCGTGCCGCCGTGAGCGTCATGAACTTTACCGCGGCGAGGGCCTCCGTCCGAACGCGGGCTCCCAAACAGCTCCGCCTCAATCTGATCACGCTGGAGGGCGGCGAGGGTGACCACGACGAACGGGCCGTTCTTGCGCTTTCCGAGATCGTGGATCGCTCTGGCGGCGAGATCCTTGCCGGTTCCGGATTCGCCTTCGATCAGAACCGTGAGATCGTTGTTCATGATGCGGGCGATGATCCGGTAGACGGACTGCATCGGCTTTGATCGTCCGATCAGAGGGAGGGTTTCGTCTTTTTCAGCCCGACGCGTGAGAGGTTCTGCAGTTTTTGTCGGCTTCTTCTGCAGGGCCCGCCGGACAATCTCCGCCAGACGGTCGATGTCGAATGGCTTGGGCAGGTAGTCATATGCGCCATGGTCAGAGGCCATGGCGGCGGTGAGCACGGTCGACTGCCCGCTGATGACGATGACCGGCAGCTCCGGGCGTGCGCGACGTATCTGAGGGAGCATGTCGAAGATTGATTCATCCGGCATGTAGACATCGGTAATCAGCAGATCGCCCTCTCCTGCCTGGATCCATCTCCAGAGCGCAGACATCGTGTTGGTCGAGCGCACATGGTAGCCCTCCTGAGCCAGCGTCTGGCTGATCACCAGCCGGACGCTCGCGTCGTCGTCAGCGACAAGTATGGTCGGTCCGCTCATGGCGTTGATCCTGTCTTGCGTGCGAATGGGAAAAGAAGACGTAGGCAGGCCCCGGTCGGGCTGTTGTCCAGGATCACAAAGCCGCCATGGGCGGTCATGATTTCAGACACCACCGCGAGGCCGACGCCGGCTCCTGCTGACTTGGTCGTGTAAAAGGGTTCGAAGACATGACCGACGGCGGTCTCCGGAACGCCCGGTCCGTTGTCGGCCACGGAGATCTCGAGAGCCCCGTTGGCCCTCGGCGTATCGCGACCTGCAAAACGAAACCCTGCCCGGTAGCGGGTCGAAACCACGATGCGCGGGCTGCGGGGCCCTGTGGAGGCGGCCTCAACGGCATTCTTGATCAGATTGAGGCAGGCTTCATGAAGATGGTCGGGGTCGACCTCGATTTCAGGGAGCGAGGGGTCGAACCTGAGTTCGAACAGAGCATCCGCCCCGAAGCTCGCCCGCGCCAGGTCAAGAGCGCTGTTCAGAACGACATGAACATTGGTCGGGCGCGTCCGCGGTTTGAAGAAGGTTTCGAAGGCCACGAAACGGTCCACGATGCGGCCGATCCTGGCGCCTTCCTCCCGGATCAGGGCCAGAAGGTCCTGCTGATCGTCCCGCGCCTTGCGCGCGAGCAGCTGAGCGGCCCCGACGATGCCCGCCAGAGGATTCTTGACCTCATGCCCAAGCATGCGCGCCACCTGCGCGACGGCGGAGACCTCGGCGGCGCTCTCCTCCTGAAGCGGTCGGCTCACCGCCAGTGAAAGCACAAGCCCGGTATCCCCATCCGGCGCAGCGGAAAGGTCGATGTCCTGGGCGCGGATCTGCGGCCCTGAGAGCCTCAGACCCCGCGCAGACACGACCCCGCCTTGGCGCTTCGCCCGGGTGATGAAATCGAACAGAGGGCTGTCCTGCGCCACCCAGTCGCCAAGCGCGCGTCCGACAAGCAGGGGCGCGCTGCGCCCCAGGAGCGTCTCGGCGGCCGGATTGAGAAAGGTGATGCGGTCGCTCCCATCGAGGGCGAGAACAGCGAACGGCATGGCGTCAAGGATCCGGTAGGCGTCCGGATTGGTTGCCGCGGATGCGATGGAGGATAAGGGTCTCATGCCGCGAGCCTCACATCGAAGAGGGCCGCCTCGAGAGCTTCGACAAGGTCCACGGCGCGTTCAAGGCGGCACAGGCTCGTGCGCACGCCCGCATCCGCCTCCAGCCCCTCGTCCTCGCAGAAGGCGTCGTAGAACGCCGAGATATGTTTCCGAACCACCCGGACGCCCAGCCCTTCCCCGTAGAGCTCGACGCTGTCGAACACCTGTCGTGTCATCGACCCGAGCTTGTCCCGCGGGGATGGCGGAACGAACGATTTCCCTTCAAGACCGGCGGCGATTTCGGCGAGGCGCCAGGGGCGGCCCAGAGCGCCGCGTCCCACCATCACTCCGGCGGCCCCGGACCGGTCGAGGCAGAGCTGAGCGGAAGCGGTGTCGAGAATGTCTCCGTTCGCGATGACGGGAAGGCTGACGGCCTCCACCGTGCGTCGGATCTTCGTCCAGTCGGCCTGACCGTCATAAAACTGGTTCCGGGTCCGGCCGTGCACGGTGATCATTGAGGCGCCTTCGCCTTCGGCGATGCGGGCCAGCTCGGGAGCGTTGAGCCGGTCCTCGTCCCATCCCAGTCTCATCTTGACGGTGACAGGCTTAGGGCTGGCGGCCACCGCCGCGGCGATCAGCTCGCGCGCGAGACCGGGTTCCCGCATCAGGGCGGATCCCGCCTGCCCGCCCGTGACGCGTTTGGCCGGACAGCCCATATTGATGTCGATGATGTCGGCGCCCGCCGCCGCGGCCAGTTCCGCTCCCACGCGGATCCAGAGGGGCTCCCGGCCTGCGAGCTGAACGATAAAGGGGCCGTCTCCGGAATGAGGCGCTGCGCGCCGGACGAACTCCTCGCTCTTGCGCGCGAGCTCGGAGCCGGCCACCATCTCGGTTACGACCGCCGGGGCGTCAAAATGCGCCGCCTGCGTTCTGAACGCCGCATCCGTCACGCCCGACATAGGGGCGAGAAAGACGGGCGCTGGCAAAGAGACGGCGCCAACCTGAATCACTTTAACCTCACAACCTTGCTCGTTTTATGCCTAATTGTTAGGCAACCTAAACACTGCTTACGAGCGAAGCCAGCCGAAAGATTTCCGCCGTGGTCAAAAACAAGGCAAAAAGTGCATCCGGCGCCTGCGGATTGATGATTGTAGCCGCCGGTGAGGGCCGCCGGATGGGCGAGGGGCCGGCCAAGCAGTATCGTCTGCTAGGCGGCAGGCCTGTTCTCCTCTGGAGCGTGACCGCCGCCCTCGCCTGCCCCTCAATCGATCAGATTGTCGTTGTGGTCCCGGCTCAGGACGAGGATTTCGTCCGGACCCTGCTGCCCGACGACCATCGGATCCGGCTCGCTCACGGCGGCGCGACGCGAACCGACTCCGTCCGCTCTGGTCTGGCGGCGCTTTCCGACCTTCGACCGGGCGTCGTGCTGATCCACGACGCCGCGCGCCCGGGTCTGACGCCGGAGGTCATCTGCGAGCTCCTGGACGCGTTGGCGGAGGCCGACGCTGCGGCCCCGGCGCTGACGATGACCGACGCCGTCAAGGAGCTTGGCGAGGACGGGCGGTTGAGGGCGGTTCCCCGCGATGCCCTGCGTCGCATCCAGACGCCTCAGGCCTTTCGGGCGGACACGCTTCTGCGGGCCATTGACCAGGCCGAGGGGGCGGCCGTCGACGACCTTGCTCTGATCGAGGCTTCGCTGGGGTCTGATCGCGCGCGCATCGCATTGACGCGGGGTCGCGCCGAGCTCATGAAAATTACGCACGCGGAGGATCTCGCCATCGCTGAACGACTTCTCGCTTCGCCCTCATTCCGAATTGGTGAGGGGTTTGACGTCCACGCCTTCGGCGACGGCGAGTTTGTGACCCTCTGCGGAGTTGAGATACCGCATTCGCGCGGGCTTGAGGGGCACTCCGACGCCGATGCAGGCTGGCACGCCCTGACCGACGCCATTCTGGGGGCTGCGGCGCTCGGGGACATTGGGGATCACTTTCCGCCCTCCGATCCGACCTGGAAGGGCGCCTCGTCGCTGATCTTCCTCGCGCACGCCGTCAAGCTGGTCAGGGCGATGGGGCTAACCGTCGTCAACGCCGACATCACCCTGATGTGCGAGCGGCCGAAGATCGCCCCTCATCGTGAGGCCATGCGGAGCGCGACCGCTGCGGCCCTCGGGGTGTCGGTGTCGATGGTTTCGGTCAAGGCCACTACAACCGAGAAGCTGGGTTTTCTGGGTCGGGAAGAAGGCATCGCAGCATCGGCGTCGGTTCTTCTCGGGCCCGCTCAGACCTGAGCCGCGTGATGTTCGACGCCCGTCCGGCGTGTGAGTGAGGAGACCGGAGAGAATGTTTGACGACCATCTCCTGATGCTGGCCCGTCTGACCCTTGATGAGGCTCAGCAGCGACGCTTGAAGATTGCGACCGCCGAGAGTTGCACAGGGGGTCTCATTGCGGCGCTTCTCACGGAAATACCCGGGTCATCAGCGACCGTTGAGCGGGGCTTCATCGTTTATTCGAACCGCGCGAAGGAGGAGATGCTGGGCGTTCCCGGCGATCTCATCGCGGATGCGGGGGCCGTCTCCGAACCGGTGGCGCGCGCGATGGCTGAGGGCGCTCTTGCGCAGTCGCGTGCGAACCTCGCCGTGGCTGTCACGGGCGTCGCCGGTCCTGGCGGCGGCACGCCTCTGAAGCCCGTGGGAACGGTCCACTTCGCCGTCGCCCGTGAAAACCGTCCCGTCTTCCACCAGGTGATGCGGCTCGGCGATGTCGGCCGCTCGGAAGTGCGCCGCCTGACCCTCGTGACCGCCCTTGAAATGCTTCGGCGTATGATGACCTGATCAGACCGCCGCGCCGGGGCGTTCTTCGGCTGCCCGCCCCGGCGATCCGAAGCGCGTCTCAGCCTCCTGCAGGAAGCATTCGATCAGGCGCTGGACGGCGAAATCGCGATTGCTGTCCGCGAGGGCCTGGAGAAGAAAATTCCGAAATTCGAAGTCGATGTGAAAATCCACTGTCGATCCCGTCGCCGTCGGAGTGATCCGCCAGCGGTTGGTCAATCGTCTGAGCGGTCCGCGCACCAGCGCCACATCAACCGTCAGTGAGGAACGCTTCGCCTCGATATCGGTGGTGAATGTCTCGGAAAATCCGCCAAAGCCGACTGTGGTCTCGGCCCGCCCCTTCCAGCCGTCCTCACGCGTCTGCTCAGAGACGACCCGCAGTCGGCGGAGCCATTTCACGAAATCCGGATAGCGGCGCACATCCGAGATAAGATCGAAGATGTCCTCCCCCTTGTAGGGCAAGTGAAGGGTTCTTCGGCATATCGTCACCGAGCGGCCCTCAGGCGTCGCCGGCGGCGAGCGCGGCTTGCCGCGCCGCGCGCAGACGCTCGAAATCCTCGCCCGCATGGTAGGAGGATCGTGTCATGGGGCTCGAGGCGCACATCAGGAAGCCCTTCGCCCGGGCAATGGTTTCGAGGGCTTGAAACTCCTCAGGGGTCACGAAGCGATCGACCGGGGCGTGCTTTCGCGACGGCTGCAGGTACTGACCGATAGTGATGAAGTCGACCCCGGCTGAGCGCATGTCATCCATCACCTGCATCACTTCTTCCTTTGACTCCCCAAGGCCGACCATCAGGCCGGACTTCGTGAACTGGGAGGGATCGCGCTCCTTCACGCGTTCCAGAAGACGCAGGGAGTGATAGTATCTCGAGCCGGGACGGATCGAGAGATAGAGACGCGGAACGGTTTCAAGATTGTGGTTGAAGACGTCGGGTCGGGCGTCGATCACGACATCCGCGGCCCGTCCCTTGCGAAGAAAGTCGGGGGTGAGGATCTCGATCGTCGAGTTGGGCGACGCCTGTCGGATCGCCCGCACGGTCTCCGCAAAATGAGCCGCGCCTCCGTCCGCCAGATCATCTCGGTCAACCGATGTGATCACGACGTGTTCAAGACCCATCGTTGCGACGGCGGCCCCGACGCGACGCGGTTCATCCGGGTCCAGAGCGGCCGGCTGACCTGTGCGGACATTGCAGAATGCGCAGGCTCTCGTGCAGGTGTCGCCCATGATCATCATGGTGGCGTGCTTCTTTGACCAGCACTCGCCGATATTCGGGCAGCTGGCTTCTTCGCAGACCGTCGCCACCCTTGCATCGCGAACGATGGCCCGGGTCTCCAGATACCCCTCGCTTGTCGGGGCCTTCACCCGGATCCAGGCCGGCTTGCGAACGAGCGGCGTGTCGGGTCGATGCCGCTTCTCCGGATGACGCGGCCCCCGGCCCCCATCGTTTCCTGAGGTTGGGGGCGTTTGTCCGCCGCGATTGTCGAAGAGTGTCGCCATGGACGCATTTAACCTGAACGGGCGGCGGAGGAAACGGTCCAAAGGCGAACCTGCCGGGATCAATGGCGGGTTTGGGACGATTTGTCCTCGCCGTCTCGTGCGCTATACTAAACAAAATGTCATGAGACGACCCCCGCTTCAGGCGGGCGGCAGGGAGAGCGACGATGGGGTCTGTCCGGTCAACCTATAACATCGCCAACACGAAGCGCTCTGTGTTTGAAGCGCTTCTCGCCGCCTGCAAGGAGTATGGCGGCCGCAAGGTGGCTATTCATGACGCCGATGACCGCAAACTGACCTATGATGAGATCATCCGAGCGGCCTTCGCGCTCGGCTCTGCGCTCAAGAAGGGCACCGAGCGCGGCGAGGCGGTGGGCGTGATGCTCCCGACCGGCGCAGGCGCGGTCATCGCCTTCTTCGCCCTGAGCGCATTCGGACGAACGCCCGCGATGCTCAACTTCACGGCGGGGGCGCGGAACATCAAAGCTGCGCTGTCCGCCGGCCGTGTGAAGAGGATCGTCACCGCCCACGCGTTTATCGAGAAGGGAGAGCTCCAGCCCCTTGTCGATGAGCTTCGCTCTTCTGCGGAGTTCATTTATCTTGAGGACGTGCGGGCGAAACTCGGCGTGGGCGACAAGGCTGCCGGCGCCATCGGACCTGCGGCTCCCTGGGCGTTCGCCGCCGCCGCCCGCCCCGACGATCCGGCAGTGATCCTGTTCACGTCGGGCACTGAGGGCGATCCCAAGGGAGTGGTGCTCACTCATCAGAACATTGTCGCCAACGTGCATCAGATTCTGGCCCATGTGCCCGTCGCGCTCACTCCGAACGACGTTCTCTTTAACCCGCTTCCGATTTTTCATTGCTTCGGACTGACCGCCGGAGCCCTCCTGCCTTTGCTTTCCGGGATGAAGTCGGTGCTTTACCCTACGCCCCTTCACGTGAAGATCATACCGAGCCGGGTCGAGGCGACCGGCGCAACCATCCTGTTCGCCACCGACACCTTCCTCAATCAGTACATTCGCGCCTGCCACGGGGACGAGCTTGGCAAGCTTCGCTTCGCAGTCTGCGGCGCTGAACGGGTTCGCGACGAAACGCGTCAGCTTGTCCGTCGGCGGTTCAATGTCGAGCTTCTTGAGGGATATGGGGCCACTGAGGCGGCGCCGGTGATCGCGGTCAACCAGCCTGGCCTCAACCGGGCGGGCACTGTGGGGCGCATGCTTCCTGGGATGGACGTCCGGTTTGAGCCTGTGCCGGGAATATCCGACGGGGGGCGCATGTTCGTGCGCGGTCCCAACGTGATGGCGGGATATCTGATGACTGATCGTCCTGGCCAGCTTCAGGCCCTCTCGGACGGATGGCACGACACGGGCGACATCGTCTCAATGGATGCGGACGGATACCTCACCATCCGGGGTCGCCTCAAGCGCTTCGCCAAGATCGGCGGAGAGATGGTCTCTCTGGCGGTCGTCGAGAACTGCGCCTCCACGCTGTGGCGGGATCATGAGCATGCCGCTGCGGTGCTTCCCGACAAGCGCAAGGGAGAGCAGATTGTCCTTCTCACCACCAATCCGAAGGCTGAGCGCCAGGAGCTCCAGCGCTGGGCTCAGGATCATGGCGTGAACGAGCTGAGCCTTCCGAGAAAGCTTTACGTCGTTCCGTCCATCCCCGTTCTCGGTACCGGGAAGATGGATATCGGAGCCGTCCAGAAGCTCGCGGCTGTCATGGCTGCAGCCTCCGATGAGAGCGTGACTGCAGCCGCAGAGACCTGATGGGGCTAGGGCTCAGATGTGGAGAGGTCGGCCGTAAGCGGCCAGGACGCTCTCGTGCATCATCTCAGACAGTGTGGGATGCGGGAACACGGTCGCCATGAGTTCGGCCTCTGTGAGCTCTCCCTGCCGCGCGATGGCGAAACCCTGAATGAGTTCGGTGACGCCCTCGCCCGCGAGGTGAGCCCCGAGAAGCTCGCCCGTGGCCTCGTCGAAGATCGTTTTGATCATGCCTTCCGTTTCGCCAAGGGCGATCGCCTTGCCGTTGCCGAGGAATGGAAAGCGACCAACCCGGATCTTGCGACCGCTCGCCTTTGCAGCCTCCTCCGTGAGGCCGACAGAGGCGACCTGGGGATGGGAATAGGTGCAGCCAGGAATGTTCCAGGTTTCGAAGGGATGGGCCGAGGCGAGACCGGCCATAGCCTCCACCGCCGCCACCCCTTCATGCATCGCCTTGTGAGCAAGCCATGGGCCGCCGGTCAGATCCCCGATTGCGTAAAGTCCAGGCACGCCCGTTCGTCCGCGATCATCCACAACCACGTGTGTCCGTTCGACCCGGACGCCGAGCGCCTCAAGCCCCAGGCCTTCCACATTGCCCACAATGCCGATGGCGAGGATGACCCTGTCGGCCTCGACAGGAGCGCGGGTCTCGCCGGTCCGGATCTGGGCCCGGGCGCCGGTCGCATCTACGGTCAGGGATTCCACACTCGCCGAGGTCATGATCCGCATCCCCTGACGTGAGAATTGTCGGGTCATGAATGCTGAAATCTCCGCATCCTCAACCGGCAGGATCCGATCGAGCGCCTCCACAATCGTGACCTCGGAACCGAGCGTCTGATAAAACGAGGCGAACTCAACGCCGATGGCGCCTGAGCCGATGACCAGCAATCGTCCGGGAAGGATATCGGGCGTCATCGCTTCACGATACGTCCAGACCACGCTTCCGTCGGCTTTCAGGCCGGCGCCCGGCGCCTCCCGGGCCCGCGCGCCTGTCGCCAGCAGAACGAAGCGGGACTGGTGGACGCCCGCGTCCTTACCTGTCTCGATGACGACCCTCGGAGCGGGCTGACCGGCCTCCAGCCTGGCCCAGCCCCGCAGGACGTCGATCCGATGCTTTTTCATCAGGAAGGAGACCCCGGAGGACAGCTGTCCGGCGATCGACCTCGAACGAGCGACCATGGCCGGAAGATCCGGGGTCGCAGACGCTGCGTTGACGCCGAAGGACGAAGCCTCCTTCGCCAGATGGAGCACCTCCGCCGACCGGAGAAGAGCCTTGGTCGGAATACATCCCCAGTTGAGGCACACCCCTCCCAGATCCGCTCCTTCGACAACGGCCGTTTTCAGTCCGAGCTGTGATGCGCGGATCGCCGCCACATAGCCGCCCGGGCCTGATCCGATGACGATCAGGTCGTAGGTTTTTTGCTCGGCCATGGCCTGCTGTCTCCCGCAATACATGCGCCCCGGCGGGGGCGCCCTGACCGGATCAGTTCGCGGCGGCCGGGGCTTCCGGCTTCAGGGATATGCCCAGAAGGCCCTCCACCGGCTGCGGATCGGCGGCCTTGTAGCCGTTGAAGTTGATCGCCTCGGCATGCCGAAGCGCCTCTTCGAGGGAGTAGCCCTTGTGCTTCACGAGGTAGGCCGCCCACATGTGGCTCGCCCGCCAGGCGACGGTGCAGTGAAGAAGCACCTTCCCTTTGGCTGAGGCGATGGCGGCGGCGACCCTGTCGACGGCTTCCGGCGTGTAGGGATTGGCCATGCCGTCGAGAGGAACGTGGACATACTCGACCCCCAGTTCGGATAGCAGCGCGGCCTCGTCGAACGGCACCGCCTTCCTGTTGTCCATCTCCCGCTGCGTGCGCAGATTGATGATCGTCGTCACCCCTTCGGAAACCAGCTGACGAAGGGCGTCGGCGGTCGGCTGCCCGCCGATGAAGACCGGACCCGTATCGGCGAAGGCGGCGAGAAAATCCGTTCTCTGGATTTTTTCCGGAAAGCGGATCGCTTCCTCAGCCGCCGCAGGGGCGGCGGTCGCAGCGGCGAGCAGGAGGCTCGCAAGGATCATGGGCAGCTTCATCGTCACTGTCTCCTGTTGCCGCGCCCTGTCTGATCTCAGGTGCGCCGTCTCCGGATCTAACTAGCGGACCTCGCCGATCTCGAAAAGCCGTCAACCGGTCCGCAGACGGCTCAAGGTCACAACAGCATCGCCTCGGGCGTTTCGACAAACTGCCTGAAATGCTGGAGCCAGCGTGCGCCCACAGCCCCATCGACCACCCGGTGATCGCAGGTCAGAGTGACCGTCATAACGGTCGCCGCAACGAGCTCGCCATTGCGCACAACCGGCCTGAGGCTGCCCTCCCCGACCGACAGGATCATGCCCTCAGGCGGATTGATGATCGAAGAGAAGGATCGAATGCCGAACATGCCAAGATTGGAGATAGAGAAAGTCCCGCCCATATACTCCTGCGGGTTCAGTTTGCGGGCCCTGGCTCTCGCGGCGAGATCGCGGGTTTCTGAGGCGATCTGAGCCAAACCCTTGGTCTGAGCGTCCCGGATGACGGGCGTGATCAGTCCGCCCTCGATCGCAACCGCCATCGACACGTGGGCTGATTTGTGACGCGCTATGCCCTTGTCCGTGAAGCTTGCATTGGCGTCCGGTTCAGCCATCAGCGAGAGCGCCGCAGCCTTGATCAGCATGTCGTTGACGGAGATCTTTCCCCCGTCGGACATTGTCTCGTTCATAGCGCGACGAGCCGCCAGCAGGCGATCGATCTCGAGATCCACCGTCAACGGAAAATGCGGGACCTGCATGAAGCTCTGGGTCAGGCGCCGCGCTGCAATGCGTCGGACGCCGTCAAGCGGGACGAGATCATAGGACCCGGGCGGATAGACACGATCATCAAGCGTCGCCGGCTCGATAAGACTGAAACCGGCCGGCGTCGAAGCCGGCAGGCTCACTGACGGGGCCGGCCCTGGTCCGCCTGCAGCTCTCGATGGAAGCGCATCGATATCAGCTCTGACAATGCGTCCCGAAGGCCCGCTTCCGCTGATGCCGGCAAGATCGATCCCCCGTTCAGCAGCGAGCCGCCGCGCCAGCGGCGAGGCCCGCAGCCGCCGGTCATGTGAGGGCCTGTGTGCTGAGGCGGTCCGTGAAACGGCTGCAGGAGCCGGATCGGTTCGCATCGCAGCCGGCGACGGCGGGGGCGCGGGGACGGCTGGCGGCGGGGAGGCGGTCGCAGCGCTCTGCGGGCCTTCGCTTTCAAGCTCCGCGATAACCGAATTGACCTTCACCCCTTCGCTGCCCTCGGGGACCAGAAGACGGACGACCACGCCCTCCTCGACCGCTTCGACCTCCATGGTGGCCTTGTCGGTTTCGATCTCGGCGAGGATATCTCCAGGACGAACGCGGTCTCCGACCTTGACCAGCCATTTTCTGAGAGCGCCCTCCTCCATCGTCGGGGAAAGAGCCGGCATGGTGACGGTCGTCTTCATGCCCCCTCTCCCCGGTGAAGCGAGGCGCGGACGGCGGCCACGATGTCGTCGGCCCCAGGCAGGGACAGGGCCTCGAGATTGGCCGCATAGGGCAAGGGCACATCCTTCTGAGTCACGCGGAGCGGCGGGGCGTCCAGCCAGTCGAAAGCCTCTTCGACAACTCTGGACACGATCTCGGCGCCGACGCCGAAGGGACGCCATCCCTCTTCGCAGCAGACAAGCCTGGATGTCTTGGTCACGCTCGCAACGATGGTGTCCATGTCGAGGGGCCTCAGGCTCCTGAGATCGATCACCTCAGCGGATATTCCCTCCTTCTCAAGCCGCTCCGCGGCTTCGAGGGCGAACCGGACCATTCTTGAATGAGCGGTAAGGGTGACATCGCGGCCTTCGCGTCGGATGCGCGCCTTGCCGATCGGCTCGAGAACATCCTCGCCGTCCGGAACATCGAATTCGAGACCGTAGAGCAGCTCATGCTCGAGGAAGACGACGGGGTTCGGATCCCGGATGGCCGCCTTGAGGAGCCCCTTCGCATCGGCGGCGTCATAGGGGGCGACGACTTTGAGGCCGGGCACGTGTCCGTACCAGGCGGAGAAATCCTGGCTGTGCTGGGCGCCGACCCGGCTCGCCGCTCCGTTCGGTCCGCGAAAGACGATCGGACAGGACATCTGTCCGCCCGACATATAGCGTGTCTTGGCCGCCGAATTGATGATGTGATCGATCGCCTGCATCGCGAAGTTGAACGTCATGAACTCGACGACGGGACGAAGGCCGGCGAAGGCCGCCCCGACCCCGAGGCCGGCGAATCCGTATTCTGTGATCGGCGTATCGATGACCCGTTTGTCGCCGAACTCCTCGAGCAGTCCGCGGGACACCTTGTAGGCGCCCTGATACTGACCGACCTCCTCGCCCATCAGGAAGACCCGGGAATCGCGCCGCATCTCCTCAGCCAGCGCATCCCGAAGGGCGTCCCGGACCGTCACCCGGCGCAAGGTGCGGCTCGTTGCAGGGCCGCCGGCGGCGACCGGGGCGGCGACAGTCTCTGCGGTTTTAGGCGGCGGGGACGGCGGCGGAGACGACGCCGTCTGAGGCGGAAGAGAGGGAGCGGAACGGACGGGCGGGGCCGGCGCAGGCTTGGGGGCTGCGGCGCCTGTGCGCTCATCCGTCTTCAGGCGGGCGATCACCGCGTTGACCTTGACCCCGCTCGAACCGGCCGGCGTCACGAGCGTTTCGATTACGCCCTCATCAACCGCTTCAACCTCCATGACCGCCTTGTCGGTCTCGATCTCTGCGAGGATGTCTCCGGGACGGACCCTATCGCCAGGGGCGACCATCCAGCGGGCGAGCGTTCCCTCCTCCATCGTGGGCGAGAGGGCCGGCATCAGGATATCGATCACCATGGCCTCAGATCTCCGCGAGCACGTCGGTCCAGAGTTCGGACGGATCGGGTTCAGGACACGTCTGGGCGAACTCGGCGCTGTCGTTGACGATCTCCTTCACCTCAGTCTCGATCCGGCGAAGGTCCTCCTCGCTCGCCTCGGAGCGTTCCAGAAGGCGGCGCTTGAGCATGTCGATCGGGTCGTGACGCTCCCGCATCTCGGCCACCTCCTCCCGGCTCCGGTATTTGGCCGGGTCGGACATGGAATGCCCTCGATAGCGGTAGGTCTTCATCTCGAGGATGAACGGCCCCTCCCCGGCCCTTGCGCGATCGACCGCGCGGCCGGCGGCCCGGCGAACCGCGAGCACATCCATTCCGTCCACTTCAGCGCCGGGGATTTCGAAGGAGAGCCCGCGCTTGTAAAGCTCGGTCTCGGCGGATGCGCGGGCCACAGACGTCCCCATGGCGTACTGGTTGTTCTCGATCACGAAAACGACGGGAAGCTTCCAGAGCGAGGCCATGTTGAAAGCCTCATAGACCTGCCCCTGATTGGACGCCCCGTCGCCGAAATAGGTCAGACTGACGGCGTCCGATCCCAGATAGCGGTTGGCGAAGGCGAGCCCGGCTCCGATCGGCGCCTGGGCTCCGACAATTCCGTGCCCGCCGTAGAAGTTCTTCTCACGACTGAACATGTGCATCGAGCCGCCCTTGCCCCGGGAATACCCCCCGGAACGACCTGTCAGCTCGGCCATCACGCCCCGCGCGCTCATGCCGGCGGCCAGCATGTGACCATGGTCGCGATAGCCGGTGATCACCTGATCCTGCGGCTCAAGAACGGACTGCACGCCGACGACCACCGCCTCCTGACCGATATACAGATGGCAGAACCCCGCGATGAGACCCATGCCGTAAAGCTGTCCGGCCTTCTCTTCGAAGCGCCGGATCAGGAGCATTTCCCGATACATGGACACAAGGGCCGCTCGCCCGGGCTCAGCCCTTCGGCGCCTGACGCGCGGCGCAGAGGCCGCAGATTGGGGCCCGGCGGGGCTGGCGGTCGGGGCGGCGTCGTCCTGGGAGGAAGCGGTCAAGGGCGGCGGATCCTTGCATTGAGGGCGCTCACCTTTTCGATGTAGGTGCGCAGTCCCCGACAGTCAAATCAGCGCACGGCGATGATAAGCTCGTCAGCGCGGCTATAGGAGAGCTTGGTGCGGGCGAGTTCTTCGACATAGTCCAGATCGAGCGTGGAATCGCGAAGGCGGGTCAGATTGACAAGAAGCTGGTCGCGCTCGGTCTCGAGGGTCGCGAGCTCCTTGCGCAGGGAGATTTCCTGAGCCTGAAGCTCCGCCCAGCGCGCAAGACCCTGCTCTCCCGCCAGTGCGTGGTAGCAGAAGTAAAGAAGGACTGCGCTGAACAGTCCGACAACAAGATAGATCCTGACCCCTGTCATAACCCCATCGGTCCGTACGACGCCACGGACGCGACAAGACCCGCGGAGGGTTAATGGGCCGTGAACGACCTCGATTCAAGTCGTCGCGCGAGACGACGAGGTCGTCTGCGGGATCGTCAGAATCTCAGAGCCGCACGACCAAGATATCGCGCCTGAGAATCGAGTTCCTCTTCGATTCGCAGGAGCTGATTGTACTTGGCCAGTCTGTCAGATCGCGCCAGAGAGCCGGTCTTGATCTGACCGCAGTTCGTGGCGACTGCGAGATCGGCGATCGTCGCGTCCTCGGTCTCGCCCGACCTGTGGGACATGACAGCGCCGTAGCGGTTGATCTGGGCAAGCGACACCGCCTCCAGCGTTTCCGTGAGCGTGCCGATCTGATTGACCTTCACGAGGATAGCGTTGGCGATCCGTTCGTCTATGCCCCGGGCAAGGCGCTCCGTGTTGGTCACGAACAGGTCGTCTCCGACCAGCTGGCAGCGGTCCCCTATCCGGTCGGTCAGGGCCTTCCATCCGGCCCAGTCGTCTTCCGCCATGCCGTCCTCGATGGAGACGATGGGGTAGCGCGCGACGAGATCGGCGAGGTAATCGGCGAAGGCTTCAGATGTCAGCGACTTGCTCTCTCCGCTCAGCTCGTAACGACCGGCCCTGAAGAACTCGGTCGAGGCCGCATCGAGAGCCAGAACGACGTCTTCTCCGGGAAGATAGCCGGCTGTCTCGACCGAGCGCAGAATCAGGTCGATGGCGTCCCGCGTTGACGCGATATTGGGCGCAAAGCCCCCCTCGTCTCCGACATTGGTGTTGTAACCGGCCTCCGAGAGGTTCTTTTTCAGCGCGTGGAACACCTCGGCGCCGCAGCGCAGCGCCTCTGCGAAGGTCGGAGCGCCGACCGGCATGATCATGAATTCCTGGATGTCGATCGGATTGTCGGCATGCGCGCCGCCATTGATGATGTTCATCATGGGGGTGGGCAGGATGTGGGCGTTGGCCCCGCCGACATACCGATAGAGCGGCAGGCCGGCGGCGTTGGCCGCCGCCTTGGAGACCGCCAGGGAGACCCCCAGAATGGCGTTGGCGCCGAGGCGAGACTTGTTCTCCGTGCCGTCCAGATCAATGAGCGCGGCGTCGATCAGCCGCTGATCCTCCGCCTCCATGCCCGTGATCGCCGAGCAGATATCCTCATTGACCGCCTCAACCGCGCGAAGAACGCCCTTTCCGCGGTAACGGGAGGCGTCGCCGTCGCGAAGCTCGACCGCCTCGTGAGCTCCTGTCGACGCGCCGGACGGAACAGCGGCCCGGCCGGTCGAACCGTCCTCGAGCGTCACCTCGGCCTCGACCGTCGGGTTGCCGCGACTGTCGAGGATTTCCCGGGCGTATACATCGACGATCTCGGTCACGAGCAAACCCTCTTCAACACGTGGAAGGCGGCCCCCCCGCCTGACAGGGTGGGCCGGAGGCTGTCCGGCCGCAGACGGATCAGTCTTCGCGCGGCGTCAGGATCTGCTTGCCGCGGTAAAGTCCGGTCTTCGGGTCGACATGGTGCGGACGGCGCAGTTCGCCCGTTTCAGAATCTTCGATGTAGGCGGCGCCGACCAGACGGTCATGAGAGCGGCGCATGCCGCGCTTGGAAGGAGAGGTCTTTCGCTTGGGAACGGCCATGAACGCCTCGGAAGATGACAAAAAAGGGATGGAGGCCGGGTCGCCCCGTCCTTGCGAGCGCGCTTCATACGCGCTGATATGCATCCCCGCAAGACCGCCTTCTCTCTCCTCTCCGGCAAACCCTCATGGCCTCCCCCTCCCCCGACCCCGCCACGTTGATGCGCGAGGCGCACGCGCTGAAGGCGGCCGGCCGCCTCGGGGAGGCGCTGTCGCTTTACCGTCAGGCCCTGTCGCTCAACCCGGCGAGCGCCGTGGCGGACCATAATCTTGCCGGCGCGCTGGGCGACGCCGGGCGCTGGCGTGAGGCTGAGCCGCACCTGCGCTCCGCCTTCCGAAAGGGCCTTGACGCAGCGGAAACCTGGCTGGTCCTGGCGCGGTGCGAGGAGGCGCTGGGGCGCCAGGACGCCGCAGAGCAGGCTTTCGAGGCGGCGATCGCACGCCGGCGCGACCTCTACGACGCTCACAGGGAGCTCGCTCAGCTCCGCTGGATGCGCGACGGGGACCCTGACCGGGCCCTCGACGGGCTGGAGAGAGCCCGGCATGCGGCGCCGGAGGATGTTCGGCTTTCGGTGATTCGGTCCGAAATCCTCTCGACCGCGGGCCGATTGCAGGAAAGCGCCGACCTTCTGGCCGGATTATGCGCCAGGGCGCCTGGCGACGGCGGTCTCGCCCTTCTCGCCTCCCAGGCTGCCGGAGCTGCAGGCGATGCGTCCGCAGCCCTCGCCTACGCCGAGCGGGCGGCCATGCGGCTTCCGCCTCATCCCCCTGTGCTCATCACTCTGGCGGAGGCCTGTCTGATGACGGGAGACGCACGCCGGGCGGCTGCGGTCGCCGCCCGGCTCCGGGAGACCGCCCCGGCAAACCAGCACGCGATCGCCCTTGAAGCGACGGCGATGCGCCTGCTGGGCGATCCCGCCTATGGCGAGCTCTATGATTATCCCTCCCTTGTGAAGGCGTTCGATATAGACGCCCCGGCCGGCTGGCCGGATCGCGCGGCCTATCTTCAGGATCTGACCGACGCGCTCGATGCGATCCACGCCTATGAGGCTGAACCCTTTCATCAGTCGCTGCGACGAGGAAGTCAGGCGGCTCATCTCCTGCAGGCCGAACATCCAGCCATCCGGGCCCTGCCGGCGGCGCTCGACGGAGCGGTGCGCAGATATATCGAAGGACTGGGAGACGGCCCGGATCCGCTTCGTGGGCGTCGGACCGAAGCCTACTTTATCGAGGGCATGTGGTCGGTTCGCCTTCGACCGGGCGGGTTTCACATCGACCATGTCCATCCCATGGGGTGGATTTCATCCGCGCTGCACATCCGCACGGTCGATCGGCCCGGTAAGGAGGGATGGCTGCGCTTCGGTCGTCCGGGCGTGGTCACAACCCCGCGCCTGGAAGCTGAATACGACGTTCAGCCCGTCGCCGGCCGGCTGGTCCTGTTTCCGGCCTATATGTGGCACGGCACCCATCCTTTTGAGGGCGAAGCCCGTCGTCTGACGGTCGCCTTTGACGTCCTGCCGGGGCGGCGACCCTAGACCAGGCGGCTTTGCTCGACGGCGGCGGCGATGAAGGAGGTGAACAGCGGGTGGGGATCGAAGGGACGCGATTTCAGCTCGGGGTGAAACTGCACGCCGATGAACCAGGGATGGTCCGTCAGCTCGACGATCTCCGGCAGGCGGCCGTCCGGGGACATTCCGGAAAACACGACGCCATGAGGCTCCAGCTGGGAAATCACTGAGGCGTTCACTTCATAGCGATGCCGGTGGCGTTCGCTGATGGTGTCGGTTCCGTAGATCGCCGCCGCCCGGCTGCCGGCCCGAAGGACGGCCGGGTAGGCGCCTAGTCTCATCGTCCCGCCGAGATCGCCTCCCTGCTCGCGGATCTCCCGTGTGTTGCCCCGGGTCCACTCCTCCATCAGGCCCACGACCGGAACTTCCGGGCGTCCGAACTCTGTGGTGCCGGCGCCCGCGATGCCCGCGAGATTGCGGGCGAGCTCGATCACGGCGAGCTGCATTCCGTAGCAGATGCCGAAACACGGCAGCTTGTGACGACGGGCGTATCCGGCCGCGCGCATTTTGCCGAGCGCGCCGCGCTCTCCGAAGCCCCCCGGCAGGAGGACGCCGTCCACCTCGTCAAGTTCGCTGAGATCGCTGTCGGGGTCGTCGAACTTGTCGCTCGGGATCCATCTGAGTTCGACCCCGACCCGGTTTGCGAGCCCGCCATGGCCCAAAGCCTCAACCACGGATTTATAGGCGTCGTGCAGCGCCACATATTTGCCCACGATGGCGATTGTGACCGATCCGTCGGGTCTCGCCAGCGTCTCCGACACATGCCGCCATCGAGACAGGTCCGGGTCCTGCGCATCGTCCAGTCCGAAGTGGCGAAGAACTTCCTCGTCGAGACCGCGGGCGTGATATTCGAGAGGAACATCATAGATATGACGGGCGTCGAGCGCCTCGATCACGCTTTCCGGGCGGACATTGCAGAAGAGCGCAATCTTTCGTCGTTCATCCGACGGAATGGGGAACGGAGCCCGGCAGAGCAGGATATCGGGCTGGATGCCGATTGAGCGCAGCTCCTTGACGGAGTGCTGCGTCGGCTTGGTTTTCATCTCGCCGGCCGTGGCGATGTAGGGCAGCAGGGTGAGGTGGATATAGACGCACTGCTCGCGACCCAGCTCCTGGCCGAACTGCCGGATGGCCTCGAAGAACGGCAGTCCCTCTATATCCCCAACCGTGCCGCCGATTTCGCACAGCACGAAATCCACATCGTCGCTGTCAGCCCGGATGAATTCCTTGATCGCATCGGTGACGTGCGGAATGACCTGGAGGGTGGCGCCGAGGAAATCCCCCCGTCTCTCCCGCTCGAGGATGGACTGATAAATGCGGCCCGTTGTCGTGTTGTCCGAACGTTTGGCGCTCACGCCGGTGAAACGTTCGTAATGCCCGAGGTCGAGGTCCGTTTCCGCCCCGTCGTCCGTGACGAACACCTCGCCATGCTGGGTCGGAGACATCGTTCCGGGGTCGACGTTGAGATAGGGGTCGAGCTTGCGCAGGCGTACGCGATATCCCCGCGCCTGAAGCAGCGCGCCGAGCGAAGCCGAAGCTATGCCCTTCCCGAGGGAGGACACGACGCCTCCCGTTATGAAGATAAAACGCTTCATCACGGATCAACAGTCTAGCGATTCGGAGCCGATAGGGCGAGGCGCAGCAATGTCACGCCCGGGTTACCCACCGTTTTGTTGCGGAGCGGCCGGTTGGGCCGGGTCGACCGGCGCCGGGGTCGCAGCCGGTGCGGGGGCCGGCGCAGCGGGCACAGCCTGCGAGGCGGCCGGAGCGGCGGGGGCCAGGGGGTCTGCAGGTGCCGGGGCCGGCTGGGCGGCGGAGGCCGGCGTCCCCGCAGGGGCGGTCGTACCGGGAGCTGCGAGCGGGTCGAACATATCCCCTTCCCGCTTTTCAAGCTCTTTCTGCACGCCGGTCGGGGCGCGGGCCTCTTCGGTGTTAAGGCGCGTCAGCGTCAGGCTGGTCACGAAGAATATGGCCGCCAGGATCATGGTCGCCCTGACGAGAACGTTCGCCACCCCTCGCCCGGAGATCAGCCCGGATCCGCTTCCGCCGCCGCCCATGCCCAGAGCGCCCCCTTCGGAGCGCTGAAGCATGACGAGAACGACCAGAGCGATGCACGCCAGGAGGTGAATGACCAGAAGAACGTTGAGCATGGGACAGCTTTACCGCAGAAAACGCCAGCCGCCTCAAAGCACGTCCCGAGCCTGCGGCCAAGCCCTTTCCTGCGCGGCCGTCGGCTCAGACGGGCGTTCAGCGCCCGGCGCAGGCCCGGGCGATCGCCAGAAAATCCGCCGCCTTCAGGCTGGCGCCCCCCACCAGGGCGCCGTCCACGTCGGGAGTGGACATCAGTCCTGCGGCGTTGTCCGGCTTGACCGACCCCCCGTAAAGGATGCGAACCCCCTCGCCCCGGGCCCCCAGTCGGGCGCGCAGGGCCTGCCTCAGGCGCCCATGGGCCTCCGCCACCTGCGCCAGCGTCGGGGTCAGCCCGGTGCCGATCGCCCAGACGGGTTCGTAGGCGATCACAATTCCTCCGGTTTCGTCGGGGACAGGGGTGGAGCGCTCCAGCTGTTCGGCGATGACCGACAGGGTCTCCCCGGCCTCGCGCTCGCTCAGGCGTTCACCCAGGCAGATGATCGGCTGCAGGCCGGCGCGCAGGACTGCCCCCGCCTTGGCCCGGACCGTCTCCGAGGTTTCGCCATAGGCGGTTCGGCGCTCCGAATGGCCGACCAGGACATAGCGCGCCCCGACATCCGCCCACATCTCGGCGCTGATATCCCCGGTGAACGCCCCGGCGGGTTCGGCGTGACAATCCTGCCCCCCGAGGCCCAGAGCGGATCCGGACACCAGGTCTCCGGCAAGGCCGGCGAGAACCGCGGGGGGGCAAATCGCCATTTCGACCTGGCTGCGGAGGGCCTCGGCGCCCTGGATCATCGCCCGAATCTCGTCCGCCGAGGCGCGTGATCCGTTCATTTTCCAGTTGCCGGCGACCAGCTTTTTACGTTCGGTCATGCCAGACGCGCCTTGCCTAAGAGAGAGGCCTCGCCTAGCAAGCCCTGATCCTGGCGACAAGCCTGACCGGGCGGGCCGCCGGAGGGACGCCGTCGTTCATGGCGACGGGTCTCTTATCCTGCTGAGGGAAACGCGCCGATGATGTCTGTCATGCGTTCGTTCGTGAAGTCCAAATGGGCTCTGGGCCTGTTTGCGCTTCTCATCATCAGCTTCGGCGTGTTCGGGGTCACAGATCCTTTCTCCGGGGTCTCGGGCGGAGGCTTTGTGCGCGCCGGGGAGCGCTCTCTGGGCGCCCGGGACGTGTCTCGGACCCTCGATCAGGAAATTCGCTCGATACGCGAGGAGAATGGAGAGATCCTCTCCCAGGCCGACGCCGCCAAGCGTGGAATTCCTCAGGCGATAGTCCAGGAGCTGACCCAGCAGCTCACCGCCCTCGCCTACGCCGATCGCATCGGTCTTCGGGCGAGCCCGGTGGCCGTCGCCGAGATTATCGACGGCGCTCCCGCCTTTCAGAACGGTCTGGGTCAGGTGGATCGCGATGCGATCGCCCGTTACGCCAGCGAGCAGGGCTATACGGTTCCTCAGTTCGAAACTTATCTTCAGGACAGCCTGACCTACGATTATCTCCGCCAGGCGGCTCTTGGCGGCCTGCGGGCGCCGGAAATCCTGTCCCGTCCCATCATCACCTTTCTCAGCGAACGCCGGACCCTGACTGTCGGGCGTCTGACGGAAGCCAGCCTTCCGGTCATCCCGCAGCCGAAGGAAGCCGATCTCAGGGCTTTCTATCAGGAGCGCAGCGCGGCCTTCGCCCAGCCTGAGCGTCGCATTCTCTCCGCCGTCAGCTATTCTCGTGAGGACTTTCTCGACAAGGTGAAGGTCGATCCGGCCGATGTGAAGGCCGAGTATGATCGCCGCATCCGTGAGTTCTCCGGCCCGGAAACCCGGGAGATCGCTCAGTTCACCGCCGCGACGCAAAAGGCGGTTCAGGACGTCGTCGACGGTGTGAAGCAGGGAAAAACCCTCGAGGCGGTCGCCGCCGCGACCCCCGGGGTGACGCTGGCGGTTCTGCAGGTCAAGGCGGCCGATCTGACGGACAAGGCTTATTCCGACACGGTGTTCGCTCTGCCCAAGGGCGAGACCTTCGGGCCGATGCCGCTCGGGGAGTCGTTTGTCGGCGTTCAGATCCGCTCTGTGATTCCGGGCGAAGCCACCCCCTTCGCCCAGCTGGAGGAAACCCTCTCGATGGACGTGGCTCGGCGCGGCGCAGGCAAGCTCTTCGACGATTCTGAGGAGATGTTCTACGACATGGTGAGCGGCGGGGCGTCTCTTGAAGACCTCGGCGCCGAGATCGGAGCGCCGGTGATCGCATTCGCGCCCGTAGACGGTTCAGGCCGTTTTGAAGGCGGAGCCCAGGCTGGCCTTCTCTCCCGCCATCCCGAGGCGGTCACCGCCGCCTTCAGCCTCGCCGCCGGCGAAGTCGGTCAGATTGTCGAAGCGGACGGCGAAAGGCTGATCCTGCGTGTCGACACGATCGTTCCGGCCCGCACCCCCGCCTTCGAAGAGGTCAGCGCCCGCCTTCCGCCTCTCTACCTTGCAGCCAAACAGGTCGAAGCTGCGGAGAAGGCCGCTGGCGATGTCGTAGCGGCGGTGCAGGGAGGCAAGACGTTCGAAGCGGCTGCAGCCGCCGCCAAGCTCAGAGTGATCCGTCTTCCGGAACCGATCACCCGCGCCAATGCGGCAGGTCTCGATCCGGCGATCGTCGAGGGGGTGTTCGCTCTCAAGGCCGGAGTGGTCTCCGTCGTGCGGGATAACCAGGGTGAGCCGTGGATTGTCCGTGTGGAGGGAATCGAACCGGGAGGCGCAAACCCTGATCCGCAGCTCGTGTCTCAGGTCTCCGGTCTCGTCCAGCAGTCCCTGACCCGGGATATTGGAGAGGCCTTCTCCCGCGGGGTGACGGCGTTGGTGAAGCCCAAGTCCAATGAAGGGGCGATCAAGGCCTATCTTGACGGCTTCACGACCGAGGAGACGCCATGAGCGAGGCCCTGCCCCGTCTGCAGGTCCGACGACGCGTTGACGACACTGAATCGCCCGTTTCGGCGGTTCTCAAGCTCGGACCGCTCTCTCCCGGCGTCGTGCTTTTCGAGAGCGTGATGGGCGGGGAGAACCGGGGTCGGTATTCGTTTGTCGGTCTGAACCCGGATCTGTGGTGGCGGGTCAGGGACGGTCTGGCTGAGACGGCGAGGGACGCCGGCTTCACGGATATCGTCGCCACGAGCGACGACCCGCTGGGCGACATGCGACGATTTATTGACGCCTGCCGGGCGGAGGGACTTGAGGGCCTGCCGCCCATGGCGGCCGGGGCCTTCGGGTATGTCGGCTACGACATGATCCGTCATATGGAGGCGATGCCCGATGCGCTCGCGGACCCGAACGGGGTGCCTGAAGCGATGCTTATGCGCCCGTCCGTGGTTCTGATTTTCGACGGGGTTCGTCAGGAGATCATTCTGGCGGCGCCCGAGCGCGGAGGCGCCGATGAGGCGGGTCGGCGGCTTGATGAGATCGAGGCGCGCCTCGATCAGCCCATGCCGGCGGCGCGCCCGACCTCGGCGCCGGTCGACGTGGTGAGTTTCACCTCCAATGTCACGCGGGAGCGCTACCTTGAGATGGTGGCGCGGGCCAGGGATTACATTCGCGCCGGCGACATCTTTCAGGTCGTGCCGAGCCAGCGCTTCAGCGCTCCGTTCACCCGGTCGCCCTTCGCGTTTTATCGCTCCCTGCGTCGGCTGAACCCCTCCCCGTTCATGTTCTATGTGAACTTCGGGAGCTTTCAGATCAGCGGTTCAAGTCCGGAAATTCTCGTTCGGCTCAGAAGCGGCGTCGTCACTGTCCGGCCGATCGCCGGAACTCTGCCGAGGGGCGCCAGCCGTGAGGCGGATCTGGCGAATGAGAAGGCCTTGATCTCGGATCCCAAAGAGCGCGCCGAGCATCTGATGCTTCTTGACCTCGGTCGAAACGATGTCGGTCGTGTCGCTGCGCGCGGCACCGTTGAGGTCACCGAGAGCTTCACGATCGAGCGATACTCCCACGTCATGCATATTGTCTCCAACGTGCAGGGGCGTCTGCGGGAGGGCGAGGACATGGTGTCGGCGCTGGTCGCAGGCTTCCCTGCAGGCACCGTTTCGGGGGCCCCTAAAATCAGGGCGATGGAGATCATCTCTGAGCTCGAGCCGCACAGACGCGGCGTCTATGCCGGCGGTGTCGGATATTTCGGCGCGGGCGGCGACATGGATACCTGCATCGCGCTGAGGACAGCGGTGTTCAAGGATGGCCGGATCCATGTCCAGGCGGGCGGCGGGGTCGTATTCGACAGTGATCCCCAGAAGGAATTCGAAGAGACGGTCCACAAGGCGAGCGCGCTGTTCCGGGCCGCTGAAGAGGCGTCTCGCTATGACGCCGGCGCCGGGAGGGGCGGATGATCCTCCTGATCGATAACTATGACAGCTTCACCTACAACCTCGTTCATTTCCTCCAGGATCTGGGCGCAGACGTCAGCGTTGTCAGAAATGACGCCCTGACGGCCGCAGAGGCCGTCGGCAGCGGGGCTGAGGCGGTGGTTCTCTCCCCCGGACCCTGCGCTCCTGTCGATGCCGGGATCTGTCTTGAGCTGATCGCCGCCGCACCTCCCGAACTTCCGTTGCTTGGGGTCTGTCTGGGGCACCAGGCGATCGGCCAGGCGTTTGGAGGCCGGGTTGTTTCGGCGATGGAGATCATTCACGGCAAGACATCCGAAGTGACCCATTCGGGAGGCGCGCTCTTCAAGGGGGTGCCGACGCGGTTTGAAGCCGTTCGCTATCACTCTCTCGCGGTCGCGCGGGAGGGATTGCCCGAGACGCTGCGGATCGATGCGGAAACAGCGGATGGAGAGATTATGGCTCTCTCTCACGTCGATCGGCCGATATTCGGCGTGCAGTTCCATCCCGAATCTATCGGCTCTAAGTATGGCATGACGCTGCTTGGAAATTTCCTGAAGCAGGCCCGAAAGCCGGGCAAGCGCGTTGTCAGGAAGGGTAAGGGGACGTGAGCGAGCCGGTTCGCAACGCTCTTCATCGTCTTGTCGCCGGCGACCGACCGGGTCCGGACGCGGTGACCGCCGCCCTGGAAGCCATTCTTCGGGGAGACTGCGATCCGGCGCTTATCGCGGCGTTTCTCACGGCCCTCAGCCTCAGAGGCGAGCAAACTGAGGATATCGTCGCAGGAGCTCGCGTGATGCGCGCCCACCTCAGGCCGGCGCCTGCGCCTGAGGACGTGATCGATACCTGCGGAACGGGAGGACTGTCCTGGGTTTCGCTCAACACCTCGACCGCTGCAGCGTTCGTAGCTGCGGGCGCCGGAGCCATGGTCGCCAAGCACGGCAATCGTTCTGTTCCTCCCAAAACGGGATCGGCGGACGTTCTTGAGGCTCTCGGCGTCAATCTCACGCCCTCTGACGCTCAGATTGAAGCGTGCTTTTCCGCAGCCCGACTGGCCTTTCTGTTCGCACCGGCTCACCACGCCGCCATGAAGCATGTCGGCCCGGTGCGCCGCCTTCTCGGCATTCGCACGCTGTTCAACCTTCTGGGGCCTCTCGCCAATCCCGCAGGCGCGCGGCGGCAGCTTCTCGGAGTTTATGATCCCGCCTGGCTCGAGCCCTATGCGAAGGCGCTGCGGGAGCTTGGATCCCGACACGCCATGGTGGTCCACGGGCTCGACGGAATGGATGAGATCTCAACCTCCGGTCCCACGCGCATCGTGGAGCTCAGGGACGGAGACCTGACGACCCGCGAGATGGTTCCCGAGGATCTCGGTCTTACCCGGTCGCGGATTGAGGACCTCCGCGGGGGATCAGCCTCCGAGAACGCTCAGGCGCTCCTTGCGGTCCTCGGCGGACAATCCGGTCCCTTCGCCGATCTGGTTGCGGTGAACGCCGGAGCCGCCGTCTGCCTTGCGGGGCTGGCGAGAGATCTGCGGGAGGGACTGCATCTCGCCCGCGAGTCGATTTCAAGCGGCCGCGCCATGGCCGCTCTCGAAGCCCTCAAGGCGGCCTCCCATGGCTGAAGGGATCCCGGACCGTCTTCGCCGTATTGTCGATTACAAGATGGAGGAGGTGCGCGCCCTTCGCGCCGAACGGTCTCTCGCCTCTCTGGAGGCGGAAGCCGGAGAGCAGTCGCCGCCGCGGGATTTTGCAGGCCGCCTTTTTTCCATCGCCCGGTCGGGCGCTAACGCCCTGATCTGCGAGATGAAGCGGAAAAGCCCCTCCGCCGGAGCCATCAACACGGCCCGCGCTCCCGCCGAGGCGGCTCGCGCCTATGAGGCCGGCGGTGCGGCCTGCATCTCCGTTCTGACCGACGGCCCGTCCTTCGGGGGCGAGATAGCCGACCTGACGGAGGTTCGCTCGAGCGTGTCTCTGCCGGTCATCCGCAAGGATTTCATGATCGATCCGATCCAGATCGTGCAGTCGAGGGCGATCGGGGCCGATGCGATTCTGATCATCATGGCGGCTGTTGACGACGCCTGCGCCCGGGACCTTCACGCCGCCGCCGACGCCCTGGGGCTGGCCGTGCTTCTTGAGGCTCATGACGAGAGCGAGCTCGATCGCGCTCTGGCCCTGCCCTCGCCGCTCGTGGGCGTGAATAACCGGGATCTGCGCCGCTTCGTGACGGATCTCGGAGCCACTGAGCGGCTCTCGGCGCGCATACCGGCGGATCGTCTTCTGATTTCCGAGAGCGGCGTCGCCTCTCCGGCGGACATTGTCCGACTTCGCGGCTGCGGGGCGCGCAGTTTTCTCATTGGGGAGGCGCTGATGCGTGCGGAGGATCCCGAGGCGGCAGTGAGGGCCATGGTCGAGGCGCACTAGGCTGTTTCCGGACGCTGATCATTGAGGCGGTCGTCCTTTCGCCCTGTCTGTCAGGACGCTGTGGGTTCGGCTCCTCATTGTCATGATTTCCCGGTTCTTTATCGCGAGACGTCGAATTTGAGCTCGCGTTTAGGAAATTGACCCATAACGTGAACACATGTAGAACTCTTTGCGACTCATAATGGGTCTTGAGGACGCCATGCTCACGAAAAAACAGAAAGAATTGCTCGAGTTCATTCATGAGCGGATCCTTGAGACAGGGGTCTCCCCCTCCTTTGACGAGATGAAGGAGGCTCTCGATCTGGCCTCCAAGTCGGGGATCCACCGCCTGATCATGGCTCTTGAGGAACGGGGCTTTCTGCGTCGCCTGCCCAATCGGGCGCGGGCGCTGGAGGTCCTTAAGCTGCCGGAGAGCGCAACCGCGCCAGCGCCGGTCCCGGCGCCGAGCTCGCCTCCTCCGAGGGGCCAGTTCAGGCCCAGTCTCGTGGGTGCTCCTCAGGAGCCGAGGGCCGAGGCCGTAAAGTCTTCGCTCATCCCGGTTCTGGGACGGATTGCGGCGGGAACCGCCATCGAGGCGATCCAGCATGAGACCCATCGCATCGCTCCTCCGGACGGTCAGCTCGATCCGGACACGCATTACGCCCTTGAGGTGCGCGGGGACTCGATGATCAACGCCGGGATTCTCGACGGGGACACCGTCATCCTCAAGCGGACAGACGTCGCTGATTCCGGAGATATCGTGGTGGCGCTGGTGGATGAGGCGGAGGCCACTCTCAAACGTTTCCGCAAGAAAGGCGGGTCGATTGCGCTTGAAGCGGCCAATCCGGCCTACGGGACCCGGATATTCGGGCCCGATCGCGTCCGAATTCAGGGCCGTCTCGTCGCGCTCGTTCGCCGTTACCTCTAGACCTCAGCGGATCGCCGTCCTGAGAGCGTCTTCGTTCGCCCTCTTGCCTCCGGGCCGCGCTCTGTGGTCTTCCATGACCCGTCTGCGAGCTCGGGCGGGGATGACCTCCAGCCGCACAGTGAACCGATCGGGTCGTTCATGCAGGTTGTCACGCGCTTTGCGCCGTCTCCCACGGGTTTCCTTCATATTGGAGGAGCGAGGACGGCTCTGTTCTGCTGGCTGTACGCCCGGGCGAAGGGAGGGAAATTTCTCCTTCGGATCGAGGATACTGATCGGGAACGTTCAACGCAGGCGGCGGTCGACGCTATATTTGACGGGCTGAGCTGGCTCGGGCTGGATGCGGATGAGCCGCCTCTGCTTCAAAGCGAGCGAGCCGAACGTCATCGGGAAGTCGCTCTGGAGCTTGTGCGCCGTGGCGCAGCCTATCGCTGTCCCGTGAGCCAGGACGAGCTTGAGGCCCGTCGGGCGGCGGCGGCGGCGCTGCGCCGCGAACGGGAGATCGCCGCTCCCATGTCGGCGGAACAAGCGGCGTCCCTTGAGGCGGCGCGCGATCATCTGATGAAGCCTTTCAGATCCGCCTGGCGCGATCCGGCGCGTCCGTTGCCGGAAGGGGCGCCTTATGTCGTCCGGCTGAGAATGCCGGATGAAGGGGAAATCGTCGTTGAGGACAGGGTCCAGGGTCGGGTTCGCATCGCCTGCTCGGATCTCGACGACCTTATTCTGCTGCGCTCGGACGGCACGCCGACCTACATGCTGGCGGTGGTGGTGGACGACCATGACATGGGCGTCACCCATGTCATCCGGGGCGACGATCATCTGACCAACACCTTTCGTCAGTTGCCCATCTATCTGGGAATGGGATGGACGCCTCCCGTTCACGCTCACGTGCCGATGATCCACGGTCCTGACGGCAAGAAGCTGTCCAAGCGCCATGGCGCGCTGGGTGTCGAGGCTTATCGGGAGCTCGGCTATCTTCCTGAAGCGCTCAAGAACTATCTGCTTCGTCTGGGGTGGTCACATGGCGATGATGAGATCATCGACACCGATCAGGCGATCGCCTGGTTCGATCTTGACGGGCTTGGCAAGGCGCCGGCCCGACTGGACATCGCCAAGCTGAATGCGGTGAACAGCCACTACATGGCTCGCGCGGACAATGATCGTCTCGCCGACCTCTTTTTCGCCCTGCCCTTCGAACCGGAAGTCGAGGCTCGGCTGAGCCCGGCGGCGAGGGACAGGATCCGGGCCGCCATGGGGATGCTCAAGACCCGGGCGGCGACGATCGTTCAGCTGAAGGACGCCAGCGCCTTCCTGTCCGATCTGAGACCGATCCGTCTGACCGGTAAAAGCGCTGACCTGCTCAATGATGAGGCGCGCGAGCGCCTGCGACAGGTCGTACGACGGCTTGAGGCCCTCCCGGACTGGTCGGAAGGCGCGATCCGGGATGAGATATCCGGGCTCTGCTCCGAACTGGGGGTTCCGATGGGAAAAATCGGCCCCCTTCTGAGAGCGGTTCTGACAGGTGGGGCTGCGGCCCCCGACATAATGCTTGTACTGACTTTACTTGGACGTAATGAGTGTCTGGCAAGACTGAAGGATCAGGCCGAAGGCGCGCGCTGAGCCTGTCGTCCCCGTGTGGGCGGGAATTTCGAGGAGAGGGACTATGGAGAACAAGGTCAAACTGAAGGGCAAGGCGCAGATGACGGTGAACGGCCGTACGGCCGAATTCCCTGTCTACAGCGGGACGCTCGGACCGGATGTCGTCGATATCGGCACCCTGTACAAGCAGGCTGACGTGTTCACCCTCGACCCCGGCTTCACCTCGACCGGCAGCTGCGAAAGTCAGATCACCTTCATCGACGGCGATGAGGGCGTTCTGCTGCATCGGGGATATCCGATCGATCAGCTGGCTGAAAAATCCTCCTTCCTCGAAGTGTGCTATCTGCTGCTTCACGGCGAACTTCCCACGGAAAGCCAGGCGAAGACGTTCAACACGACGATCACGCGCCACACCATGCTGCATGCGCAGTTTGACCGTTTCTTCGAAGGCTTCCGTCGGGACGCGCATCCCATGGCGGTGATGGTCGGCGCGGTCGGCGCCCTGTCGGCCTTCTACCATGACTCAACGGACATCAATGATCCGGTTCAGCGACTGGTCGCCTCGCACCGCATGATCGCGAAGATGCCGACGATCGCGGCGAGGGCTTATAAATACACCTCCGGCCAGCCCTTCGTCTCGCCGCGCAACGAACTCGACTACGCCTCCAATTTCCTGCGCATGTGCTTCTCGGTTCCGGCGGAAGACTATGTGGTCAATCCGGTTCTCGCCCGGGCTATGGACCGCATCTTTATCCTGCACGCCGATCACGAGCAGAACGCCTCCACCTCGACGGTGAGGCTCGCAGGATCGTCCGGAGCCAATCCGTTTGCATGTATCGCCGCCGGCATCGCGTGCCTCTGGGGGCCCAGCCATGGCGGGGCCAATGAGGCCGCCCTCAAAATGCTCAGCGAGATCGGAACCGTCGATCGCGTCCACGAATACGTCAAGAAGGCCAAGGACAAGAACGATCCCTTCCGCCTGATGGGCTTCGGTCACCGGGTCTACAAGAACTACGACCCGCGCGCGAAGGTGATGCAGAAGACCTGCCACGAGGTCCTCAAGGAAGTCGGCGCGGAGTCGGATCCGCTTCTGCCGGTCGCCATGGAGCTCGAACGGATTGCTCTCAGCGACGAGTACTTCATCGAGAAGAAGCTCTACCCGAACATCGATTTCTATTCGGGCATCACCCTGAAGGCGATGGGCTTCCCGACAGACATGTTCACGGTGCTCTTCGCCCTCGCCCGCACCGTCGGCTGGATCGCTCAGTGGCAGGAAATGATCGAGGACCCCACCCAGCGTATCGGTCGTCCGCGTCAGATCTACACGGGCGCTCCCCGCCGGGACTACGTGCCGATGAGCCAGCGCGGCTGATTCATCAGGCAAGGCGCAGGATGGTCTCTGCGGCGATCTCCGCTGCAGGACGTCCAGGTCCGGCCATGGCTTCGAGGGCCCGCTTCTGGCGGGCCCTTTGCGCATCCAGAGCCTGAGGATCGTCGAGGAGCCGGAGGCACGCCTCGGCCGTTCGCGCGGGCGTGAAACGGGTCTGAACGAACTCCGGGGCGGCTTCTTCTCCCGCCGCGACGTTGAGCAGAGTGATGAAGCGTGAGCGCATCAGGAAAAGACGCGCGATCGCCCAGGTGATCCACCCCAGCCGATAGCCGACGACAATGGCTGCGCCCTGCGCCGCGAGCTCGGTGGTCACCGTTCCCGAGCAGGCCAGCGCGACCTCCATGGCGGAAAAGGCGGACGACTTCTCCTCCTCCGAGACGAGGATATGGGGAAATGTCCAGGTCGCGGCCATGGCGCGGACCTCGCTCTCGACCCCGGGGGCGAGCACGCAGACCACGATCACATCGGCTCGCTGGCCACAGACCTGCTCGCAGGCCTTGATCAGCGTCGGAGCTGTCCGGCGGATTTCTGAAGGTCGACTGCCGGGAAGGAGGCCTACGACCCTGCGCCCGGAATGAAAGCCATGGGCCTGCGAGAAGGCCTGACCGTCCGCCTCCTGTCCTCTCCCCAGAGCGGGATTGCCGATGACGGTTGTCGCGAGACCGTATCTCTCAAAGTATGGCTGCTCGAATGCGTGAATGCACAGGAGGTGGTCGCACCAGCGCGCAAGAACCTTCGCCCGCCCGGGACGCGTCGCCCAGACCTGCGGCCCGATCAGCTTGATCCGGCGCGCCTTGACGCCCGCCAGCTTCAGCTCCCGGGCCAGCCGCCACATGAAACCCCAGGAA
The DNA here is from genome assembly GCA_018969425.1 of Alphaproteobacteria bacterium. GTDB lineage: Bacteria > Pseudomonadota > Alphaproteobacteria > Caulobacterales > Hyphomonadaceae > UBA7672. The sequence goes on along the minus strand of JAGWYJ010000008.1, from coordinate 51,702 downwards.
TCGATCAGCACCACCGCGTCCGGCGCGCTTCGCGCAATCGCCTCGGCAGCTTCCCGAACGAGGCGCTTCACCCGGGAAAACGCCTTGAGCCCGTCCACGAGACCCAGCACTGCGAGCCCGTCGAGCCGCACCGGAAGACTTGCGGCCGCCGAGCTCATCGCTCCGCCGCCGATCACGGAAAGGCGGACGTTCGGCGCCTTGGCCTTCAGGGCGGCGATCACCTCCGCGCCGAGCGCGTCGCCGGAGGCCTCAGCCGCCACAAGCACGATATGGCGGCTCACACGATCTCCTCCGGACGGAAGCCGTAGACAAACAGCCCAAGCTGATCGGCGAGCGCAATCATGGCGGATCGGTTGACGATCAGCGCTCCGCCCGCGAGGACGGCGATGCCCGAAAGCCTCGCCTCGGCCGCCCGTCTCACCGTCTCCTCGCCTATGGTGGGAAGGTCGACGCGCGCATCCTGGATCGGCTTGGGACGCTTGACCAGCACTCCGCCCTCACCGCGAACCGTGGGCGGGAGAGAGGCGCAGCGAACGAGCATCTGGTCAGTGCCCTCCTGAGCCTCGAGAGCGAGAACAACGCCGCCGGCGCTCACCGCGCCCTGTCCGATGTCGAGTTGACCGATCGCCTCCGCCGCCCTCGCGGCCCTGCGGATATCCCGCCAGTCGCCCTCGCCCGGCGCATGCCGGCCGATAACCCCTGAAGGCGCAAGCAGCGCCTGAGCGGCCTGCTCGGCGCCGAGGATGTGAAGACCGGCCGCGCTGAACGCCCCGAGCACGACGCGCAGCAGCGCATCGTCTCCTTTCCCGGCAGCCTCCTTGAGGGCGGGCAGAAGCCTGAGGCCTTCCTCATCGAACGTCAGCTGACCGAAGTCCGGACGCCGCACCAATCCGGCGAACACAATCTCCTGACATCCCGCCTCTTTGAGAAAGCGAATCTGCCGACCGGTTTCGCCGATCCCGAAAGACTGTCCGTTATAGGCGGCGACGAAGTCCGGATCGGCGAATCCGCTCACCCCGAGCACCACAACGGTCCGCCCGGCCGCGGTCGCAAGCTCTGCGGTCCGTCGAGGCAGGTCTCCGGCGCCTGCGATAATCCCCAGCGGTCCGTTCATCCGCCTCACTCCGCCGCCGGCAGACACAGAGGCCTGCGATCGCCGTCATTGATGAAGGCGATGATCTCGCGGACCTCGGCGCACTCGCCGTGACGCGAGGCGGTCTGCTCAAGGCGCTCGCTGAAGACGCCGGTTCCGTGAAAGAGTTCCCGATAGAAGGCGCGCAGGGTCGTGATGGTCTCGCGCGAGAACCCTCGTCTTTTGAGGCCGATGAGGTTCAGGCCATGGAGACGTCCATGGTTGTCGGCCATCCCGAACGGGATGAGATCTCCAACCAGAGGCGCCCCGCCCCCGACCATGGAGTTGCGTCCGATCCTGACGAACTGATGGATGGCGGAGAGACCTCCGAAATTGACATTGTCGCCGACCTCGACGAACCCGCCCATGACCGCCCCGGTCGCCATGACGGCGCCGTTTCCGACGATGCAGTCGTGCCCGATATGGCTGTTGGCCATGAAGAAACCGCTATCGCCGACGCGTGTGACGCCGCGTCCCTTCGGGGTGCCGAGGTTCATCGTGACCCCTTCGCGGAGAATATTCCCGCGGCCGATCTGCAGCGCGGTGTCCTCGCCCCGATAACGGATGTCCTGCGGTCCCTGACCGAGCGAGACGAAGGGATGAACTACGGTATCCGCGCCGATTGAGGTGCGCCCCTGGACGGACACATGACTGATCAGCTTCACGCCGGCATCCAGACGGACAAGCGGGCCGACGGTGCAGAAAGGGCCGATCTCAACGCCCTCGCCCAGCTCTGCGGCCGAGGAGACGATGGCTGTGGGGTCTATGGACACGCTCATCGGCCCGTCTCCCTTGCAGGCGAACGCCTCAGCGTTCAATCGTCCTTCGAGCCGCGTTTCTGCGCTTCCCGGGCCAGCCACGCAAGCTCGCGCATCCATGTCCGCGAGGGTTTGGCGGGATAGCCCGCAACGGTCTCGCCCTCTGCGACATCCTTGAGCACGGCGGCCCCGGCGGCGATCCGCGCGCCGCGACCGACGACGATATGATCTCCAAGACCGACCCGTCCCCCGAACTGGGCGCCGTCTCCGACGATTGAGGAGCCGGACACGCCTGCAAAGGCGGCCATCACGGCATGACGACCGATGCGGACATTGTGGCCGATATGGCAGAGGTTATCGATGTGCGAGCCCTCGCCGATGACCGTGTCGTCGAACAGCCCCCGATCGACGCAGCTGTTGGCCCCAATAGTGACGCCGTTCTGCAGGATCACGCGCCCGAAGTGAGGAGTGAGACGCGCGCCGTCGGCATGCTGAGCGAGGCCGAAACCGGTCTCGCCGATCGCGACGCCCGCGAGAAGGATGACGTCGTCTCCTATGAGCGCGCAGCTCACCGAGGCTCCTGCGCCGATCCGGGATCTCCATCCGATCTGCACGCCGGGCCCGATCACCGCGTTCGGACCGATCGTCGCTCCGGATCCGATCGCGGCCCCGGCGCCGATGACGCATCCGGGCAGAATCTTCGCCCCAGCCTCTATCCTCGCCGTGGGGTGTATCGCCGGATCTCCGGGCTGAAAGTCGATGCGCCTGAAGATCCGTTCGCTCGCCCTGGCGAAGGCGGCTCTGGGGCGCTCCGAAACGATGCAGGTCGTCCCGTCCCGGCGTCCGGAGAGCGTCTCTGGGCGGACAAAGCAGATCCCTGCCCGCACCTGACGAAGCGCATCCGGAGAGCGATCCTCGAGGAAGCTGAGATCGTCAGGTCCCGCCTCGAGGCTTGGCGCAACAGAGGAGACCTGGCGATCCTCCCCACCCTCCACAACGCCTGAACCGGCCTCAGCGGCCAGCTCAAGGGCCGAAACCGGACCCAGACAGGCGTAGAAACGTCGGTCAATCACCGGCCCGGCCCAGCCCTCAGGGCTTGGGGGCGGCGGCAGGCGCCGGCTGCGCTTTGGCCATGGCGGCCTCCGCGGCGGCCTTCAGGGCTGCCAGAGTGGGTGTCGTGGCGTCGAGCCGCGCGACAACCTTGGAGCTGATGTCAGCGGCCGGTTTGACGAACCAGGTGGAGGAAATCGAGATGACCATATCCGCCCCGGCTTCCTTGGCTGCGAAGTCAACCGCCGGCTGGAGCGCGAGGGTGAAGGCCTGATTGGCGGCCGTCTGCTGCTGGCCAAGGGCCTGATCGAGAATATCGGCTTTCTGAAGGAACTCGTTCTTTTTCTTGTCCAGAGCCTCGACCCGCGCCTTGAGGGTGGCGTTTGCGGCGAGCGCTTCCTTGGACAGGGACTGGATCTGAGGCTTCAGCGCCTCGTCTTCCGCCTTGATTTCGTTTCCGAGCGTCTCGAGGCCAAGCTTGGTCACGCCGTCCTTCCGGACGTTTTCGATCGTGGCGGCGATTTCCTTGCCGACCTTGCTGTTTTGGCGGATCGCCGCTTCGTCGATCACGAACACTTTCGACTGCGCCTGGGCGATCGTCAGAGACGACGTGACGCCTGAAAGCAGGAGCGCGGCCAGCGCCAGATGGTGAACTTTCATACTAGAACCTCGTATTGGTGCTGAAACGGAAGGTCTCAGTGCGATCGTATTCTTCTTGCGCCAGGATCTGGGACAGGTCGAACCGGATCGGTCCGAACGGGGAATCCCAGAAAATGCTCACGCCTGCCGACGCTCTCAGGCTGGCGCTGTCGTCAACCCTGAACGCATTGAACAGATCGTCCGCCTTCCGGTCGCGGTCAACGCCGTCGAGCAGTCCGACCGTCCCGAACTCTGCAAACATGGCGCCATCAATCCCAAGTTCGTCCGGCGCAAACGGGATGGGGAAGGAAAGCTCGAGGGCGCCGATGGCGTAGGCTTTCCCGCCCAGGGCGTTAAACGGACGGACCTGCTGAGGCAGGAGTGTCCCGCTGGCGTCTCTTCGGGCGGCGGTGAAGAGCAATTCCCCGGCCGAGTTAACCTGCTGCTTGCCGTCCGTGTCCAGAAGCGGCGTCGAAAGGTAGGGAGGCGCCACGCCGGGCGCCCGGGCGATGGTTTCTGTCTCGTAGAAGTACTGGACCTCCCGGGGACCCAGACCCGCCACATCAAAGCCCCGGAACGAGTTGCCGCCCTTGAAGAAGCGGTTGTTGATGCGGATCGCCTGATCGCCCCAGCTTTCGATATATCCCGCCTCGATGCGGGCGCTGGCGGTGATCTTGGGCAGGATGCCCCGATAGACGGCGCCCCGAAGCTCGGTTTTTACATAATTCACATCCCCGCCCAGGCCGGCGATGTCCTGACTGAACGAAAGATTGAAGCCTCGCGTCGGCTCAAGATAATCGTTCGTCCGGTCCATCGTGAGCGTATAGCCGACAGCTGAGGTCAGACGGGCCCCCTGCTGATCGCAGAGGGACGATCTGAAGAACGCGTCGGTCGAGCAGTCCGTCAGCAGCGGATCGAGCTGCAGGTCGTCATCGCGAAGGTTGTAGCGCAGGCCGATCTGATCGGTATCCGAGAGGGGGAAGAGCAGTCGTCCTCCGGCGCCGACGATCCCGTTCTGGAAGCCGGCCTCCTCGTAGAAATCCGACTGCGTCATGAACAGGTCGACGCCTACGGCGAGATTGCGATCCTGAAACTTCGGCTCCGTGAAACGGAACTCGATATCCTGCTGGCGCGAGGTGGTCTGGATCCGCGCGCTGAGGAATTGGCCGCGGCCCCGGAAATTGCGCTGGGTTGCGCTCACCGAGAAGAGGAAGGCGTCAGCCGAAGAGAAGCCTGCGGAGAAGGCGAGTTCGCCGGTCGCTTCTTCCTCAACCTTGACCTTGACGATGTTCCGATCGTCGGTCGAGCCGGGCTCTTCGGTGATCTCGACGCTGTCTTCCTTGAAGAAGCCGAGCGCCCGGATGCGGTTCTTGGCGTTGTCCAGCAGGACCTTGTTGTACGCGTCGCCCTCCGCCGTCCGGATCTCCCGGCGTATGACGCGGTCAAGGGTCTGAGTGTTGCCGGCGATATCGATCCGCTCGATATAGACGCGCGGGCCTTCGTCGACCTCAAAGGTGATGTCCACGGTCTGCGTGTCGGGATTGCGCGTTTCCCGGGGTCTGACGACGACGTTGGCGTATCCTGCCGACCCGGCCGCAAAAGTGATCGTATCGATCGAATCTTCGATCATCTTGCTCTTGAACAGCTCGCCCGACTTGATGGGGAGGATCAATGCGAGGCGCTCTCCCGAGAGCTTCTCCAGCTCGGTCTTCACCTCAAGCTTGCCGAAATTGTAGGGCTTGCCTTCGTCCACCGTGAAAGTGAGGTAGAAGTCCTCCCGGTCCGGAGTGAGTTCTCCGACCGCAGCGGTCGTCCGGAAGTCCGCATAACCCTGATTGGTGTAGAACTGTCGGAGAAGGTCGCGATCATACTCGACCTGGCCGGGGTTATAGTTGTCGCGTTTCTCGAAAAACCTCCACCAGCGCGACTGACGCGTGGCGATCTCGCGCCGGAGCCGGTCATCGCTGAAACGACTATTGCCGAGGAAGTTGATCGACCGGACCCCGGTGACCGGCCCTTCCTCGATCACGAAGATGAGATCGACGCGATTCTGAGGCAGCGCTTTGTACTGAGGCGTCACGGTGGCGGCGAACCGGCCCGCACGACGGTAGACTTCCAGAATGCGCTGGACGTCCTGCTCCACCCTCGAACGCGTGAAGGTGTTTCGCGGTTCGATCTCCGTCTCTTCCTCGAGCCTTTCGGTTGTGACCGCGTTATTGCCCTCGAAGATCACCCGGTTGACGATGGCGTTTTCGATGACCCGGATGACGAGGTCATTCCCGCGCCACTCGAACACCACATCCGCAAACAGACCGGTGGCGAACAGCGCTTTGAAAGAGAGATCGATCCGCTCCGGGTCGTAGGCGTCGCCGGGCTTCACCAGAAGATAGGAGAGGACCGTCCGGGATTCGATTCGCTGGTTGTTCTCGACCAGGATGCGCGCGATCACGTCTCCGGGCCGCTGGGCCCAGGCCTGACCTGCCCCGCTCGCTTCCTGTGCGGCGACGACCGCCCCAGCTGAGGCCGTCAGCGCCAGAGCGCTTGCGAACAATGACCGCATCACGTTCCCTCTTTGTGGGGCGGGCCGCTGGGCCGCCTAACCTGTCCCTTAAGACAACATGCCCGATAAAACCTCAAGCGGTCCTCCGGGGCGCGTCACGTCATTCCACGTCACTACCACAGCAAACCCGATAAGACATGCAAGACCTATTGTCAGTCCGATCCTCTGAATCGCCTCAGGAATTTCCCGGCCGGAGGCCGCTTCAGCGAGGCACATGACGGCCGCCCCCCCGTCGAGGACGGGGATTGGCAAGAGATTGAAGAAGCCGACCCCGATGGAAAACAGAGCCGCAAGCTGCAGGAGGGTCAGGCTGACATTCGCCAGACGTTCCAGGAAACTGAGCTCTGTCTGCTTCATGTGAAGGTCGGTGGCGTTGTCTGCGATGCCGAAAATCCCGACCGGACCGCTCAGTCGGTCGATGCCGTCCAGCCCCGTGACCAGTCGCCTGAGAACGGTGACCGTCGATCCGATGGCTTCTCCGGTGGCGCCGACCCCGTAGGCCGCCGCTTCGAGCAGGCCGGGCCTGCGAACATCCAGATCGACATCCTCCAGCGACAGGCCCACCCGCCCGATCTTTTCGACGACCTTGAAGGCCTCGCTCCGCTCTTCGCGGGTTTCCGGAACGGCCGTCAGGGTCAGACGCTCTGCGTTCCGCTCAATCAGATAGACCACGCTTTCTCCGGCGCTGAGCGCTGTCGCCCGGATCACGTCGCCGCCGGTTTCAACCGGGCGACCGCCCGCCTCGAGGATAACGTCGCCCTTCTTGAATCCAGCCGCTTCCGCTGGGCTGGCGGCCTGCACATCCGCAACCCGCACGGCCTGCGCCTCCGGAAGGCCCGTGATCATCGCGAGCGTGGCCAGGGCGAGAATGGCGAACACGAAGTTCGCGGCGGGTCCGCCAAGGGAGATCACCAGTCTCTGGAGGGGGTGAAGTTCGTGAAAGGCGCATCCGGCAAGATCGGCGTTGCCGACGGCTCGCGAATCGGAAGGCGCCTGCATCTCGCCCGCGAACTTCACAAAGCCTCCGAGCGGCAGCCAGTTGATCCGCCACCGTGTGCCTCTGCGATCGCGCACTTCGAACAGCGATCCCCCGAAACCGACAGAAAAGGATTCGATGGCGGCGCCGAACAGGCGCCCTGCCCAGTAGTGTCCGAGCTCGTGCACCGTCACGACGATCCCGATGAGCAGGATGAAGGACAGAGGTGAGGCGGCGATCGAGAGCAGTTTTTCGAGCACGGGTTCCGGTGTCCTTCCTCGATCGCGATCCTGACCTCAGCTGGAGAGGCCGAAGCGCTCGCAGCACCTCGCCCGCACCTGCCTGTCGAGATCGTAGATCTCTTCAAAACTCCCCGGCGAGGCGTGTCGGCCCTCGCGGATCGTCTCCTCTAGCATGTCCCCTGCCGTGCGGGAAATCGACAGGAAATCCGTTCGTCCGTTCAGAAACGCCTCCACAGCCGCTTCGTTCGCGCCATTGAGGGCGACGCACGCCCCGCCGCCTGCCGCTGCGGCCGCCCTGGCGAAGCTCAGGGCCGGAAAGCGGGCGGGATCAGGCGCATGGAAATCAAGCCTGCCGATCTTGGCGAGATCAAGGCGCTCGAGACCCGGAACCGGCATTCGGTCAGGCCAGGAGAGAGCGAAGGAAATGGGCGTGCGCATATCGGGCATACCGAGCTGCGCGAGGACTGAGCCGTCATCATAGGCCACGAGCGAATGAATGATGGACTGAGGATGAATCAGGATGTCGATCCTGTCCTCGGGAACGTCGAAGAGCTGAACCGCCTCGATCAGCTCCAGGCCCTTATTCATCATGGTGGCGCAATCCACCGAGATCTTGGCGCCCATCAGCCAGTTCGGGTGCTTTCGGGCCTCCTCAGGGCTCGCCCTGGACATCTGCTCCAGGCTCCAGTCCCGAAAGGGTCCTCCGGAGGCGGTGAGAATCAGCTTCTCGACGCGGTCCGGGCGGTCGAGCACCTGAAAAATGGCATTGTGCTCCGAATCGACCGGCAGCAGCTTCGCCCCCGACGTCCGCGCCTCCCGCTTGAGGAGGTCTCCTGCACAGACGAGGCTCTCCTTGTTGGCCAGCGCGACCCGGGCGCCCTGTCTCACCGCTTCAAGAGTTGAGGGAAGCCCCGCAATTCCCACGATCGCCGCCACCACGCAGTCGGCCTCCCGGCTGGCGGCTTCGACGACTGCCCCGGCTCCGGCGCCGACCTCGACATCCGATCCGGCGAGGGCTGACTTGAGCTCCTGATAGCGGGTCGGATCTGCAATGGCCGCAAATTCGGCTCGCGAAGCGAGCGCCGCCCGCGCGAGCTCGTCGACCCGCGAATGGGCGGTGAGAGCGACGGTCTGGAACCGGGGGCCTCCCGGTGATTGGTTCGACAGGATGTCGAGCGTCGAGACCCCGATCGATCCGGTCGCTCCGAGCACCGAAACCCTCATGGGATCGCTCATCCCCCTGCCCCCGGACTGATGCCGGGGGCGAGTTCGGGGGCCAGCCAGAGAACCATGGCGGCGGCAGTCACGGCAGCCATGAGGGCGTCGAGGCGGTCAAGCACTCCGCCATGCCCTGGCACCAGACCGGAGCTGTCCTTCACTTCGAACATCCGTTTGAAACGCGACTCAAGCAGATCACCGCTCTGGGCGATCACCGACAGGATCACTCCGGTGGCCAGCCAGTGAAATGCGTCGGTCCCCGTAATCTGAGCGATCGTCAGGCCGACAAGTCCCGAGCACACCACCGCTCCAATGGCCCCGGTCCAGGTCTTGTTCGGGCTTTCCCGAGGCGCAAGACGAGGACCGCCGAACCCGCGGCCTGCAAAATAGGCCGCAATATCCGAAGCCCAGACGATGGCGAGCACCCCGAACAGCACCGCCTGACCGTCCGGGACGGCCTCACGGATCCATACGAACGCTCCGAAGGGAAAGGACACGTAAAGGGCCCCCAGCGCCAAGTGAGCGGGCTCATGTCCGGAGAAACGGGCGAGGAGGTAGACAATACCCGCTCCGCCGAGACTGACCAGAGCGAGGAGACCCAGGCCCGCTGAGCCGACCGCCGTGGCCGCGCACGCCGCAAGAGCGCTCGCCAGGTAAAGCATCCAAACGCCAGGGCGTCCGCTTCGCCGTGTCGCCATTCGCGTCCACTCGGCCGCCGCCGCAGCTCCGCAGGCCGCCGTGACGATCTTCAGGACCAGCCCGCCCAGCGCCACTGCGCCGAGCCCGACAGGAATGAGGACCGCCGCCGATGCGACCCGCATGACGATTTCTCGCGCGAGCAGGGGGTTGGGAGCTTGCGTCATCGCCTCAACCTCACGCCCCCACGCCGCCGAAGCGTCGATCCCGTCTGCGATAAGCCTCGATCGCCTGCGCAAGGTGACGGTGCTCGAAATCGGGCCAGTTCACCTCAAGGAACATCAGCTCCGCATACGCCCCGCTCCAGAGCAGAAAATTGCTGAGTCTCAGCTCTCCGCTGGTCCGCAGGATAAGATCGGGCGCTCTCGATCCGGCCGTCCAAAGGGTCGAGCCCAGCATCGCCTCGTCGATATCCTCTGGTCGGATCCGTCCTTCGCGCACCGCCAGGGCCAGCTTTCGCGCCCCGTCGACGAGCTCCGCCCGTCCGCCGTAATTGAACGCGATGTTGAGGGTGAGACCGGAATTTCCCGCCGTCAGATCGACAGCCTCCTCGATCAGCTCAAGGATATCCCCGGCAAGTCCCTCCCGCTCTCCGGGAATGCGGATCCGGACATTCTGCCTGTGCAGGCGCTGAAGATCGCTGCGTACGAACATGCGCAGGAGGTCGAACAGGGTTTCCACTTCCTGCGGCGGGCGCTTCCAGTTCTCGGTCGAAAAGGAGAACACGGTGAGTTCGCCCAGACCCAGGTCACCGCAGGCCTCAACGGCCCGCCGGAGGGCCTCGACCCCCTCGCGGTGTCCCATCGCCCGGGGCAGTCCCCGCGCCTGGGCCCAGCGCCCGTTTCCATCCATGATGATCGCGACATGGTCAGGCCCGGCCCTGAGGCCGTCCCCTGTCTTCGGCGCCGCACCGGGCTGGATGGGAAACGGCGTCTGGCTCACACCTGCATGATCTCTTCTTCCTTGGCCTTCATCGCCTCATCGATGGCGGCCACGGCCTTGTCGGTGATCTTCTGAACGTCTTTCTCACGGGTCTTGAGCTGGTCCTCATTGATCTCCCCGGCCTTCTCGAGGCGCTTCAGGAGATCCATGCCGTCGCGACGAACGTTCCGCACCGCCACCTTGGCCGCCTCGGAGAACTTTCCCGCGAGCTTGGCGAGCTCCCGTCTCCTCTCCTCGCTGAGAGGAGGGATCGGAATGCGGAGCGTCTGTCCGTCCATGATCGGGTTGAGGCCCAGGGGGGATTCGCGAATGGCGCGGTCGACCGCCCCGACCATGCTCCGGTCCCATACGCTGACCGACAGCATGCGCGCCTCGGGCGCGCTCACTGAGGCCACCTGATTGAGCGGCATCATCGATCCGTAGGCGGACACCTGCACCGTGTCGAGCAGGTGGACAGAGGCGCGGCCGGTGCGAAGGCCGGTGAATTCGGTCTTGAGCGACGCCAGAGCGCCGTCCATTCGCCTTTCGAGCGCCTTCAGATCAAACTGTTCAGCCATAGAGATCTCCCAGCTCAGCTCTTCCTGGTCTTGCGACCGATTGTCGTGCTGACGCCCTGTCCGGTGAGAACCTCAGACAGGCCGCCCTTCTTGTGAATCGAAAACACGACGATCGGTATCCGGTTTTCCTTCATAAGGCTGATTGCGGTCGCGTCCATCACCCTCAGCTCCTGGGTCAGGACATCGAGATAATCGATCTGGTCATACCGGACCGCTTCCGCATCCAGCTTGGGGTCAGCAGTATAGACGCCGTCGACCTGGGTTCCCTTGAACAGGGCGTCGCAATTCATTTCCGCCGCCCGCAGCGCCGCGCCGGTGTCTGTCGTGAAGAACGGGTTTCCGGTCCCTGCTGCGAAAATGACGACGCGGCCCTTCTCCATATGGCGCACCGCTCTGCGGCGAATAAAGGGCTCGCAGATGGACTGCATCGCAATGGCCGACTGGACGCGGGTGGGCACGCCGATGCTTTCCAGCGCGCTTTGCATCGCGAGCGCGTTCATCACCGTCGCCAGCATTCCGAGATGGTCGGCCTGGGCGCGGTCCATTCCGCCTGCGGCTCCCGTCATTCCGCGGAAAATATTCCCTCCGCCGATCACCAGACAGATCTCGACCCCAAGCTTGAGGGCGGCCTTAACCTCTTCCGCGAATTTCAGGCAGGCTTTGGGATCTATGCCGAAGGCCAGATCTCCCATGAGCGCCTCGCCGGAGATCTTGAGCAGGATCCGGCGGTACCTGAGTTGCGTGTCGCCAGTCATGGTGTCCCCTGTCAGCCGGACGCCCCGCCGTAGCCGACGGGGCGTCTCAGTCTATGCGGTCAGGAAGGCTTTAGGCAAACGACTTAGGATTTCGAGAACGCCGCCACTTCAGCCGCGAAGTCCGTGACTTCCTTCTCGATACCCTCGCCGATCTTGTACTTAACGAAGCCTTTGAGAACGACGGGCGCGCCAGCTTCCTTGGCGACGGTCTCCACGAACTTGGCGACCGTCATATCCTTGTCACCGAACATCGCCTGCTCGTTGAGGACCACTTCCTCATAGAACTTGCGCAGACGGCCCTCGACCATCTTCTCGGCGACATTCGCCGGCTTGCCCGATTCCTTGACCTGTTCGAGCAGGATCGACCGCTCTTTTTCGATCACTTTCGGGTCGAGCTCCTCGCGAACGGTTGCGAGAGGGGCCGGATCGGCAGACGCCACATGCATGGCGATCTTGGAGCCGGCCTCCTTGAGAGCCGCTTTGTCCCCGGTCGATTCAAGCGCGACGAGCACGCCGATCCGGCCGAGGCCGGCCGAGACCGGATTGTGCATGTAGGTGGCGACAACGCCGTCCGAGACGGACAGCCCGGCGGTCCGGCGCAGGTTCATGTTTTCGCCGACAGTCGCGACAAGGCGCAGCAGCATGTCCTTGACGGTCCCGTCGCCGTCCGGAGAGGGCGCCCCGGCTGTGGCCTCGAAATCGCCTCCCTTGGAGAGGGCGATCCCGGTGATCGAGCGCACCGCAGCCTGGAAGATATCGTTCCGGGCCACGAAATCGGTCTCTGAGTTGACCTCGCAGATCGCTCCCGCGAGCCCTGTCGACTGAAGGCCCACCAGGCCGTCGGCGGCCACACGGTCAGCCTTCTTCGCAGCCTTGGAAAGGCCCTTGGCCCGCAGCCAGTCGATGGACGCCTCGATGTCGCCGTTGTTTTCCGCCAGCGCCTTCTTGCAGTCCATCATTCCGACGCCGGTCTTTTCGCGCAGCTCCTTCACGAGCTGAGCCGTGATCTCGGCCATGATTATCCTCCTGGATCCGTTAGCAGTGGTTGTGGCTCGGCCGCCTGCGCGTCCGGCCCGGAGGACAAAGACGCTCAGACGGCCGTTGATAAGTTTACGCAACGCGTACTGTCCCGGCTGAGCCGAAACTCTCCGGCCCCCTTATCAGACGGCCGGGGCCGATTCGCCCTCAAGTCCTTCGAGAGCCGGCTCACGCACAGTTTCAGCGGCTCCGATGTCGACGCCCGCCGCCATGGAGGAGGCGTCGAGGCCGTCAAGAACCGCGTCAGCGACGAGTCCGCAGTAGAGCTGGATGGCGCGCGCCGCGTCATCATTGCCCGGAATCGGGAAATCCACTTCGTCCGGGTCGCAATTGCTGTCGACCACAGCGACGACCGGGATGCCCAGCTTGCGGGCTTCCTTCACCGCGATGGACTCCTTGTTCGTATCGATGACGAACATCAGGTCCGGCAGGCCGCCCATATTCCGGATGCCGCCCAGAACGCGCTGCAGTTTCTCCTGCTCGCGCTGAAGCTTCAGCAGCTCCTTCTTGGTCAGACCGGTCGATCCGCCCTCAGCAAGCGTCTCGTCGAGCTCGCGAAGACGACGAATGGACTTCGAAACGGTTTCCCAGTTGGTGAGCGTGCCGCCCAGCCAGCGATCGTTCATATAGTACTGCGCGCAGCGCCCGGCCGCTTCCGCGACCGCATCGGCCGCCTGACGCTTGGTGCCGACGAAGAGAATGCGACCGCCTTTGGACGCAGCTTCCCGAACGCGCACCAGAGCCTGGTGAAGCAGGGGAACCGTCTGAGACAGGTCAATAATGTGAATGCCGGAACGCTGACCGTAGATGTAGGTCTTCATCTTCGGGTTCCAGCGATGAATCTGGTGCCCGAAGTGGACGCCCGCGTCGAGCAGCTGGCGCATGGTGAATTCAGGTAGAGCCACGTGTTTCTCCTATCCGGTTGGCCGCCGCGGACAGGCCGACTGGATCGTCAGCACCGGAATTGCGTCCGCGTGTCGGAATAGCGCGGCTTATACGCACTTTCAGAAAAAGGGCAACAGCGGCTTCCAAGGGGGCGGCGCCGGATTTCTGGGGCGCCTCGCCTCCCGGTCAGGTCGAGGGACGGACCTGATCGACCCCCGGGGCCGACTTGAACGCCGACATCGCGCCGAAGTCGACCGGATAGCGCCCCTCGAGCGCGATCGTGACCACGCGGTCCCCGTCGAGGGGGATTTCCAGCATGATCGAGCCGAAACTTCCCCCCTTGGCGCGCCTCAGTCCTTCGGCGACCCCCGCAATCGCCTCAAGGCCCGCCGACGGGCTCACCCGGACGCAGAGGGCGCTATGGGTCCCGAGGCTGGTCTGACTGAGGGGCTTCACGCTTTCGATGGAGAAGCGCAGGTCCTCATCCTGGCGTCGGACCTTGACCCGCGCGATCACCTTCTGCCCCACATCGAGCGTCTCGCGCTGCGCGTTGAGGATCTCGGGCGGCGCCATCACTTCGAACTCGCCTGACGGATCTGAGAGCGTGACGTAGGCAAATTTCCCTCCTATTCGTGCGGGTTTTTCAACCCGTGCGCGAACCACCCCGATCATGTCGAAGGAAAGTCTCGCCATGCCGGCTGCTTCGCGGTCCGCGGCGAGCACGATCCGTTCCCGCAGATCGCTCGTGAGGACATCGTCGAGAGGGTGCCCGCTCAGGAAAAAGCCCACGCTGCCGAGTTCATGGTCCAGCCTCTGGCTCTCGCCCCAGGCAGGCGTCTCCGGTAGGCGGATCGCCGCGGAGGGCGCGTCGCCGAACAGACTCACCTGACGGCTCGCGCGTTCCTCCCCTGCAGCGGAGGCGAGCTGAGCGAGGAGGCCGGCTCCGGCGTAGGCCCGGGCCCGGTTGGGCTCAAGCGACTGAAAGGCGCCGGAGCGGGCGAGCGCCTCAAAGCAGCGCTTGTTGACCAGCCGGGCGTCCACCCGTTCGGCGAAGTCCTGAAGATCGCGGAACGGCTGCTCCGCGCGGGCCGCCTCGACGGCCTTCATCGCGGGAAGGCCGACGCCCTTAATGGCGCCGAGCGCATAGCAGATGGCTCCCTCTCTGACGTCGAAATCGGCGTTGGAGGTCGTCACGTCCGGGGGGCGAACCGTCAGGCCGAGCCGCTTTGCGTCCTGAAAGAAGGCGGACAGCTTATCGGTGTTGTGAATGTCGAGGCTCATGGAAGCCGCCAGGAACTCAACGGGATGATTGGCCTTCAGGTAGGCGGTCTGATAGGCGATCACGGCGTAGGCGGCGGCGTGGGACTTGTTGAAGCCGTACCCAGCAAACTCGTTGACCAGCTCGAAGATGTACTCCGCCCGCTCCCGGCTGACGCCTTTTTCCGCGGCCCCGGCCAGGAAGCGGGTTTTCTGCTTGGCCATTTCCTCGGGCTTCTTCTTGCCCATGGCCCGACGAAGCAGATCCGCCTCTCCGAGGGAGTAGCCGGCGAGGATCTGAGCGATCTTCATCACCTGTTCCTGATAGACGATGACCCCGTAGGTCTCCTTGAGGACCGCCTCGAGATCGGGATGCAGGTAATCCGCATTCCGCCGGCCGAACTTCACGTCGACATAGGTGTCGATGTTCTTCATAGGGCCGGGTCGATAGAGGGAGATGAGGGCGATGATGTCCTCGATCGTATTGGGACGCACCTTTCTCAGCGTGTCCCTCATGCCCTGCCCTTCGAGCTGGAACACGCCCAATGTAAAGCCTGACGCCATCAGCTCGTAGGACCTCGGGTCGGCGAAATCCTCGAACCCCGGCCCGGGCGTCACGCCCTGGCGGGCCAGAAATCTGAGCGCCCGATCAATAACCGTAAGCGTCTTGAGGCCGAGGAAGTCGAACTTCACAAGACCGGCATGCTCCGCCCATTTCATATTGAACTGGGTCGCGGGAAGATCCGACCTCGGATCCTGATAGAGCGGCGAGATCTCGGTTAAGGGGCGATCGGAGATAACGACGCCTGCAGCGTGGGTCGAGGCGTTGCGGTAAAGTCCCTCGAGTTCCTGGGCGGTCTCGACAAGGTGTGCGACCTCTTCCTGCGCCTCCATGGCTTCCTTGAGGCGCGGCTCCATTTCCAGGGCTTCCGCCAGAGTGGGCGGCTTGGCCGGGTTGAAGGGCACCAGCTTGGCCAGACGATCCACCTGTCCGAACCCGAGCTGAAGGACGCGTCCCACATCCCTGAGAACAGCTCTCGCCTGGAGCGTGCCGAAGGTGATGATCTGGGCGACCCGATCTTCTCCATAACGGCGACGGACATAATCGATCACTTCGCCGCGGCGGTCCTGGCAGAAGTCGATATCGAAGTCCGGCATGGAGACGCGTTCGGGATTGAGGAAGCGTTCGAAGAGAAGGCCGAACCTCAGGGGATCAAGATCCGTGATGGTCAGCGCATAGGCGACAAGGGAGCCCGCGCCGGAGCCCCGACCGGGCCCGACCGGAATGCCTTGCGACTTCGCCCACTTGATGAAGTCCGAAACGATCAGAAAATACCCGGGAAAGCCCATCTTCTGGATGACGCCGATCTCGTATTCGAGACGTTCGCGATAGACGTCCTCGGAGGCGTAGTGCGGTCGCCGCGCCAGTCTGTCGGTCAGGCCGGCGCGCGCCTGGGCGGCCAGCTCTTCGTCCTCTCCCCGCCCGCCTTCGCCGCTGAAGTTGGGAAGAATGGGAGCTCGGCCCCGAGGCCGGAAGGAGCAGCGACGTGCGATCTCCACGCTCGCGGCGAGAGCGTCCGGGAGGTCTGCGAACAGCGTCTCCATCTCCTCCTGACTGCGCAGGTGGTGGTCCCGCGACATCCGGGGTCGCTCGCCCTGAGAGACATAGGTCGAGTTGGCGATGCATAGCAGCACGTCGTGAGTGGGATGCTGCGAAGGGGTCTGAAAGCGCGCATCGCACGTGGCCACCAGCGGAAGATCGAGTTCGTCGGCGAGCGCAATCAGACCCTGCTCCGCGTCTCTCTCCCCGGCTTCGCCGTGTCTCTGCAGTTCAACATAGAGACGGTCCGGGAAGGCTTCGGCCAGCCGCGCGAGCACGGGACGGATCGCATCAAGGCGGCCGCTCGCAGCGCGACGGTCGAACAGCCCGCCTCGTCCGCCAGTGAGGCAGATCAGGCCGGACGACAGCTCCGTCACCCTCTCGAAGGAGAGCTGGCGGTTATCTCCCGCCGGGCTGAGAAAGCTCTCGGACGAGAGCCGCATCAGATTGCGATACCCGTCCTCAGTCTGCGCGATAAGGGCGAGGTCTCCCTCCTCGCCGGCGACGCCCGCCTCTCGCACCCTGAGGGTGATCCCCGTGATCGGCTGGACGCCGACTTCGGAGAGAGCTTCCGACAGCTCAAGGGCTGCGAACAGATTGTCGTCGGTGACGCCGATAGCCGGAGCTCGCGAGGCCTTGGCCCATTTTGCAAGATCCTTGGGCCGGATCATGCTTTGAAGAAGGCTCAGGGCCGAACGCACCCGCAGATGGATAAAGCTCGGAGGTTTCGAGGTCATAGACGCAAATTCCCCGGTCTCTGTCCAACCGCGCTCCCGCTCGCCGTCCCCGCCTTACGGCAGGGGTTCGGGACGGGCGTAGGGCTCAAGGCGCCCGGAACTGAGCGTCAGGACGCGGTCCATGAACGTCGTGAGCTCCATATTATGCGTGGCCACGAGAACCGCCACCTTCTCGCGCCGCGCGATCTCGAAAAGGCTCTGGAAAACCCCGCCCGAGGTCTTCGGATCCAGGTTTCCGGTCGGCTCATCGGCGATCAGAACCTTTGGACGATTGGCGAGGGAACGCGCGATCGCGACGCGCTGCTGTTCGCCGCCCGAGAGCTGGCCCGGTTGGTGATGGTCCCGATTTTCGAGATTCATCATGCCGAGAAGCTCACGCGCCCGGACACGGGCGGCCTTTTTGGACATGCCGTTGATCATCAGAGGCGCCGCAACGTTGTCGATGGCGTTCAGCTCAGGCAGCAGGTGGTGGAACTGGTAGACGAAACCCAGATGAATCCGGCGCGTGAGCGTCCGTTCACGATCGCTCATCCTGAGCGCGTCGCGGCCGTCGAAGAGAACCGTGCCGCTGTCGGGCTTCTCGAGAAGTCCGGCAATGTGAAGCAGCGTCGACTTGCCTGAGCCGGAGGGGCCGACGAGACCCGTGAGTTCGCCCGGGCGAAGGTCGAGATCGACCTCTTTCAGAACCTCAAGGATCCTCTCCCCCGACCTGTAGCTCTGGCTCACGCCGGAGAGCGAAAGAACGGGCGCCTGGTCCGGCTGAGACATGGCATCGCTCATTGGAACCGCAAGGCCTCCACCGGATCAAGACGCGAGGCCCACATTGAGGGAATGAGCGTCGTGGCCACGGTCATCAGGAAGGCGGCAATGGCGACAACCACAACCTCTGCAACTTCGAGCTTCGCGGGGATCGCATCCAGCATGTAGATGTCGGATGGGAAAAGCTGGAACCCAAAGAGACCCTCGAGGAAGTGCTGGATCTCTGCGATGTAGATGCAGAACAGAACCCCGCAGGTGAGCCCGGTCGCCACGCCGACCATTCCCAGCATGCTGCCGGTCATCAGAAAGATCCGCACGACACCCGCCCGGGTCGCGCCGATGGTCCGCAGGATTGCGATGTCGCGCGCCTTGTTCTTCACCAGCATCAGAACGCCGGTGATGATGTTGAGAGAGGTGATGGCGACCACGATGAGAAGAATGAGGCGCATCACGTTGCGCTCAACGATCAGCGCCCGGACATACGTGCCGTTGCGATCGATCCAGGTCTGAACATAGGGCATGCCCTGTGTCATCAGGCTTGTGGCGAAGGATTGCACCGCATCGGGATCCTTCACCCGGACCCCTAACTCCGGATAACCGCCCTCAAGTGAGAAGAAAGAGGCGGCGGACTCAATCGGCAGAAAGATAGAAAACCTGTCGTACCGCTCATTCCCGACGTGGAAGATCCCGGACACAGTAAACGTTCGGGTCCGCGGCGATCGGCCAATGACGGTTCGGGCGCCGTTGATCTGGGTCAGCGTAAGCTTGTCTCCGACATAGAGGCCGAGCGAATCGGCGAAGGCTGCACCGATGACGATGTCTTTCGAGAGCGCGCCGCCGGCTCCGAACGTCTCCAGAGAGCCGACGTCCCGACCGCGCGACGCCAGATTTGTCATGCCCTCGGCGATAAGGGTGTTCGCCCTCAGATCCTGAGGGCGGATACCCTGGATCTGCACGCCTTCGGAGCGGCCATAAGCGGAGGCCAGCGCAGTGCCGTCGATCCTTGGCCCGACGAGCGTCACATCCTCCCGCGCCTCAAGCTCAGCCATGATCACGTCGACCTGACTCTGAGGGAGACCCCTTGTGTCCACATACGCATGAGGCTCGAAGCCGATGATCTTGGACAAGAGCTCAAGACGAAAGCCGTTCATGATCGACATGATGACGATCAGCG
Organism: Alphaproteobacteria bacterium; assembly: GCA_018969425.1. Lineage (GTDB taxonomy): Bacteria > Pseudomonadota > Alphaproteobacteria > Caulobacterales > Hyphomonadaceae > UBA7672. The sequence goes on along the minus strand of JAGWYJ010000008.1, from coordinate 32,727 downwards.
CCATCACGGCGAGCGTGATGCCGATGAGGGAAACCACAGAAATCAGAGCGAGCCCCCCGTGCTCGCGCTTGGCGCGGAGGTAACGCACTGCGAGCATACGCTCGAAAGGTCCGAAGGGACGTTCAACGATATGCTTCTCGATCTGGGTCATCCGCCCGAGGTCCCGACAAGGCTCTGGATGGCGGCCTCGGCGCTCATCTCAACGACGGAGCCTGTGGCGCGGTCGCGCACCTCAACCACTCCCGCCTTCACGCCTTTGGGGCCGACCACGACCAGGGTCGGGACGCCCGCCAGTTCGAGCGTCGAGAGCTTCGCCCCGGGACGTTCAGGCGTGTCGTCATAAAGGACGTCCACGCCGGCCTTTAGAAGGGCGCCGTAAACGCTCTCGCAGACCGCCGACACCGCCGCATCGTCCGGCCGAAGGCTGACGACGGCGGCCGTGAACGGCGCTACGGCGGCGGGCCAGATGATGCCCCGCTCGTCATGGCTGGCTTCTATGATGGCGGCGGCGAGCCTCGAGACGCCGACGCCGTAGGACCCCATCTCCACGGGAGCGTCTTTCCCGTCCGGCCCGGTGACATGAGCCCTCATCGGGGCGGAATACTTGGCGCCGAAGTAAAAGATGTGACCGACCTCGATCCCCCTTGCCGAGAGGCGTCGCTCTTCGGGAACCTCGCGCTCGAACCTGGCCGGATCGTGCATTTCCTCCGTCGCTGCGTAGAGCGCGGTCCGGCGGTCGAACTCCGGCTTGAGGTCAGCCTGAAAATCAAGATCGAGGCCCGGAGGCGCCATGTCGACAAGTTCGCGGTCGCAGAAGACGGCGCTTTCTCCGGTGTCGGCGAGGATAATGAACTCGTGACTGAGGTCGCCCCCGATCGGACCGGTATCGGCGCGCATCGGCACGGCCTTGAGCCCCATGCGGCTGAACGTGTTCAGATAGGCGCAGAACATCCGGTAATAGGCCTGACGGGCGGCATCCGGCGTGAGATCGAACGAGTAGGCGTCCTTCATGAGGAACTCGCGACCCCGCATGACCCCGAAGCGGGGACGGATCTCATCCCGGAACTTCCATTGAATGTGATAGAGGTTGAGCGGCAGCTGCTTATAAGACTTCACAAAGGATCGGAAAACGTCGGTGATCAGTTCCTCATTGGTCGGCCCGAACAGCATTTCCCGCTCGTGACGGTCCACAATCCGCAGCATCTCCTTGCCGTAGGCTTCGTAACGCCCGCTTTCCTTCCACAGTTCCGCCTGCTGGATCGTCGGCATCAGCAGCTCGACAGCTCCGGCGCGCTCCTGCTCCTCACGGACGATGGCTTCGATCTTCTGAAGAACCCGCAGACCCAGAGGAAGCCAGGTGTAGATCCCCGCCCCGTTCTGCTTGATCATGCCGGCCCGCAGCATCAGCTGATGAGAGACGATCTGCGCCTCTGACGGCGTCTCCCGCAGGGCGGGGAGAAAGTAACGTGAGAGGCGCATGATCGCCCGATCCTTATGGGAGGTTAGCTGATCACGGGATACAGGGGCCCGGCCCCCGGCGCAATCGCCGCTGCTGCGGTCCCGTCAGCCTGAAGCGCTTTCAGCGGCGGCCAGCGAGTTGATCAGAATGCCCGCCCCGAGCGTTGCAATCGTCGCAATGCCGAGGGCGATCGCCACCTTGAACAGCAGCCGGGGCGCCACCGGAGCGGAGGGCTCGGTTCCCGGCTCCACATGCCCGGCGTCGATCTGGCTGGTCTGCCCCATCGACAGGATGGGCAGAAGCGCCAGCCAGAACACCACCATAAAGACGACGACAGCTTCAAAAACGCCCATAATCAGTCCCTCAGTGGTCCTTCGGTGTTTCCATCAGCTCGATCAGCACGCCATTGCTGTCCTTGGGGTGGACGAAGATCACCAGCGTGCCGTGAGCGCCAAGGCGCGGCTCCCCGAGCACTTTCGCCCCGCGCCGCTCCATTTCCGCCTTTGCGTCATGGATATCGGCGACCTCGAAGCAGACATGATGCTGACCGCCCCGGGGATTTTTCTCCAGAAAATTGAGAATCGGAGACGTTTCCCCAAGCGGCTCAATGAGCTCGATCTGCGTATTGGGCAGATTGACGAAGCCGACCCGCACGCCCTGGGCGGGCATGTCGAAGGGCTGGGTGAACTCGCTCGCTCCGTAAAGCGTGCGATAGGTCTCCATCGCAGCCTCGATGCTGGGAACGGCGATCCCGATATGGTTCATGCGGCCGATCATATCCTCAACTCCCTCCTCAGGCGTCCGGTCTCAAAGCCGGTGTATCATCACGTCCACGAGCGGTCTCTTTCCGAAGGTGATCTCGACCGCCCGCCGGACCGCGCGCTCAAGAGCCCGCTCGATCCTCTCGTCATCAGCGAGCTCGGAGCGGGAAAGCTTGTACAACGCCGTTTCGGCCGCCTCATCGAGGGCCTCGAGGGATTCGTCCGCCAGACGCCCATCAGCCTCCGAAAAGCCCCGCGCCGTGACAGCCGGCGACCCGGCCGGACCGTTCCTGGCGATAACGACGCTCACTCCGACATGGCCGTTGAAGGCCAGGCGCTTTCGCTCTCCCAGTCCCGCGGCATGCTCAGGGGTCAGACGATCGCCGTCGACGTAAAGGCGGCCGGTGGGAACCTCGTCGATTACCTCCGCCGGCCCGGGCGCCAGTCGAATGACGTCGCCATTGTTGGGCGCAAGAGCCTCGGGCACCTGAAGCGACAGCGCGAACCGGGCGTGTTCCCGGATATGCCGCCGCTCCCCATGGACCGGCACGCTGATCTTCGGGCGGCTCCAGGCGTACATCCGCCGGAGCTCCTCCCGGCAGGGATGTCCGGACACGTGGATATCCTCCTGACGAGGCGTGATCAGGCGGATGTTCCGGTCAGCGAGCAGGTTTTGAATGGCGCCGATCGCCCGCTCGTTTCCGGGTATGACCCTGGAGGAGAAAATGACGGTATCGCCGTCTCCGAGGCGGACCGAGGGATGATCGCCCCTTGCGATCTTCGACAGGGCGGCCCGCGCTTCACCCTGAGACCCCGTGCACAGGTAGAGAATGTGTTCCGCCGGCAGCTCGCCTGCATCGTCAGGGTCGATGAACGTGACATCGCTCAGAAGCCCGACAGATTTGGCCGCAGCGGCGATCCTGAGCATGGAGCGTCCGACAAGGCACACCGATCGGCTGCTCCGTCGCGCAGCCTCGCAGGCGGACTGAAGACGGGCCACGTTGGAGGCGAAACTGGCGACAGCGACCCTCCCGGTCTGCTGCGCGACCACGGCGCAAAGCGCTTCGCGAACATCAGCTTCCGAACCGGCCTCTCCGTCCTCGAAGACATTGGTGCTGTCGCAGACGAGCGCCAGGACGCCCTCGCGCCCGAGCTCCTCAATCTTCGCCTGGTCGAAATCCTCCCCGATCGTCGGATCCGGGTCGATCTTCCAGTCGCCGGTATGAAGGATCATTCCAAGAGGAGTGCGAATGGCGAGGCCATTCGGTTCGGGAATCGAATGGGTCAGCGTGACCAGCTCGACATCGAAGGGACCGAACGTCCGTCTTTCGCCGAGCTGAAGGATGTTGAGGCGCGCCTTGCGCTCGAGGCCTCGTTCCTTCAGTTTTTCAGCGACCAGGAAGGCCGTAAACGGCGTTGCGTAAATGGGAGCCTTCAGGAAAGGCCAGAGCCAGCCGATGGCCCCGATATGATCCTCATGAGCGTGCGTGAGAATGATCGCTTCTATGGCGTCCGCCTCCTGCGCCAGGAAGTCGGGATCCGCCATGATCAGCTCGACGCCGGGCGTGCTGTCGTCGCCGAATGTGACCCCAACGTCGACCACCAGCCATCTCCGGTCCTCCGGGGGACCGTAGGCGTACGCATTGAGGTTCATGCCGATTTCCCGGCACCCTCCCAGCGGGGCGAAGATCAGTTCAGGCTTGCTCATGATCCTCGCGCCGTCAGGCGCCCCTCGACGTCGCCGTCACATTGCGCTGATAAAGTAGCAGTAGCCCCCGGATCGTGACATCCGGGTCAAAATGATCGATCCGCCTCGCCGCCCCTTCGAAGAGAGACGCGACGCCCCCGGTCGCGATCGCCGTCATGGGCTGGCCATACTCCTCCTTGATGCGTTCGACCAGTCCGTCGATCAAATCAATGTATCCCCAGAACACGCCGGCCTGCATCGCCTGGACCGTATCGCGGCCGATAACGCGCTCGGGACGCTGAATGGCGACCCTCGGCAGCTTGGCCGCCGCCTCATGAAGCGCCTTCATGGACAGATTGATCCCGGGGGCGATGATGCCTCCCTCGAAAGAGCCGTCCGCCGCGACCACGTCGAACGTGGTCGCCGTGCCGCTGTCGATGACGATGAGCGGACCTGAATAGGCGGCGTGAGCCCCGATCGCGTTGACCAGCCTGTCGGCCCCGACTTCGCTCGGCCGCGAAATGCGCACCTCAACCCCGAGACGAACATTTTCTCCCACGACAAGCGGTTCCACTTTCAGATAGCGGCGCGCAAAATTTCTCTGATTGAAAAGCGACTGAGGAACGACAGTCGAAATGATGCACGCGGTGAGATCGAGCAGTCTCAGCTGGTTGATCTCCATCAGCTGGGACAGCCAGACCGCGTAATCGTCCGCAGTCTTGGTCATATCGGTCGCGCTGCGCCACTGCCCCCGCCAGGTTGATCCGTCATGAACGGCGAAGAGCGTGTTGGTATTGCCTGTATCGATGACCAGCAACATCGGGGATCCCCTCGGAGAACCTAACCCAATACCGAAATTTCACCGGCGCGGATATGGCGCAGATCGCCTCCGTCCAGCTCCAGGATGAGGGCCCCGTCGGGTCCGAGATCGCGAAAAATCCCCTCAAGCGAACCGTGTGCCGGAGACAGCCCGATACGTTGGCCAAGCCCCGCCGCGCGCTCTTTCCACGCCTCTCTGACAGGTTCGAACCCGTGGTCGCGGAATGTCGACAGCCATCCCCGGAATGAGACCTCCAGAGCGTCAAGAAGATCCAGGGGACGAATGCCCCCTCCCCCGGGCAGATCCGCCAGTCGCCCCGTCCGGCGCCCCGGAACGTTCGGAGCCGTGGCGATATTCACCCCGAACCCGGCCGCCACCCAGAGGCCGCCGCTGATCGCTCCGGTCTCGATCAGGATGCCTGCGATCTTGGCGTCCGCCCACATCAGGTCGTTAGGCCATTTCAGACGCAGATCCCGGTTGTCTGCGCGCAATCCCCCGACAGCCTCATGCAGGGCCAGCGCTGCGGCGAAAGAGAGCAGCGCAGTTCTGGCAGGCGGATCGGAAGACGTGAAGAAGGCGGTGGCGCACAGATTTCCGGACGGCGAAGCCCAGCTGCGTCCCATTCGTCCCCGACCGGCCGTCTGAAAGTCGGCCTGAATCCACACAGGCCCCCTGTCGCCGAGGCGAGCCCGTCGCTGGGCCTCTTCATTTGTGCTGTCGATCTCTTCGAAATGGACAACCGGCCAGGCCCGGTCGAGAGCGGGAAAGGCCATTCAGATCAGCCGACGCTCGCCTGAGCGGCAAGCTCCAGAACGCGTCCGATGAGGATGGTGAGCGCCGGAAAACTGAGCAGAGCCGTCGCTGTGACCACAAGCCCCGTGCCGAAGTCAGAACTGTCCAAAGCCTCGCCCGCCGGTTTCATCATCATCGCCCAGACGAGACGCAGATAATAACCCAGCGAAACGACGCTCGCGAGGGCCCCCACAAGCACAAGCCAGAGAAGGTCAGTCCGCAAGGCGGCCTCGAAGACCTGCACCTTGCCCCAGAAGCCAACTGCGGGCGGAATCCCGGCGACTGAGAAAATCAGCGTCATGAGACCGAGGGCGATGCCCGGCTTGTGCTTCAGAAGGCCGTTGAGATCGGAGACCTGATCGAGCGCCTGGCCCTTGCGTCGCAACCCGAGAAGACCTGCGAACAGACCGAGCGTGGCGATCACATACAAGGACATATAGACAAGCACAGCCGGCGCCCCTGCCTCAGGTCCCGCAGCGATCGCAATGAGCGCGAAGCCCACGTTAGAAATCGACGAATAGGCCAGGATGCGTTTGAGGCTGTTCTGACGCAGCGCGCCGAAGGCTCCGATAAGCATCGACATGGCCGAAAGAATGGCGACCACGCTCTGCCAGGACGCCTGGTGAGGACCGAATGCCCGAAACAGGACTCCCGCCATCAGGGCGACGGCGGCGATCTTCGGAGCGGTGGCGAAAAAGCTGACCACCGGCGTCGGCGCGCCTTCGTAGACGTCGGGCGTCCAGATATGGAACGGGGCTGCGGACGCCTTGAAGGCAAGCCCCGTCAGAAGCAGGACGAGACCGAAAATCAGACCCACGGACGGATCGGCGGCGGCGATGACGTCAAAGCGCGTACCTCCTGCAAAACCGTAGATCAGCGATGCGCCGTACAGCAGCAGCCCGGAAGCGAGCGCTCCGAGGACGAAGTATTTGAGACCGGCTTCCGCGGAGCGCAGATTGTCCCGTGCGAAGGCCGCGAGGACATAGGACGAAAGCGAGAGCGTCTCGATTCCCATATAAAGGGCCATGAGATCATTCGCCGACAGCATGATCCCAGCCCCTAGCGATGCGAAGACCGTCAGCAGCGAGAATTCATAGCGCTCAAGACCCGTGCCGCGAACGCTCGCCCCCGACATGGCGAGGGCGACCGCAGCCATGGCGTAGGCGACTGCCTTGGCGAGGCTGGCGAAGGGCGTCGACAGGTAAAGGCCGTTGAAGGCCTCCTCCGCGGCGCCCATACGTCCGAATGACAGAACCGAGGCTGCGACAAGGGCCAGAGCGGATGCAAGGCGCACCACCCCGCTGGACCGGTCGCCGGCGATAGCGCCGAACAGGACGCCGCCGACACCGAAAAGGGCGAGGAGCACTTCCGGAGCGGCTGAGTGAAAATCGGTCAGGAGATCCATCGCTGCGGTCCTATTTCCCGATCATCTGGAGAATATCGCGGGTTGAGCCCTCGGTGATGTCGAAGACAACCGACGGAGAGACGCCCAGCCCGAGAGCGAACACGGCGAGGAGACCGAGAATGAAAAACTCGGTGAACGTCACGTCGCGGATATCGAACAGCTTCTCGTTCGTCATCTCTCCGAACACCGTCCGACGATAAAGGGTCAGCATGTATACGGCCGACAGGATCACCCCGACCGCAGCCCCCGCAGCCGCCCATGAGGAGGCCTGGAAACCTCCCACCATGGTCATCAGCTCCCCCACAAAGCCGCTTGTTCCCGGCAGACCCACATTCGCCATCGAAAACAGCATGAACAGCGCCGCATAGACCGGCATTCTGTGAACAAGGCCGCCGTAGAAGGCGATCTCACGGGTGTGCATCCGGTCGTAGATAACGCCGACGCAGAAGAAGAGCGCGCCGGAAATGACCCCGTGCGAGATCATCTGGAATATCGCGCCCTGAATACCCGCCTCGTTGAATGCGAATATCCCCAGGGTCACGAAACCCATGTGCGCGACCGACGAGTACGCGATGAGTTTCTTGATATCGGTTTGACGGAACGCGACCAGCGAGGCGTAGATGATGGCCGTCACGCTGAGAATGAACATCAGGGGCTGGAACAGGATCGAGGCGTCCGGGAACATTGGAAGAGAGAAGCGAAGGAAACCGTAGCCGCCCATCTTCAGGAGCACGCCCGCCAGGATCACCGAGCCTGCCGTGGGCGCCTCCACGTGTGCGTCCGGCAGCCAGGTGTGGACCGGCCACATGGGCAGCTTCACCGCGAATGAGGCGAGGAACGCCAGCCACAGCCAAGTCTGAACGCCGGGATCGAACGGATAGTCCTGCAGCGTCTGCACGTCGGTCGTCCCAACCGTTACGTACATGTAGATCATCGCCGCCAGCAGGAGGAGCGATCCGAGAAGGGTATAGAGAAAGAACTTGAAAGCCGCATAAAGCCGGTTTTTGCCGCCCCATACGCCGATGATCAGGAACATCGGAATGAGGCCGCCTTCGAAGAAGACGTAGAACAGCATCAGATCGAGAGCGCAGAAAACCCCGATCATCAGCGTCTCAAGAACAAGGAACGCGATCATATAGTCGGAGACGCGCTCCTCGACCGACTTGAAACTCCAGAGGATGCAGAGCGGGGTCAGCGCGGTCGTCAGCACCACGAGCAGGATCGCCATCCCGTCGACGCCCAGATGGTAGGACACGCCGTCATACCAGGCGACTTTCTCAACCAGCTGAAACCCTGACTGGGAGGGATCGAACTGCTGAAGGGCGATCAGCGACACGACGAGACACGCCAGAGAGACAATCAGAGCGATCGGCTTTGAAGCGCCGTCAGCAAGGCGCGCGCCCCCCGCCATGCGAAGAGCCGTCACGACCAGCGCGCCCGCCAGAGGCAGAAAAGTCGTCAGACTGAGAAGAGGCAAACCGTTCATGCGTCAGCCCCTCGCCTGGCCGAAAAGAACCGCCGCCCCGAACGCGACTGCCGAGAGAAGAATGACCAGGGCGTAGTGGAACAGATAACCGGTATGCAGCCTTGAAAGTCCCCCGGCCCCTGCCTGCGCAAGCCGGGTCGCCCCGTCCGGACCAAGACCGTCGATGATCTTCCGGTCGCCGACCTTCCAGAACAGGTCGCCGAGAAGAGCCGCTCCGCGCACGAAGACAAACGAATAGAGCTCGTCGAAATACCACTTGTTCGACAGGAAGCTGTGGAGCGGCCCGCCGTTTGCAGCCATCCGCCGCGGGAGCGCGGGACGAAGGATGTAGAAATAGGTGGCGAACAAAAGACCGCTGATCCAGGCCCCGGCGGGGGCGAGAAGCACCCAGAACGGAACGTCATGGCGATCATGGAGGACATGGTTGTCCGGCGCCGTGAAGATGGCTGATCCCCAGAAGTCCGCCTGATGATGATCGACGAAGGCGTCATAGAAGACCCCTCCGGCCAGCACCGCCCCGACAGCCAGCAGAATAAGCGGGAGGGCCATGACCCAGGGCGCGTCATGAGCGTCGTCGTAGGCATGGTGATCGGCGCGGGTCTGACCGTGGAAGGTCATGAACATCAGGCGCCACGAATAGAACGACGTCAGGAAGGCCGCCCCGATCGACAGCCAGAAGGCCAGCGGACCCAAAGCGTCATGGGATGCGTACGCGACTTCGATGATCGCGTCCTTCGAGAAGAAGCCCGCAAAGCCCACATGCGCCTGCTCGACCCCGGGCAGTCCCACCCCTGTCAGGGCGAGAGTTCCCAGAAGCATCATGACGTAGGTGAGCGGCATCTTCTTCCAGAGGCCCCCCATCCGTCTCATGTCCTGCTCGTGATGCAGCCCGTGAATAACCGCTCCGGCCGACAGGAAGAGAAGCGCCTTGAAGAAGGCGTGCGTGAAGAGATGGAACATCGCCGCCTGATAAGCGCCGAGGCCGGCGGCGAAAAACATGTATCCCAGCTGCGAGCACGTTGAGTAGGCGATCACCCGCTTGATATCGTTCTGTGCGAGGCCCACCGTTGCGGCGAAGAAGCACGTAACGGCCCCGACAAGGGTGATGATCATCGCCGCGACGGTGGTGAACTCGTAAATCGTCGAGCAGCGGCAGACGAGGAACACGCCCGCCGTGACCATGGTTGCAGCATGAATGAGAGCCGAGACCGGCGTCGGACCCTCCATGGCGTCGGGAAGCCAGGTGTGAAGGAGGAACTGCGCCGACTTGCCCATCGCGCCGATGAACAGAAGGATACCCACAATCTCGAGCCCGTAGACGTACTGGCCCAGAAACTCGAACGAGGCCGACTGAACCGGAACCGCTTGCAGGGCTCCGATCGGCTGAACGAGAAGGTTGTTCTGAATGACGGCGAAGACAGTCTCGAACTGGACGCTGGAGAAGGTCTCAATGCCCGCCTGCTGAAGATAGGTTGCCGCCACCGTTCCGTCGGCGGCGATCGACGCCTGCGGAACCTGAATAAGGAACACCAGGGCCATGATCCCGAGCGCGAAACCGACATCCCCGACCCGGTTGACCACGAACGCCTTGATGGCGGCGGAGTTCGCAGAGGCCTTCTTGTACCAGAAACCGATGAGCAGATAGGAGGCCAGACCCACCCCTTCCCAGCCAAAGAACAGCTGGACGAAGTTGTCCGACGTCACCAGCATCAGCATGGCGAAGGTGAAAAGGGAGAGGTAGGAGAAGAAACGGGCCCTGTGGGGGTCCTCCTCCATGTAGCCGATCGAATAGATATGGACGAGCGCGGAGACGCTGGTGACCACGAACATCATCACAACCGAAAGCGTATCCACCCGGATAGCCCAGTTGGCGATGAACGTTCCGATATCGATCCACCGGGCCAGAACGATCGTGTGACCGTGGGCGGCGCCTTCATGGGCGCCGAACGTATGCTTAAAAAACAGCGTTCCGGCGGCGAGGGCCGCCGACACGACGAGAGCTGTCGTAATCGCCATCGCTCCCCGGTCCCCGAGGAAACGTTGCCCCAGACCCGCCGTTACGGCGGCGACGCCTGGTGCGAACACGATCAGTAGTGCGGCTAAATCCTGCCAGCCCACGCCTCTGCTCCCTTCCCTCGCCTAACCGCGCAACACGCTCACGTTTTCAACAGCGATCTCTCCGCGATTGCGGAAGTAGACCACAAGAATGGCGAGGCCCACCGCCGCTTCCGCGGCGGCGACGGTCAGCACCATCAAGGCGAAGACCTGCCCGGCCAGATCCCCGTTGAAAGCGGAAAAGGCGACGAGGTTGATGTTGACCGACAAGAGAATGAGTTCGATCGCCATGAGAATGACGATGATGTTCTTGCGGTTCACGAATATGCCGACAACGCCGATCGTGAAGAGAGCGGCGGAGACGGCAAGATAGTGTTCAACGCCCAGTGTTCCAGCCATGGTTACAGCCCCTGTCCTGGTTTGACGTCGATAAGTTCCACAGCATCTTCCCGGCGACGGGTTGTCTGTTGAGCGGCGGACTGACGTCGCACGTGGGGACGGGATCGCAGGGTCAGTACGATAGCCCCGATCATTGCGATCAGCAGAACCACTCCCGCCATCTGGAAGAGCAGGAGGTTGTCCGTATAGATGACTTTCGACAGCGCTTCGGCGTTCGTCTGCGCCCCGGGCTTCGGATCAAACGTCCCGCTCGGGGCGCGCGAAGAGGCGGCGACCGCTACGACGGCGATTTCCGCAAGCAGCGCCAGCCCCAGTAGCGCACCGGCGGGAAGATAGGAAAGGAAGCCCTGCTTAAGTTCGACGAAGTCGACGTCGAGCATCATCACCACGAACAGGAAGAGCACGGCGACCGCCCCGACATAGACGACCACCAGCAGCATGGCGAGGAACTCCGCCCCGATCAGGACGAGAAGGCCGGCAGAGGTGAAGAAGGCGCAAATGAGCCACAGCACGGAGTGAACCGGGTTGCGGGCGGCGATGACGAACAGGGCCGACAGCACGACCACGCTCGAGAGAATGTAAAACGCGATCAGCAGCACGCTGGTTCCCGCCTGTTCAAGATCCAAACCGCTCCGTCCGGAGGGCCAGTGTTCAATTCGACTCGCGGCCCCGCCGACCGCGCGCAGTCCTTCTAACGATAGCGGGCGTCCAGTTCCAGATTTCTTGCAATCTCCCGCTCCCAGCGGTCGCCGTTATCCAGAAGACGCTCCTTGTCGTAATAGAGCTCTTCCCGGGTCTCGGTCGCAAACTCGAAATTGGGGCCTTCCACGATCGCATCCACCGGGCAGGCTTCCTGGCAGAAGCCGCAGTAGATGCACTTCACCATGTCGATATCGTACCGGGTGGTCCGGCGGCTCCCGTCTTCCCGGGGTTCGGCCTCGATGGTGATCGCCTGCGCCGGGCAGATCGCCTCGCAGAGTTTGCACGCGATACAGCGCTCTTCCCCATTGGGATAACGTCTCAGCGCGTGCTCGCCCCGGAAGCGGGACGAAAGCGGCCCTTTCTCGAAGGGGTAATTGATTGTCGCCTTCCGCGTAAAGAACTGACGCATGGAAAGCATGAACGCCGACAGGAAGTCTGTCAGCATCGCTCCGCGTATGGCCTGACCGATGGACATTCCTGGCCCCTAGATCCCGAACTGGTGAGTGAAGACGCGATAGCCGGAGACGAGAATGACCGCCGCCAGGGACGTCGGAAGGAAGATCTTCCAGCCGAGTCGCATCAGCTGGTCATACCGGTATCTCGGAACGATCGCCTTCACCATCGCGAAAAGGAAGAAGAAGAAGATCACCTTGACGGCGAACATCAGAAACGATCCGAGCGAGATCAGCCAGTCCGGCATGTCGCCCACCGGTATCGGGATCGGACTGTGCCAGCCGCCGAAGAACAGGATCGTCAGCATGGCGCACATCATCACGATGTTCAGATACTCGCCGATCATGAACAGGAGATACGGCGTAGAGGAATATTCGACCTGATAGCCCGCCACGAGCTCGGATTCAGCTTCCGGGAGGTCGAAGGGAGGCCTGTTCGTCTCCGCAAGCGCGGATATGAAAAAGATGACGAACATCGTGAACATGACCGGGAAGAGCAAAATGCGATCCGGGCGCAGCAGAAAGGCGTGCCAGTTCCAGATGCCCCCTGCCTGACTGTCGACGATATCCGTGAGGTTCATGGATCCGACCAGCAGCAGGACCGTGATGATCACAAACCCGATCGACACCTCGTAAGAGACCATCTGCGCTGCAGACCGAAGAGCGCCGAGAAAGGGGTATTTCGAGTTAGACGCCCATCCGCCCATGATGATGCCGTAGACGCCCAGCGACGAGATAGCGAAGAGGTAGAGCACGCCGACATTGAGATCCGCGATCACCCAGCCTGGGGCGACGGGGACCACAGCCCAACCCACGAAGGCGAGGGTCAGGGTCAGGATCGGAGCAAGGATGAAGACCGTCTTGTTAGCCCCGGCGGGGATGACGATTTCCTTGAAAACGAATTTGAAGAAGTCAGCAAAAGACTGAAGTAGGCCGAACGGACCCACAACGTTCGGACCCTTGCGCAACTGAACCGCCGCCCAGACCTTGCGGTCCATCAGCAGGAGGAAAGCGAGGGAGATGAGCAGAACCACCATAAAGGCGAGCACCTGAAGGGCTGCGAGACCCACGCCCCCCCAGACGCCGCCGCCCCATTCGAACATCCGTTCCATGGGCCCCTCCTATTCCGCGGCCGCTGCGGGACGAGCGGCCAGCTCGGCGCATTCCGCCATCGTCTGCGAGGCGCGGGCGATGGGATTGGTGAGATGAAACGCCGTGACGGCGGTCCTGAAGGCCTCTCCTGTCAGCGCGCCGGCTGAACCGTAGGGAGGCGAGGCGCTGGCGGGTGTCGTCGCCGGGGCGTAATCGAGGCCCAGGAACACCGGATGGTCCGCCCCCAGTTTCACACGAATCTGAGCGAGCGTGTCGTAGCCGAGCGCCTTTCCAAGGTAAGCCGACAGAGCCCGGAAAATTGCCCAGTCCTCGCGCGCCTCGCCCTTAAGCGGCACCGCGCGCTGCGTCCTCTGGATCCGCCCCTCAGTGTTCACATAGGTCGCGGATTTCTCGGTGTACGCCGCCGCCGGAAGGATGATGTCCGCCCGATGAGCGCCGGCGTCGCCATGCGATCCGACATAGATCACCGTCGCTGCGCCAGTCTTCGAGAGATCGATCTCATCCGCGCCGATCAGGAGGATTGTCTCAATGGAGCCGCCCGCAGCGCCCTTCAGAACGCCTGCCGCATCGAGCCCTCCCGCCCGCGGGAGAAATCCAAGATCAAGAGCGCCGACGCGGGCCGATGCGGTATGCAGGATGTTAAACCCGTTCCACCCCTCCTCCGGGCGGAAGGCCCCTACCCGCTGAGCGAGAGCCGACGCCGCATGCAGCACGGCAGCCCCGTCTGCGCCGGTCAGGGCTCCCTGGCCGACGATGATCATGGGACGACGCGCCGCTCGCAGACCCTCGAAGACAGGGTGCCCATCGACGATTGAAGCGAGATCCTTCGATCCGCGACCCGCATCGATCGTCTCGTAGGTCAGATCGGCCCTGGGGCCGATGGATGCGGCCTTAAGACCTCTCTGCAGCCAGTTTCGACGAATTCTGGCGTTGAGGACGGGAGCCTCGGTTCTGGGGTTCGATCCGATCAGAAGGAGATAATCCGCTTCGTCGATCCCCATGATCGTGGAGTTGAAGAGCCAGCTTTCGCGCGGAAGCCGGGATCCGTCCGATCCGATGCCGAGCGCGGCGCCGTCCTGACGTCCGTCGATGGATTTGACCCCTATCGAATCCAGGAGATCCATCGCCGCCTTCATTCCCTCCACGCAGGCCAGATCACCCGCGATGGCCCCAATCCGGTCGGCCGGCCGGGCAAGCGCGGCTGAGGCCGCCTTCAGCGCCTCATCCCAGGACACCGGCGTGAGCTTGCCGTCGATCCGCACATAGGGTCTGTCCAGCCTCTGTCGCGCAAGGCCGTCGAAGATGAAACGCGTCTTGTCGGAGATCCACTCCTCGTTGATCTCTTCGTTCACGCGCGGAAGAATTCTCATCACCGCCGGACCGCGGGCGTCGACCCGGATCGCTGAGCCGAGAGCGTCCATGACATCGACGCTCTCTGTCTTGCGCAGCTCCCACGGACGCGCATTGAACGCGTAGGGCTTGGACGTCAGCGCCCCGACCGGGCAAAGATCGATGACGTTCCCCGAGAGTTCCGAGGTCAGAGCACGCTCGAGATAGGTCGTGATCTCAGCGTCTTCACCCCGATTGGCCAGACCGATCTCCTCAACGCCAGCGACCTCGGCGGCGAAGCGGACGCAGCGCGTACACTGGATGCAGCGCGTCATCACAGTTTTGACCAGCGGCCCCATATTCTTGTCGTCGACGGCCCGCTTGGGCTCCTCGTACCGCGAGGCGGCCCGGCCAAATCCCATCGCCTGGTCCTGGAGGTCGCACTCCCCGCCCTGGTCGCAGATCGGACAGTCGAGCGGGTGGTTGATCAGCAGAAACTCCATGACGCCGTTACGGGCCTTCAGAGCCCTCGGCGACCGTGTTTCGACCCGGGGCGGCGTGCCGTCCGGATTGGGTCTCATATCGCCGACAGTCTGTGCGCACGATGCGATCGGCTTGGGCGCTCCGACCCAGTCCACAAGACACATCCTGCAATTGCCGGCGATGGACAGGCGTTCATGGTAGCAGAAACGCGGGATCTCCGCGCCAGCCGCCTCACACGCCTGCAGCAGGGTATAAGACTTCGGGACCTCAACTTCGGTTCCGTCGACGACCAGCTTGAACGTATCGCTCATCGAGCCCTACTCCGCCGCCAGCGAGGCGCCCGGGACATGCGGGCGGCCCGTGCGGTAGTTGACAATCCGCTCCTCGATCTCGTGGCGGAAATGCCGGATCAGACCCTGAACCGGCCACGCCGCCGCATCTCCGAGCGCACAGATGGTGTGCCCTTCGACCTGGCTCGCCACGTCAAGAAGCATATCGATTTCTGAGGTTTCGGACTCTCCGCGCGCCATGCGCTCGAGCACCCGCCACATCCAGCCCGTCCCCTCGCGGCACGGCGTGCACTGGCCGCAGCTCTCATGCTTGTAGAAATATCCGATGCGGGCGATCGCCTTCACGATGTCCGTCGACTTGTCCATGACGATCACGGCTGCGGTCCCAAGACCGGATTTGACGTCTCTCAGCGCGTCAAAGTCCATGAGGACAGTGTCGCAGATTTCCCGCGGGATCAGCGGCACGGACGACCCGCCCGGTATGACCGCCTTGAGATTGCCCCAGCCGCCGACAACGCCGCCGCAATGCTCCTCGATGAGCGTGCGAAGCGGGATCGACATCTCCTCCTCGACATTGCAGGGACGCTCGACGTGGCCTGAGATGCAGAACACCTTGGTGCCGGTGTTGTTCGGACGCCCGAAGCCGGCGAACCAGGAGGCGCCGCGCCGCAGGATGGTGGGCGCGACGGCGATCGACTCGACATTGTTGACTGTCGTCGGGCACCCGTAGAGACCCGCATTGGCCGGGAAAGGCGGCTTGAGGCGCGGCTGCCCCTTTTTACCTTCAAGGCTCTCGAGAAGCGCCGTCTCTTCTCCGCAGATATACGCTCCCGCGCCGTGATGGCAGTAGATGTCGAAATCCCATCCCGATCCGCAGGCGTTCTTACCGACCAGGCCGGCCGCATAGGCCTCCCGGATAGCAGCTTCGAGAGTTTCCCGCTCGTAGATGTATTCCCCGCGCAGATAAATGTAGCAGGCGTGCGCCCGCATCGCGAACGATGCGATAAGACAGCCCTCGATCAGAAGATGCGGATCGTGCCGCATGATGTCCCGGTCCTTGCAGGTGCCGGGCTCGGATTCGTCCGCATTGACCACGAGATAGTGAGGACGCGCTCCGACCGTCTTGGGCATGAATGTCCACTTGAGGCCTGTCGGAAACCCTGCGCCGCCGCGTCCGCGCAAGCCGGAGGCCTTGATCTGATCGCAGATCCATTCCGGGCCGAACTGCATGAGTTCGCGCGTGGAGTTCCAGGCCCCCCGGCGGCGCGCCGCCTCGAGGCGCCAGTCCTCGCGGCCGTAGAGATTGGTGAAGATCCGGTCCTTATCAAGCAACATTTGACCGTGTCCTGATCGGTGACAGCAGACGGAAGGAGGCGCTTTGGAGAGACAAGGCGCGTTTCAAAAGGAGAGATGAGCTCATGCGCCCTTCCCTCCGTCGGACGTCGGCGCGCCCGGGATTGAGGTGAGAGGAGCCGCGCGCGACCCGTCATAGAGGCTGGGATCCGTCAGAGAGGTCGCAGCGCCCTCCGGCGCGCTTGCCTGACGTTTCACATAGGGACCCGGGGCGGGATTAAGTCCGGCAGCCAGATCTTCGATGATCTGCTCGAGGGTCTCAACAGAGAGATCCTCATAGTAGTAGTCGTTGATCTGCACCATCGGAGCGTTCACGCACGCGCCGAGGCACTCGACCTCGACCCATGAAAAAGTGCCGCCGCCGGAGGGTTTGCCCTTCGGCCCGATCTTACGCTCGCAAACGCTCTTGAGCTTCTCTGCGCCTCTGAGCATGCACGGCGTCGTTCCGCACACCTGAAGGTGGAACTTCCCGACAGGCTCGAGATTGAACATCGTGTAAAAAGTCGCGACCTCGTAGACGCGGATGTAGGACATTCCCAGACGATCCGCCACGGCGCGCAGGGCCGGCTCGCTCAGCCACCCGCCATTCTGTTTCTGTGCGATCCAGAGAGCCGGGATGACCGCCGACTGCCGGCGCTCGGCGGGATATTTGGTTTCCCACCAGGCGATCTCGCTTTCGGTCTCCGCTGAGAAGGTGAAGACCCCTGACGTATCCGGATGATGGAAGCGGCGCGCGCTCAACGGTCAATCTCCCCGAACACGATGTCGAGCGATCCGAGGATCGCGGATACATCCGCCAGCATGTGGCCGCGACAGAGCGGATCCATCGCCTGGAGATGGGCGTAGCCGGGGGCTTTGATCTTCAGGCGATAAGGTCGGTTTGTCCCATCAGCCACGAGATAGACGCCGAACTCTCCCTTGGGCGCCTCGACGCAGGCGTAGACTTCCCCAGCCGGGACATGGAAGCCTTCCGTGTAAAGTTTGAAGTGATGGATCAGAGCCTCCATGGAGGTCTTCATCTCCGAACGCCGCGGAGGCGCAAACTTTGAGCGCTCCGGGAGCACTGGTCCCACCGGAAGTTTGTCGATGCACTGGAGAATGATCCGGACGGATTCCCGCATCTCTTCGATGCGGCAGAGATAACGATCCCAGCAATCTCCGTTTTTGCCGATCGGAATTCGGAAATCGAGCTCTGAATAGATCTCGTAAGGCTCCGCACGCCTCAGATCCCACGCGAGACCCGAGCCCCTGACCATGACGCCGGAAAAGCCCCACGCGAGGGCGTCAGGAACCGAGACCACGCCGATATCGACGTTTCTCTGCTTAAAGATCCGGTTCTCGGTGACCAGCGTTTCAATATCGTCGAGAACCTTCAGGAACGGATCGCAGAACTTGTGGATGTCCTCGATGAGGTCCGGGGGCAGATCCTGATGGACGCCGCCGGGTCTGAAGTAGGCCGCATGCATCCGGGATCCGGACGCGCGCTCATAGAAAACCATCAGCTTTTCGCGTTCCTCAAAGCCCCAGAGAGGGGGCGTGAGGGCTCCGACGTCCATCGCCTGTGTCGTCACGTTGAGCAGGTGCGAGAGGATGCGGCCGATTTCGGAAAAAATGACCCGTATAAACTGGGCGCGGCGGGGAACTTCTATCCCCGCAAGCTTTTCGATCGCCAGACAATAGGCGTGCTCCTGGTTCATCGGAGCGACATAGTCCAGACGGTCAAAATACGGCAAAGCCTGAAGGAACGTCTTGTATTCGATCAGCTTTTCAGTCCCGCGATGCAGCAGGCCGATATGCGGATCCACACGGTCCACGATCTCTCCGTCAAGGTCGAGCACAAGCCTGAGCACCCCGTGCGCGGCCGGGTGCTGAGGGCCGAAGTTGATCGTGAACTTGCGATCTCCTTCGACGATCGGAGCTGAATCATCCGCCATCACTTGACCCCTGACCCGCCGCCAGCCTTTTCGTCACCCGGAATAACCGCCTGCATGCCCTCCCAGGGACTCAGGAAATCGAAATTCCGGTATTCCTGCACCAGTTTGACAGGCTCGTAGACGACCCGCTTCTGAGTGTCGTCGTACCGGACCTCAACGCGCCCGGAGAGCGGGAAGTCTTTGCGCAGGGGGTAGCCTTCAAACCCGTAGTCAGTGAGGATCCTCCGCAGGTCCGGGTGTCCTGAGAACAGCACCCCGTACATGTCGAACGCTTCCCGCTCATACCAGTTGGCCGCCGGAAAGACGTCGATGGCGCTCGGAACCGGCGTCGCCTCGTCTGTTCTCACCTTGACCCGCACTCGCTGGTTCAGGCGCATGGAGAGGAGATGGTAGACCACCTCGAAGCGTTCCGCCTCGCCCGGGCGGTCCACTGCGCAGATATCCACCAGCGTCTCGAAACGGCAAAGGCTGTCTTCCTTCAGGAAGGCCATCAGTGAGGGGACAGAGCCGCGTCGAGCCGTTACTGTGAGCTCGCCATGAGCGATCGCCGCATCAAGCACGGCGTCCTTCTGCACGGTCACGATGTGCGTTTTCAGTTCCGCCGACATAAGGGCGCGCTCCGAGGCGGTCGTCATCGCTCGATGCTCCCCTCGCGACGGATCTTCTTCTGCAGCTGAAGGATGCCGTAAACCAGCGCCTCTGCGGTGGGCGGACAGCCAGGGATGTAAATGTCGACCGGAACGATCCTGTCGCAGCCGCGAACCACCGCGTAGGAGTAGTGATAATACCCCCCGCCGTTAGCGCACGAGCCCATCGAAATCACGTAACGCGGCTCCGGCATCTGGTCGTAGACTTTCCGCAGAGCCGGAGCCATCTTGTTGGTGAGCGTGCCCGCAACGATCATCACGTCGGACTGACGCGGACTGGCCCGAGGTGCGAAGCCGAAACGCTCAAGATCATAACGGGGCATCGAGGCCTGCATCATCTCCACAGCGCAGCAGGCGAGTCCAAAGGTCATCCACATCAGCGAGCCGGTGCGGGCCCATGTGATGAGGTCGTCCGCACGGGCGATCAGAAAGCCCTTGTCCGCGAGCTCGTCGGACAGTCCTGTGAAAAACGGGTCGTCAGGGCGAATAAGGCCAGCGCCCTCGACCCGGGCTCTGGATCCGGACAAGGCGGGAGGTGTCGAAGTCGTCATCTATTCCCACTCCAGCGCGCCGCGGCGCCACTCATAGACGAACCCGATCGTCAGAACGCCCAGGAAAGCCATCATCGACCAGAAGGCGGGAATGTCGCCCTCCGCCACCGTGAAGATCCACGGGAACAGGAACGCCACCTCGAGATCGAAAATGATGAACAGAATCGAAACCAGGTAGAAGCGGACATCAAACTTCATTCGGGCGTCGTCGAAAGCGTTGAAACCGCACTCATAAGCCGACAGCTTCTCTGTGTCGGGCTTGCTGGGCGCGATCAGGGTCGAGGCGAGAATGAAACCGACGCTGAGCGCCGCCGCGATGGCGAGGAAAATGGCCACCGGCAGATAGTTCACGACCAGCGTCGAAACGTCGTCCATGGGTTACCCCGCTTTCCGTTCGGGAGACGGCCTAAGCCGGTTTGGTACGTCAAGCAAGAGACCCCTCCTCGCGTCGGATCGATCCGGGACCGCGAAAGCCTCCCCTCCCCGCTCTCAAAACCGGTTATAAGCCCCTGCGGGCCGCATGGCCGGTGTTCCTCTGCGCCCCAGCGACGCATTGCCGCGCACCAAGCAAGGGATCGCATCCGATGGCGGATCCATCCGGGGGGCTGAACCGCGGCTCCTGGTCGGAACCCTTCTCGCTGGCGCCGATGCAGCGCTTCTCGTCCCGGGGGATGCCCAATCCTGAAAGACGATCGAGGGGTCGGTCACTTTTCTGGCGGATCTCCCGAGCCGCCTTATTGTCGTGATAAGGCGCGACGGCTCAGCGTCAGTGTGGCCAAAAGGACACATCATGAAAGAGGCCCGACGCGAATGGACCCAGGGCTCGACCCGGACGACGCGGCTTCAGGGGGCGGACAACAGCTTGCACTCGTCCAGCTCTGATATGGCCTCGACGGCTTGCCGCGTCCCCTCGTCGGGCGCCAGTCGCCGGATCAGCACAAGTCCTCTGGGCGAGGAAAGCTTGATAAACACGACATCGTCGGAGCTGGCTAGGGACGAGCCCGAAAGCGCGAGCTCGACAGCTCTCGGTCCGTTATCCGAAGCCATGAGGGACAAAGTGACGACATTGTTTGTGTTCCCGTCGAACACGGCCAGCGAGCCATAACCGTCGCTGACGGCGCCCCGCGCAAGAACATGCCCCTTGGAGAGGTCGAACCGGCAAACGGAATAAGCCAGGTCGGGCGCGGGCCGCACGATCGACTGGGACTGAGGCGTCGCCCTGGGGGCGAGGACGAAGGCGTGAAGGCCGACACCCTGTTCCGCGATTCTCTCCATGGCCTGGGTCATGAAGACGGACGGGGCCCTCCACAGCACAAGCCCGTGCCCCACGCCAAGGCTGAGGGCGAACAGAGCCATGAATATCGCTGTTCGGATCACGGCGTGGCTCCCACGCAGTCAAGGCGTTCGATCCTTGGGGGGCGGACAAAGGCTTCTGGCTGGCGCAGAACCGCTTCAGAAGGACGATAGAGGCGAAGCGTCAGATCAAACAGACCCGCGGACCGGCTTGAAATCCACTCGCCCTCCTCCGGGGCCTCTGGCTGAACGAGGAGCGTCCAGCGTGCGCCAGGTCGCGCTCGCGTCCGGTCAAATGACAGGGCCTTGTCCGTATTCATCGGAAGGCGGCTCTGGCCGTCATAGAGCGTCACCGACCACCACAGGGCGTCCTGATCCTCTCCGCTCACACGATAACGGCAGGCCTCGGTCAGTCGCGCGCCCGCATCATCGGTCGTTCGGGCGAAGTACACCGCTTCGCTTTGAGACAGGGCCAGAAGACCATGTCGGGCTATACGCGTTCTTGACCATGGATCGGTCTGAACGGTGCCGATCGCAAAGTCCGCCTTCCATCCCTCGACATCGATCTGGCTTTGGCCTTCCCTCGGAGCGCCCGGCCAGAGCCCGGACATGAAAAGGGCCGAGGCTCCGCCGACCGCAAGGCCCGAGAGCGAAACGAGAATCGTCACAATGAAAGATCGCATCTGGACCTCCGCGCTCGAAAGTGTGCATCACTCGCCGCCGTCCGGCCACAGACTTTCAGTCCGGGCGCCGGTCCTGCAGCACTGCGATCCTGGCGGGAGGTATAGATAAGCCGCTTGAGCGCTGTGCTGACAGCCCTCGCCTTGAGCGCATGCACGCCAAGCCTCGAACTGAGGGACGGCGAAGCCTATGACGAAGTGACGGAAATCGCGTTGTCAACGCTTTCGAAGCGGCTCGCCACTCGTCTCTGGTAACGCCACCAGCCGCCGCGGGACTTTGGACATCTTAATCCTAGATTGTTCAGCTTCATCGCGAATTAGAGGGCAACAAGCGGCGTCGAACTCGGAAGCGCTTCTTGATAGCGCCTAAAGTTCTTCAGTTTCAGGGATTTGGAAGACTTTCATTCCGCAAGGAATGGCGCGAGTGACGGGGCTCGAACCCGCGACCTCCGGCGTGACAGGCCGGCACTCTAACCAACTGAGCTACACCCGCATTCCCAAACGAAAATGGAAGCGCTGGATGTATGTGCGTTGCCCGCCCTGGTCAAGCTCGATATCGACGACCAGGCGTCAAAAACGCTCCCGTCATTTGTAAGGCCCAGTCCCGACGGCGTTACGTCGAGCGACGGACGCTCTTGGGGCCGTCGGATCCGGCGAACATCAGGGTCCTGACCCCAGCCCCGAGGCGTACATTGACCAGGTTCGTCTGATCCTCGAACGTCTCACGAAGGATCCGGTTATCGATCGTGAGCAGATCCGGAGCCGTCGCCAGCTGGGCTGTCTGGTAGACGACAATCTCGGCGCCGTCGATTTCCGCTGCAAGGATCTCGGTTGAGATCGCGCCGGCCGGGCCGCTCAGCCGAAATCTCTCCTGAACATAAAGACCAAGGCGAGCCTGCGCCCGGACCTGCGTCAGATCTTCGCCGGCCGGCATCGCCCCGGACCTTATCAGCGCGACCTCGGCATCATGACCATGAAGGCGGTGAGATATGTCGAGCGCGCTCTGGGCCGCGTTCCAGTCGACTGTCGACAGCACAGATCGAGAGCGATGGGCCCCCGCGCCTGGCGCAAGGAGGGCGCCAAGGAAGAGAGCCATCACCCCCCGTCTCGACGCCCGTCCCTCCAGCTTCACGGAGCGCCCGCCGGGGCCAGCGGAGCGCTGGCCGTCGGCGCTTCGTCGCTCGCCTTCTTCTTGAGCTCCGTGAGCGCCTCGGCCATCTGGTTGCGCGCCTCCCGGCCGCGCTCGGACCGGAGAATATCGATCCGGCTTTGCGGCGGACGAGGCGGGAACACATTATTCGAGACATCGCCGTCGGCCGTCTGGTGACGACGGTCGAACTCAATGGACGAGACCCTCTTGGTCTCTACGAAGAGTTTGGTCACGGTCTCATTGTTCATTCTCCAGATCTCGGCTGGGATCAGGACCTCTCTCGAGGTTCCGTCAGCATAGTTGATCTGAAGCGGAAGGGGCGAGACAAGCCCGCCGATGTTTGCGAAGTCGACAAAGTAGACGAATGGATTGTCTTTGAGGGCCTGTTCGAAGACGCCCTTCTCAGGATCCTTGAGCCCCTCAAGGAAGGAAGCGTAGTCGTTGAGATCCTTGTTGTTGGTCACGAACTCGTCGTTTTCATTGTAGAAGTCGGCGGCTCCCGGGAAACGGTCCATATAGGTCTTGAGACCGTCCCTGCGGTTCTCAAGCACCGTCACTGGAGGAGGCTCGTTGGCGGATCGGGCGTCGCGCGAGGCAGGGTTCTCCACATTGGGATCTCTCGTTGAAATCCGGTATTCCCGCATTCCCGAAATCGCGATGTCGACGTGATCCGTCGTGTAGAACCAGCCGCGCCAGAACCAGTCCAGATCGACAGCGGAGGCATCCTCCATCGTCCTGAAGAAATCCGACGGCGTTGGACGCTTGAACCGCCAGCGCTTGGCGTATTCCTTGAACGCAAAGTCGAAGAGTTCCCGGCCCATAACCGTCTCTCTGAGAACGGTCAGAGCAGCGGTCGGCTTGGTGTAGGCGTTCGGACCGAACTGAGGGATGGATTCCGAGTTGGTCATGATCGGAACCTGATTTTCCGACTGCATGTACTCGGTGATGGCGTCCAGAACGTTCACCTGACCCTGACCTCCCGCCGGGAAATTCTCCTCCCAGAGAAGTTCGGCAAGATATTCGAGGAACGAGTTCAGGCCCTCATCCATCCAGGTCCACTGACGCTCGTCCGAGTTGACGATCATGGGGAAGTAGTTGTGTCCCACCTCATGAATGACGACTCCGATGAGGCCGTACTTGGCGTTACGGGTATATGTCTTCTTACCAGTCTTCTCGTCCTTCACCGGGCGATACCCGTTGAAGGAGATCATCGGATACTCCATTCCTCCGGAGAGCCACGTGTTGACGGAGATCGCGGTCGGATAGGGATAGGGGAAGGAGAAGTCCGAATAGACATCGATTGTGTGCGCCACAGCGCGGGTCGAGTATTTGGACCAGAGCGGATCCGCCTCGTTCGGGAAGAAGGACATGGCGAGCACATCCTCACCCTCGTCCTGCTTTACGATCTGCGCGTCCCAGATGAATTTCCGGGACGAGGCCCACGCAAAGTCCCGAACGTTCTCGGCCTTGAACTTCCACGTTTTGCGATCGGACGTTCCCTCCTTCTCGTTGGCGAGAGCCTCCTCCGGCGTCACGATATAAATCGGTTCCTTCGCGCTTCGCGCCTGCTCAAGCCGCTTGCGCTGTTCAGAGGACAGCGTCTGCTGAGGATTTTGAAGCACGCCTGTGGACGCCACCACATGATCCGCAGGGACGTTCAGGGTGACGTCGTAATCGCCGAATTCGAGCGTGAATTCGCCTCGTCCGAGGAACTGCTTGTGCTGCCAGCCGGTGTAGTCCGTATAGGCCGCCAGCCGGGGAAACCACTGCGCCTGGAAGAAGATGTAGGTATCCGTCTCAGGAAAGCGCTCATAGCCGGAGCGGCCATTGAACACCGCATCGTCAGTGATGTTGAACTCCCAGGAGATCCTGACCGTCTGGGATTTCCCCGGGGCGAGCGGGCGCGGCAGATCGACCCTCATCATCGTGTCGTTGATCACATACCGCAGCTTCGCTCCCGAGGCGTCGGTCACCGACCCGATGTCGAACCCCTGAGGACGCGTCTTCTGAGACTGAATTTCGGCGAGCTCGCCGATCGTGAGATTGTCATCGCCCCCGGACGTCTTGAACGCCGTTTGCGTCAGACGCGCTGCAGAGGTGTCCTTGAAGGTGTTCTGGTCGAGCTGAAACCACAGATAGCTCAGCGCGTGAGGGGAATTGTTCTTGTAGGTGACGGTTTCGCTTGCCTTGATTCGACGAGCTTTCTCGTCAAGATCTGCCGTGATGACGTAGTCGGCCTTTTGCTGCCAGTAAGATTCCCCCGGGGCGCCGGAGGCGGTCCTGTAGGTGTTTGGGGTCGGAAGGTCGACTTCCAGCTGGCGGAACTTGTCCTCAAACGGCTTCTTGGTCTGCCGGATCGCATCGGCGCTCGCCTGCGACGCCAGAAGCGCTCCGCTCAGGAGAGCAAGGACAAGCATCTTAATCCGCATGATCATTCTCCCGAAGTCGGCGGACCATACTGTCATGGGGCGCAGAACCTCAAGATCACGGCAGAAAAAACCCGTCTCCTGTGGGAAATCCGCAAGGCTCGTCCCCGACTTCCCCTGGTGCGCGAATCTGGGCCGATGGGAAAAAGATAAAGCCGGCGCCCGAAGGCGCCGGCTCAAGGGTGGGTCCGCCGGGAGATCTGGGAGGGACGACACGTCTCTCAGCGGATAAAACGCTTTTAACCGGAGGAAACTGAACCCGAGCCGACGGTTCCGTTGTCGGCGGTTCATGATCTCATTGCGGGGTCGCTCCCGGATATCCCTAACGTCCCGGCAGAGCGGCCACGACCCCGTTCACAATCAGCGTCTCGATATCGTCGGAGGGCATGCCCCAGTCTGCGAGCGCTGAGCGGGTATGAGCCCCCGGCTCGGGCGGAGGCGCGGAAATTGCGCCCGGAGTTCGTGAAAACCGGGGAGCGGGAGCGGGCTGGAGGACTCCGAAGGCCGTTTCAAAGGTTTTGCGTGCAAGGTTATGGGCGTTTTGCGGCGCCTCGGTCATCGACAGGACCGGGGCCACGCAGGCGTCTGTGCCCTCAAAAACTTTCATCCAGTCGTCACGCGTTCGCGTGCGGACAGCCGCAGAGATACGCGCCGAGTAGTCAGGCCAGCGGCTGGCGTCCATCTGGGCGGCGAAGTCTGCCGGATCGAGGCCAAGACCGGGAATGAGAAGGGCGTGAAACTGAGGCTCGATCGCGCCGACAGCGAGCCAGCCGCCGCACGCGCATTCATAACAGTCGTAAAAGTGCGCCGCCCCGTCGAGGAGGTTCGCTTCGCGCTGGTCAGACCACATGCCCATCGATTTCATGCCGAAAAACATGGTCATCAGCGAGGCCGCCCCGTCTGTCATGGCGCAGTCGATGACCTGGCCGCGTCCGGACGAGCGCGCCTCAAGCAGCGCTGCGCAGATCCCGAACGCGAGGTATAGCGCCCCGCCCCCGAAATCCCCGACGAGGTTGAGCGGCGGCGCAGGCGGCTCGCCCCGACGCCCCATGGCGTGGAGCGCTCCGGTCAGGGCGATGTAATTGATGTCATGTCCTGCCGAGTGGGACAAAGGTCCGGTCTGGCCCCATCCGGTCATCCGGCCGTAAACCAGCCTCGGGTTGCGAGCGAGAGCGGCATCCGGCCCAAGCCCGAGGCGTTCCATCACCCCGGGACGAAATCCCTCGATCAGGGCGTCGGCCTTCTCGATCAGATCCAGAGCGGTCTCGATCCCCGCCGCTGACTTGAGGTCAATGCCGACGGAGCGCTTCCCTCGGCCCATGATGTCCCGCGCCGGCCGACCGACTGTCTCCATGCGGTCGATACGCACCACGTCGGCCCCAAGATCCGCAAGCAGCATTCCGCAGAAGGGTCCGGGGCCGATGCCTGCGAACTCGACAACCTTCAGCCCCGATAGCGGTCCAGACGCCATGACAGTCTCCAGTTAAAGGGTTTGTCCGTCATCAACGACGACGTCCGTCCCGGTCACAAATCTTGCGCCGTCCGACGAAAGGAACAGCAGGGCTTCATCCAGGCTGTCCTCCGCCATGATGCGACGGCGCGACGTTGACCCTATCATCTTCTGTCCGGCGGGGGTGTTCAACCAGTCGGAATTGATTTCCGTCGAGATATAGCCCGGGGAAATCGAGTTTACATTCAGTCCGTGGCGAGCCCACTCGCGCGCAAGACTGCGGGTCAGCATCACCACCGCCGCCTTGGAGGCGCAATAGGCCGGCACCCCGGCGAGGGCCTTCCGGGCGCCGATCGACGCGATATTGACGATCCGCCCCCTCTCACTGACCTCCGGCCCGGCCGCGATCAGGCGCCGCGCCGCCTCCCTCGCGACGATGAACACCGACGTGACATTGACATCCATTACGGAGGCGAAGGCGTCACGGCTCTGATCGAGGGGCCCTCCCTCCGCACTCATCCCGGCGTTGTTGATCACGGTGTCGACCACGCCGAACCGCTCCTGAGCGAGGTCGAAAGCGGCGATGACCTGTTCCTCGATCGTCACATCGCAGGGGGCTGCGACAGCTGCCCCGCCAAGCGACACAATTGAGGTCAGCACCTCCTCGAGCCGGTCCTGTCGCCGGGCCAGCAGAACGACCTTTGCTCCGTCTCTCGCAAGGACATGCGCGAAGCGGCGCCCCAGGCCGCTCGAGGCCCCTGTCACGAGAGCGACGCGTCCTTCAAGTCTCCCAGCCTTCGAAGTCATCTCAATCTCCCCTGAGTATTTGTCCGCCGTCCTATCGCCGGACCTCCTGAAGATCCTTGAGAAGACCCCTGACGGCCTGAAGGCGCTTTCTCGCATCGGGCCACACTCCTGTGGCGACAAGTTTCGCGTCCGGCCTCAGCTTGAGAACATTCGGCCGTCTGTGCACGAAAGCGATCAGGCGCGAACCGTCCAGAGGCGCGTCCTGACGGAACGAGAACACCACTCCCTTCGGTCCCGCAGAGACCCTGGCGACCCCGAGCCCCTTGCACAGCACCTTGACGGCTGTGACCTCCAGAAGCTGCGACGTCTCCTCAGGGAGCGGACCAAAGCGATCGATAAGCTCAGCGGCGAACGCCTCCCGATCAGGGTCGGTCTGAATGTCTCCAAGGCGCCGATAGAGCGAGAGCCGCGTCGACAGATCGGAGACATAACCTTCCGGAATGAGGACCGCCGCTCCAGTCTCGATCTGGGGGGACCAGTCGTCCGCGATCCTTCCTCCCTCTCCGCTACGCAGCGAGTTGACCGCGTCCTCGAGCATCTGCTGGTAGAGCTCGACACCCACTTCACGAATATGGCCGGATTGCTCCTCGCCAAGAAGGTTGCCGCCCCCTCTCATATCAAGATCGTGGCTGGCGAGCATGAACCCTGCGCCGAGACTGTCGAGCGACTGCAGCACCTTCAGCCTGCGTTCCGCACCCTCCGTCAGGGTCTCCTCCTCCCCCGTCGTCAGATAAGCGTAGGCCCGCAGCTTGGCTCTGCCGACCCGTCCCCTCAGCTGATAAAGCTGGGCGAGACCGAACATGTCGGCCCGATGAACGATCAGAGTATTCGCGCGAGGAATATCCAGACCGGATTCAACAATGGTGGTCGCCAGGAGGACGTCCGCCTTCCCATCGTAGAACGCGGTCATCGCATCCTCGAGGTCGGTTGCGCTCATCTGGCCATGCGCCGTGATGAAGGAGACCTCAGGGACCTGCTCACGCAGGAATCGCTCAAGGTGCGGGAGGTCTGAGACGCGCGGCGCCACGAAATAGGTCTGCCCCCCGCGGAAGCGCTCTCTGAGAAGGGCCTCCCGAATGGTCACAGGATCGAATTCGACCACATAAGTGCGGACCGCGAGACGATCGACCGGCGGCGTGGCGATGATCGACAGATCCCGGATACCCGCCAGCGCAAGCTGAAGCGTTCGGGGAATCGGCGTCGCAGAGAGAGTGAGCACATGAACGTCCGCCTTCAGCTCCTTGAGCCGTTCCTTGTGCTTCACTCCGAAGCGCTGTTCTTCATCGACAATCACCATGCCCAGTCTTTTGAACGAGACCTGGCTCGACAGGAGCGCATGGGTTCCCACCACGACATCGCACTGACCCGAAGCGATATCCTCACGTGTCTGGGACGCCTCGCGGGTTGAGACGAAGCGGGACAGCTGTCGGACCGTGATCGGCCAGCCGGCGAAACGTGTCTCAAAGGTTCCGAAATGCTGGCGGGCCAGCAGAGTTGTTGGAGCGATAACCGCGACCTGAAGGCCTGACATAGCGGTCAGGAAGGCGGCCCTAAGCGCCACTTCGGTCTTCCCGAATCCGACATCTCCGCAGATCAGCCGGTCCATCGGGCGACCGGATGTCAGATCGGAGATCACATCCTCAATCGCCGACAGCTGATCATCTGTCTCTTCGTAGGGGAAGCGTGCGCAGAACTCGCGGAAAACGCCGTCGGCGCCGTCTGTCCGGGGCGCTTCCTTCAGCTCGCGCGCAGCGGCGAGCCTTATGAGCTCGCCGGCCATGTCGAGTATCTTGCGTCTTGCCCGCTCCTTGCGGGTCTGCCATCCGCCGCCGCCAAGCCGGTCGAGCAGCCCCTCGCCTCCTTCGGAACCGTAGCGCGTGATCAGTTCGACGTTTTCGACCGGCAGCAGGATCCGGTCGCCGCCCGCATAGACGAGTTCAAGACAGTCGTGAGGCGCATCATTGACGTTGACGGTCCGAAGGCCCTCATACCGGCCAACCCCATGTTCAACATGAACAACCAGATCTCCTGCTGAAAGCGCGGCGGCCTCGGCGATAACTGCTGCCGAACTTCGGCGCCGTCGCGGACGGGCGAGTTTATCGCCAAGAATGTCCTGTTCAGAGATGAGAACGAGGTCATCGTCCTCAAAGCCGCTTTCAACCCCGATCTCGGCGACGGAGACACCCTCAGGACGGGCCTCCGCCAGACATGAGACGATCGATACCTGCGATGCGCCGTGATCCTCAAGAAAACTGACCAGCCGGCTTGCGGATCCGAGGCTCCACGCTGCGATAACCACCTTTCGTCCGCGCGCACGCCTCTCCGCAATGTGAGCGTTGAGCGCATCAAAGAGATTTATCGAGGGATCGGCCCGCTCCTTCAGGAAGGTTCGGCCCGGCGAGGCCCGCCCGATCACCCCTTCCGCTTTTGGCGGGGCGGTCGCGCCGCTGAAACGTACAGTTGCGCGTGACCGAAACACATCTTCGAGTTCTGCGGAGGTCAGATAGAGGCGTTCAGGGGGCAGAACGTGGGAGATCTGTCCGTGCGCGATCGCCGACCGTCGGGCGTCGTGATAATCATGAACCTGCGCCAGCGCCTCGTCGACCGCCTCACCGAGACCCTCTTCAAGCCCGATCAGGGCGTCCGGTCCGACATAGTCAAACAGGGTCTCCATGCTGTCGTGAAACAGCGGCAGCCAGTGTTCGAGACCGGGTCTGCGAATTCGCTCCCGGGCCGCCTCATAGGTCGGGTCCCCTCCGGGCGGCCCAAAGGCCGACAGAAAGTTCACCCTCAGTCGACTGAGTGCGGCGTCAGAAAAATCAATCTCGCTGACAGGCGCGAGAACAATTTCTCTGAGCTCGGACTGGGAACGCTGGGTCTCAGGGTCGAAGGAGCGGACTGTTTCGAGCGTATCTCCGAAAAGGTCGAGCCTCACCGGCTCAGCGGCGCCCGCAGCAAAGATGTCGACGATGCCGCCGCGTATTGAGTATTCCCCCGGCTCCCGGACGGTCGCGGCGCGCGCATAACCGTTCGCCTGCAGATAGGCGCTGATCCGTTCAAAGGGCGCCGGGTCGCCGACGCGGGCGACAAGAGACGCGCGGGCCATGTGATCGCGCGGCGGCGCGCGCTGGATAGCGCTCGCCGCAGTCGCGATGACGAGACGCGAGCGCGTGCCGCCCGAGCCGGCCATTCTCGCGAGGGCGGCGCAGCGCAGGGCCGCCGCCCCCGGCGACGGAGACGTCCGGTCGTAGGGAAGATTGTCCCAGGCCGGAAGCAGGAGAACATCGAGATCGGGCCGAAAGAACCTCGCTGCCGAGGCCGCCATCAGCGCCCGGCGATCG
The DNA here is from genome assembly GCA_018969425.1 of Alphaproteobacteria bacterium. GTDB lineage: Bacteria > Pseudomonadota > Alphaproteobacteria > Caulobacterales > Hyphomonadaceae > UBA7672. The sequence goes on along the minus strand of JAGWYJ010000008.1, from coordinate 1,862 downwards.
TCACGAGCGAGATAGAGCGACCAGCCTGGACGGCGCGCCGCCGCCTCCGTCAGCAGGCGCACGTCGGCGATGAACGGGGCCTCCCACGCCTGGGCGGGTCGGCGCAGGCTGGCGATATGGTCCCAGACTCTCATCGTGCGCAGGTCTCATTCGGTCAGATCCCGCCCGGATCGGGCGTCGGACAGGTCCCGTCCGCTCAGCCCTGTTCCGGCTTCGGATCGGACTGGGACGCGGGATAGCGGAAGGTGAGCACAAGGTCGAGGACCCTGGTTCGCGCCGATTCAGGGGGCGCGGCCTGTCCGGTAATCCATGAATAGACATCCTGATCCGGAATATCGAGCACCTGCTCAAATTCCTTGAGCTCCGCTTCTCCGAAACGATCAAGATAGGAGGCTGCGAACGCCTCCATGAAGAGATCCATCTCACGAAAGCCTCTGTGACCGGCGCGGAAGCGAAGCTTCTTGCGAACCTGTTCGATCATCTGGGTCTCCTCGGCGAAAGCGGCTGGCCGGGCCGGGTGAATCTGCTTTAGACTCGATTTCACCCATGCGCGATCCGGTCCTTTATCCATTCTATGCCGATATTTCGAGCCTCCCGGGAGTGGGACCGAAAATCCGCCCCCTTCTCGTCCGTTTGCTCGGAGGAGAGCGGGTTCTTGATCTCTTGCTGCATCTCCCCACCGGCTGGATTGACCGCAGGTTGAGATCCTCGATCGCCGACGCGCCTCTCGGGGAGGTGGTGACGCTCCGCGTGATCGTCGATGAGGTCAAACCGTCCAGGGGCAAATGGCCCAGTCGGGTACGGGTAAGCGATGCTCAGGATGAGCTGGATCTGGTTTATTTTCGGGCTCAGCTCCAGTGGCTGCAGAAGACCTTCCGTCCCGGCTCCGAAATCCTGGTCTCAGGCCTCCTGCAGGAGCATGAGGGGAGCCGGCAGATCCTTCATCCCGACCATGTTGCGCCCGTCGACGGGTCGGGACACCTCCCCGAGATTGAGTCGATCTATCCGCTGACTGCCGGCGTGACCTCGAGAATGGTGAGCCGTTTCGTCGCAGCGGCCCTAACCCGCCTCCAACCGATGGAGGAATGGATCGATCCTCATCTGCGTCGCGAGCGGGGTTGGCCCGGTTTTGTGGAGGCCCTGTCCAATCTTCACCAGCCCGCAACCTTCGACCCGCCCTTGCGGGCCCTGTCCCGTGAACGGCTCGCTTATGATGAAGCTCTGGCGCGTGAAATCGCGATCGCCCGTGCGCGGCTGGGACGAATAAGGCGTCCGGCCCCGTTTCTGCCTCGGGCTGTGGGCGTGGAGCGTCTGATAATCGAAGCCCTTCCCTATCGGCCGACCCGGGCTCAGACCGCCGCCTTCGCCGATGTCAGCGCAGATCTGGCTTCCCTTGCGCCCATGCGCCGCCTGATTCAGGGCGATGTCGGCTCTGGCAAGACCCTGATCGCGGCTCTTGCAGCCTCCCAGGCCGCTGCGGCGGGATATCTGACGGTTGTGATGTCACCCACGGAGGTTCTCGCGAGACAGCAGGCTGAGGCCTACGCCAGAATTCTCGCACCCGCCGGATTTCGCTGCGCCGCTTTCACAGGACGCGACCGCGGAGCGGCTCGGGAGGACCTGCTTCGTCGTGTAAGGTCAGGCGATCTTCAGCTGCTGTCGGGAACTCAGGCGCTTTTCCAGTCGGACGTCGATCTCCCGGGCCTCGGTCTTGTCATTATCGATGAGCAGCATCGTTTTGGTGTTGCGGACCGTGTGCGCCTGTCCGGAAAAGGTGGTTCTCCTCACATGCTGGTGATGAGCGCCACACCCATCCCCCGGACGCTTGCGCTCGCTCTCCATGGCGATCTGGATGTCAGTAT
>JAGWYJ010000039.1 GCA_018969425.1 Alphaproteobacteria bacterium | reverse complement strand
CAGCTTTCAATGAGGTCGGAGAGATCCTTCTTCGACTGATCGACATCGCGGAGGGTCTCAACGAGGGAGAGGATCTGCTCGTCCGTCGGCAGGCGGTCGAGCATTGTCATCTGCTCCTCGGCTGTCTCGAACGCCCGGACTGTCTTTCCCTGTCCTTTGGCCTCGGCTTCGAGGACTGTCTCGGCGCCGCTGGCCGGATCAAGGCCCGCAGACACAGCGAGCAGCGATGCGATCTGCATGCCCACAGCCCATGGTTCGAACAGATCGATCTCCTCCAGCCTTATGCCTAGTTTTCTCAGACCTGCGGAGACGATCCTCCGCTGCCGGTTATCGAGCCCGGCAGAGAGCTTACGGCCATTCGGGTCGATGGCGAGCCTCGACATCAGCGGCGCCAGCTCGGACGGATCCCCCGGCAGGATGATTTCGAGGTAGAGTTCCTCGCTGTCGTCGAACGCTCTCTTCACCTCGTCATTGAACCAGTCGAGGTCGGCAGGAAGAAGATGCGCTGTTCCGAAGAGATAGATCGTGGTGTCGCTGTCTCGGACGACATAGAGCACCGGATCCGCGTCGCGCTTCTGAGCCGGGCTCTGGGCGAACGCACCTCCCCCGCATAAGGCCGCGAGACAAAGAGCGCAGATGTACGCGGCAAGTTGACGGTTCATGATCGTCCTCCTGTTCAGGATATCACGCGTCAGGCGTGAGAGATCTTACGCATGAGGTAGACGAGCCCTGCGACCATCATCATCCCTAGAAAGAGCAGGGTGTGGTCAACACGAGGAGCCACACCGGTGATCGCGAGCATGGTCCAGATCGGATATCCCAGCACGTAGGCGGCAAAGCCGCCGGCGGCTGAGACAAGATTGTCCTGCAGCTCCAGTTCGTCCGTGTTCCCGAAGTAGATCCAGCTTCCAGAGAAAACGATGATCACGGAGGCGACGCTTGAAGCGATCGCCAGCCAGGCCGGCATGCTCCCGGGTCCGATAAAGCCGGTCACAAACCCCATGACGGACCCGATCAAACTCAGGATCACGGCGCTCGCGAGGACGACCCTCCGGCGGGCCCGCAGGCGTTCTTCGCCGCTGAGAGAGGCTGTGTTGTTCCGTGCCGCGATGTCAGTCATGGGTCGTCTCCGGTTGAAACACCTGCTCGACGGACAGGCCGAATTCCTCTGCGATGCGGAATGCGAGGGATAAGGAGGGATCGTGTTTGCCGGTCTCGATCGCGTTCACGGCCTGTCGGGACACCCGGATGCGTCCGGCCAGTTCCGCCTGGCTCCAGCCGCGTTCCGCTCTCAAGACCCTTAGTCGGTTCCTCATACGCGCCCGAAACGCCTCCCGCCTGGAACAGGTCGTCGCTCATATTTGTCCAAATGTCAGGTTATCCTGACATTTGTCAAGAGAACCTGACATTTTTCACCTGCCCTGACCTCTATCCAACGCGCAGGCCCGTGACCGGCGCGACTTGCCAAACGAGTGGGGATCGGATCCTGCTCATGGACAAATCCGCGCTCGTGACCATGCGACGTCAACGGCTTGCTCAGGAGAGGACATGATAAAGACCGCGCGTATCGTCCTGATCGGAGCGCTTGCTCTCTCGCACCCGGCTCAGACCGCGTTCGCTCAGGCCCCGAAGGATGTCGAGGATTTTCTCTCCGTATCGAGAAGCATCCGGAACAGCGAACCTGTCTATACGGGGTCTGACTTCGAAAAGGGCCTGCAGGCCTTTACCAGTCTCCGGTCAAAGCTCGCCTTCGGCTTTTTCGAAAAGGCCGCCCGCAGCGGACATGTGGAAGCGCAGTATTATCTGGGCATGATGTATTTTGAGGGCGACGGGGTTGAGAAGAACTCTGAGAACGCCCTGAAATGGCTCCGTCAGTCGGCCCGAAAAAAGAACGCCGACGCAGAGAACCTTCTTGGCGTCATGTACTTCAGCGGCGATGGGGTTACCGAAGATCCGACCGAAGCGGCTCGCTGGTTTCGTCTCGCTGCGGACCACGGTCAGGTTACGGCCCATGAGAATCTCGGCTCGATGTACCTGGAAGGGAACGGCGTTCCAAAGGACGAGCGGGAGGCGGCCCGTCTCTTCCGCATCGCCGCTGAGCAGGACTCAACCAGCGCCCAGGTCGCTCTCGGGACGCTCTACCTTCAGGGCGTCGGCGTGCCGCGGGATCCGGTGCAGTCCGCCAAATGGTTCCTCGTTGCCGGGCGCGCGGGAGATATGGACGCGTTCGATTATCTCGAAAGCCTGCTTGAAAATGGCTCCTTTACGAAAGAGCAGGTCGATCAGGCCTCCCTCGAAGCCGACGCTTGGGAAGCCTCGAAGGACGAATAAAGGCGACGCGCGGTCCTGAACAGGCGGGTCCTCAGACATCGTTATCGGACAGCGCGCCCCCGATCTGTGACGGCCCTCCTCACGAAGCGCCCGTGCCGGCTCTCCCCCGCAGGTCAAGAGACCGCCCTTTAGCGGACCTGAAAGCCGATTGCGCCGGGCACGACCCGCCTCGCCCCCCCCAACCGCCCGCTTGCCTTCAAGCGAAGCGGACAGTTGCAGTCATCCTGAGACCGGCAGCGCCGCCATCACCCCAAAAGGAGGGTTGACGCAATTCCTGATAATGGTACCTTTTTCAGTAAAGGTATCTTCGATGATTCATGACGAGCAATTTTCAGGTATTCGTAAAGGGCTTCTCGAATTCGCCCTGCTGTCCCTGATCGGGGCCAATCGGGTCTATGCAGCCGATATCCTGACCCGGCTCGGGCGGACGCCGTTCGCGACTCAGGAGGGCACTCTTTATCCCCTCCTCTCACGGATGAGGCGCGATGAGGTCGTTCAGTACGAGTGGGTGGAATCCGACGCCGGGCCGCCTCGCAAATACTACTCTCTGACCGAAAAAGGCCGCGCGCGGCTCGAAGACCTGGGCGTCTACTGGCGCCTGCTGACAACCACTCTTGAACAGCTGGGGCGCTAGTCATGGAACGCGTCGTCACCGTCAATCTGAACGGCAACTCCTACTCTCTTGAAGAGCCTGCCTACGAGGCTCTGCGCACCTATCTCGACCGCGCGGAGGCGGCTCTGGTCGCCAATCCGGACAAAGCCGAGATCCTGCGCGACCTCGAACAGGCGATCGCGGAGAAGTCCTCGACCCATCTGTCTTCTCACAAGAGCGTCGTAACAGGACCGGAGATGACGCAGGTTCTCGAAGAGATGGGACCCGTTATGGGAGAGCCGGGCAGCCAGCCGGAGAACCCGGAGGCGACCGATCCGCCGCTCAAGCGCCTCTACAGAATTCAGGATCAGGCCTGGATCGCCGGCATCTGCACAGGCCTCAGCGCCTATCTGGACATCGATGTCGTCATCGTCCGACTGGCCGCGGTCATCCTCGGTTTCGTCACCGGCGGATGGGCGTTCCTGATCTATCTCATCGCCATGTTCATCATACCGTCGGCGCAGACGAGCGCGGAATGGGCGGCGGCTTATGGGGAGGCGTTCAATACTCAGAAGATCATCGAGCAGACTCAGCGCGAGTATCGCTCCATGGCCGAAAACATGTCGCGCAGCTGGCGGCGCTCCATGCGGGCCCAGAGACGCGCGCAGAGACGATATCGCCGTCGTCACGCATGGACCCACTGGGACTCAGGTCCGCCGCTGGTCTCGCCCCCAGCCCCTGTCGGCTATCTGACACGCATTCTGTCCGGCCTTGCCGGCTTTGTCCTCAGCCTGATCAGCGCCGCCCTCCTGATCGCGCTCCTCATCGCCGTGTTCGCCCTGATCAATGCAGGCTCCGTCCTCGGCTGGTCGCCGCCGGCGGACGTTCCGATCTGGCTCGCTGTCGTCATCGCGCTGATCGTCTACGGCGCCGTATCGACACCTCTCGCCTATCTCCGCCGAGCCGCCTACGCCGCCGCCAGCGGCTATCGTCTCGCCGGAGGCCTCTCCGACAGCGTCATCACCCTGATCGTCATGATCGGAGCCGGGGCCCTCGCCTATCAGTTCAGCCCGCAATTCCGGGACTGGATCGAGCTCCTCCCTGAAGCGCTGCGGGCGATCGGCGAACGGCTGGAGACCCTTTGACCGCCCTTACCTCACGACAGACATCACGGTCGCCGCCGCAGGCAGGCGCTCTTCCAACCTGTCGCAACGCGCCGCCTCTCCAGACGCCTGCGGCAGGGATCCGTTCATCGGACTGAGCGACGACTGCGGGCCAGGCAAACCCTACATCGACGCATCCGGACCATCTGCCGAGGCGCCCTTTATCAGGCGAAACGGACCTCTTTTGCGTCTCTATTGACGCTTGATTGAATAGCGTGAAACAGTCCTCGTCAGAAAGTTGGCGCTTATGCGTCCGGGCAGGAGGAAGGGGTCAGCGTGATGGATTGGAGAACAAATCCTGAGGTTCAGGCCCTGCGGGCGCATCTGGAGTCCCACAACGGCATCCGAGGTCTCGATGTCCTCGCTCCGTCCGACATCCGACACGCTGTCGACCTTTTTCGTCGAGACGGCTTTGTGGTCATCGCCGACGTCCTCAATGATGAGCAGACGGAGATCCTCAAGCGAGGGTGCGATGAGGTGATCGGCGAGATCCTCAGCCTGGATGAGGACAGGAAAGGCAATCGGGGATCTCATCGTTACTCCTTCGGCGGATCCAGCCTGACGAGAAGCCAGCTGCATCGGCCCGAATGGCGCATGCTGCTCGAGCTCGAGACCGTTACGGATGTCGTGTCCGCGATCTTCGGCTCCCAGGACTTCGTACTGAGAGCCGCTAGCGGCGACTTCTGTCTTCCCGGGGCGACCGGATATCAGCCCCTGCACTCAGACATCCGGGACTGGGCGGATGAGACGACGCGGTTCAGCTCCTTTTATGATCCGCGCGGACAGATCTCCATTCGCGACCTTCCCTGTCCGTATATCGCGGTCAACTTCCTGCCGCAGGACGTCACCCGCCTGAACGGCCCGACGCGACAAATACCCGGCACTCAGAACTCCCGCACGCCTATCCCCACCCTGGCCGAGGAGCCGGAGTGGATGCGCTTGAGCACAGTGTGCCCCGCGCCTGCCGGGGCCGTCATGATCCGGGATGTGCGCGCATGGCATGGCGGCACGCCCAACATTTCCGATGACGTCCGCTCCATCCCTAATCTCGAGTTTTACGCACCATGGTTCCGGGAGCCGATTGTTCCGGGCATCAGCTACCGGGACTTCAAGACGCTCTCGGAACGCGCTCAGAGGCTCGCAAGGCTCTGCGTGGCGGACTCCAGCGAAACCCTGGCAACCGGCGTCACTCTGCGCGCCCCCTGACGCTCCAGCCTGAGGTCGCGACATGATTTATCGTCAGCTGGGAAAGTCTGCTCTCAAGGTCAGCGCGCTATGCCTTGGAACGATGAACTTCGGCCCCCGAACGTCCGAAGACGAGTCCCGACAGATCATGTCTGCAGCGCTCGAGCTTGGGATCAATTTTTTCGATACGGCCAATCAGTACGGCGGAGACAAGGGGGTCGGGGCCTCTGAAGAGATCATCGGAAGGTGGTTCAGGGAATCGCCCAGCCGTCGAGATGGAATTGTTCTGGCGACCAAAGTCTATGAACCGATGTCTCCGGACATCAATGATCGGGGCCTATCCGCGAGACATATCCAGACCGCGTGCGAGGCGAGCCTGCGCCGTCTGGGTGTCGACCATATCGACCTCTATCAGATGCATCACATCGACCGACTGGCCCCGCCGGAGGAGATCTGGCAGGCGATGGACCGTCTGATCAGCCAGGGAAAGATCACCTATGTCGGATCCAGCAATTTTCCAGGCTGGAAGCTGGCTCAGATGAACGAACGGGCGGGGGCCCGCCACTCGCTGGGTCTCGTCTCGGAGCAGGGGCTCTATAATCTCCTCGAGCGGCGCACAGAGCTTGAGGTCCTGCCTGCCTGCCGTGAGTACGGGATAGGCCTCATCGCATGGTCGCCTCTCGCAGGCGGGCTGCTGGCGGGACGCGCCGGAGGCGCCGCCGGACGACGGTCATCGGAAAGCGCAAGGACAGCGGCCCGAGCTCACCAGAACGCCCTCGATCTGTTCGAACGTCTCTGCAGTGAGGCCTGTCTCGCCCCAGGCCTCGTCGCCCTGAGCTGGCTTCTCTCGCAGGAGGGGCTGACCTCCGCCATCATCGGACCGGGGACGAAAGACCAGCTCATCAGCGTGCTGCAAGCGCCGGAGATACGCCTCGACCCGGACCTCCTTGTGCAGCTCGACGCCATCTTCCCCCCGTGCGGCCCGTCCCCGGAAGCCTATGCCTGGTGACCAGCCCAGCCCGGCCTTCGGAGCTTAAGGTGATGACGGATTGGAGATCGGGACGTGTCGAGGTGTCGGACGGTTACCTGGCCTATCGCCGCACCGGAACGAAGGGACCGCCGCTTGTTCTGGCGCACGGACTGACCGATAACGGATTGTGCTGGGCGAGACTTACGGCGGCTCTGTCCGATCAGTTTGATATCGTGATGCTCGATGCGCGGGGACACGGGGACAGCTCGCGCATACCAGCGGACGTCATGCACGATCCCGGCGATGATCTGGCGCAGGCCGTGACGGCGCTCGACCTCCAGGCGGTGACGATCATTGGTCACTCGGTCGGAGCCCGCGCCGCCGCGAGGTGCGCCGGAGAGATCCCCGATCTGGTCAGCCGACTTATCCTTGAGGACCCGCCGCTTGTCCCTCCTGCCGACCCGGCTGAGCGGCGAAAGCGCGTGGACATGCTGAGAGAGCGAACGGCGACGTTCCGGGAGCTGTCCGATGAGCAGATCATGGCCATCGGAAAGACTCAAACGCCCGATTGGCACGATGAGGATTTTCCTGCGTGGGCCGCAGCCAAGCGGCAGTTCGACCCAGAGGCCTACCCGGCCTGGTCACAGCCCTGGCAGGAGGCGCTCTCCCGGGTTTCAGCCCCCTCCCTTCTGATCCATGGCGAACCGGCAAGGGGCAGCCTTGTTCCGGACGAGGCCGTGCAGGAACTGGGAAGCCTCAATCCGCTTATCCGGTGCATCCGGATCCATGGGGCCGGTCACAATATCCGCCGCGAGAGGTTTTCGGAGTACCTCTCGGCGGTGCGAACGTTTCTGGAGGCCGCGTGATGCAGACCGTCCTGTCCGCGGGCGCCTCCAGTCGGATCGAGATCCGCCATGCCGCCGCCTGGAGTGACCGAAATGGCGCGGCCAGGTCGACTTCCGCCAGTTCAGACTTTGAGATGGAAAGGCCACGTCATGTCCACTGACGCGAGCAACGATGCTGGCGCCCTGTCCGGAGCAAGACGCAGGCCTCCAATCACAGTCAAGCTGGCCTACGGTCTCGGCGGCGCCGTCCAGAATGGCGGCTTCGACACCGCCATCGGGTTCGCCTTCTTTTTCTATACGGCGGTTCTAGGATTATCCGCGTCTCTGGTGGGCCTCGCGCTCGCCATAGGTCTTCTGTTTGATGCGCTCGTCGACCCTTTCATCGGGTCCTGGTCTGACAACCTCAAGACCCGCCTGGGTCGACGCCTGCCCCCCATGCTGATCGCAACCCCGCTGGTGGCCGTCTTCATGGGTCTGCTGTTCTCGCCGCCTCCAGGCCTCCAAGGATTTGCGCTGTTCTCATGGCTGACATGTATGGCGATCGCCGCCCGCGGCGCCATGTCCCTGTTCAACGTTCCGTTCCTGACCCTCGGCGCAGAGCTGGAGACAGACTACTCGGCGCGAACCGGACTGGTGATGTACCGCGTCATCACAGGGCTTGGGGTCACGGTGATGATCACCGCAGTCGGTTATTCGTTCTACTTCGCCGAAGGGGGCCTCCTCAAGGCCGAGAGCTATCCCGGGTTCGGATGGTCGGTTGCGGCTTTTCTGTTCACAAGCATGACCTTGTGCTGCCTCGGCATCTACAGGTTCGCCGCCGCCCTTCCCCAACCGGCGCAAAGTCCAGCCCCGATGTGGAAGCGGCTTCCTGAGGGCGTTGTCGAGATCTTCCGAAATCGATCCTTCCGATTTCTGTTTGTTGCAGCAGTCCTTTTCTATGGCTCCCTGGGGGTCAATGCGAGCCTCAACAGCCACTCATTCCTTTTCGTCTGGAGGATGAGAAGCGAAACGATTCAGTTTGTCACTTACGCGTTCCTTCTCGGCACTCTCCTCGGGGGTGTTTCCGCGCCCGTATTCCAGAGACGATTAGAGAAGAAACATATCGTTCTCATCGGCTTCGGACTTCTGATCGCGAACTGGCTTGTTCTGCAGGGGCTCAAGCTTGCTGGGCTCTACGTCCCCCTGGGCGACGACGCCATCTTACCCATGCAGATCAACTCGTTCACCGCAGGCCTTGGGGTCGGGTTCATTTCCGTCGTTTATCCCTCAATGATGGCGGATGCGGCTGATGAACATGAAATGCTCTTTCATCAACGCCGGGAGGGCCTTTACTTCGCAGGACTTGGCCTGGCGAACAACGCCGGACGCAGCATTGGCGTCATGATCGCCGGCTTCGCACTGGACCTCATCAGTTTCCCAAGGACGGTAAGCGCGGAAGATGTGACCGTCATACCTGAAACCGTGCAGTCCCAGCTTGTCCTGATCTGGGGCCCTCTGCCGTCGCTGGTGGCGATCCTCTCCATGGTCGTGTTTTCCTCCTACGCCATCACGCGCGCGCGGCACCGGGAGATTTCCCTCGCGCTGGGGCGACACGCCTGACCGCTTGGATTGAGCCGTGGAAGCGACCACCTGTTGATGTGCAGACCGCAGCACCGCAGGTCTATGAACGACTGCCGTAGGCTCCAGGACTATGAAGTCCGAACGTTCAGAGACGATCGTTTTCGGCGCCCGAAAAACAGGATGACCCAGCTTTGCCCCCGCAGAGCTCTCCCGAGCTCCCAGATTGATTGAGAAACGACATCTCCCTTTGTGAGAGACTTACCCGAGCGTCTGATCGAGACTTCTGCTTCTATGTGGCCAATGATCAGCCAGCCGACGCCCGTTGACTGGTGAACACGGACGCCTCTAGGCTTGGTATCGGCTTCTCGTGAGCGAATTGGGACGGGGGATAGAACAATGAGCGCTGAGAACTCCATAAACGTGGACCAGCGATCCCGGATCGGATCTTTTGTCTGGATGGGCTTTTATACCGCCCTCCTTTCCATTCCGACGCTGACCCTGTTTCGTTTCTGGGGACGCACGCAGATGCGGCGTAGACTGTGGGCCGACACCCTCGTGGACGGCGAGCCTCTGGAATATACTGGCAAAGGTTCCGAGCTTTTCATCGGCTTCCTGATCGGAATCGTCACGGTCAGCCTTCCCCTTGCCGTCGCACTTCTTGCCGTTCAGCTGCTCGTGGGCTCTCCTCCGCTCCTGATCGCAATTGTGCTTCTGATCTATATCGGCCTGTTTCTTCTCATAGGAACCGCAGTTTATCTTGCCCGGAGATACCAGCTGTCGAGAACACTCTGGCGAGGGGTGCGCTTCTCTCAGTCCGGCTCTCCTCTGGGTTACGGCACGGCCACGCTGGGCTATCTGTTCCTCACCTTCATCACACTTGGATGGTATGCTCCCGTGATGCGCCTGCGTCTCGCCAGGAGGATGTGGAGCGAAGCGAGTTTTGGAGACACGCCCTTCGTCTGGGACGAAAGCCGACGTTCGAGCAGCGATCCTGTCTGGACGAGTTTCGCCCTGTCGTGGTTCGGGTCCCTGATCCCTCTGGTCGCTCTCGGCATCACCGGAGCCGCTGGAGGCGATATGGCGTCTTCAACCGACCCGGCAGGGTTCATCGGCATCATCTATCTCGTGCTCTTCCTTTCTCTCCCGCCAGCCCTTCTTCTGGGGGCCTGGCATGAAGCGGTCATGCAGCGACGCGTAGCGAGGTGTCTCACCCTGGGAGATCTCAAGCTCTCCTCCACCATGAGCGCAAAGGACCAGCTGAGCCTCATCTTTGGAAACATCGCTCTTGTTATCCTGACCCTCGGCTTTGGTGGAATGGCCGCGCAGATGCGGGTCTGGCGAAAGTCCGCGATGCGCCTTCGCACTGAGGGCGCCCTTGATTACGCAAAAATCGCCCAGGCCACATCGAAAGGGCCTTCCAGCGGCGAAGGTATGGCGGATGCCCTTGATCTGGGAGGCGCCTTCTGATGTCGGGGGGAGATGATGCTCTTCTCTTTGACGGACGCTCAGCCGGCGCGCGAGCCGTCGACGTCGAGGTCTCCGGAGATGCGCTCATCATACACGCTCCCGGCGAAGACGTCCGAGAGTGGCCTTACTCCACGCTCGAGGTTCTTGATCGCGGCAACGGATTGAGACTGCGGTCATCAGCCGATCCCGACTCTCGACTGAGACTTTCCAACTCCCTCAGCGACCAGCTCTTTCGGGCTGCGCCCAAGGTCTTCTCTTCCGGCGGGCGGAACCGCGATCAGCTCGCCCTCATCGCAGCCCTCACCGCAGGCGCAGCGGCGATCGGCGCGGTCCTGTTTATCGGCGTGCCTCTTGCGGCTAGACCCCTGACCCTGATCACTCCGCCATCGGCGGAGACGACTTTGGGGGCCAACGTGTCCGGACAGCTCGCTCTCATCTATCCGCGTTGTGAAGGTCCCCGGGCGCAGGCGGCGGAGCAGGCGGCAAGGCCTGTTCTCGATCGTCTCTACAATAGCCAGTTTGAACCCTTCGAACTTTCCTTCCATTTTGCGGACACGCCTGTTCCCAACGCCATGGCGCTTCCCGGCGGCTATGTGATGGCCACGCGAGGCCTCATCGAGACGCTAGATCATCCTGACCAGTTTGCGGCTGTGATGGCTCACGAAATCGCCCATGTCCGCAACAGGGACGCCCTCACGGGCCTTTACCGGTCCGCGGGCCTCGGTCTCCTGCTGGACCTGGTCACTGGGGGATCAGGACTGGGCCAGCAGATCATCCTGCTGGCCGGGCAGGCGACCAGCCTGCAATACACCCGAGCTCAGGAGGCCCGAGCGGACGAGGATGCGCTGCGTCTCCTGGAAGCCTCGAAGATCAATCCCACCGCTCTGGCCGAGGCCTTCGAGCGCATGCAGACATGGAGCGCCGGACAAGAGACGGCGGGTCCCGGCGAGATCGATCTGCCGGAATGGCTGAGCTCTCACCCCGACACCGATAAAAGGATCGAACGAGCCCGAGCTGTGGGAGACAAGGGGTTCGCATCCTCATTGTCTCAGGAGGCGTGGGAGACCATTCGGAATGCGTGTTCTGACTGACGGGCCACGCGTCGCGCCGGCGCCCTTATCGGGCCTGGTCAAGCGGACCTGTTCAGTCTGTCGGCGGAGGAAAGAACGCCCCGACAGGACCAGCGAACTGAACCGGTGATGACAATCCATCCGGCCCCAGCGCAGCCACGCCGAAGAACCAGTCGTCAATGATGACGCCCGGCAAACGCAGGGAGGTTGCATCCGGACCCGTCTCAACGCTCAAAGTCCAGACCGGCTCGGTCGTCGGACGCCGCCAGATCCGATAGCCCGTTGCACCTTCAACCTTGGACCAGCTGACAACCGTATCGGGAGATACCGCCCCTTCGATGCGAACCTCTGTCGGAGGCGGCGGCGCGGAGGCGAGACTAGCGAGCGAGGCCACATTCAGCGAGACGACCCTCGCAAGATAGGGAAAGTCGACGCCTTCGAGCGTGTCGCCATAGGCGATGCCGTTCTCGACGCGAAGATCCTGGTGCTGGCGTGTGTAGTTCTCTGCGCCTTCCGTCACTCGTACGGACGGGAAGCCCGCCTCAAGCATCCGCACCTGATCGCCGCCGCGACCGAAGCGATCACGGCGGTAAATCATCATGACATCGAAAGATTCAAGACAGTCGTTGGCGACACCATCGATGAAGCGAGCGAGGTTTCGGGACGGGCTGTCCACTTCCCCGCCATTTGAGGTTCTGGCATCCGCCATGGCCTGCGTCTCGAGGCTGCGCACGCCCTCGGTGAAGACCCGGACGCGCCCGTCGACCCGTTCACCGGAGCTTCCCCCGGTGTTGCCGATGATATCATTGTTCAGAACGGCTTCGACCTTCCAGCCTCTGCGCTTTGCGTAATCGGCGAGTATTTTACCCCCCAGAAGGCCCTGCTCCTCGCCGCTGAGGGCGGCGTAGACCAGCGTAGCGTCGAAGGTTCTTCGCGAGAGAATGCGGGCCGCTTCGATGACAGCAGCTGTCCCCGAGGCGTCATCGTTCGCGCCGGGAGCGTCGGAGGTCGCATCCATGACATCGCTGACCCGACTGTCCAGGTGACCCGAGATGATGATCACCCGACCCGGATCACGCCGTCCCTTCTGAATGGCCAGCACATTGACCACCGGAACGCCTTCGGGGTTCCGTGGCGCCCGTACGTCGTCCGAAGGGGTGGCGATTTCCAGACACTGGCCGCAGCCCTGCGACATGCGCCTGAACTCGCTTTCGACCCACCGGCGCGCTGCGCCGATACCTCTCGTCGGCGAGACGGCGTCCGACAGGGTGTGTCGGGTCCCAAAGGAGACCATGGTCGAGATGTCCGAACGCAGTCGGGCCGGATCGACCTCGGACATCAAGGCGCGCACCGGGCATCGGTCGCTCGAGACGTTCGCGGACAACTCAGCGGACGACGACCTCTCCGGCGGCTGCTCTGGCGGAGGAGTTGCGCACGCCGAGAGAAAGCTGAGGAGGCCGATTGCGATGAGGGAGTGTGAGTTCACGGGGCCGCCTCCGGCTTCAGCTTGCGGTTGAAGAAATCAAGCGTCGCCTCCATGCGATGCCGCAGATGCGCCTGAGTCCAGCCTGCCCGATGACGCAGGCCCGGATAGAGCATGGTCTCAAAAGCCGTTCCACGCGCCTGAAGCGCCGCCATCAGACGCGTCGAGTTGTCGAAGGTCACATTGTCGTCCGCCATGCCGTGAATAAGCATGAGAGCGCCCGGGCGCAGTGCGCTGATCCGGTTGACGACGTCGGAAGCTTCGTAGTTGTCGTGATTGTTCGCATCTGTCTCCATGAAGCGTTCGGTGTAATGGGTATCATAGAGACGAAAATCCGTCGGAGGCGCTCCAGCGACGCCCGCCGCATAGGGAGAGCTGGGCTCGGTCAGCATGAGAAGGGTCATGAACCCTCCGTTCGACCAGCCCGTGGCGCCGATGCGAGAGGCGTCGACATAGGGCAGCCCGGCGAGGAAGCGCGCACCGAGGACCTGATCGGCCGTCTCCGGAAGTCCCATTCGCCGGTGAATCGCCGTCTTGAACGCCGTCGAACGATTCGGGGTTCCGCGATTATCGAGAGTGAAGAGAATATACCCCGCCTCCAGATAGAGCTGATCGGTCGGCGACATCCACCGTCGGGCCACCAGCGCGCTCGCCGGACCTCCGTAGACGGTGACGATGACCGGGTACTTCTTTTTCGGATCGAAGCCGGGCGGGGTCCGCATCATCCAGTGCATGTCCTGGCCGTCTGAGGCCTTGATTGTCCCGAACTCGGGAACACGATGCCTTCCGACAAATGGAAAATAGGGGTGAGAGGCGTCGAGGGGATTTTCCTCGATCCAGCGGATCAGACGGCCGTCGAGGGCGTAGACGCCTGTACGCGGCGGGGTCGAAGGGTCCTGATAGGAGCCGACGAACGCCTTTCCGTTACTCGCCACTTCGCCGGTCCACCATCCGCCCGCCGGGGTCAGATCCTTCACTCCTGCAGGACGACCATAGCTCTCTGAATAAAGTCTTCGCTCGATGGGCGTGTCGCGACTGGCTCCGAAAAACACCGTTCTGGAGGTCTCGTCGACCCCGATCACGGCGTCGACCGGCCAGTCGCCGAAGGTCACCTGACGGATGAGCTCGCCATCGGCCCGGTAGAGATAAAGATGACGATGACCGCTGCGCTCTGAGGACCAGAGGAAATTGCCCGTCTTGAGCGGCCGGAAATCGTCGGTGATCTCCACCCAGTGCGGACTTTCCTCCGTCAGGATCACCCGGGATCGTCCGGAGGAGGGATCGACCGCCAGGAGATCGAGGCGCTTCTGGTCGCGCGACTGGCGCTGAACATAGAGGATACGCCCATCACGCGCCCAGGCGACCCTCGCCAGATAAACGTCGCTGTCGGCGCCAAGATCGACGCGAACCTTCGCCCCGTTTGAGACGGATACGACATGGAGCTCGACACGCGCATTGGGTCGACCGACCCGGGGATAGCGCTGATTGACGATCACGGCTCCGGAGGCGTTCACGTCCGGACGCGGAACGATATCTACGCCTGTTTGATCCACCCGGGTGACGGCGATGCGGCTTTCATCGGGCGACCACCAGTACCCCGTGCTGCGCCCCATCTCCTCCTGAGCGATGAACTCAGCCGTTCCCCAGCTGATGTCGCTCGTTCCGCCCTCGGTCAGGGCGCGCTCCGCTCCGCCGCCCGACGGGAGAATGATCAGATCATCATCCCGGACGAAGGATACGAACCTCCCTCTGGGCGACACCTTGGCGTCGATCTCGTCGGCGGGGGTCTCGGTGAGACGACGAAGCTTTGACCCCGCCATCTCATAAAGGAACAAGTCGCCCTCAACCGGCGCGAGAATAAACCGACCTTCCTCATCCCACTGATAGTCGACGACGCCCGAAGTCTGGACGCCCTGTCGTTCGCGCCGGCTTTTTTCTTCTTCCGACAGTTCGCGGCCGGCTTCAATCAAAGCCCCTGCGTCGATCAGACGACGCGACTGGCCTGAGGCTGTCTCGAGGAGCCAGAGATCCGTTGTCCGACTACGGCCTTCCTGAGGACGTATCCAGGTCACGAAGCGGCCATCCGGAGAGGTCTGAACCCCTCTCGCCACCGGGCCCGAGAGCGGCGGGTCGGAAAACGCCCGGTCGAGGGTCAACCTGTCCGCATGGGCCGGAAAAAGCCCGGCGAGTCCGACCGCCACAGCCGCCAAAATCGTCAGTCGCATACCGCCGAATCTCCTCAGACGCCGCTGCGTCCGCGGCATGCCAATGCTAGTCTCGGCTGACTGGAGGTGACAAGGACGCCCGCACACGCTCCAGAGTGTCGAAACGAGGGGAGAATCACATGAAAGGGTCTCTGGCCCTGCCCCCGGGACTCGCACTCGCCGCCATAGGCGTCGGCGCGCTCGCCGCCCTGAGCGGGCTCGTTCTTGGCCCTCAAGGACTTGCTCCTGCGGGCGCTATCCTTGCCTTCAGCCTTGCCTGGGCCGCCTTCGTCGACATCGACCGGATGATTCTTCCGGACGAGCTGACCATCGGCCTCGTGATTTTCGGGCTGGGACTGAGCACGCTCGGCGTCGAACCTTCCCTGATCACGCGGATCATCGGCGGTGTCGCAGGATACCTGGCGCTGGCCTCTCTCGAGACACTCTATCGACACCTGCGGGGTCGCGAGGGGCTCGGCCGGGGAGACGCCAAGCTTGCCGCCGCGGGCGGCGCCTGGCTGGGCTGGAGCGCCCTGCCCCTCATCTGCCTGATCGCCGCCCTCGCCGGTATCCTGTTTTTTATCATTAAATCAATGATTAATACGCGCTGGGAACCACAGACGGCTCTTCCCTTTGGGCCATTTCTCGCAGCCGGAATCTGGATCCTCTGGCTGACCGGTCTTCCCTACAACTGAAACAAAACTGTCATACAACTGTCAAAAGAGCGTCGTCAAAAGACGTTAACGACCTCCCATGGACCAGCAAGGGCGACCTGACACAAGGGCGTCTCCTTCCTGGTCGGACCATGTTCCGAGGGAGAGACCCATGTCATCGAACCAAGCCGTCCGGGCGGCCCTACTGGCCTGCCTCGCCGTCACCGGCGCCGCAGCCTGCTCCGGGAGCGACGGCGTCGCCTCCCCTGGAGAAGGCGTCTTCATTCCTTCCCCTCCTCCCTCGCCCCCGCCTTCCCCCCCGCCGCCCCCGCCGCCCTCGCCGCCCGCCGGCCCTGCGGCTGATTGCCCCTCGGGCTTCAACAATGTCGGCGTGGTCTCCAGCCTCCGCAATTGTCAGCTGCCGAGCACGATCACTGGCAACTTCGTGATCCCCAAGCGCGACGGCACGATCTACTCGATCAGCGGCCGCGTGAACGTGGGCGTCGATCTCGGCGCAGACCCCTCTTCTCCCGCCGCGGGGGGCAGCCAGGGCATTCTGACCGTCGACCCGGGCGTCCGCATTTTCGGCTCGGGCGGCCTTGACTACATCGTGGTCAACCGTGGCTCGCAGATCTTCGCCGTCGGCACTGTCGCCGATCCGATTATCTTCACCAGCCGGCAGGGCATCGAGGGATCGACGACCGTCGACTCGATCGGACAGTGGGGCGGTCTCGTAATCCTGGGCCGCGCACCGACCTCAGCGGGATGCCCTAGCGGGGTGACGCCGCCGAATATCGCCTGCGTGGCTCAGGTCGAGGGCACCAACGCCTTCTACGGCGGCAATACGCCGGCGGATAACAGCGGCCGTCTGAGCTTTGTGCGGGTTCAGCACTCGGGCTTCGAGATCCTTCCCAATAACGAGCTCAACGGCATCACGCTCGCCGGGGTTGGAAACGGAACCACGATCGAAAACGTTCAGGTCCATAACTCCTCCGACGACGGGATCGAGGTCTTCGGCGGTACGGTCAACCTGCGGAACATCATCCTGACCGGCAATGATGACGACAGTCTTGATGTCGACACCGGCTGGCGCGGAGCCGTCCAGAACGTGCTGATCGTTCAGCGCGCCAATGGCGGCGACCGTGGATTTGAGTTCAGCTCTGCGGGAACCCGAACCCCCGTCACCGGCGGTTTCTCGCTGAACACCATCCCCCGCATCTCGAATGCGACAATCATCGGACGCTCCTCAACCTCCGATGCGATGGTCATCAACTCGGGCAATGGCATCAAGCTCTGGAACTCGATCGTGGTGAAGACCGGAACCAGCGCCTGCCTCGACATCGATGATGCAGACACCATCACCGCAGCTCCGACCTTCAACTCGGTCTTCTTCAGCTGCACCTCGCCCTTCCGCGATGATGGCAACCTCACCGAGACGGCGGCGGTGTTCAACGCCGGAGCGAACAACACCTCGGCCGGAACCTCGAGCCTGTCGGGTACCTTCATCAACGGAACCAACGAAAACGCAGTGACGGTCACCGCGCCGGTCAACCACGCCGGATCCACCTTCCTGACAACGCCGACCAAGATCGGTGCGGTCAGCGACAGTGCGGTGAGCTGGTACAAGACCTGGAGTTGCGGCCTGACCGGCGGGACCTCCTGCTGATGATCCCGGGGCGAGCGCTCACAGGCGCTCGCCCCACTCCCTTCTACACACTTGGATCCGGATGGTGTTGCCCATGACTGCTTACAGCTTCTCCCTGAGCGCTCTTCTGCTCGCGACGTCCGCGCTGACCGGCGGTCAGGCCTTTGCTCAGGAAGCGGTTCCTCCGGCTCCGGCGGCGTCCGCGCAGGCCGATACGCCCGAAGCATCGGCAACCGACTCCGAGGGAGGGGACGTTATCCGGGTTCTCGGATCCTACATCCCTGAGCCACTCCAGGAGACCTCTGAGGTCGCTCAGTTTCTCAGCAATCTCGATCTTGAACGACAGGGCGATTCCAACGCCGCCGAGGCCCTGACGCGCGTTACGGGTCTCAGCATCGCGGAAGGAAAGTTCGTCTATGTCCGCGGACTTGGCGAGCGATACTCGTCAGCGATCCTCAACGGGTCTCCCCTGCCCAGCCCGGAGCCGCTCCAGCGCGTGGTTCCGCTGGATCTGTTTCCGAGCAGCATCCTTCAGGGGGTGATGGTCCAGAAGTCCTACTCAGCCGAGTTTCCGGGGGAGTTCGGCGGAGGGGTTATCGAGCTTTCCACACTCAACCTTCCTGATTACCCCTTCCTCGAGGTTGGTGTCGGCGTCAGCGCCAACTCGGAAACGAGTTTCGAGACAGGCTACACGTATAATGGCGGCGAGGCGGACCGCTTCGGGTTCGACGATGGCGTTCGCAAGATGCCGGGGCAGCTGCGCGAGGCGCTTGCTACCGGCAAGCGCATAAATGGCTCGAATTTCACACCTGCGCAGCTGCAGCGCATCGGACAGAGCTTCGAAAATGCAAAGACCAATCTTGTCCAGGTCAATCATTCCATTCCCGCCAACGGGAGTGCGGACCTCAGCGGCGGGTATCGCTGGGATGTCGGCGGCGCCAGCATCGGCGTCATCGGAGTGCTTGGCTACGCCAATGACTGGGAGACGCAGGACGGGATCCAGCAGGAAGGCCGGATCGATGGAGGCGTGATCACGCCCAAGTCTGACTACAACTACACCTCGACAGACAACAAGGTCGGCTGGGATGGTCTCTTCGGAGCGGGCGTCGAGTTTGGCCGCCACACGATCGACTGGACCAATCTGTGGATCCGCCGCACGACCAAGCAGACCTATGTGCGCTTTGGCTTCGACGAACTGGCGGGTGAGGATGTACGGGACGACCGCACCGCCTGGTATGAGCGGGAGCTTCTGTCGACACAGCTCCGCGGCAGCCATGATTTTGAGCCGTTCACGCTGAGCTGGCGCGCGGCGCTTGCCGAGACATCGCGAAACGCGCCCTACGAGCGTCAGATTCGCTACCTTTTTGACGATTCCATCGACCGTTATCTTCACGATACCTCGCGTGCGCCCAACCGGCTTTCGTTCAGCGAGCTCTCGGATAAGGTTCAGAACTTCGGCATCGACCTTGCCTACGCCATCCCGCGGGCGGGTGCGAAGGATACGGTCATTTCCGGCGGACTCGACTATTCGGACAATACGCGGTCCTCAGAGGCACGCTCATTCCGCTTTGTGGCCGAAGGCCTCCCGCTGGCCGTTCAGCAGACGCGCGTCGACTACCTCTTCGCTGACTACAATATCAATCCGGGCCGCCTTGTCATTCGGGAGACGACGGCGTCGGACGGCGCAGCCGCATACGACGCCGGGCTTGAGGTGTCATCGGCCTACATCAAGGCGGACTTCGAGCCGATCACTTATGTAAGGGCGGCGCTGGGCCTTCGAGCCGAGTCGGGACGGCAGTTTGTCTCGCCCCGCAACCTTTTCTCTGTGGAGGGGACGCCGGATCAGCCCCCTGCCATTGAGAAGGATTATCTCCTTCCGGCGGCGACGCTGACCTGGAACTTCGCTCCGGATCAGCAGATCCGCTTCGGGGCGTCGCAGACGATCGCCCGTCCCCAGTTCCGGGAACTGGCGCCGCAGCAGTATCTCGACCCGGACAGCGACCGGCTGTTTGTAGGCAATCCCTACCTCAAGGACAGCGAGCTGCTCAATGTCGACAGCCGTTACGAGTTCTTCTTCGCCGATCAGCAGTATTTCACGCTCGGCGCCTTCTACAAGACGATCACCAACCCTATCGAGTCGGTTGTCGTCGAGCAGGGAGCCACGATCCAGCAGAGTTATCTAAACGCTCCGGAGGCGCGCCTCTACGGGGCTGAAATCGAGCTCAAGTCCATCTTCGACGATCCCTTCCCGGACAGCGCCCTACTCAAGGGAAAGAGCTTCCTCATTCAGGGGAATTACACTTATTCAAACTCTGAGGTGACAGCTGAGGCTGGCGACGTGGTCTACCCCATCAGCGAGGGCGGAGATCCGGCTGACGCCACCCTCTACATCGTCGACGGCTCCCGCCTTCAGGGTCAGTCTGAGCACGTGGTCAATCTTCAGCTTGGATATGAGGACGACGCTGCGAATTCCCAGGCGACCCTCATCGCCACCTATGTGTCCGAGAGATCCTCAGCGCGGGGTCGACCGGGCGAGCCCGATTACATTCAGGAGCCGGGGATCATCCTTGATCTTGTTTACCGTAAAACCTTCGAAATCGGAGGGCGCGAGGTGTCGGCAAGCGTCAAGGCCGGCAATCTTCTCAACGAGAACTATGTGGAGCGTCAGTCGTTTGGCGGGGGCGAGATCATCATCAATCAGTATGATCTTGGCCGATCCATCAGCTTCGGACTTTCCACGGCCTATTGACCTATAGCGAACGTCGCTCCCTCCTCTATAAAGGAGAGGAAGCGACGAAGGGTGTGATGAAGCGGTTTGAGCCTCTAGCGGAGCGCGTTCGGCGCGACGGCCTTGCCGTCGCGCTTGATTCATTCTGGATCGTGTCTCTGTCGGCAGCCGGCGCCATGATGGTGTGGACCGCCCTCGCTCCTGTTCCGATTTTTCGTCCATCAAGAACCGTCATGGCCTCTGTGACGGCGCCGTCAGCCCCCCTGGCGGACGATCCATTCAACCGAGGCGCCATGCCGATGGCGCCGGCTGCGAACGCATCCGGCTTTACTCTGCAGGCTGTGAGAGCAGGCGCGGACGGCGGGTCAGCCATTCTTGCGCCTCCCGGAGGCGCCCAAAGGCTGGTGCTACTGGGAGAGGAAGCGGCGCCCGGCCTGCGGCTGGTATCGATCGCTCCCGATCATGTCATCCTCGAAGGACCATCGGGTCGGGTGACCATCGCGTTTCCTCAAGCGTCGATAGTCACCGCGTTCTCTGCCCCACCCGAGCCGCCGGCTCTGACGATAGCGGGGCTGAGCCTCCTGCCGACGGAAACGTCGGGCGGATCTCAAGGCCTCCGGATTGTCCTGTCGGGCAGGACCTCACAGCTCGGCGGGACCGGCCTTCGCGACGGCGACATCATTACGCAAATTGACCGGAAGTCGGCCTCCAGCCTCGAGCAAGCGGATTTCGAGCGCGCGCTCATGGCCGCCTCCCCTGTTGAGATCCGTTTCGAGCGGGCCGGCCAGGCCATGATCACCCATACCTCAAGGAGCCGACCATGACGAAGCGGACCTGGACCCTGGCGCGCTCTCTCCTGCAGGCCGCCGCCGCGACGGCGCTGATCCTGTCGACAGCCCCTATGGCGGGAACTCAGGAAAACGGTAAGCAGACCCTCAATGTCCAGAGCGCCGACATCCGGGCCCTGATCCAGGACGTCTCCCGCATGACCGGCAAGACGTTCGTCATCGATCCCCGCGTTCAGGGGAATGTCACCATCGCCTCAGGAGCAGCGCTCTCTTCCGACCAGATGTATGAGGTTTTTCTCGCCACTCTCCGGGCGCACGGATACATCGCTGTGCCCACCGCCTCGGGAGCGATCCGGATCACCCCCGGAGAGGACGGGGCAACCCAGCCCTCCGGCCCAGGGGCCGAACGCTTCGTGACCCAGGTGGTACGCCTGAAATCCCGGGATCCCGCCTCCATCCTGCCCGTTATCGAACGACTGGTCGGCAAAGGCGGACAGGTCAGCGCAGCTCCGCGCGCGAACGCCATCGTCATCACCGATTTCGCAGACAATGTCCGCCGGCTCGCCTCGCTCGTGACCGATCTCGACCGGGATACGGATGTCATCGAAATCGTAAGGCTCAAGAACTCAAGCCCGAGCGTCCTGGTCGAGGCGCTTCGCGAGATCACCGGGGCGGGCGCCGATCCGTCCAAGTCGCTGTCGTCCGCCAGCTTTACAGCGGTCGAGGCATCCAATTCCCTCGTCATTCGCGGCCCTTCGGATACGGTAAGCCGGCTGCGTGAGATCACCACGCAGCTCGACGACCAGGCTCAGCCGAGCGGCGACACACGGGTAATCTTCCTGCAGAACACGGATGCGGCGGCAGTTCTCGATCTCGTCAGGACCCTTCTCGGTCAGGGGGCGGACAGCAGCCAGCAAACCGGAACCGCGCAGGGCGCTCCGCGCCCCGGGGGAAAGGGCAGCGTCGCACTGTTTGAAGGCGCCAACGCCATCGTCGTGCGGGCCGAGCCCACCGTTCAGTCAGAGATCGAGACAATCGTCCGCCAGATCGACAAGCGCAGCGAACAGGTTCTTGTCCAGGCGATCGTGGTTGAGGTCTCAGACGGCGTCGCCAAAGACCTCGGCGTACAGTTCCTTCTCTCAGGGCAGGATGGCGCCTCGATCCCGTTCTTCGCCACCGCCTACAGCGGCGCACGGCCCAATCTGCTCACCGTCGCCGGCGCCGCAACGGCGGGACGCTCCCTGCCTGAGGACTCCTCCCTCCTCAAGGATCTTCAGACAGCGGCGGCCGGGTCAATTTCGCGTGCGACCGGTGCGGTCGCCGGCGTCGCCGACGACCTCTCCGGCGACGGCCTTTTCGGGATGATCATCAATGCCGTCCGGCGAGACAGCGGATCCAATCTTCTGTCGACGCCCTCGATCCTGACACTCAACAATCGTGAGGCCTCGATCCTGGTCGGCCAGGAGGTTCCCGTCACGACCGGAGAGGTTCTGGGGGAGAATAACTCCAATCCCTTCCGCACCATTGAGCGGCAGGATGTCGGCGTGAAGCTGCGCGTGCGACCGCAGATCAATGCGGACGGCGCCATCACGCTCTTCCTCAAGCAGGAAGTCTCGAGCGTCGTGCCGCCTCTGTCTCCCGGCCAGGAACTCATTTTCAACAAGCGCGAAATCGAGACCACGGTGATGGTCGATAATGGCGAGGTGGTCGTGCTGGGCGGACTGCTTGACCGCGGAGAAAGCCTCGGAGTGGAAAAAGTCCCGGTGCTGGGAGACATTCCCGTTGTCGGAGGCCTGTTCCGCTCCGAATCCCGCGATGAGACCCGGACCAATCTGATGGTGTTCATCCGTCCTGTTATTCTGAAATCTCCCGGCGACGCCCGGGCTGCGACCTCGCCGAAGATCGAGGACATGGTCCGTCGTCAAACGGAGGCCAGCGGAACGGCCAGCCTGACTGAAGCGCTGGGCGCCCCCTCGCCGGGGGCGCAGGCGAGCCGTCCATGACCCGTTCCGGAACTCTTCTTCCCTACGCGTTCGCCCGCCGCAACGGGGTGATTGCGCTGCCCGGCGAGGAGGCCGCTCAGGTCTTCGTGCGAGAAGGCGCTGACCCGATGTCGCTGCTCGAGGTCCGACGCGCAAGCCGCGGACCACTTGCGGTCAGCATGCTCGATGCAGCGGCCTTCGAAGCGCGGCTGTCCGAGCATTATTCTGCAGGCGATCTGGGGATAGAGGACGCTGAGGCGGCCGGACTTGCCGGCGGGCTGTCGGATCTTCTGGGGGACATGCCTGCGATCGCCGATCTTCTGGATACAAACGACGACGCTCCGATCATCCGCCTGATCAACGGTCTGATCGCGGAGGCCGCGCGCCTTGGAGCGTCGGACATACATATCGAACCCTATGAGACCCACCTCGTCGTTCGTCTGCGTACCGACGGGGTCCTGCGAGAAGCCGCAAGGCTGACGGCGCGGCTCGGTCCGTTGCTGGTCTCTCGTGTCAAGGTGATGGCGAGGCTGGATATCGCAGAGCGCCGCCTTCCGCAGGATGGACGTATCTCCCTGACCCTCGGCGGACGCGCGCTCGATGTGCGGGTTTCAACCCTGCCCTCACGCGTCGGCGAGAGGGTGGTGATGCGACTTCTGGACCGGGATAAGGCGGGCCTCGGCCTCGATGACCTCGGCATGCCGACGGCGATCCGAGACGCGTTCGAGGCGTCTCTTGCGGATCCCAATGGAATTGTTCTGGTCACAGGACCAACCGGGTCTGGAAAGACCACCACGCTCTATGCCGGACTTCGCCGGCTCAATGACGGCGCCCGGTCTATTCTGACGATCGAGGATCCGGTTGAATACGCGGTCGACGGCGTCGGCCAGACCCAGGTGAACACCAAGGTCGGCCTGACCTTCGCGGCCGGTCTGAGAGCCATCCTCCGACAGGATCCGGATATTGTCCTGGTCGGCGAGGTCCGCGATTCTGAGACCGCTCAGATCGCCGTACAGGCCAGCCTGACGGGGCACCTCGTGCTTTCGACCGTCCATACGAACGACGCTATCGGCGCCGTCACGCGTCTGAGAGATATGGGAGTTGAGCCCTTCCTGCTCGCCTCGACACTGCGGATGGTTCTTGCTCAAAGACTGGTTCGACGGCTGTGCCCATCCTGCCGGCGCTGCGAACCCGTTGGAGCGGCTGTCGGTCGCCTGATCGGTCTTGCAGAAGATGCGCCTGTCTGGCGGGCCGGCGGATGCGCGAAATGCGGGCACACCGGGTTCATTGGCCGGACCGGGGTCTATGAGGCGGTGCGGATCGACGAGACAATGCGTCAGCTTATCGGGGCCAATGCGACGGAAACCGAGATGGCGGTTCATGCATTTGCAGACTCAGCCCGGCTCTCGGACAGCGCACGAGTTCTGGTGACTGAAGGCGTCACCAGCCCGGAAGAAGCGGCGCGACTGATGAGGCGGGAGGCGGACGCCCATGCGGACGTATGAATGCTCCGTCATCGACCGTGAGGGCCGGACCCGTCGCCGGAGGTTGACGGCGGCGGATGTCGATGCCCTGCGCGCTCTGCTGCAGTCTCAGGGTCTTCTACTCAGCACCATTCACGCCGTTTCGAGGACGGGATCCGAAGCCGTCGCTCAGGGCGGCGGTCCCGGCCTGTCGGCGAAATCCCTTGCTCTGATCACACGCCAGCTCTCGACGCTCGCAAGCGTCGCGCCTCTGGAAGAGGCGCTTCGGACCCTCGCCGAGCAGACCGCCGACATCAGGTCGCGCAAGGTCCTGGCTCTGACACATGCAGGCGTTCTCGAGGGCCTGCGCCTCTCGGACGCCATGACGCGCTCGGGCCGGGCCTTTCCGGCGACCTATCGGGCTATGGTCTCGGCAGGAGAAGCCTCCGGCTCGCTGCCGGTCATCCTTGAACGGCTCGCCGATCTTCTGGAAGCCCAGCAGGAGATCCGTTCGAAGATCACGACCGCTCTGGTCTATCCCATTGTCCTCGCTGTGGTGGCGATGGCGGTGATCACCGCCCTCATGACCTTCGTCGTTCCCAGGGTCGTCGACCAGTTCAACGTCTCAGGACAGGAGCTCCCGGGCCTCACCCTTGCAATCATCGGCCTCTCACGATTTCTGGTGGACTGGGGATGGCTTCTCGCCATCGTGATCGTCCTGACCATCGTCACCTGCGCGTGGGCCCTGTCGCGTCCGGCGATCAGACTTAAGGCGGATGGGATCGCACTGTCGCTCCCTCTCATCGGCCCGCTTCTGCGACAGGTGGAGGCCGCCCACCTGTCGCGGTCACTTGCAACGATGATCGCCAGCGGCCTGCCTGTTCTCGAAGCCCTCGAACTTGCCGGCCGCGCCAACGGAAACGCCGTTCTGCGGCAGGCGGCGGCGCAGATGGCGACGTCAGTGCGCGAGGGTTCAGGATTGTCGGCCGCCATGAAGCGCACCGGGGTCTTTCCGCCGCTCCTGGTCTATCTGACCGCGAGCGGCGAGACGAGCGGCCGCCTGGAGGCGATGCTCGAGAGAGCCGCGGACTATCTCGAACGCGAATTCCGGACGGCGACCGCGGTCGGTCTCAGCCTGCTAGAACCTGCAATCATCGTTATCATGGGAGGCGTCGTATGCCTTGTGATCCTGTCCATCCTGCTTCCGATCCTGCAGATCAACACGCTCGGCGCCGTCTGAGCCGTCAAGCGGGTTTCAGTCTCATCGAGCTGATGGTGACCATCGTCATCATCGGCCTTCTGTCGACGATTGTCCTGATTAACGTCCTGCCGAGCCGGGATAAGGCGATGGTGGAAAAGGCCCGGACAGATATTGCGATCCTCGAACAGGCGATCGAAAGTTTTCGTCTCGACATGTTCTCCTACCCGACGACCGCACAGGGTCTTGAAGCCCTGGTGACAGCCCCGGGAGATCTTCGCCGCCCGGAACTCTATCGGGAAGGCGGATACATTCGTCGACTTCCGGACGACCCGTGGGGGCAGCCCTATGTTTATGCGGCCCCAGGACGAAACGGGGCGTTCGAGATCCGTTCGCTGGGTGCGGACGGACTTGAAGGCGGATCGGGGCTTGATGCCGACATCGGACCTGCTGGATCGCCTGATTGATCGCCATGCCGAGCCTGTTCGTCGCAGACGCCGATCCTGACAGGAACACTCCGCGCCGAGCGGATGAGGGCTTCTCTCTCATAGAGATGATGACGGCGCTGTTTATCATGGGCCTCATCACCGCGGGCGCAATGCTGACCCTGGGCGGGCCACGCGAGACGCTGGGGCGCGAGGTCGATCGCCTCGCCGCCTCGATCTCCGGGGCGCGGGACGCCGCGCTCATCCGGAACCGGGCGGTCCAGGTCCTGTTCTCCTCAGAAGGCTATGAGCGAAAGGTCAGGACGCGAGCCGGGTGGACGGCCCTCGATCCGTCCGGAACCCCGACGCCCTGGGTTGCCGGTTCATCGCTTCAGATCGGCGAGAGCGGGCCGGAGGGGGCGATCGTGTTTGATGCGACCGGGCTCACCGAAGGAGCCCGGCTGACCCTGTTCAGAGACGGGCGCGCCTACGACCTTACCGTCACGGGCGATGGCCGCATCCTCCGGGAGGCGGTCGGTGAGTGACAGACCCGCAGCAGACAGAGGTTTCTCTCTCCTGGAAGTCATGGTGGCGATTACTGTCGTCGCGCTGGCGGCGGCGGCGATGATCAACGCCATCGAGGGCGGCGCACGCGCGCAGGGCGCCGCTTCAGAACGAGTGCTGGCGCGCCTTGTCGCACAGAACCGGATGGTGGAGACACTGGCGCGTCTTTCACCTCCGCCGCAAGGGCGGACACAGGGGCGCGAAAGCGCGCTCAATCAGGACTTCGAATGGACCCAGACCGTCTCGCCCGCCCCAGGCGCCGGCATGCTGAGGGTTGATATCGAGGTTCGGGCCGAGGCCCGGGGACAGGTCGTCTTCAATCTGACCAGCTTCATGGCCCTTCCATGAAAGGATTTTCGCTCGTCGAACTGCTTGTCGCCATGGCCGCACTGTCGCTGCTGGCGGTCGGATCCGTCTTTCTGACGGGCTACGCCATGGATGCGCGGGAGACGATTGAAACGCGGGAGCTGCGCACAGGCGAGCTGGTGCGTCTGCAGGCTGCGCTCTCCTTCGACCTCACTCAGGCGGCCAGCCGGCGAGCCCGGGCCGAGGACGGGAGCAAGCCACAGACCGCCCTCCAGGGACGGAGCCTTCAGGGTGAGGGGTCCTTCCTCTTGCTCGTGCGACGCGGCGCAAATGGTCTGGTGACGGACGATCGACCTGACGTGCAGAGCGTCGAGTACCGCATCGAGGCAGGCGTGATCGAGCGACGGTCCCGCCGGTTCGTCGACGGCGCGCCGCCCGCCTCCACCCAGCCTCTCCTGTCAGGAGTTCGGGCTGTGACCCTCAGCTATCTGGAAGGAGATGAATGGGTCTCAGGATGGCCAGGCTCTCCCGAACGGCCCCTTCCACGGGCCGTGCGTCTGCAGATCGATCTCGGGCCTGACGGCGACTTCGATCAGCTCTTCCTCATTCCCGGGGGCGGCGCATGAGGTCGACACGAACACTTCCGTCCACGTCCCAAAGCGGAGCGGCCCTGCTGACCGCGCTGGTGATTGTCGCCGCCCTCGCCTCGCTCGCCGCCCTGATGATGGAGACCATGAGACGAACGCAACGTCTCGACGCCAACCTGTCCAGCCAGATGCAGGCGCAATGGCTGGCCATAGGAGCCGACGCCTATGCCCGTTCATCCGCCCAGCGCCTTGAACGATCCGGTGAACTCACGGCGCTTCTGGCGGCCGGCCCCCTGCAGGCGACCTTCCCGCTGGATCAGGGCCTGATGAGGATATCGGCCGTTGATGGCGGCTCATGCATCAACCTCAACAGCGTGGTCTCCGGCGCGGGCGATATCTACGCGATCAATCCCACCGGATCGGCGCAGGTGCGCGAACTGATGACCGGCCTCGGCATCTCCAGCGTCCAGGCCGAGGAGCTGGTGGCGGCGCTCGGAGCGTGGATGGATACGGCCTCTTCGAGTTCGGCGGTCACGGGAGACGATATCGCCTATCGTCAGAGCGCAGGACGATACCTGACCGGCGGAGAACCCCTTTCCGAACTCTCCGAACTGCGGGCGATCCGGGGGTTCACACCAGAGATCTATGCGCTCCTGCGCCCGTATATCTGCACCCTTCCCGTCACCGGCCCCTCGCCCCTCAGCATCAATACTCTGAGACCAGATCAGGCGAGGATCCTGTCCGCTGCGCTTCTGGGGAGACTTTCTGAAGGCGCAGCGGAGGAAGTGCTCAGGAGCCGTCCCGCCGAGGGCTGGAAAAGTCTTGGGGAGTTCTTCGCTCATCGCGAACTCAGGAGTATGGAACTCCCGCAGGAAGCGATGGAAGCCCTGAGTCTGAAGACCCGGTTCATCGAACTGACGGCGGAGATC
The DNA here is from genome assembly GCA_018969425.1 of Alphaproteobacteria bacterium. Lineage (GTDB taxonomy): Bacteria > Pseudomonadota > Alphaproteobacteria > Caulobacterales > Hyphomonadaceae > UBA7672. The sequence continues at coordinate 4,428 of JAGWYJ010000039.1, read as the reverse complement.
ACCCATCTGGACGCCGACATCGTGATGAGCGAAATCCTGGACCTTAGAGACGGCGCCGCGCGGCCGATTGCACGACGATGGAGCGATGCGCCATGACGCCAGTCTGTCTCGCCCTCCCCCCGGTCGCAGGCGGCGCATGGCGCTATGTCTGGTCGACCCCATCAGGAACAGTCCAGCATGCAGAACGACCCCCTGCAGGAAAAGGGCGCCTGTGCATTCTCGTGGCGCCCGGAGAGACATGCCCGGTCCGTCGGATGACGCTTCGCGGGGAGACGCCGGCGCAGCAAAGAGCCGCCGCACTCCTCGATCTGGCTGACGATCTCGCAGAACCGCCTGAGGGATGCGTTGTCGCCCTCGGACCGGCGACCGGGGGCATGGCCCTGGTCAGCGTCGCCTCAAGGCGGGATCTGGAAGCCCAGCTTGCCGCCGCCCGCGCACGGGGCTTTGTTCCCGACCGCATCATGCCCGAATGTTGTCTTTTACAGGAGCCCTCAACATCGGAGTGGTCAGCGGCCCTGCGTGAGGACAGGCTCATTGCAAGAGGATCCGAGCGGGGCTTTTCCTGCGAAGAGGATCTCTCCCGTATCCTGTTCAGCGGGCAGACCGTCGCGGAGCGCGACCTCGAGACGGACGTTCGGGAGGCGATACGTTCGGGACGTGTCCTGACCGAGCTTCACTTCGATCCGGCCCTCGGCCGGATCGAGGCCTCGAAGCACGCTGGCGCCCTGCAGCGTCTGGCCGCCGGTCTGATCCTCGCCGGGGCGATCACTGCGGCCATCCCCATGGTCTCGGCCATTCGTCAGGATGGGCAGGCTGCGTCCCTTCGCAGGGCCGCGGCAGATCTGGCGCTCGGAACTCTGCCGACAGGCGCAAAACTGGTGAACGCCCGGGCGCAGCTGGCCGAGCAGATGACCTCTCATCTCAACGGCAAGCGGGTGACGACGCTGAGCCGGGTCCTGATCGCGGAGCTGGGGAAGCTTCCTTCCGTGCGCATGATCGCTCTCGAAGGACGAGCCGGGGAGGCGCTGACGGTGCGACTCGAAGCGGCTTCGGGAACAGACTTTTCCGGCTTGCGAGCGTCTCTTACAGCTTCCGGCGCCGAGATGACGGATCCGGTCTCTCCGGTCGCCGAGCGCCCCGACTTTCTGGAATTCCAGGTCCGGAGCGCGCCATGATGTCCTCGCTAATCCAAAAAGGCTGGTCGCAGCGCAGTCCGCGCGAACGGCTCCTCATCGCCCTGGCCCTCGCTCTGGCCATACCGTCGGGGCTGTATTACGGCCTCTGGTCTCCAGGGGTCGCCGCCGAGCGCAGCGCCTCGGATCGCAGCCGCCTCGCCGCCTCGGACCTCGCTGACGCGCAGTCGCTTTCGGCGATGATCCGCGCGCAGCGCGCCGCCAGAGCCTCAGCAGCCGGCGAGGCGCTGACCATCACTCTGCAGGAGGTGTCCGCACAGACGGGCGTTCAGCTCCTGGGCGCGGATCGGGACGAGGCCGGCCTTGCGATCACACTGGCGTCACCCTCGTCGGCGGCCGTTCTCGCATGGATCGAGATCGCCGGCGAACGGACAGGCCTCAGCCTGGAAGCCCTGACGATCGAGCGCGCATCCGGCGCCGGAGTGACCGCCCGCATCCGTCTCAGTGAAGGACTTATCTGATGGGACTCCGCTGGCTTGCCCTGCTCGTCACCTTCATCGTGTTTTGCATCGCCCTTGCTCCCCTCAGCCTGTTGGCCGGGCCTCTCCTGGAGCGGGCCCCCGGGCTGTCTGTGGTCCGCGCCTCCGGAACCATCTGGTCAGGAACCCTGACGACGGTCAGCCTCGGCGGGATCGCGCTTGGCGATATGAAACTCTCTCTCGATCCCCTCAGTCTGCTGCAGGGCATGGTCAGGATGAACGTCTCCGCCTCGGGCCCCGTGCGATCATTCCGCGTTGGGGTCGACGGTCAGGGCGCTTTGGTCGAGAATGTCACCGTCGCGACCGACCTGTCAGGGCTGCTCGCCAACGTTCCTCAGGGCCTGATTCTCCGCGTGAATGGCGGGGCAGGACGTTTCACGTCCACCGGATGCCTCGAGGCGAGTGGCGAATTCCGCCTGGAGGATGACGGATCACGGCTTCCCGGGGCCGTTCGCGGCCCGATCGCATGCCTGAACGGGCTGATTGTTTCAGACGCCGGCTTTGAGGGCTCGCAGGCGCGCGCGCAGCTTTCGTTTCGCATGGGTCCGGGAGGAGAGCCGTCCATCTCCGCGGAGACGGACGACCCGACCCTCAAGGCCCTTTTCTCTTCACTCGTCCCCTGAACCGTCAGGGCGGAGCCCCCGCTTGGACACCCCTCGATAAATCCGGTTTGACGAACCTTCCGCTTCGGTCAACTCTGTCGACATGACGCCCCGGCCAGCCTGCCCAGGCCCGGTGGAGGCGGCTTTGCCAGGAAAGGACCTGCCGGCATGCCTCTCTCCCGCCTGCAAATCGCAGCGCTTAGCTTCGCCCTCTTGGCGCCCGGAGCCCTCGCCGCGCCTCCCGGGGCCGACATCGACATGCGCGAGGCTTCCCGTTTCAAGTGCGCGGGCGGGGAAGAGATGGCCATCGCATTCACAAGCGATGCCGCGGGCTCCGTCGCCGTGGTCGCCCTCGAGGGCGGACGTCACGCCCTTCCCATCCAGCCCCTCGAACCAGGACCGGTGCGTATCACCTGGAGCGACGGGGCCCACACGCTGGTCTGGAGCGCCGGCGTCCAGCTGATGTGGATGGAGGGACACGCGCGTCATCTGTCCTGCGGGCGCGGCGGGCACAGCCACTGACCCTCCCCGTCTGCCTGCTCTCTGCCGGCTCACAGGCGGATCGGGCATTCTCACGAGGTCGTCACGGCTCTAATTTTCAATTGCCGAGCCAGACAGGGCCTGTGTAGGCTCAGGAGAATTGTCCGGCCACTCGATGACGCCGGATGCAGCAGGGTGGAGATCGACATGTGTGATGAGCATACAGTTCAGGACAACGAAGAGTTTCTGAAATCATCCGGCGATCTGTCGAGGCGCGGCTTCACCGTGCTGTCAGCCGCCACGCTGGCCGCCTGCGCGACGCCGCCTGCGAACGCGCAGGACGTCGTCGAGGCCGAGGTGAAGGTTCAGACGCCCGATGGCGTGGCTGACTGCTACTTCGTTCATCCGGCGGGAGGGAAGCATCCTGCGGTCATCGTCTGGCCGGATATCCTCGGCCTTCGGACCGCCTTCAGGATCATGGGCAAGCGCCTCGCGCAGTCCGGATACTCTGTGCTGGTCGTAAACCCCTATTATCGCAAGGCGCCGGCGCCGGTCACCGCCGAAGGCGCGAGTTTCCAGGATCCAGCAACCCGCGCTGTCCTGATGCCTCTCTATCAGTCTCTGACGCCCGCGACCAACCGGACGGATGCGGTCGCCTTCGTCAAATTCCTGGACAGCCAGAAATCTGTCGACACGAAGCGCAGGATCGGCACCACCGGCTACTGCATGGGCGGTCCGATGACGATGAGAACCGCGGCGGCGGTCCCCGATCGTATCGGCGCGGGCGGATCATTCCACGGCGGCGGACTTGCAACCAAGAGCGCCGACAGCCCGCACCTGCTGGTTCCGAGCATGAAAGCCAGCTTTCTGATCGCAATCGCGGACAATGACGACAAGTCAGACCCGGCCGCGAAGACGACATTGCGGGAAGCCTTCGACGCAGCCAAGCTGCCGGCGGAGATCGAGGTCTATACCGGAGCGATGCACGGCTGGTGCGCGATCGATTCAGCTGTCTACAATGAGGCGTCTGCCGAGAAGGCGTGGAGCCGTCTGCTCGCGCTCTTTGAAACCGCTCTCGCCTGATCCGACGGGTCTGGTCTGAACCGGGGCGCGCCGCGTCCTGGTTCAGATCAACTTACGCAGGCGTCGGCCTCAGCGCCGCTCCCTAATCGTCGACCCGTCACCCGGCTCCTCCTGAACGATTTTCCAGACCGGTCCGAGTGGTCCGGCCGCCTTCCCGTCGTGTCGCTCTGAAGTCAAAGACTTCGCGGCGAGGCTCTCAATTATTTTGGCGGACCGATTCTGAAAAAAGAACATGATCCGGCCGAAAAGACAGCCTAATCATCACTCAAAGCCGGGACATCAACAGCCGGCGACAGGGGAGAGAGACATGACCTTCATTCGACGGAGCGCGATTGCCTTTCTGGCGTTCGGCCTTGCGCTCGGGCCGTCGGTCCAGACCGCGATGGCCGAGCCGATCCGGACGCAAACCGCCAGCGGCATACTGATCGGGGACGCGACGGAGGGAGTGGCCAGCTACAAAGGCGTTCCCTACGCCGCGGCGCCGGTCGGAGAGCGACGCTGGGCGCCGCCGCAGCCAGCCGCCTCGTGGGAGGGAGAGCGGGAAGCCCTCCAATTCTCACCCGCCTGCATGCAGGCCTCCCGCAACGGACC
>JAGWYJ010000038.1 GCA_018969425.1 Alphaproteobacteria bacterium | reverse complement strand
GCAGGTGAAGGCCCCATCGCGTATCGTTGATGGCGAGACCCCAGTGTCCTGGACAATGACCCGGCAGTTCGACGGCGATCAGCGAACCATCGCCCAGGATATCGGCTCCCGTTTCGAAGGGCAGAAGATCACGCGGGAGACGCGTGAGGGACGCATCCTCGAAAAATCGTGCGCGTCGGGGAAGATCCGCTGGCAACAGACGCGGCAGGAGCCCTCGTCGCGTCGCACTGATCCGCCCGCGTCGTCCAACATCCTCCAGCCCGGCGCGTGCGCAGTGGATGGTCGCGTTGGGAAAGGCGTGAAGTCCTGAGACGTGATCCCCGTGGAAATGCGACAGGATCACATGCCTGACCTCGAGGGGATCATGACCGATCTTCCGGCACTGACTGGCGGCGTCTCGTCCATGGGGCAGATCTACCGGTGTCACCCATCGATACAGACGCTCCGGGAACGGCGCTGTGGCCTCGATGAAGGCGTGATCATAGCCAGTGTCGAAAAGGATCGGTCCCTCTTCAGGGTGGATCAGCAGCATGGCGATTGAGGCGTAGTCGACCGGTCGCAGGGTTCCGCCGCGTATCGTCATCGCCTGGGGATGACGACAGGACCCGGTCACGAGGGGCGTCGCGCTCACCTCACGCATGGCGTCGTTCCTCCAGGGCCCAGTCGATTGCGGTTCGGGGGGAGAATTGCGGCGACCAGCCCAGCCGGGCGCGCGCGCTCTCAAGATTGAAGGTCTGCGACCAGCCAAGAGCGAGGGCGGAGTAGACGGTGAGGGCGGGCTCCCCTGACTGCGGACGCAGCTTTGCTCCGGCTTCGGCGAGGTGGGCCAGCCCAAGGGTCAGATGAGACGACAGAGGAACGAACCGGACACGCCGCCCCAGCCGGTCGAACACATGGCTGGCCAGCGTCCTGAGTTCGATCGGTTCTCCCCCCGATATGTTGAAAACCTCTCCGCTGAGCGCCTCGCAGTGCTGTTCGGCCGCCAGAAACGCTGAGCAGACATCCCGGGCGTCGGTCGGTTCGATCAGAGTGCGTCCATGGCCGGGCAGCGGCATCAGGCCCTGACGCGCCGCATGGAGGAGCCTTGGCAGCAGGACGGTGTCATAAGGGCTGATCACCGCCCGCGGCCGCAGGGCAAGTGTGGAAAACTCCGGCGTCGCTGACGCCAGCACCCGCCGTTCGGCGTTCAGCTTGGTCTGCGCATAGGCGTTGACCGGTCGTCCGGGCACAGGGGAGGTTTCTGTCAGACCGATCTGGTGGGCCGCACGGGTATAGATTGAAGGGGTCGATGCGAAGATAAAGCGGCGACACCCCGCGAGGCGGGCAGCGCTTATCAGTCGTTCCGTTGCGATTTCATTGGCTGCGACAAAGGTTTCGCGAGGTCCCCAGGGAGAGGACAGCGCTGCGAGGTGAAAGATCGTGTCCGCTCCCCGGACGATCGTTGACAGATCGTCCGTAACCAGGTCGGCAGCGAGGAACTCCGCTCCCAGCCGGGAGAGCCCGGCGCCGCGGGTGGTGTTGCGTCCGGTCGCTGCGACCTCCCGGCCGTCAGCCAGAAGTCGCGAGACGAGGACCTGGCCTATCCCGCCGGTGGCGCCGGTTACAACGGTTCGGGCGCTCACCATCGGATGACCGCCCCGCCAAGCGAGACGCCGGCTGAGCTCCCCACGAGCAGTCCCAGTTCTCCGGCGACCAGACGCCCTTCTTTTCGCGCGGTCGCCAGCGTGAAGGGGAGGCTGGTGGCGATAAGGTTTCCAACCTCCGCGAACAGATCGACCGTTTTTTCGGCAGCGCCCGGAAGCGAACGCCTGAGATGTTCCAGAGCCGGGCGGCTGGCCTGGTGGGGCACGATGCAGGAGAGATCGGAGGCTGCAATCCCGGCGGCGCCCAACAGGTCGTCCATGAAGCGGGGAAAGCGCCGGGCTGTCGCCTGGAACACGCCGGGTCCGTTCATCCGGAATTTGGAGTGCTCGAGGAAGCGGTCCATGTCCTCGTCCGGACGCAGGCGTGTGCCGCCCGCTTCGAGCCGGCACAGATCCGCCCCGTCGCCATAGGTGCGGAACACCTGCGCCAGTCGAACATGCGGTCCGTCCGCGTCCAGCGCGATAGCGGCGGCTCCGTCTCCGAACAGAACTGAGGCCTCAGGATCAGAATAATCCAGGGCTGCGCTTGCGATGTCCGCGCTGACGATGAGCGCCCGTCGCCACTCCCCGAGGGCGAAGCCTGCGAGGACCCGATCGAAGGCGATCAGGAAGGACAGGCAGGTCGCATTGACGTCGAAGGCGGGAATGCCGCTGTCGCCCAGTCCCATCCGCCGCTGCACAAGTGTTGCGGTGCCCGGTATGGGCTGCTCCATCACGCCGCAGGCGGAGATGATCACGTCAAGGGATCGGGCCGTCCAGCCGGCCTCCTCGAGCGCGGCGGTTGCCGCCTCAGCCGCCATCCAGCTGGAGGTTTCATCCGGGGCGGCCCGACGACGAGACGTCACGCCGAACGATCGTTCAACCGATCCTGGGGGCAGGCCAGTCAGCTGGTCCAGTTCCGAGGCTTCCAGACTCCTGCGCGGAAGGTAGATGCCGGCTCCCGAAAGTCCAAAACGGCGCGTATCGGCCATGGGTCTGTCCTGCGTCCGGTCGGGTATGGTTTATCTGTCAGGGTCACCCGACTGCGATCTACCAAGGCGATGGTCCCGATATCATGACCACTGTTCCGCGGGCGAGGACAGCCTTCAGTTGGACGCCACTGCGGGGTGTGCGGATTTTTCCCGAGCGGTCTGGCGCCGGATCGTTCCGAGGGACTTATCCACAGGCTGGGCCGATCTGCGGGCGAGGGGGCCTTCAGCCGTGCGACACCCGGACGGCGCTCCTGCGCGCTCTACTGACGGTTTGCGCCCGACAGGGTGGCGGGAAGGGTTCCTTTGAGCATGCTGCGCGGAGGGGTCGGGTTCGCCGCCGGCGGAAGCGGACGGTTCATGCCCTCATAGAAATCGAAGCTTATCGGAGGCAGCGCAAGGGCTTCAGCGGCCGCCACCAGGTCTGCAGGTTCCAGGTTTTCGCCGACGACAAGCCTCATCCGAAATTCGTGCACGCCCTGGTCGGTATGGTCGTCGCGGCCATGATAGATCGCCGGCGTGTTTCCTGCGCTTGCCATAATCGGCGCGCGCAGGAGAGAGATGATGCTCGCGTCTTCACGATGGCTCAGACTGTAGGCGTCATGGGAGAGGAGGGCCGCCTCAACACCGGTCATCCTGTGAAGGCTGAAGGCCTGAAAGGGCCATTCGGTTTCTGTCCGGGGACGTTCAATCCATCCCCCCGGGAGACCGTCGATGATCGAGATCGCCGGGCGGGACCAGTGCAGGCAGGCCTGAAGCAGACGATGGCGTTCGTCAAAATTGACCATGAGGGAGATATCAATCGCCGGGGATGAGCGTTCGAGGCTGACCTGCAGGCGCACCCTCGAGGTTCCGATCCGTCCCTCAAGGCGCGCCTGGGCTCGGAGCGGACCGGTTTCTTCAATGACCCAGTCATTTGCGTTCCAACGCTCCGCGATCTCGCCTGTATGTCTGTCGGAGGTCATTCCCCAGCAGTCCAGCGGATCGTCCCGGAGAATGAGCTGAAAGCCGCGGTCCGACAGGATCGGCTCTCCGTCGAGCATGATGGCGCCCAGTCCGCCTTCGCCTAGCACGACCTGCAGGCGCGAGTTGGCGAGTACGCCCTCGCCCGCCGTCGCGGCGGGTATGGGAGACGGCTTATAAGCTGACGCCGGCGGTGGTCCCGGCTGGATAAGAAGCGTCTCGTGCTGGAACGGACCCAGATCGATCGGCGCCAGGATGCGGGAGCGAATGTTCGCTTCGGGTTGAATGAGCTGGAATTCAATCGGCTCACCGGCCGAATTCGAGACCCATCGATCGTCCCAGTTGGCGTAATCTTCGAGCCAGGGCTCGATCTCGATCATGCCGGTCCGCCGGTAAGGGGCGGGATTGAGAACGATATGCCGATGCTCGCTGGAGAGACCCAAGCGGCGGCGCGCCCATCTGCGGCTCGCCAGATGGGATACCTCTTCCGCCGTGATCAGCGCGCGCCCCTGCATGGCGCGCACCGAGCCCCAGGAACGACGTACCGACGTGCCGGCGAGGATGTCGTGAAACGCCGTGAACAGGAGATCATCCCAGGCGCGGTCGAGGCGTCGCGCGTAATCTGCGCGCTCCGCTGGCTCGGCGCAGAGCCAGTCGGCCAGCCTCTCGGACTGCACGAGCTGCAGTTCGCCCAGGCGCTGGGTCTGATGAATGTCATGCATGACCGAATAGCAACCCGGGAAGCAGTGCTGGAGGTCGCCCGTGATCACCGTCATGCGGCCTTTGTCGGCGCGCACGGCGTCGAAGTAGCGGTCGGGTGTGCTGAACACGAGCTCTACGCCTTCCCTGAAGCGCCTGTGCTCAAGAATCCATTCGATCTGCGCCTTGCTGGGCCCGCCGCCGTGGTTGCCGATGCCGTAGAAGCACATGGTGTGCGACAGGCCGGGGCCGGTGTCCCGGATCGCCGCCTCAACCGCCGCGCTGAGCTCGCCGGTCGTCATCGAGGTGTAGGGCATGGACATGCGGAAGGTGATCAGCTCGCCGCCTCCGCAGCCTCGCCAGAGGAAGACCTGAGGCAGGTCCATCTGATACGCCTTCGGTCTCTGGATGGAGTATCCCTCTATGCCGAAGGGAGCGAGAATGTCCGGATAGCTCGCCGGATGTCCGAAGCTGTCGACATTGAGCGCCGAGCGCGGTTGGACGCCGAAGTGTTTTTCGAAAAAGCTGAGACCCCGGGAGAACTGACGCCGGTGGCTCTCAGCGGTCGGCCCATTCAGGTCCGGCTGAATGAACTGGCCCCCGGCGACACACCACTGTCCTGCCGCCGCCAGTCGGCGCACGCGTTCGAAAAGGTCCGGATCGATCTCCAGAAGCTTCTCGTACTGCCAGGCCTCGCCGCGGGTGAATATGAACTCCGGGTACTCCTCGCAGCGGTCCGCCGCGGAACGGAATGTCGCCAGCGCCTCGTCGAGGCCTTCCTGCCAGGGCCACAGCCAGACCGGGTCGAGGTGCGCATTTCCGATCATATGAACGGTCAGCGTCATGTCGGAATGCCCACTCGTCTTTTGTCTTGCTAACATGTTAGATGTGGGGTCATTGATTAGTCGTGTTCAGACTGTTCGCCAAGAGGAGAAAGGCTTTGTCCCAGTTTTCCGGACGCACGGCTCTGGTGACGGGCGCGGCGAGCGGCATCGGGCGGGCGATCGCGCTGGACCTCGCAGAAAGAGGGGCGAGGCTTGTTCTCGCCGATCTCAACCGCCCGACTGTCGAGCGTCTTGCAGCCGACCTGAACTCAGGCCGCGCGGACGCCGCCCTCGCGGTCGAAGTCGATGTCGCCTCCAGCCTCAGCGTGGACGCCATGGTGCGCGCAGGCCTGGATCGTTTCGGGGACCTCGATATCCTGATCCACAGTGCAGGGGTCGGGCTCGAGCGACGCTTTCTCGAGACATCGGATGAGGACTGGGACCGTCTCATCCGGATCGACCTTACCGGCGCCTTCTATTGCAATCGCGCTGCCGGAAGGGTGATGAAGGACAGGGGTTATGGCCGGATTGTGAACATCGCATCGACAGCGGGGGTGGCCGGCGGCACCGGCCGGGCCGCCTACGGGGCGGCCAAGGGCGGCGTGATCATGCTGACACGGGTCCTGGCTGTGGAGCTGGCGGAGTATGGCGTCACCGTGAACGCGCTCGCCCCCGGCGCCATCGAGACGGACCTGGTGGCTCGGATGCATTCGGCGGAGACCCGGCGGGTCTATCGGGCCGCCATCCCCGTCGACCGATACGGGTCCCCTGAAGAGGTGGCGGCCGCCGCCCGCTTCCTCGCCAGCGAGGAGGCCAGTTATATCAACGGTCATATTCTTGCGGTGGACGGAGGATTTCTTGCAGCCGGGGTTCTCCATAAGAGGACGTCCTGAGCGGTCCGAATTCGGATCGCGTCTGCGACCAAAAACATGTCAGTCTGCAGGGCGGATCTCGCCCGTCTGATGATGACGGCGGCTCTGATCGCCCCCGGCGCCGGGGGCGGGTTCTGAAGAAGGAAGAGGACGATGGCGAGGCAGGGTGCGCATGATGGGGGGAGCTATCTCAAGGGGCTGCCCGACCTCGTCGCCTCAGGAGAGGGTGGGGCGATCGCATCCTCCGGGCTGCGTCTGCTGGCGGATGAGCTTCTCCTGCCAGCCGCTGTGCTGAAACGCTCTGCCCTTGAGACCAACCGACGTTGGATGCGGGAGTTCCTTCAGAAAACCGGGGTGCTGCTTTGCCCGCACGGCAAGACAACGATGAGCCCTGAGCTCTTCGCCATGCAGCTGGAGGATGGCGCGTGGGGGCTGACGGCCGCAACCGCCCATCACGTGCGCCTCTATGTGCGCATGGGCGTGAAGCGGATACTCATGGCCAATCAGCTTGTCGGTCGCGCCAATATCGAGGCGGTGGCCTCGATCATCGCTGAACGTCCGGACGTCGAATTCTACTGTCTCGTGGACAGCATTCCCGGCGTGGTTCAGCTGAGTGAGGGCATGCGGCGCTGCGCGCCCGGCAGGCGCGTCAGCGTTCTCCTCGAAGTGGGCGCGCCTGGGCAGAGGACGGGCGCCAGAGACCTCGAAGCCGTTCTTGAGATTGCGTCCTGCTGCGCGGCGAACCGGGATGCGGTTCGATTGTCCGGCGTCGAGACGTTCGAGGGCGTATTCACCGCGATGGCGGATCCCGACGCCGCCGTTTGCGGTCTGCTCGATTTTCTGGGTGAGGCCGCCCGGGAGATTGATCGACGCGGTCTCTTTGACAGCGATGAGGTCATGATCACGGCGGGCGGAACGGCGTTCTTCGATCTTGCCGCTGGCGCCATTCGGGATCCCCGTCTCTCCCGCCCGGTCCTGCAGGTGATCCGAAGCGGGTGCTACCTCACGCACGACAGCAGCCTTTATGAGCGGTCCTTCACGCGCATCCTCGAGCGCTCCGGCCATCTCGGCGCACTGGGTCGGTTCGAGCCGGCCCTTGAGGTCTGGGGCCATGTGCAGTCTCGACCGGAGGCGACGCGTCTCATCGCATCGGTTGGCAAGAGGGATATCGGGTCTGACGCCGGTTTCCCCGTTCCGGTGTGGGTGTTCTCACCGGGGCGCGACGCCTCGCCCCGTTCCTGTCAGGGCGAAGCGAGCGTCGCTGCGCTCTATGATCAGCATGCCTGTCTGGATGTGCCCGCAGATTTCAAGGCGGAGGTCGGCGATCTGATCGGGTTCGGCGTCTCGCATCCGTGCACCACCTTTGACAAGTGGAAAGCGATTGTCGTGGTGGATGACGATTACCGGGTCATCGATATGGTGAGCACCGCATTCTGAGCCGGCGCAGAGGCCGGTCCTGAATGCGATCTCAGGGCCTGTCGGCTGCCGAGTGTCAAATCTGGGTGAGATCCGTCAGGCCTGTCGCCACCATAAAAAGAGCGATGCAGGCGGATCCGGCAAGCCCTGCCAGAGCAAGGATCGACCACAGCGTCTTGCGGGTCTGCAGAGCGCAGGCGAGGTGAACGCCGACAAGAGCCGCCGCAGCGATGGAGAGCCATGCGCAGGCTGTTATGACGGACACACGCAGGTTTTCTCCGGCGATCAGATCATTGAAGATCGACTGACCGCTGGGCCAGAAGAGAAAGATCGCCGAAAGGGCGCCGCCCACGGCGGCTAGACCAAGGTGGGGCGACCACATCGTGATCCGGTCGGTCAGATTAAGGGCCCCGCGGATGCGGAAGGCGCCCAGACTGCCAAGGCCCAGCAGAATGACGCCTGCGATCAGAAGGCGTTCGAGACTGACGGGTGTTTGGAGAGGGCCCGCACGACGCGCCCGATCCACATTCATGCGGAAATATCCGTTATCCGGCGTGGGCAGGCTGTAACGCGTCGGCGCCTTAACGCCGTCGCCCGCGACAGCGACCAGGCTTTCACCGACGAGGCCGAACGGACCGGCGCCGTTGATGGTCAGAAAGCCGTCATCCGTCGCTTCTACCCGCATGGGCGTTCTCAGCTGCATCATTCCGGGAACGCCGCGGGTGAATCGGCGGTCATTGATGTAAAGGCCTTCATAAGCCCGCGCATCGGTCAGCGGCTTCGGGCTATAGGTTCTGGCGGAGCGACCTGTGATCGCCCGCGAGAGCAGGGCTGCGCCGTCCGAGTAGCCTATATAGGGGGGGGTCTCCTTGTCCGCGGGTCGGCCGGCGACGGCGATGAAGGCGGCCAGACCTGTGTCCGGAGAGATCGCCATATAGGCTGAGTATCCTGCGAAGGCGCCTGTGTGATCGAACAGAGGCGCGCCGTTCCAGTCGGTGAGGAAGATTCCAAGGCCGACGCCGGATCCTTCCGGAAAATTACGCGCCTGCTCGGTTATGGCTTCCTGAAATGTCGCAGCCGAGAGGATCTGCGATGACCATGTCCGGCCGCGATCCATCCAGAACGACAGATATCGCGCCATATCGTCCGCGGTGACCATCATGGATCCGGCCGGCGCCATGAAGGGGGTATTGGCCTCAAAGGGGGCTTTGACGAATTCTCCGTCGCCGATGGAGTAGGCGCGGGCTGCGCCCGCGGGCTCTGTGATCGAATAGTTCAGGATGGAGCGGTTCATTCCAAGCGGGGTCAGGATCTCGGCCTCCAGATACCTCTGAAGCGTCATACCTGTGATATCCTCAACCATCATGCCCAGAAGCGCGATGCCCTCATTCGAATAGATGATCGCTTCGCCGGGTCTGCGCACGAGTTTGGGGGTGTGCGCACGGACAAAGGCCGCTGAGGCCGGAGCGGTCATCTGATAGTGTCGGATGATCCCAAATCCCATGGTCTCAAGACCGCTCCGGTGGCTGAGAAGATGGCGGATGGTGACCTCTTCGCCTTTCCAGTCGGGCAGCTGCGTTCGCTTGAGGTAGGTGTTGGCGGGATCATCGAGGGAGGCGATTTTCCCGCGGTCGTAGAGCTGGAGGACGCTGAGTGCGGTGAAGGTCTTGGTCAGTGAGGCAATCAGAAATGTCGTGTCTGATGCGCTGGCGGTCACGCCGGCGTCTGCATCCGCCATGCCGTATGCGCGTGTGAAGGTGTCGCCGCCTTCCGTAACGAGGGTGACAGCCGCCGATGAGAACCGATTGTCCTTAAAGGCCGACTGCAGCGCCGTATCAATCTCCTGCGCACGGGCGGCGAAATCTGGTGCGGTCAGCGCCGGCGCCTCTGCGGTCCTGCCGTCCGCCTGCTGCGCTTCAGCCGGACAGGCGATGAAAAGCGCCAGGGCGGGAATGGTCATCCGCCAGAAGGAAGCCCCGATCGACCTGAGAGGGGTCAGGCGGGTGATGGAGCGCCAGGGCGTTTTCAGCCTGCGATCAGAAGCTGACCCTTTGAGCATCGATCTAACCTTTCCAGCTGATCCGCCGCGCACGGCGTGTCCTGTCGCTAATGAGACGGCCGCCATACGCCGTCAGGAAGTCGGGGTGTGGAGCCTATCAGGGCCTGCGTATAGGGATTGCGCGGCCGCTTCAGAACCTCAGCGGCCAGTCCTTCCTCAATCACCTGGCCCGTCTTCATGACGGCGATCCGATCGCTCAGGTGGGCCACGATGGACATGTCGTGAGTGACGAGGATGTAGGTCAGTCCCTGCTCATCCTGCAGGTCCAGAAGCAGATTTAGAATCCGGGCCTGAACCGACACATCGAGGGCCGAGGTCGGCTCGTCGAGAACGAGAATGTCGGGATCCGTGCTGAGGGCGCGAGCAATCGCAAGCCTCTGGCGCTGTCCGCCCGAAAACTCACGCGGCCCCCGATCGAGGGCGTCAGCGGGAAGGCCTGTGCGGGCCAGAAGCTCGGCTGCCCTGGCGCGAAGCCCATGCCGCTCGCCGTGCAGATACAGCGGCTCTGTAACCAGACGCCAGGCGGGAAGCCTTGGGCTCAGAGATGTCCGCGGGTCCTGAAAGATCATCTGAAGCCGTCCCGACCGGGCGGCCTGACGCGGCGGCTCGCCCAGGACCTCGACGCTTCCCGAGGTTGGCGCCTGAAGGCCGACGAGGGTGCGCGCCAGCGTTGTCTTTCCAGATCCGGATTCTCCGATGATGCTCAGCGTCTCGCCTTTGCGGATCCCGAATGTCACCCCGCTGACTGCGAGAAGAGCGGATTGGAAGGTCCAGGGCGCAGAGCCCCCGATTTTGAAGCTGACGGACAGGTCCCGGGCCTCCACCACAATGGCGCCATCCCCTTTGCGAGCCTTGTCGGCATCAGGCGTCAAGACCCGGGGGGGGACGCCTGATGCGCTCCCAGTGCTCTCCAAGGGCAGACGAGCCCTGTGGGGAAGGTTGTCGGGCAGGGAGGAGAGAAGAAGGCGCGTATAGGGATGGGCTGGCTGCAGCAGGGTCGCGGGGACCGGGCCGCTCTCGACGATCCTCCCCTCGCGCATCACATGGATCGTGCGGCAGATCCCGGACATGACCGCAAGATCATGAGAAATCATGAGAATGGCGCATCCGGTCTCGCCCGCGAGATCTTTGAGCAGGCCGAGGATGTCCGCCTGGATCGACACATCCAGCGAGGTGGTCGGCTCGTCAGCAATCAGGACCTTCGGGGAATTGCAGAACGCCATCGCGATCATGACCCTCTGTCTCATGCCGCCGCTGAGCTGATGAGGGAAGGCGCGAAGTATCCGTTCGGGGTCGTCCAGACGAACGCGTCTCAGGCTCTCGATCGCGGCCTTGCGGATAACGCCGGGATCCCTCTCCCGGCGACGATGCATCGTCTCGGCCAGAAGATCGCCGATCCTCATTGAGGGATTGAGCGAGGACATGGGCTCCTGAAAGATCATGCTGATGTCGGATCCGCGACGCTGTCTCATCTCCTCATCCGACAGCCGGCTTGTCTCCACGCCTGCCAGACGCATTGATCGCGCCTCGACCCTGAACGATCGGGGCGATAGCAGACGCATGGTCGCCAGCGCCGTCAGCGATTTGCCCGAGCCGCTTTCGCCGGCAAGCCCGGCGATCTCTCCGGGATCCAGTCTGAGGGAGAGTGATTTCACGATGGGCGCCGGAGGATTGCTGGCGGACAAAAGGGAGATATCGAGGCTGTCGATTTCGAGTGCCGGGATCATCAGAGCTGGCCCTCCCGTCTTGGGTTGAGGGCGTCGTTCAGGCCATCGCCGAGGAGGTTGAAGGATACAGCCGTCACGAGGATCGCGAGGCCAGGGGCCAGAGGATAGAGGGGCTGAATGGTGAGGAAGTTGCGCCCGGATGCGACCATTGCGCCCCATTCGGCTGTCGGAGGCTGGGCTCCAAGCCCCAGAAAGCTCAGCGCAGCTGCGGCCAGGATGATCGCTCCCACCGACAACGTCGTCTGAACGATGATGGCCGGCGCCGCATTTGGGATCACGTGCGTGATCATCACATGCCATCTGGATCCGCCGTAAAGGAGCGAGGCCTCCACATAGGGCTCATTGCGCAGCATCAGGGCCTGACCCCGTGCAAGACGAATGAGCCCGGGAGTGGTGATCAGGGTCAGCGCGAGGGTTGCATTGGTCAGGCTTGGGCCCAGAGCCGCCGTGAAGGCCATGGCGAGGACAAGGCCGGGAAGTGAGAGCAGGATATCCACCGCCCGCATGGCGACGGTGTCCAGCCAGCCGCCACGAAGGCCGACATAGCATCCGGTAATCGTCCCGAGGACGCAGCTGATCAGCGCGATCGAAACCCCGAGGGTGAGCGATATGCGCGCCCCGCTCAGAACGCGCGCAAGGATGTCCCTGCCCAGCTCGTCGGTGCCGAGCCAGTGACGAAGGGTGGGGCCACTGAGGCGCGCAGAGAGGTCAATCGTATCGGGATCATGGCTGATCAGAAGCGGGCCGATCATCGCCGCACTGAACACCAGAATAAGGCCGAACAGGCCTGTGCGCATGAGAAGCGAGGCGGCCAGCTCGCGCCGGATCAGGGCAAGAGCCCCGCTACCGGAAGGACCGGCGGTCTCCTGTGCGGACGGCGCCGGCGTCATGACCTGTGCTCCTCTCTCAGTCGAGGATCGAGGAGAAGGTAACAAAGGTCGATGACAAGGTTGAGGACGGCGTAAATCACCCCGACCACCAGGGTGAAGCCCATGATCGCCGGAAAGTCGAGCGTCTCGGTCGCCTGCAGAATGTATCCGCCCATGCCCGGCCAGCCGAACATGCTCTCGGTGACAACTGCTCCGGTCAGCATGCCGGCAAAGCTCAGTCCAAGCTGGGTGACGAACGGGGTGAGCGAGTTGGGAAGGGCGTGACGAAGGACCGTGCGCCATCGTGTCAGGCCTATAGCCCTCGCCGTGCGCACATAGGAGCGGCCCAGCTCCTCCAGAAGGGAGGCCCGGATCAACCGGGCGAAGCCGCCCATGGTGATCAGCGCGAGGCACAACGATGGCAGAAAGAGATGGGCGAGAGCGCTCGAAAGGACATCACCGCGCAGGGCCAGAGCGCCGTCGATCATGTACAGGCCCGTTGGCTGCGGGAGAGCGGCGAGATCAGGATCGATCCGCCCTCCGGCAGGGAAGAGATCCAGCTGCCCATAAAAGAACAGCAGCAACAGCAGGGCGAGCCAGAAGGACGGGGTCGATACGCCCACCATGGCGATCAGCCTCACCAGCTGGTCAATCCATGAGTCCTTATAGACGGCGGACAGAACCCCGAAGATCAGACCCCCGGCGACCGAGAGCGTCATCGCGGACAGGGCCAGTTCGATGGTTGCCGGCGCGAAGCGCGCAAGATCGTCGATGACGGGTCGACGCGAGGTGATGGATGTCCCGAGATCGCCTCGCAGGAGACCTTCCGCATAGATCCGGAACTGATCGATCAGAGGCTTGTCCAGGCCGAGCTCCTGACGGATTGCCGCCACGACGTCGGGGCTTGCGTAATCTCCGGCGATCAGTCGCGCCGGATCGGTGGGGATCAGTCTCGATATGATGAAGGTGATGAGGATCAGTCCGGCGAGGACAAATCCCATGAGCGCGAGGCGCAGGGCGATCGTACGAATAATCACGCCGCTTTCTCCCCGGCAGGGTCGCGGCGATACTCCCGCCCCCTGAAATTGAGAACGCTTGCCCGGCCGCTCTCATCAAACTCGACGAAGCGCTGGAGAAGTCCGAAGGTTCGCCCCGGAAAGGAGGCCAGGAAGCGCTCATCGTCAACAGGCTTCAGGTCCACGGCCATGGCGAGGACCCCGCCAAGGCCGCGACGGCCCGGCGCGACGGTCAGGCGGAGCCCGCCGTCCTGTTCTTCGACATCCAGCCGCGCTCCCTGTGTCGAATAGACCCCGCAATAGTCCGACAGGGGACGTCGCGCTTCCGACACGGTCGGGGACGCCTGCGGATCCGCCCCGATCATCCTGCAAAAGCTCTCACGAACGATCGCATCGGCGAACCCGTCCGCCTCTCCGCCATTGGTCATGATGCAGATCGCTGTCCGGGTCGGGGCGTGCGCACGCAGATAGGTGGTTTGTCCTGGGACGGCGCCATCATGGCCGAACAGGGTCTGCCCCCCCGTCCAGTCGTGCAGCATCGTTCCCAGTCCCCAGGCGCTGGCGAAGGTGGAGCAGGGGCCTTCGATCTCCCGATGAAGCATGGCGGCCGCCGATTGCCTTGACAGGACGCGCGCCCCGCTTGGAGCCACGCCCCCGTTCATCAGCATGGAGATGAAGGAGAGAAGATCCGTGCTCGTGCAGACGGGACCGCCCCCGCAGGGAGCGAGACAGCAGTGCTCGTAGGGAGGCGACGGGATAGTCTGACCATCGCTCGTGCGGGTATGACCCCAGGCGATCTCTGTATGCGGGAGAGGCGCCGACGGCGATGGGAAAAAGTGTGTCATGCCGGCAGGACGTGCAATCACCTCGACAACGAGGCGCGGCCACTCCGCCTCGAGGATCTGCTCACACATGTGCGCGAGGATGGCGAAACCGGCGTTCGAATAGGAGTGTCGGACTCCGGGCGGCGTGATCTGCTCGAGATCGGCACATGCCCGGACATAGGTTCCGATGCATCCGGGATCGCACCCGGTGTCGAGATAGTAGTCTCCGTCAAATCCTCCAGTATGGGTGAGGAGGTGGCGGGCTGTGATCTGCGCTGCGGCATGGCGATCACCCAGTCGGAAGTCGGGCAGCACGTCCTTCACGCGCGTATCGAGACGGACCAGTCCCCGATCGACGGCGTGAAGGTAGAGTGCGGCCGTAAGCATTTTTGTGGACGATCCCATCTGAAACAGGGTTTCAGGGGAGACGCGGTCGCTGAGATCAGACCTTGAACGCCCGATCGCCAGGACAGAGACGCCCTCAGGCGTCAGAAGGGCTATCTGTCCTCCCGGCGTTCCGAAACGTTCAGCCTGCCTCTCCGCATGAGGACCCAGGCGTTCAGCTGACAAGGCGCTCACGGCTGTCCTCCGGCTGATCCGAATGGATCCGGGTCGAACGGCCACCGGGGGCGCTGAACATGACGAAAGGGCAGAGTGTCCAGTCTCGTGTCGAGGACGCCCGGCGGCTCTGCGTAAAGGATGCGACCCGCTAGTGGTTCAAACGCGCTCCGGAAGTGCTGGCTCGATTTGACCACGAGTATCGATTTGTCCTCGGGACGGATGCCCGCCTGACGGAACGCCTCCGGGGTGAAGCATTGAATGCGATTGGTCGTCAGAACGAGCTCGAACCCTCCGCCTTCCACAACGGCCGCTGGCCCTGTGTTCCAGGTGAGGCCCGCGAACACCTCTGACAGGTTTTCCATCACCCGTTTCACTGTCAGGTCCAGATCCAGCGGCGGTCCGCAGAGGACGGAGGTCTTGCCGCCGATCCGAATGGGCAGTCTTGCACCTTCGCCAGCGCGATGGGCGATTGCGACGGCGCCGGGATCCCAGATGAAAGCGGCTGCTGCGTTGGTTGCGCCCTGATCCATCAGCGATCGGATCAGGCGCATGGAATCAGAGGGGGCGCCTCCGCCGGGATTGTCTGAGGAGTCGGCGATAACAAGCGGACGCTCGCTGGCGCGCAGGGCCTCGCGGGTCGCCTCCTCCAGGGTGAGGAGCTTCTTCCCGGAGGAGTCGCGATGGGCGAACAGGTCCATGCCGATCTCTCTGGCGATCCGTGCGCCCTTTTCCGGCGCTGCATCGGTAATCACCAGGACACGGGTCCCCATGTCTGGACTGTCTCCCCATGGAAATCCGTGAACGATCGAGATCGACAGGATGTCGGCCTCGGTCTGTTCAAGGATCCGGATGCGGTCGATGATCGAGCGGACAGGCTCCTCTCGCGTATGAAGAATGGAGATCATCCGACAGTCGAAAACGGACTGAACCGGTTTGTGGCGGCCGTCCACGATCCGGACCAGAAGGTCCGCCATCTGGATCAGGCATTCTTCGACATCCGTGTGCGGGTATTCCTTGTAGCAGCTGATGGCGTCCGCATACTGCAGCATCTCCTCTGACAGGTGGCAGTGCGGATCGAGCACGACGCAGACCGGTATGTCGGGGCCTGTGTGCGCCCGAACCCGGCGCAGTATGTCGCCCTCACAGTCGAGATATCCGTCTGCGATCATCGCGCCGTGAAGGTTGAGCAGAACGCCGTTCACTTTTCCGGCCGCTGCGAGATCGTCCAGTAACTGTCCCCGAAGATGCTCGTAGGCCGCTCGGGTGGTGACGCCGCCGGGTTGTGCGGTTGCAGACAGGCCGTGGATGATCTCAATGGGTCTGTCCTGACGCAGACTCAGGAGGGCCCGGCCCGCGGCGGAAGGCTCGCTTCGACCCGTTGTGATGTCAGCTCCCGACACACAGACAAGGTCTCGGAAGCTCTCGAGGTTCGTAGGAAGCGGTGCGAACGTATTGGTTTCGGTGCCGAGCGTGGCTGTGAAGATCCTCATCGCGACGATCCCTTCAGCCAGCTGGTTTGCGCCGCCTGGGCGGAGGCCTCTGAGTCAAGGGGCCAGAGAGGGCGCCGGACAGACAAGTAATGCGCTGCACGAGGGTCACAAACGGCAACTCCGGGCGTCGACATGTAGAGGATATGGTTCGAAAGCGACGCAAATGCGTCCCGGAAATGATGATTGGACTTCAGGACGAGAACGCGCTGCGCCTCCGGATCGATCCCGACGCCGGTGAAGATCTCCGGGGTGAAGGCCTGATTGCGGACCGTCGACAAGGCGAGGAAGACGTTGCCTGATTTCAGTCCGACCATGTCGCCCATGGGCCAGATCGATCCGCCAAAGGACTGCGTTGCGCCTCGACGGATCTCTATCACCTCAACGTTCAGGTCGAGCGGTCGTCCCGACAGGGCGCAGGCCTTTCCCCCCACCCTCAGCTCAAATCTTGCACCGACCCCGCGGGCCAGGGCGATCTCGACGGCCAGGGGGTCCCAGATTGGTCCAGCGGCGATCGGACCGACGCTGGCGTCCATCAGTGCGCGGATCAGCTCCATGGAGTCTGAGGGCGCGCCGCCACCTGAGTTGTCAGCGCCCTCTGCGAGGATCACCCGATCCGAGACTGTGCCGATGAATTCGATGGCCTCAGGACCTGTCATTCGTCTCGCGCCGCATGTCTCCTTCATCGCCCAGGCCATGTCGCGAAATCCGCAGGCGGACCGGATGGCCTGCTCCGGCGCGTTGTCGGTGATGACCCAGGCTCTGACCGTCATATCCGCGACATCGCCTGCGGCGAAGGAATGTCCGAGCGATGCGGACAGGACCTCTCCACTGCGCTCGGCCGCCTTCATCGCGTTCACGAGATTCAGCGCCGGCGCCTGCGTGGTGAAGACCTGAGCCGACATGCGTGCGTCGGCGACCGCCGTCACCGGCGTGATCTTCTTCTCGGAGGCGTCTCTGGCCAGCCTGACCAGATGATCCGCCCGCTCCATCGCATCGGTATGGGGATATTCCTGAAACGCCGCCAGGAGGTCGGCCGCTTCGACCATGTCCTCGGTGAGGTGACAGTGAGGGTCAAGCTCCGCAGCGATGATGGTTGAGGGACCGCACAGGCTTCGTATACGGCGGAGAAGATCTCCCTCGCAGTCATCATATCCGTCCGCCGCCATGGCGCCGTGCAGGCCCAGCAGGACGATGTCTACGGGAAGCGCCGCTCTCAGATCGTCGAGAAGCTCGTCGCGCAGCGCCTCGTAGACGCTCCGAACTGTCCTTCCGGAGGGGAAAGCGGCGGTGCAGAGCCCTTCGATCAGGGTCCAGCCGAACTCTGCAGCGTGTTTGCGGGCGCTCCACAGCGGGGCGGTGAACAGCGTTGGCCCGTCGTGGGGGTGTTCACCCGCTCGGTAGAGGAACCATTCCTCAAAGTGTCGCCGCTCAGTTGGAATGGGGGCGAAGGTGTTTGTCTCGGTCGCGAGGGCGGCGAGGAAGACCCGCTTCATGGTGTCTCATCCTCTGTCAGGGTCATGAGATGAAAATCCTGATCGAACAGATTGTACTGATCGAACGACAGGCCCTGGAGGCGCGACGAGGCGACGGTCCAGACCGCATTCTTGACAAGATAGACGTAAGGCAGGTCGCGGTTGACCTGGTCGACGGACTGCCGAAGAAGGCTGGCGCGGATCTGTGGATCCCCCTCCGACAGGGACTTTGCGAGCAGTTCTGTCACCTCAGGATTTTCGTACCGCGCGTAGTTTCCGCTCCCGCCTTTGTACTTCGGGTCGAACCAGACATTCATGATGTTGGACGGGTCGCCGTAGGCTGAGACCCATCCCATGAACAGGAGGTCGTAATTGCCTCTCTGGATGCGATCGATGACGGCAGGGACCGTCAGTCTCTGAAGTTTCAGGTCGATCCCGCTTGCGGCGAGGCTGGACTGGATGAATATGGCCATGGTGTCGGACGCTGCAGACACGCCCGGATAAATCAGGGTCATCTCGGGCAGAGGTCCGTCTCTGCGCAGGGAGGCTACAAGCTCTCGCGCCTTTTCAGGGTCATAGGCGTAAGGGTACTCGTCCGGCCGGTAGCCGATCATTCCGGGGAGCAACGGACCGCGAAATTCTTCGGCGAGGCCGTACTTTATGTCCCGAACGATCGCCTCATAGTCGATGGCGTGAGCGACCGCCTCCCGCAGTCTGCGATCCGCCAGCGCCGGACGCTCCATATTGAAGGCGAGAAAGTTCATCGCGGGTGAGGAGATGACATCGACCCGGTATCGGGGGTCCTCCCGGAAGGGACCGATCAGCTCGGCGGGAAGGAAATAAGCGAGATCGATATCGCCTTTAGCAAGCTGCAGCGCCCGCACGGAGGGATCGTTGGCGACTTTGTAGATAATCTTCTGAATCTGCCGGGGCGGATCGGGACGGAACGGATTTGGCTCGAGAATGTAGACGTCTCTCGGGGAGTGCTTCACCAGCCTGTAGGGCCCTGAGCCGGCGGAATGGGTGGAGAGCCACTGGCTGGCGTGATCCCCGTCGATTTCGTGTGTCATGACGCCCGGGTCGATGATGAACATCGCACGATCGGCGATCAGCGGCAGAAATGAGGGAAGCGGTCGCTTCAGCGTGAAGCGAACAGTCTGCGGGGACAGGACCTCGACTGTCCCGACGGCTTCTTTGAGGCTGCTTGAGGGACCCCGGCTGATCGCCATCAGGCGATCAAAGGTGAATTTAACCGCCTCAGCGTCGACGCGTCTCCCGCTGTCGAACACGTATCGGTCGGAGAGGGTGAAGGTCCAGACCAGCCGGTCCGGAGAGACGGTCCAGGATGATGCGATTTCGGGATGGAAAACATCCTCGCCGGTTTCCGGATCCGACGTGATCGAGACCAGATTGTCATAGGCCGGGAAGATGATCTGAAGCTGCTCGGTATCGGGAGACACCGCCGGATCGAGGGGGCCGACGTTTGAGCGGACGCTGATCACGATCGCGTCCGTGCGCGCTGTGTCCTGTCGGATGCATGAAACGCTCAAAGCGGTGAGAAGAAGGGTCGACGATGCGACGATCATCCGCCTGATCGCCGGAAGCGCGCGAAGCCGGCGAGGGATGACCTCAGATGGTCGCATTACGGATGAACCATGCTCTTGTGATCAGGCTGTGGCTGACCTCATAGATCACGGCTGCGGGAGCAGCCCCGAAAGCCGAGCCAGTCAGATCCTCGATGTCGACGACATAGGTCCCGCTCGAGAACCGGCCCCGGATCTCAGCATGCAGATCTTCCGATTCGCTGAAGCGCCGGGCGTAGCGTTCGCGCAGGGCCGGCTTGCCACGCAGGATGAGCCGGTCAGGAAAGTCGAAGATCTCGATCGTGTCCGAGAAGCATTCCGCAAACGCCTCGAGATCTCGCGCGTTATAGGCCTCGACCTGTCTTTGGACGATCAGTTCGGCTGTATCGTTCATGTCATCCCCACAGATCCGGTCGAGGCGGAAGAACCTCGTCATTCAGGTAGGTCATGCCCGGGTCCCGGTCGCTCGCCATCAGCAGAGGTCCGTCGAGGTCCACAAAACTGCACATCTGGCCGATCACGAAGGCGGGGGCCATGGACAGGGACGTGCC
This sequence comes from Alphaproteobacteria bacterium, assembly GCA_018969425.1. GTDB lineage: Bacteria > Pseudomonadota > Alphaproteobacteria > Caulobacterales > Hyphomonadaceae > UBA7672. The sequence goes on along the minus strand of JAGWYJ010000038.1, from coordinate 13,048 downwards.
GGCCATGCAGCCGACCATGAGCGACAGACCGCGCTCCTGCGCCGCCTTCGCCAGTGCGAGCGCTTCGGTCAGGCCGCCGGTCTTGTCGAGCTTGATGTTGATCATATCGTAGAGGGACGCCACGGCGCCGAGGTCGCCCCGGGTGAGGCAGCTTTCGTCGGCGCAGAGTGGGATCGGGGATTTCAGGTCGGCAAGCGACTTATCCTCGCCGGGTTGAAGCGGCTGCTCGAGCATCTCGACCCCTTCGGCCGCCAGATCCCCGAGGATCGCCTCCAGACCGTTTCGCGACAAAGATCTGTTGGCGTCAACAATCAGGCGAGCGTCCGGTCTTGCCTTGCGGATCAGACGGACATGGTCGACGCCGCCTGGTCCTGCAATCTTGATCTTGAGGATGCGCGCGCGAGAGGCCTGCGCATCGGCCATCATCGCCGGCGGGTCGTCGATCCCGATCGTGTAGACAGTCTGAAGCGCGGTCGCGGCTAACCCGGTCTTCTCCCAGATCGACACTCCCGCCATCTTGCACTCAAGATCCCAAAGCGCGCAGTCGATGGCGTTGCGAGCCCCGCCCGCATGAAGGAGCATCTGAAGATCGGTTCTGTCTGCACCGCCTTCCAGCGCCAGCCGGACGCCTTCGGCGTCCTCGCGCATGCTTTCAAGGGTCTCGCCGCGAAAGAGCACGCCGATGCCCTCTCCCTGTCCGGTTATGTCGCCGCATCTGAGCGTGACGGTCAGAAAGTCAACCGTCTCGAGGGTTCCTGAAGCGATCCGGAACGGCTTGCGGAAAGGCCACCGATCCTCTGTCACGGTCATTCGGATCGATCCGCTCATGTCAGACCTCCGCAATCATGCGGTCGACAATCGGGGAGACGCCGGTTGCGATCGGGTCGACGCACGGGAGACCTAGGCGTCGGCTCAGATCGGACAGGTAGCTGTGGCGTTCGTCGGGTGCGAGCGCCGAGGTGTTGACGCTCACGCCGACGCACCGCAGGGCGGGATTCGTCAGGCGTCCCAGCCGTACGTTCAGGTCGATGCACTCCGCGATATCGGGAACCGGATAGTCATTATAGAAAAAGATCCGCTCACGTCCGGCTTCGTGGCAGACGACGACGGCGTCCGGTTGTGATCCATGCAGAAGGCCAAGCGAAACGCCGGCGTAGGCGGGATGGAAGAGCGAGCCCTGACCTTCGATGATGTCCCAGTGGCCGGGATGATTGTCTGGCGACAGGATTTCCGCAGCGCCGGCCGTGAAATCGCTGACCGTCGCGTCAATAGGAATTCCGCTGCCGGCGATCAGGATGCCGGTCTGGCCGGTTGCACGGAAACTCGCTGCGTGTCCTCGTCCCTGCAGCTCTTTTGAGATGGCGAGGGCGGTATACTTCTTTCCGACCGCGCAGTCCGTTCCAACGGTCAGAAGTCGTTTCCCGATACGCTTCCTGCCGTTCGCAATGGGCAGGCCGGGTGGCGGGATGCGAACATCGGTCAGACGCCGGTCCAGGCGGCGGGCGAGGGCGGCGAGCTGTTCATTCTCGCCGAGGCGGGTGTGCAGGCCGGCTGCGATATCAAGCCCGGCTTTGAGCGCCGCTTCGAACACCGCGATCCAGGAGGGCTCGAGTCTGCCTCCGACCGGGGCGACGCCGACGACCAGCGTTCGCGCACCCTTTCGCGCGGCGTCCTCTATCGACAGGTCCGCAATCCCAAGATCCTCGCTGCACCCGGGCAGTCTCAGTTGCCCGAGGCAGGCTTCCGGTCTCCAGTCACGCAGGCCATAGGCTGTCTTGGCGGCGTTTCGCGACGTCACGGCGCCCAGAAATATAAGGTAGGGCGTCTCGATCCGGATGATCGCAGGAGACAATGGCGACGGAGGGTCGATCTCGGTCATGAGAGGCGTCCATGGGTTCAATTCGGTCAGGTCGAGGCGAACCGGTCAGGCCGACGCCCGGGGCTGGCGGTTGATCGTCGCTGCGTGATCCTCGCCCGCCGTAAAGACTTCGGGGGTCTCCTCGATCATCTTTCGCAGGGGCGCCAGAGCGGATGCGAGGTGCAGATCCATCGCGCTTTCCGCCCACCGCGGATCGCGGGCCGCCAGGGCGGCGACGATCTGGGCATGGTCCTCAACCGTATCGTTCGGTCGTCGCCTCGTCACATGGGCGAGGTTGCGGGCGCGCTCGAGGTGGGCGCTGAAGGTTCGCACAAGGCGCACTGTGTGCTGCAGGTCGCCTTCCTGAAGAAGCAGGCTGTGGAAGGCGTCGTCGAGGCTGTGCAGGGCCGAGAGGTCGCCCGCCCGAACCGCCGATCGCTGCCGTTGCAGGTTGTCTTCGAGCTGGTCGATCAGGGTCTGGGTCGCCGACAGCGCCAGCGCGGCGATCGCCTTGGGTTCGACGGCCCGTCGGAAGAACAGTCCTTCCTTGAGCTTCGAGATGTGAATGGCCTGGACGAACGTTCCATGCTGAGGGGCGATGTAGACCAGATCCTCCTCCCGGAGGCGGGCCAGCGCTTCATTGATCGGCGCCCGGGAGACGCCGAAAAGACTGGTCAGCTGTTCTTTCTGGATGACGGCGCCCGGCCGAAACTCGAGGTCGATAATCATCTGCCGAATCCGGCGAAACACCTTGTCAGTCTTGGTATTTCTTAGGTTGGTCGATGTCTCTGTCACGACGCGGTTATCCTGAAAGCAAGCGTTCATTGAAATGTTAGCGTCTGGCCGCCTTTGTCAAGGGCTATCGCCAGACTGCGGCCATTGAAGCGTGTGAGGGACGCCGCGCGTCAGTTCCGCCCGGTCTCGGCGCCGGGTTCGGGCGTCGCCGGATCGATCTCAGGCGTCCTGATTTCATCGATGAACTCTGTGACCTGCGCGAGGACATAGTCCGCATGGGTCAGCGGGAAGTTGTGTCCCCAGTCGTCCGGCAGGAAGACGAGTTCGCCGCGCGAGGAAAGGCGCGGATATTCGTCGGCGGCCGCCCTCATCGAGCGCTTGTAGATCTCCCACTCCAGATCGTCTGAGACGCCCGACCAGCGTTCGGCGGTCTTGCGTTCCTCCTCGCCGGTCTTCAGGCGCTGGACGATGGAGCGAAGGGGCAGCGAGCCCAGCGCTCCGGGGTGACGGATCGTTTCATAGCCGCTGTAACAGTTGATCTCAAAATGCCGGAGGGTTTCGCGGCGCGCGCTGGGTCGGCTTTCCAGGGCTTTCAGGGCGGGAAGCTCGGCTGACAGAGCGGCGTTCTCGCGTCTGTAGCCCTCGCTGTTCATGGGGTGCAGCCAGGGCATCAGATAACCAAGCCCGAATGTCGCCTGCGCGACGATCGGGGCTGCCGGCGGCGCGCCGCACCATCCGCCGGGACGGCGCACGCCGCCGGTGGCGATCATCTCGTGCGGAGTGGGGTCGAGGGTGATCACCCCGGCGATCTCTTCAGGATAGCGCGCCGCCCAGTTCGCCGCGATCATGCCTCCCAGCGAATGGCCGACCAGAAGATAGCGAGGCGTCTCGCCCGATCCGGAGAGCGCCGTGTGAAATTCCCTGACGATGGTCTTTACGGATCGCGGTTCTGGGCCCGCATCGCTCCAGCCGACGCCGGCCCGGTCGATCCAGCATGAGCGTCCCTTCATTCTCCAGGCTGAATGGAGATGATTGAGGGCCAGTCCCGGAGCGTAGCCGCCTGAGATCCAGACCACCGTGGGTCTGTCCGGGCTCGCCTCGCCCTCACAGACAACATGGAGACGATAGCCTCCGACGTCGATCATCACGCCCGGGCGCGGGAAGGTCGCCAGCTCCCGACGGGACCCGATCTCATAGAGGACCGATCCGCTCAGAAGCCCTGTGGCGAGAAGGGCGCCAAGAGCTCCCGTCGCCCCGGCGAGCGCGCCCCATGGCTTTCGGCGATGCCTCAACCCTATGATGCAAACAGCGATCGTCAGCGCCAGTGCGCCGGCCGAGATAACCAGGCCAGCGAATGGCAGGGCGAGGATGTCCGCCATCATCAGCCGTCTCCCGGGGATCAGGGCTCGATCTCTGACATATCACTAAGGCGATCATGGGTCCCTATCAAGCCTGTTCACGGCCTCATTCATGCAGGAGGCATGTCAGTGCAGACGCCCAGAGAGATCTCAGCGGCGAGGCCAATGGTCTCGCCGAGGGTGGGATGGGGGTGAATGGTCCGGCCGATGTCCACGGCGTCGGCTCCCATCTCGATCGCGAGACAGATTTCCCCGATCATGTCCCCGGCCGAGGGGCCGATGATGGCGCCTCCCACGATCCGTCCGCTCGTCCTCTCGAAGATGAGCTTGGTCAGGCCATAGTCAGCGCCATTGGCGATGGCTCGTCCGGAGGCCGCCCAGGGGAAGCGCGCCACTGTATGCGTGGTCTCGCTAAAGGCGGGCGCGCTCTCCGTCACTCCCACCCACGCGATTTCAGGGTCCGTGTAGGCGACCGAGGGTATCACGCTCGCATCGAAGCCGGCTTTCAGCCCCGCGATCGTTTCGGCCGCCACATGCCCCTGGTGGACCGCTCTGTGCGCCAGCATCGGGGCGCCGGTCACATCGCCTACGGCGAACACGTGCCGGGCCGCTGTGCGCATGCTGAGGTCTGTTTCGAGGGTTCCGTCCTGACGCGGATTCAGGCCCAGGGCTGCGATATTGAGCGGACCCGTGTCGGCCCGGCGTCCGGCGGCCTGGAGGACAAGGTCGTATCGACCCGCTTCGGCGTCCTGTCTGTCGAAGACAACACGCACGCCTTCACTCGTTGCGGTTGCGGCGGAGACAGCCGTTCGGGTCAGAATCCTGTCAAAGCGGTGAGCGTTTCGTTTCATCCAGATCCGGACAAGGTCCCGGTCTACGCCCGCGAGCAGGCCTTCGCCGACTTCGAGCAGATCGACGCGCGCTCCGAGGGATGAATAGATCGTCGCCATCTCCAGTCCGATCACGCCCCCTCCGATGACCAGCATGCGGGTGGGGATGAAGGGAAGGGCTAAGGCCCCGGTCGATGTGACGATGCGCGGATCATTCGGGAGGAAGGGAAGGCGCACAGGCGCAGATCCTGTTGCGATGACGGCGTGACTGAAGGCGATCGTCCTTGTCTCTCCCGAGCTTTCAGCGACTTCGAGGCGGTTGGCGGATGAGAAGCGCGCTGCGCCGCGTATCACTTCGACCCTGCGTGTCCTGGCCATGGAGGCGAGGCCGCTGGTCAGTCTGCCGACCACTCCGCTTCTGAAGGATCGGAGGCGCTCAAGGTCCACTATGGGGGATGAAAACGTCACTCCGAGGGAGGCCAGGCGTTCCGCCTCCTCGCGCACTGCAGCGACATGCAGCAGCGCTTTTGAGGGAATGCACCCGACATTGAGGCAGACGCCGCCGAGAGCCTCGTGGCGCTCGATCAGCACCACTTTCAGTCCGAGATCGGCGGCCCGAAAAGCCGCCGAATAGCCCCCCGGTCCTGCGCCAATGACGGCCAGGTCGAAGGCTGAGGCTGAGGTCTCGTCGGGGACCTGGTCAGCGGCGGGTAGCGAAGACAGGGGTATTATTGAGCGAAGGTCCTGTGCTGCATCCTCCGGCTCGATCACTGCCAGGACTGTCCCGGGAGACCCTGCGTCTCCCGCTCTGATCCCGATGCTGATCACGCGCCCGCTGACCGGAGAGGGAATATCAAGCGTGGCCTTGTCCGTCTCGAGGATGACGAGGGTGTCGTCGAGAGCAATCCTGTCGCCCTCTCGCACGCACACTTCGAGGACGCGGGCGTCGGAGACGTCGCCGATATCGGGGATCACAACTGTCCGGTTCGTCATGGGAGAGCCCCATCAAAGCAGAGCGCGGCGAAAATCGCCGAGAACGGTCGCCACATGGCCAAGAAAGCGTGCCGCCCCGACGCCGTCGATGACCCTGTGATCCCACGACAGGCTTATCGGGACGATCAGGCGCGGCTCGAAAGAGGATCCGTTCCACGACGGCTGGATGTTCGCCCGCCCGGATCCGAGGATAGCGACTTCCGGCGCATTGATGATCGGCGTGAAGCCGTCTCCGCCTGTGCCGCCCAGAGAGGACACCGTGAAGCAGCCTCCCTGAAGATCCGAAGCGGTCATGCCTCCGCCTCGAGCCTTCGTGGCGAGTTCGGTCAGTTCCCGGGCGATCTGAAAGACCCCTTTCTGATCGCAGTCGCGAATAACAGGCACAATCAGGCCGTCGGGCGTGTCGGCGGCAAAACCGATATGGACGTAACTCTTCAGAACCAGATCATTGCCTTCGAGGGACGCATTGAAGCGCGGAAATTTCCGAAGCGCGCTGGCGGACGCCTTGATCAGAAAAGCTGTCATTGTCAGCCGGACGCCGTCGGCGCCGGTCTCCTCGTTCACTTCCTTGCGAAACGTCTCGAGGTCAGTGATGTCGGCGCGATCAAAATTCGTGACATGAGGAATGCGAAGCCAGTTACGGGACAGGTTGGCCGCAGAGATCCTGCGGATGCGCGACTGGGCCTGTTTCTCGACCGGTCCGAAGCGCGAGAAATCAATGGCGGGCCAGGGGGGGAGGTCGGCGCCGATCTGACCGACGCCTGCGCCCGCCGGCGCGCTGAGGGCGCGTTTCACGAACGCCTGAACGTCGGATTTCAGAATGCGTCCCTTTGGCCCGCTTGCCGCGACCTTCGACAGGTCGACGCCGAGCTCCCGCGCCAGCTGGCGCACCGAGGGGCTGGCGTGGGCAGGGCGCTGATCAGCAGCCCGGCGGTCCGGCGAAGATTGCGGACGCGGCGGCTGGGGCGCCGGTCCGGGCGGTGGGGCCGGCGTCTCGCGCGGGTCCTCTTCCGGTATGGCGGTTTCGGCGGGTCGATCCGTCGTCGGGTCGGAAGGGTTGCTTAAGGGGCCTGTCTCATCGATGACGGATGGCTCGATGATCACGATGGCCGAGCCACGTGAGACTTTCGTTCCCAGAGAGACGAGAACTTCCCTGATCGTCCCTGCGAGGGGCGAGGGCGCCTCGATCGTCGCCTTGTCCGATTCAATTGTGACCAGCGTATCGTTCACGGCGATGATGTCGCCAGGGGCGACGTGGATTTCGATGACGGGCACGTCCCGATAATCCCCGATATCGGGAAGCGTCACCGTTTGACCATTTGTCATGACAGGTTCCTCAGCCAAGTCACTTAACGCCTACCGTCTCCAGGACGGGTCGAGAGGGACGGACAGCCCGTAGCGAGTGATGGCGCGCGCGATGCGTTCGCTGTCGCCTCCGGCCTCTGCAAGGGCGCCGAGGGTCGCAAGAACGATGTGGAACCGGCTGACCTCGAAGAACTCTCTCAGGCGTGTCCGGGTATCGGATCGGCCGAAACCGTCAGCGCCGAGGGCTATGAAACGACCCTCTACGAAAGGCGCGATCAGCTGGGGCAGCGCGCGGACATAATCGGTTGTAGCAATCACTGGCGCTGAACCGGGCAGGAGAGTGGCGATATGGCTCCGGCGGGGCGCTCCCGGGATTCCAAACAGGTTCGCGCGTTCGATCTCCTGAGCCTCGCGGGCGAGTTCCGGGTAGCTTGTGGCGCTGAAGACGTCGACGTCGATGTCCCAGTCGTTTTTCAGGAGATCGGCTGCGGCGCGAACCTCCTGCAGGATGGCGCCCGATCCAAGAAGACGGGCCTGAGCCTTCGCCTTTCGTTTTGGCGAGATCCTATGGAGGCCGCGAATGATGTCGGCTTCCGCGCCTGCGGGCAGGGAGGGATGGGGATAGGTCTCGTTCATCGCGGTGAGGTAGTAGAACTCGTCATTATCCTCTTCGAGCATGCGACGCGCGCCATGATCCATGATCACCGCCAGCTCATAGGCGTAAGCGGGGTCATAGGCCCGGCAGTTCGGAATGGTGGAGGCGATCAGGTGGCTGACGCCGTCCTGATGCTGAAGACCCTCTCCTCCAAGGGTCGTCTTTCCTGCCGTCGCTCCGATCAGGAAGCCCCGCGCGCGCTGATCGGCGGCCGCCCAGATGAGATCGCCCACGCGCTGAAAACCAAACATTGAGTAATAGATGTACACGGGGAGCATGCGCATTCCGTGCGTGCTGTAGGCGGTCGCCGCCGCTACCCATGATGAGAGAGCGCCTGCTTCGGTGATGCCCTCCTCGAGAAGCTGACCGTTCACGGCTTCGCGATAGGAGAGCATTGAACCTGCATCTTCGGGTTCGTAGAGCTGGCCGGACGGCGAGTAGATGCCGACCTGACGGAACAGGTTGGCCATGCCGAATGTCCGCGCCTCGTCAGCGACGATAGGCACCAGTCTTGGTCCCAGGACCGGATCTTTCAGGAGGTTCGACAGGAGACGCACGGCGGCGACTGTGGTTGACATCTCCTTTCCATCAGCGGCGAGCGCAAACTCTGCGTACTCCCCTGTCCTCGGGATGCTCACCTTCGGGGCCGCGGTGCGTCGCGTCGGGATGAGGCCGCCAAGGGCGCGCCGACGGTCTTGGAGGTATTCGATCTCGGGGGAGGCGTCAGCCGGACGCACAAAGTCCAGCGCCTCGACCTGCGCGTTTGTCAGCGGCAGATCGAAGCGGTCACGGAACTCCAGAAGCGCGTCGATATCGAGCTTCTTGGCCTGATGCGAGGTCATCCGGCTTTCGCCGGCGTCACCCATGCCGTAGCCCTTCTTCGTCTTCGCCAGGATAACCGTCGGGCGGCCTTTCGTTTCACGGGCCGCCCTGAAGGCGGCGTGGAGCTTACGCATGTCATGGCCGCCGCGGCGCAGGCCCTCGACATCCCTCGCCGACATGTGTGAGACCAGCGCCCTAATCTCCGGATCGTCGTGAAAGAAGCGGGCGAGATTGTAAGTCCCATCCTTGGCGCCAAGCGTCTGGTAGGTGCCGTCAACCGTCATTGCAAAGCGTCTGAGGAAGGCGTGGTTCGTATCCCTCGCGAAAATCGGATCCCATTCGGATCCCCAGAGAACCTTGATGACGTTCCATCCCTGGCCAAGGAATGAGCGCTCGAGTTCCTGGATGATCTGCCCATTTCCCCTCACGGGCCCATCGAGGCGCTGGAGGTTGCAATTGATGATGAAGGTCAGGTTGTCCAGCCCTTCGCGGGCTGCAATCGACAGTCCCGCCATCGACTCGGGTTCGTCCATTTCCCCATCGCCGAAAATGCCCCAGACATGCCGTTGGGCGTTGTCGCTCAGGCCCCGGTTGTCGAGATAACGCATGAAGCGCGCCTGATAGACGGCGTTTATCGGGCCTATTCCCATCGATCCGGTCGGGAACTGCCAGAAGTCGGGCATGAGCCACGGGTGGGGGTAGGAGCACAGGCCGCGCCCTGAGATCTCCTGACGATAGTTGGCGAGGTGGTCGGCGCTGAGGCGGCCTTCGAGAAAGGCGCGCGCATAAATCCCCGGCGCTGAATGAGGCTGGTAATAGACAAGGTCCCCGCCATTGGCCTCCGGTCCCCTGAAGAAGTGATTGAAGCCGACCTCAAAGATCTCGGCCGCGGAGGCGTAGCTGGCGACGTGCCCGCCCAGTTCGCCGTAGGCTTTGTTGGCCCGAACGACCATGGCGAGGGCGTTCCATCGCATGATCGAGGTGATCCGCTCCTCAAGAGCAAGGTCGCCCGGGTAAGGCGGCTGACGTTCGAGTGAGATGGAGTTCCTGTAGGGCGAATACGGCAGGACGCCGGTCGCGAGGCCCGTGTCCTGTGCGTGCTGCTCCAGCTGCGCGAGCAGAAAACGCGCCCGCTCGTCCCCGCTCTCACGCGCCACGCTTTCAAGAGCGGCGAGCCAGTCCGCGGTTTCCTCCGGATCGGGGTCGGATCCGGCCGGGCGAGGTGATGGGAAGCCGAAAGGCCGGGTCATGAGCATACTCCCACGGGGGCTGACCGTCGGGAGACTAGTTTCTGGGGCGCCGCATGTCCTGCCGAACTTATCTTCTATTCCACGATTATCGGCATTATATGCTGCTATACGTGTAGTTTTCAGATTTATTGGAACAGATCGTGGAACTTGACGATATCGATATTCGGATCCTCTCCGAGCTTCAGGACAGCGGACGTCTCTCGAATGTGGATCTCTCGTCCCGGGTGGGGCTTTCGCCTTCGCCATGCCTTGCGCGTGTCAGAGCGCTGGAGGAGGCCGGGATCATATCGCGTTACGTCGCGCTTCTTGATCCTGAAGCGGTCGGCGCCGTGGTCAGCGTTTTCATTCAGGTGTCTCTCGAGCGACAGTCCAGAGAGGTGCTTGATGTGTTTGAGGCGCGGATCGCCGATATGCCCGAGGTGATGGAGTGCTATCTCATGTCGGGCGATGCGGATTACCTTCTGCGCGTGGTGGTTCGGGACACCGCTCATCTGCGGGATTTTATAGTCGGGCATTTGTCCGAGACGCCCGGCGTCTCTCAGATCAGGTCAAGTTTTGCGCTCAAGCAGGTGAAGTATCAGACGGCGCTGCCTCTTCGAGGGGAGCCGAAGTCAGCGCCGCCTCGCCCGCCAGCGAAGGAGCGTTCGAGGATCAAGCCGTCAGCGCGATTGCGCGGGGGGCGTCCTGCTGATCGCGGAGGACGACGTAAGGCCTGAGGGCGCGGCGTGCGGGCCTCTGCGGTCATGTCGGACCTTTATCGTCATCGTGTGAGAGGCTGCGGGCGGCAGGTACAGGGCTTACGGTGCGTTCCATCCGATAAGCTGAAGGGCGGAGAGCGCAAACAGGGCCCCGAGGGCGGCAATCGAAAGCAGAAGATGATGGCTGAGGCGAACGATCTTGATCCAACCCTCGCCGCCCGGGCCTCGTATGGCCGCATAGAGTGCGACGAGGATCACGCCAAGCGCGCTCGCGGCGAAGAGGTTTCCTGAGGCGGCGAGGAGGACCCCGCGTCCGATCTCGCCTGCGCCCCAGTCGCTGATCGGAGACTGATTCTGAGAAAAGCCCGCGTTGAGGCTTGCGAACATGGAGAGCCCGCCTGCCGTCATTCCCAGGGCCGAGATCGATGACAGGCGGGTTGAACGCCCGCCCAGCCAGAAGAGCAGGCCGCTTAAACCAGCAAGGGTCCCAAGTTGCAGAAGTCCCTTCTGAAGCACGATATTGTCAGCGGGGCCGGCCCGGACAAAATCCATGTCATTGTAGACAAAGGTGAAGGCGTCGTCGGCCCGGGTTGCGCCAGGCAGGCGAACGAGGGTGTCGTAGAAACCCATCGTATCGCCTGTGCCGGAGGCCTTTCGCCAGAATACGCCGGGACGAATTTCGTCGAATTCCCGGCCATCGACGCGAATTTTCGTCGGCGACAGCGCCTCGATGCGGCGCACGAATGCTTCTGCGCGCACCAGATCCAGCGCCCGCTCGATGCTGGTTCTGTTCCGGCGCTCGGGTGCGTAGGTTCCTGCGATCTCGAAGGCGGTTCCCGCTGTGGTCTCGTGCGCCGGTTCGACAAGGGGGCCGAGCAGCATGGAGAGGTTTTCTGCGCGCATCTCGCTCAGGCTCAGCAGGCGAAGCGCCGGCTGGCCTGCCTTCGGTCCATAAGCCCATTTTGCGGGATCGGTGAGAGGCGGGGGGGCGGCCGGCTCGCCGCTGATGGCGGTGAACACTCCGACATTCCATTCGGGAATCAGATGAAGGTAGGCCCGCGCTCCTGGCAGAACGCCGCCATGCTCCACAACCCGCATGCCGTTCCAGTCAGAGAGGAAGAACCCCATTCCGAAACCGTTGACGGCTGGATGCCTTCGCGCCTGCTCCTGGAAAAGCGGTGCGAATGTTGAGGCGTCCAGGTCGGGGATCTTTCCTTCAGCGCCGCGATCGAGGAGGGCGATCATGTAGGCTTGCATATCCCTGCCGCTCGCCTCGACGCCGCCGCTTGCGGCGCGATCGAGACGAAGCATCCGGTCGGTCGCCATCGGCCACACAGTCCCGTCGGGAGCGCGATAGGAGCCTGTGGCGAGGGAGGTGTCCGGGGCGATCGTGGTCCGCAGGCGTGCTCCCGACATCCCAAGAGGTGTGAAAATCTGCTGCTGCAGCACTTCTGCATAGCTCAGTCCGCTTGCGCTCTCCGCAGCTGTCGCGAGCAGTCCGAAGCCGGTGTTTGAATAGCTTGTATAGATTCCGGGGGCGCGCACGATGCGAGGCTGCGGGCTTGTCTGTTCGTCCTGCCTGAATGTCGCCAGCCCAAAGAGCTGTTCATCGAGGCCAGCGCTGTGGGTCAGCAGATGGCGCAGGGTGATCGGCGTATCTGTCTCGTCCAGCGGGGCGCGTGCGCCCAGAAACGACGAGATCGGTTCGTTCAGTCCGGGAAGCCGGCCTTTCGCCTGAAGCTGGGCGATGGCGACGGCTGCAAAGGTTTTGCTCACCGAGCCGAGGCGAAACGTTGTCGTTTCCGGGTCAACCGGGGTGCGCGTCTGGGTGTTTGCATACCCATACCCGCTCAGAAATCGCGGCTCGCCATCAACGACAACGCTCACCACAGCGCCGTCAATTCGTCCTCTCCTGACCGCTTCGCCATAGACGCTATCTGCCCACGCCGAGAGCGCCGCTGCGCTCAGATCAGGACGCGTCTGAGCGATGGCCGGCCGGGCGATAGTCGGCAGAGCAAGACAAAGGGCCACCACCAGTAAGAGCTTTCGCATGCCGCGCCTCGACTGTGTCAAACCGAGGGGCAGATGAGCAGGAATCCAGGAAATGTAAAATATCAGATTCCCGATATTTTCGTTTCAAGTCGACCATGAACGGTATTTTTTCTCCTAATTCTGTAGAATGCTTCCTTTCTGGTATTTTACTTGGGCGACGAGGTGGCGGGTCTGAGAGATTCGGGTTAGCGGTCCCGAATGGATGCGGGCGCGGCGCATCTCGCCGCCGCAAGCCCCTTGTCTCAGTCCGTCTGAACCCTTGGTCGTCGAGGTCGTCAGGATCGCCACGCATCATCCATCGCGACAGTCCTGAGACGAACCTCTGACGAGAGGTGGGGTTTGGCGGATTGAGCGCCGCAGGTTCTTGGCCAGATTTTGCGGTCAGTCTTCCCGTCTTGCATCAAGCCAGTCGCGGATCGTTCTGTTCACGAGGGCTGGCGCGTCGAGATGGACGTTGTGATCGGCGTCCGGGATCATCAGGAAGGTGCTGTC
>JAGWYJ010000037.1 GCA_018969425.1 Alphaproteobacteria bacterium | reverse complement strand
TGGGGTCGTACGGGCATTCTTATGCATGTTCACTCGGCGTGCCTCCGAAGAAATTGACGTCTCGCAACATCAATCTCCCCGGTCCGCGCCGAGTGGACAACCTATTAAGAGACCACAACTAGCCGCGCGAACTCTTCTGCATCTGTTAGAGCGGCCTGATGGGTGACGGATGGGGCAGCGATGGCTCCCCTGAGCCCGTAGGTGAGGTCTACGTCCGCCCGGGAGGTAGCGATAGCGAAGCGGAAAACCTGCCCTATGGTCGCACGCAGGCGCTTTGCAGTCTCAAGATTTCCTGCTCGTTCGACCTTCTTGAGTGGGACCAGGATATCGGCCGGAGTGATGTCGCGTATCGGTCGGTCTCCAAAGGCAGCATTTGCCATTCCAAGCAGCCACCGTTTCTTCCCGAACGTCACATCAGCCCGGCCCTCACGTCCCACCTCGTCAAGAAATTCATCCGCGATAGCGGCGAAGGTGTTGCCGCCGGCAATCAGCCGCTCAAGTTTCTCCGTTTTGGTTCGGAGGCCCGGATCGACGCCCGATGACAGGAGTTCCTTCGCGTGGTCTCGGCGTTTTCGGGCTGCTGCCAGGGTCACGGCCGGGTAAGCGCCAAAGGATAGAAGTTTCTGCTTGCCCGCATATCGGTAAGCCATGCGCCAAGGCTTGGAGCCAGCGGTGGAAACAAAAAGAAAGAGGCCGCCTCCATCAGACAACTTCAATGGGCCCGGACCAGGCCTTACTTTGCGAATTGCAGTGTCGGTAAGGGGCATTGAGGCATCCTGTTGGGTTTGAAAAACACCAACAAAAATACCAACAAAATCGCTGGCTGACCTAATGCGAGCCCGGATGCCGGCGAACGGCGCCGAACGCTAAGCATCTGTTTTATAGTCTTTTCCTGTGGACTATTGGTCAGCCACGAACGTGGAAGCATCGCCTGCTTGGTGCCCAGAAGAGGACTCGAACCTCCACGCCTTGCGGCACAGGTACCTGAAACCTGCGCGTCTACCAATTCCGCCATCTGGGCACTTGCTGACAGTGTCATCGGAAAGAGCGGCGGTGATAGCGCGCACAACCAGTGAGAGCAAGGCCCGCACCACGATTTCCGAGGCTCTCACTACGCTCGGCCCCGATGACCAAGGCCCTTTCCCTAGGTCCTAGCGATTCTCCGACAAGGCCCCAAACCTGTAGACGGCGCGGACGCCGATTTCATCAAGGCCCTGATTGCGACCCGACCCGAGGATCTGTCCATGGGACAGGTGTTCATAGATGCCCTGGACCGCCCATGACCCGCCAAGATCATAGGTTAAGGCGAGCGAGGACCTGAAAAGGTCTCGGGATCCGAGAAGAACATGATCGGCAGAATAGTCGACGGCCGCCTGAGTTCCTGACGGGTAGGGGTTGTTAACCGACCCGTCGTGAACGGCATAGCCAAAGCCCGACTCAATCCTCCAGCGATCGCCCAGAGGAATATCCCACTGAAGGCCGCCGGCGGCAAAAGAGGTGTTTCCGTCTGTGTTCACCGAGGCCATCAGGTAAGGACGGGGAGACCCGAGAGATTTCAGGAATGACGGGGACTTGAAACGAACCTCTCCCTCAAGGTTCACACCGCCTTCCTTGTCCGCGTTCTTGCCGTCAGTGACCTGGATGTTGTGGTTCATTACACCCAGGCGCACGCTTTCTATGGCCTGAGCGTTTGCGCCCGGAATGGCGATGACAGCGAGGGCGGCTAGAAAAATAGGCTTCATGGCTTCACCTCTGCAAGACACTGTCTCACCCTATCAAGACCGGAGCCGCATACAATCTCCCGAGACGTCTCCTCACAAAACGTCCTGCGCCAGGACACGGCCCCCTCCCCCAACGAGAGCTCTCTCAGGCATAGGTCGCCACGCTCAGTCTCACCCGCCCCGCCCCGTCAAACACAAAGGTCTCCGCGACACTCTCCGAGCGCTGGTTCGTATAAAGTATGGTGAGAGCATCCGATCCGACAAGGATCTGATCCATGTCGAAATAGAGATCCCGCGACCGCTCGAGCGCCTCACGCCAGTAGGCCTCGAGGGCGCCCTTTCCTGAAACTCTGTCCTGATCAAGTCCCGTCACGAGACGGATCCGCGGAGAGTGAAACACGCAATCGTCCGAATAGTGCGAGAGGATCGCCGCCAGATCCCGATCGTTCCAGCAGCGAACCCATTCGCGGGCGAAGGCGTGGGCCTGGGAAACATCCATCCGTTGCGCCCTTCCCCGGCTTCAGAATCTCAGGACCTTAACATACCTCACCTGAGGCAAGGCCTCGATCGCGGCAAGGGTTGCAGGCGGGGGATCCTGATCCACACCGACCAGGGCGATGGCGTCGCCGCCAGCGGCCTCACGTCCAAGATTGAAAGTCGCGATGTTGACGCTCGCCTCGCCCAGCAGGGCGCCCAGCGACCCGATGAAGCCTGGCTTGTCAGAGTTGTTCACGAACAGCATGAAGGGATGAAAATCCGCATCAAGCGCCATTCCCTTAACCTCCACAATACGTGGACGTCCTGCGATCATGGCACCCGCTACAGAGCGCCATTTGCCTTCGACCTTCACTCGAATGCGAATGAGACTGTCATAAACGGGGCTCTCCTCGCGCTTGCTTTCCTTGAGCTGAGACCCACGCTCCTGAAGGATGGCCGGTGCGGAGACCATGTTCACTTCCGCGAGGAACGGCCGCAACAATCCAGACAGAGCGGCGGACGTCAGCGGCTTACGATTTAGCTGGCTTACAGCGCCTTCGTACTCGATCTCAACCTCGCTGAAGCCGCCGTCGGCGACCTGGCCTGCAAAGAGGCCCAGCTTTTCCGCAAGGGCGATGAACGGCTTCAGACGCGGAGCTTCCTCGGCGGTCACGCTGGGCGTATTCAGCGCATTCGAGACGGCGCCCGTCAGCAGGTAATCCGCCATCTGCTCTGCGACCTGGAAGGCGACATTGTCCTGAGCCTCGATCGTCGATGCGCCAAGGTGCGGCGTCGCCACAAAGTTTGGCGCACCGAACAGCACGTTCGTCTTGGCTGGCTCTTCAAGAAACACGTCGAATGCGGCAGCGCCAATCCGGCCGCTATCAAGACCGGCCCGGACAGCCGCCTCATCAACCAGTCCCCCACGAGCGCAATTGACAAGAATAACGCCCGGCTTCGTCTTTGCGAGGTTCTCAGCGGAAAGGATGTTGCGGGTCTGCTCGGTCAGCGGCGTGTGCAGCGTGATCACATCGGCTCGCGCGAGGAGCTCGTCCAGCTCAACCTTCTCGACACCGATCTGGGTTGCCCGTTCGGGGGTCAGGAATGGATCGTAGGCGACGACCTTCATCTTCAGTCCGAGCGCGCGATCGGCGACGATAGATCCGATGTTTCCTGCGCCGATCAACCCAAGCGTCTTGGCGTAGAGTTCGACGCCGATATAGTCCTTCTTCGGCCACTCTCCCGCCTGTGTTCTGGCGCTGGCTGACGGAATCTGTCGAGCCGCTGCGAACATCATGGCGATTGCGTGCTCGGCTGTCGTGATCGCATTGCCGAATGGCGTGTTCATCACAATCACACCCTTCGCTGTCGCCGCCTTGACATCGACATTGTCCACGCCAATCCCGGCCCGACCAATCACCTTGAGACGAGCGCCGGCAGCGATCACGTCCTTGTCGGGTTTGCACGCAGACCGGACCGCGAGGCCGTCATAGTCTCCGATGATTGCGATCAGCTCGTCCTTCTTAAGGCCGACCTTCATGTCGACCTCGATCCCCCTGTTCCGGAAAATGTCGGCCGCGCCTGGAGCGAGATCATCCGCGATCAGAACCTTCACCATTTGAGTATCTCCATAATCTTTCAGCGTCCGCGGACGCAGTTAAGCTTCCAAAATGCCGAGCCGCCTTCGGCTCATTCCAAATTCCACTGCAGGGACCTAGACATGTCGACCCGTTCCGGATCCGTCTGCGACCCACCTGCGGCCGCGATTGATCTTCATCTTCGTGTCGACCTCATCGGCGAGGTCCGTACCGTACAGAGCCGCCAGACGATGCAGGAGGATCGCGACGTCAGCGGCCTCAGGTCCGATCTCTGCGAGATTGCCTAAACGAACCGCCTCCTCCAGCTCGTCGAGCTCAAGACGAACTCGACGAACCAGATCCGACATGTCCTTAACGGGTCCAAAGGTCTCCTCCGCCCAACGCTGGACGGTGAGGCTGGTTTCGATCGCCATGGCGATCCTCCGATCAGGACAAGTCGTTCACGGCAGTCGCGAAAGCCCAGTCGAGCCAGGGCGTCAGGGCCTGAAGGTCAGAGGCGTCAACAGTCGCTCCGCACCAGACGCGCAGTCCGGGAGGCGCCGCCTTGTATCCGCCAATGTCGTAGGCGGCCTTTTCCTTCTCGAGCAGCGAGGTGAAGGCTTTCACGAAGGCCTGCTGTCCTTTTTCATCGAGCTTCACAACCCGAGGATCGACGATCGAGAACGTCACCGAGGTGTTCGAGCGTGTCGCCGCGTCAGCGGCGAGGAACTCGACCCATTCGGTTCTCGCCACCCAGTCAGCCATAACAGCCAGATTGGCGTCAGATCTTCTGTAGAGCGCCTCCACCCCGCCGAGAGATTCAACCCAGTTCAGCGCATCGAGATAATCCTCAACGGCGAGCATGGACGGGGTGTTGATCGTCTCACCCTCGAATATGCCCTCCGTTACTGCGCCGGCCTTCGCCATGCGGAACAGTTTGGGCATGGGCCATGGCGGCGTATACGTCTTCAGTCTATCTATCGCGCGCGGGCTAAGAACGAGCATGCCGTGCGCCCCCTCGCCTCCCAGGACCTTTTGCCAGGAATAGGTGAGAACATCGATCTTCGACCAGTCGATCGG
Source organism: Alphaproteobacteria bacterium (assembly GCA_018969425.1). Classification (GTDB taxonomy): domain Bacteria; phylum Pseudomonadota; class Alphaproteobacteria; order Caulobacterales; family Hyphomonadaceae; genus UBA7672. Next base: position 28,148 of record JAGWYJ010000037.1, on the reverse strand, counting down.
CATGGCGAAGACCGCGGACGTGGCGTCGCAGAACGTCAGCCCCTCGCGGTCCGCCGCGATCCAGTCCGCATCCGGAACCTTCACGCCAGATGTGGTTCCGTTCCACGTGAACACGATGTCCGCGTCCTTGCGGGCGCGGGACAGGTCGGGGAGCTTACCGTACCCCGCCTTGTGGGTTGCAGCATCCACCTTCAGCTGCTTGGTGATGTCGGTGACCCAGTCCTCGCCAAAACTTTCAAACGCGAAGACATCTACTGGCCGGGCGCCCAGCATCGACCAGAACGCAGCCTCGATGGCTCCCGTGTCGGATCCCGGCATGATTCCGATCCGATAATCCGCCGGAATGCGGAGAATTGACCGCGTGCGGTCGATGGCGAGCTTCAATCGCTCTTTCCCCAGCTTCGAGCGGTGAGATCGGCCAAGACTGTCGAGGTTCAGGGCGGCGGGCGACCATCCGGGTCGCTTGGCGCAGGGGCCTGAAGAAAAATGCGGACGCAAAGGTCTCGCGGCGGGCTTCGCCGGATTCGTCATCTGTTTGTCTCCCATCCTTACAGATGGGCTGGTCGCCGTTGGGGGCGACTGGCCCGGCCCCGATATGGGCCCGAACGTGTTTCCGGTCAATTAACTTCGCAGGCCAGACGATCGATTGGCGATCGCGACCCCGGCAAGGATCAGTCCTAACGCAGCAACCGCCGATGCGCCGATGGTCTCGTTCATGAATGCGAGGCCGATACCCGCCGCCCAGAGCGGGGACAGATAGGTGGTGAACGAGACGAACATGGGCCCGGCGCGCTGAATGAGCCACACGTACAGGATCATCGCGAGCGCCGTGGGCAGCAGCCCAAGAAATGCGACAGCCGCAAGAGACGCGGTAGAGGCCCCCATAGGAACGGGGGCCAGAATGAGCGCTGCGGGCAGGGCCAGAATACTTCCTGATCCGGTTATGATCACGCTCGATGTGAGCGGCGAAAGACGTGGCGCCAGACGTGTGCCGACATTGCCGCCTGCGTAAAGGGCGGCCCCGAGAATCGCTGCGGCGAGCCCCGTTACGCCGGCGCCGGTCCCGTTGAAGGCTTCAGGCCCGACGAGCACGGCAAGGCCCAGAAATCCCAACCCCACTCCGATCGCACGTCGGACCGTCAGGCGATCTCCAGGAATAAGGCCATGCGCAAGAAGTGCGGTGAACATCGGCGTTCCGCCGTTGCAGATCGCAAGAACGGCCGAAGGGGTCGTCTCGGCGGCGATAGCGTAAAGGAGGAAAGGCGCCGCCGTGCACACCACACCGACAAATGACAGCACGACCAAGGAACGCGAATTGACGCCAAAGAACGGCTCTCTCCAGCTCTTTCCTTGCATGATGGCGCGAAGGATCATCCAGCTCCCAAGACCTACCGCTGCGATAACCAGACGACCGGTCACCACCCAGATGGGATCAATCGTCTCAACAGCGACCGAGATCGCTGCGAAGGCCGTCCCCCAAATGATCACCAGAGCGATGAGACAGGCCCAATCCGAAGTCCCGCGCGAGGTCCGCGTTTGATCCACAACCCTCTCCCTGCCGGACCCGAAGGGTCGCGCTTTCATCAGGCAAGGGTTCGACCCTCGATCACCGTGACCGCCTGCCCCGCCAAACGCACCCGATCTCCATCAAGCCGGGTTCGAACGACAGCTCCTCTACCTGGATAGGCCTGAAAACAAAGGAGCTCCTCGCGAGCTGAGAGTTCAGAGAAAACAGGGGCGATCATGCAATGCGCCGATCCGGTCGCCGGGTCCTCGTTTATGCCGGCGCCCGGACCGAAAAACCGCGACACCACATCCCACCCTTGCGTATCGGGGCTGGCGGGGGCGACGCAGATCACGCAGCCAGGTAGTGTCGCTCCGGCAGGATCGAGCCGCGAAATCCTTGCAAAGTCCGGGCGCAATTGCAGGATTTCCTGCTGCGATCCGAACTGCGCCAGAAGATAGTGACCGACCCGAACCGCCACGGGTCGGGCCCCCAGCGCTTCGCAATGCGCGTCAGTCACCTCAATGGGTCGGGAGGGCAGGCTTGGAAAGTCCATTTCGAGCCAGCCGTCTGCAAGCGCCTCGACCGTCATCAGACCGGAAGCCGTCTCAAACTCAACTTTTCCGCCGACACCCTTCTTCTCCTGAAAAAGCACGTGCGCCGCCGCAAGGGTCGCATGGCCGCATAGAGGAACCTCCATCGTCGGTGTGAACCATCGAAGACGCCATCTACCCGCCATTAGCGGGACCAGAAATGCTGTTTCCGCAAGATTGTTCTCGGCTGCGACCTCGAGAAGACGCGCGTTTGGAAGAAACTCTTCAAGCAGGACCACCGCCGCGGGTCCGCCAGTGAATGGTCGGTCAGTGAAGGCGTCGACCTGAAAGAAAGGAAAAGTCTCCATTGTCAGCGTCTCCTTGGCTGCAGGCCGAAAAATCCGTGGTGGTGACAACTTAGACTGGCGCCTAGGCTGGGATAGGCCAACGTTTCATCAGGGATGAATAGGCCTCCGGATCCCGCGAGGGCCACCCATGATCGACCGGCCCCCGCCCTGAACCAAGTCCCGGCGCACGACGAATCGCCTCCTGCAGGAACGCATGCGAGAGCGCGACAGCATTCTGAAGGGTCATGCCGCGCGCCAGGCCGCCGGCGATGCCCGAAGCCAGAGTGCAGCCCGTGCCGTGAGTCGCTCTCGTCGCCTGCCTTGGAGTTTCAAATATTTTTTCAGAATGATGATCGACGAGGACGTCAAAGATCACCTGGCCCTCGACATGCCCCCCCTTGACGAGCGCCGCCATAGCGCCGGCCTCAAGCAGGCGATCCGCGGCTCGCCTCTGTCCGTCCAGCGTGTCGACCGCTCGCCCGGTCAGGATCTCCGCTTCAGGAGCATTGGGGGTCACGAGCGCCGCGCCCGGGACAAGAAGACGCCTCACGGCGTCGACCGCGCTTTCCGGAAGAAGCCGATCTCCGGATGTCGCCACCATCACCGGATCCACAACGCGAGGGACGGACCCGGCAAAGTCGGCGAAGGCTTCAGCTACAGCCTCCACCAGGCGGGTGTCTCCCATCATCCCGGTTTTGATCGCGTCGGCTCCGAGATCCTCGAGAACCGCACGCATCTGCGCCACCACCAGCGCCGGCGGACTTGCGACGACATCAAACACGCCCCGCGTGTTCTGAACGGTCAGCGCGGTGACGGCGCTCGATGCGTGACCGCCCAGAGCCGTCACGGTCTTGAGATCGGCCTGCACGCCCGCCCCGCCGCCTGAATCCGAGCCGGCGACAATCAGGACACGACCACGAGGTGCGGCTGACGATCCGGTCATAACTCAGGCCGCGGTCAGGGCGAGGAAGACATCCTCAAGGTCTGGCTCCTCAGTCGACAGATCGCCGATACCTATCCCCGCCTCGTGAAGGCGGGAGATCAGCTTCTCTATGCTGGTCTCGCCCGTCCGGTAGGTGATGGCGAGGGATCCGTCTTTCCTCATCTCCAGATCAAGACCCGAGAGCGCCTCAGGCGCAGACGAAAGCTCCGTCTCCGGACGAACGACCAGCGTCCTATAATTCAACCGACGCAGGAGACTGGACGTCGCCTCACAGGCGATCACCTCACCCTTATTGATGATCGCAATGGTGTCGCACATCTCCTGCGCTTCCTCGAGATAGTGCGTGGTCAGAACGACCGTGACGCCTTCGGCGTTGAGTTTACGGACATACTCCCAGAGCTGCCGACGCAACTCTACGTCCACCCCAGCTGTCGGCTCATCGAGGATCAGGATAGGAGGAGTGTGAACCAGGGCCTTGGCCACCATGAGACGCCTTTTCATGCCCCCGGAGAGCTGCCGGACATAAGCGTCCTTCTTGTCGCCAAGACCCAGAGCATCCAGAATTTCGTCAGTCCGTCTTTCAGCGACCGGAACCCCATAAAAGCCCGCCATGAGGTCCAGAGACTCCCGAGGCGTGAAGAAGGGATCCATGTTGATTTCCTGGGGGACCACCCCGATGGCGGCGCGCGCCTGACGCGGATTAACGTCGATATCGAGATCCCAGATCCGCGCCGACCCGGAGGTCTTGTTCACAAGGCCCGCAAGAATATTGATGAAGGTGGATTTTCCGGCCCCGTTGGGCCCCAGCAAGCCAAAAACAGAGCCCCGCGGAATAGCGAGGTCCACCCCCTTCAGCGCCTGTTTGGCTGGCATTCTCTTCGAGGCGGCGTACGTCTTCGTAAGACCCCGCGCTTCGATCGCAAACTGCGGAAGAACGGCTGGTTGAGCCATGATGAGTCCCTCGTTGAGTCGAGCCTCGCGCCGATTGACGGACCCGCCAGCGCACTCCTAGGTAAGGCTCTTCCGGCAACTCGCAAAGAGGGCGCGACATGACCGACCCGGCCTGGTACGTCGAAAACCCTGAGAAAGTCATCGTGACGACGCGCAAAGTGGCGTGCGATGGCGGCGGAACCCTCGGTCATCCCAAAGTCTGGTACGATATGGCTGAGAACGACCAGGTCGAATGCAAGTACTGCGATCGGGTATTTGTTCTCAAGGGCGGGGCGGCGGACAGTCGGTAACGTGGCGACGCGTTAAGCCTAACCCTCTGTAACCATTCACTGTAACGGTAATTCACCTGTCACATCCGTCCAGATGGAGGGATGGTCCCGCGAGGATTCAGTCCGCGCGCGAGGGGCGTGTCGACCAGTCCGATGAGGGGGGGGCGATCGCCCTCGCAGGAGATCGGATCATGATCAGACGATTGTCGGCCCGACGCACGGCGCCGGGAGCCGCCGCTCTAGTCGCGCTGTTGAGCCTCGGTGCCCCGACATTCGCCCAGACGCCGCCTGCCGGCGGAGGAGGCGCCACGCCGGAGACGACGAGCGGGCCCCAGAATCAGGAGCCGACCGCGCCGGCGGGGGAGGAGACCGTCTATGTCTGGGGCCGAGCCACCCGACTGACGGGAGAGGCCCAGGCCGCTTCGGAAGGGGTCGTCGGATACTCGGATTTCGAAACGAGACCGCTTCTCAGAGCCGGCGAGCTGGTCGAGGTCATTCCGGGCATGGCGGCGACACAGCACTCAGGCGGCGGCAAGGCGAACCAGTATTTTCTCCGGGGGTTCAACCTCGATCATGGCACGGACTTCGCCGGCTCGTTCGACGGAACGCCCCTGAACCTGCGATCGCACGCCCACATGAGCGGCTATCTGGACATCAACTTTCTCATTCCCGAGATTATCCGATCGGTGGAATTCAGAAAGGGCGTCCACTACGCCGATGAGGGCGATTACTCGGCAGCAGGCGCCGCCCGTTTCACGACCTATGATCGACTGGACGAAGGTTTTTTAGGCCTCGATGTCACCACGGACGGTGAGTACCGCGCCGTCCTTGCAGACTCCCTTGAGACAGGGGAGACCGGAGACCTTCTCTACGCCCTTCAGTATGAAGGCGGGGACGGACCGTTCGACCGGCCTGAGAAGCTCCGGAAATTTTCCGGCTTCCTCAAGGCGACAGGGGAATTTGCGGGCGCACGGGCTCGGGCCAGCGTCATGCATTACGATAATTCATGGTTTGCAACAGACCAGATCCCCCTGAGGGCGGTCTCAAGCGGGCTGATCGGACGCTTCGGCTCCCTTGATCCCACTTTGGGCGGCGACACCTCCCGAACCATTCTCTCGGGAAGTCTCGAGTGGGAGCGGGCGGGGCTCCTCGCCTATGTCCAGTCCTATGATCTCAACCTCTATGGAAATCCCACCTTCTTTATCGACCCGGTCGAAGGCGATCAGGTCGTTCAGGTCGACGATCGATGGTCATGGGGTGTCCGCGGCCATGCCGAGACTGAAGGCCGGTTGGCCGGGATCAATGCACGAACGCGAATTGGGGCTGACGCTCACACCGACGTCATCGACGAGGTGGCACTCTACAAAACCACAGCTCGGATGCGGACAGGCACGATCCGGAACGATCAGGCTGATGTCACGGCCGCCGATGTATGGGCCGACCTCACTTTGCACTGGACGGGCCGCCTTCGAACAACGCTTGGCGCGCGCGCCGACCTTGTCGCCTTCGATGTGACGGCTCTCCAGCCGGCCAATTCCGGGGACGGATCCAGGACACGCCTGAGCCCGAAGGCCTCCCTCGCCTATCGGATCAGCGAAGGCCTTGAACTCTATGCAAGCTATGGCCGCGGATTTCACACCAACGACCCGCGAGGGGTCGCTCTGACCGTCGACCCGGTCACCGGCGAAAGCGCCGATCCGGTCGACCTGTTTGTGGATGCTCAGGGAGGAGAGGTCGGATTTCGCTTCGAACCTTCGTCCCGCTTCAACATCTCGGCGACAGCGTTCAGCCTCGAACTGGACAGCGAATCAATATTTGTCGGCGACGCGGGGACATCCGAACCCAGCGCAGGAACTCGCCGGTCAGGGCTTGAAATCAGCTCCTTCTGGCAGCCCCGTGACTGGCTCGTATTCGACGCCACCGCCGCCTGGTCGCACGCGCGCTTTCGGGATGCGCCTCCGGATCAAAACCGTGTTCCTAATTCGGTGGAGTTTGTCGGCATGGCGGGAGCGACTGTCGTGCTGGACGATGGCTGGGAGGGAAGCCTGAGGGTTCGTCATCTGGGAGCAGCTGTTCTGGTCGAAACAGGAGACCAGACCTCTGAGCCTACGACCATCGTCAATCTTGGAGTCTCGAGAGACCTCGGCTCATTCGAGGTCGGATTGGATATCCTCAATCTCCTCGATTCCAGGGACAACGACATCACGTATTTCTACGAAAGCCGCCTTCTCGGGGAAGCCGCTCCGGTCGAAGACATCCACTTCCACCCTGTTCATCCAAGAAGCGTCAAACTCGTGCTGAGACGTGAGTTCTAAGTCCCTCCCCGGCAACGATCACCGGGCTTGCGAGACGCGAAGCGGCCCGATTGTCTTTCTGCCGGTCGTCGTTAGTCTGCCCCGACCAGTTATATGCGGGAGCGCTCCATGATCGCCTTACGTTTAACCGTGGCTGCGAGCTTCGCCTGCCTGTTAGCGGCGGCATGCGCCTCCGCCCCACCTCAGGCGCCCTCGGCTCCCAATCCCTTCGAGAGCGCCATCGCGGCTTTTGAACAGGCCGATGCAGCTCAGCCCCCTATCCGATGCGCGACACTGTTCGTCGGCTCTTCCTCCATCCGCTTCTGGTCAAGCCTGGCGCAGGATTTTCCCGAACGGCGCGTGATCAATCGCGGTTTCGGCGGATCGACGATAGCCGACGTCAATCATTTCTTTTCGAGGGTCGCAGCTCCTTATGAACCCCGGGAAATCGTTTTCTACGCGGGAGAAAACGACCTCAACGCCGGCAAGTCGCCGGAAGCGGTCTTCGCCGATTTCAGAACGTTCATGGACCTGAAGAAAAAGGCGTTGGGGGATACTCCGGTTTGGTTCATCTCAGCCAAGCCGTCGAAACTCAGACTGGCTCAGCTGCCCGCTCAGACCCGACTGAACGAGATGGTCGCCGAGCTCGCCCGAACTCGAAGGGACCTGGCCTATATCGATGTGGTTGATGTGATGATGACGCCGGAAGGCGCCCCGAAGGACATCTTTGTGGCCGACAACCTTCACATGACGCCCGCCGGTTACGCCCTCTGGACCCCCGTCGTGAAGGAGGCGCTTAACGCCGGACAGGAAAGCCGGGCGCGGGGCTGCTGAGGGCGGAAAAGGGGTCCGCCCCCCCCCGCTGGCCGTTTGCCCCGAGGCCTGATAACGCACACGCCTGAACAACGCCTCATGGACTGCGCGGAGCTGTCGGCATGCCTGTGACCCGTCCGGTTGATGAGACCAGCCATCTCTACCTGGTTGATGCGTCAGGCTACATCTTCAGGGCCTTTCACGCCCTGCCTCCCCTGACGCGCAAATCCGACGGCCTGCCGATCGGGGCCGTCTCCGGCTTCTGCAACATGCTCTGGAAGCTGCTTGAGGATCTCAAGGCGGATGATGAGCCGACGCATCTGGCATGCGTGTTCGACAAGTCCGCAATCACCTTTCGAAACGAACTCTATGATCAGTACAAGGCGCACCGGCCCGACCCTCCAGCCGAGCTGGTGCCCCAGTTTCCTCTTGTTCGCGACGCGGCGATCGCGTTCGGAACACCTGCTCTCGAAATGACCGGCTATGAGGCGGACGACCTTATCGCCACATATGCCCGACAGGCTGAGGCCCTGGGGGCGCGTGTGTCCATCGTGTCCTCGGACAAGGATCTCATGCAGCTCGTGTCCGAAAAGGTCCGACTGCTCGACACGATGAAAGACCGCCAGATTCGCGCGCCCGAGGTGGAGGAAAAATTCGGCGTGCGTCCCGAGCGGGTGATCGATGTCCAGGCCTTATGCGGAGACAGCGTCGATAACATTCCCGGTGTTCCCGGTATCGGGATCAAGACTGCCGCGCAGCTGATACAGGAGTTTGGAAGCCTTGAGACGCTTCTGGAACGCGCCAGCGAAATCAAGCAGCCCAAGCGAAGGGAAAGCCTCATCGAACACGCCGACAAGGCGCGCTTGTCCAAGATCCTGGTGACCCTCAAGACAGATGTGCCGGTCGAAACGCCCCTCGAAGCACTGGGGGTCACGGATCCGGATCCGACGACACTGATGGCCTTCTGCCATCAGATGGAATTTCGAACGCTGGCTCGCCGGGTCTCGGAGCGACTGGGCGGGGAGATGATCGTTAAGGCGAACGGCGCGCCGATCGGTACGAAGACCGCCGAAGCCGCCCGCAATCCTTCCGCACAGGCTATGTCGCCTCCGGATCCGCCGATCGAGCCGTTCCGCCTGGAGGCCTATGAAACGGTTGTCACAGAGGAGAAGCTGCGCTTCTGGGTTGCGGCTGCACGAGCGCAGGGTCATGTGGCCGTCGATACCGAAACAGACAGCCTCAACGCAACCGGCGCCCGTCTCGTCGGGGTCTCGCTCGCCCTCGCTCCAAATCAGGCGTGCTATATTCCGCTCGGACATGGAGGCGGAGGAGATCTGCTGTCGGGCGAGCATCCCCAGCAGATCGAAATGGAAACGGCGATCGCCGTCCTCAAGCCGCTTCTGGAGGACGAAACCGTCCTCAAAATCGGTCAGAACATCAAGTACGATCTGTGTGTTTTGAGCCGTGTCGGCATACGGGTTTCGCCAGTCGACGACACGATGCTGATGTCCTTTGTTCTGGATGCAGGCCGCCACGGACACGGCATGGACGAGCTCAGCGAACTCCATCTCGGCCATAAGCCCATCGCCTTCAAGGACGTGGCAGGCACAGGCAAATCGCAGATTTCATTCGACGCCGTCCCGCTGGGAGAAGCGACACGCTATGCGGCGGAGGACGCGGATGTAACGCTCCGGCTCTGGCGTCTGCTCCGACCGAAGCTGAGCGCTCAGGGCGTTCTCACCGTCTATGAAACGCAGGATCGTCCCCTGGCGGCGATCGTAGCTGACATGGAGCTGGCGGGCATCCTTGTTGACCGATCCCAGCTGTCGCGTCTGTCCGGCGAGTTCGCCCAGCGCATGGGAGCGCTCGAATCGGAGGCGCACCAGCTGGCTGGGAGACCGTTCAACCTCGCCAGCCCCAAACAGCTCGGGGATATCCTCTTTGATGAGATGGGGCTCGCAGATGCGGCGGGCGCGAAGAAGACCAAGACAGGCGCGTGGTCGACGGGGGCCGAAACGCTGGAGGATCTGGCCGCAGCCGGGCACGCCCTGCCGCGTGTCCTGCTCGACTGGCGAACCCTCGCCAAGCTTCGTTCGACATACACCGAGACTCTACGGGATGCGATCTCATCTACGACCGGACGGGTTCACACCTCATATTCTCTGGTCGGCGCCCAAACGGGTCGTCTGTCGTCAACCGATCCTAACCTTCAGAATATTCCCGTGCGCACCGAGGAGGGACGGAAGATTCGAGAGGCGTTCATCGCGGCGCCTGGCCATGTTCTCATCTCCGCCGACTACTCCCAGATCGAGCTTCGCCTGCTCGCCCATGTCGCCGACATACCGTCACTGAGGGACGCCTTCCGTCGCGGGGTCGATATCCACGCCCTCACCGCCAGCGAGATGTTCGGGGTTCCGATCGAGGGGATGGATCCGATGATCCGACGGCGCGCCAAGGCCATCAATTTCGGGATCATCTACGGGATCTCCGCTTTCGGACTCGCGAGGCAATTGTCCATTTCACGCGATGAAGCCGGCGCCTACATCCGCAGCTATTTCGAGAAGTTTCCCGGTATCCGCACCTACATGGACGAAGCGAAGGCTTTCGGCCGAGAGCACGGCTATGTGACGACCATTTTCGGTCGGAAGTGCTGGCTGCCCCAGATCCGCTCAACAAACGCGGCGGAACGAAGCTTCGCCGAGCGACAGGCTATCAATGCTCCGCTCCAGGGGTCGGCCGCCGATATCATCAAGCGCGCCATGATCCGGCTTCCAGAGGCCCTCCGGCGGGAGAGCCTCAAGGGACGAATGCTGCTTCAGGTGCACGACGAACTCATCCTGGAAGCGCCCGAGGCGGAGGCGGCCCAAACCATAGACGCGGTCAAAGCCGTCATGACCGCGGCCCCAGGACCCGCTCTCACACTCAAGGCGCCGCTGGTGGTCGAAGCGACAGCGGCGGCGAATTGGTCCGCCGCCCACTGACCTGTGGCGATGACGCTTGGTCAACTTTCCGTAACGGAATTGTTAGCGCTTGCATCAAGCCTTCGCTTGCGCAGCATTTAGACAGTGTCTAGTTTAGAGCCGGATCGTCAGAGAGATCCAGTCCGGAGATCAAAATGAACATTTCCTCCCTCCTCGTACGTCTCACCGCCGCGGCCCTTCTGCTCTCCAGCCCGGCCCTCGCCAAGACCTCGGTCACAACCGGAGAGAAACTCTGCAAGGCGGCGATCGCCGCCCAAAAGCCCGAGGTCCAGTCCGCTCGCGTGGATAAGGACCTGACCCGGGCGGCGAACGACACCTTCACGTTCATCTTTCGCGGTCGGGACGCCGCAAAGGCGCAGGTGAAGCTCGCCTGCACCGTTGATCGGACGACCGAAGCGGTCACTCTCGCAGCCACCGACTAACCCCTCCGCCGGGCCGGTTCTCCGGCCCGGCGGAAAAGGCGCTGGCCGTTTACGGGCTCGGATCCTCGCGAAGCTCGAACACCATCAACAGCGTCCTTTGGGATGGGGAAAAATTGTTGTCAGAGACAATATAAATCCTTACGGACCCGTCCGATCGTCGCTCAACGGCAAGTCCCTCGAAGTTATCGATCGACGTCCGGAGGTCCATTCCCGCGAGACGCCGTCGATCTCCCAAACGAAATCCCGCCGCGCCCTGGCGGCCGCCGGATTCCCGTAGAGGCTCGAGGCTCGTTTCCTCCAGAACAATCATGTCGCCTAGAATCCGGCTCAGTCCGCGATGCAGGGAAAATAACCGCGCCCTCCCAGGCTCTCCGGCGTCCGCCAGGGTGTCGAGGCCCACAAGCTCCGGCGCTCCCGGCGCCAGATCCAGGTCGAATACGGGCGGCAGGGACAAAGGTCTCGCCGAGAGAGGCGAGCGCCCTTCCCTCTTTGTCTCGAGGCCGAGCAGCAGATCCCCCTGATCCGTGACGGCGAGAGCTTCAATCCCTGAGTTTGGTTCGATCGGTATGCCATCCCGAACAAAAGCCTCTCGAAGACGGTCCTCGGCGTCAGACCCCAGGACACTCACTCCTCGGGCGGCGGCCCCGCATCGCTCAATATCGAACGCCAGAACGCGATGACGCCTTTCGAATGAGACGAAGACCAGAGATCCCGCGCGCGCGAGACCCTCTGCATCGGCCTCGCTCTTGGCGACCAACGCCTCTCCCCGCTCATCCCTCAATGGCGCGAGATGCGCCGCCTTCGGCGCGAGGCTGTCGTCATCAAGATCAATCCAGATGAAATTCCCTTCGTCAGTCACCGCGAGAAGCTGACCATCCTCCAGCGTCTCGAGCCCAGACAAGCCCCCAAAACGAGGATCCGGACTTGTAAGCGAGAAGCCGCCAAGAAACCTTAGCGAGCCAAGCTGGTCGCGCGAAGGATCTCCTCGCATCAAGGGTATCTTCTCAACCTGAAGCTCGATTGGACGAGGCTCCAGAAAGGCCTGTCCCATCGGGCACGACAGATCTCGGTAGGACGTCTCATCCCCCCAGGCTTCGGCCTGACAACACAGGAACGCCGCCCCGCTGAGGCTCATGGCGCAGAGGCGTCGACTAACGCCCGGCACGCCCAAGCTCCGGCCGATCAACGCGACGGACTTCCCGCCCCGCACCCACTCGGGCCCTCGAAGCCCCCGTCTCCCCGGAACGCGATGACGAGCGCCCACCTGAACGGGACGAGGCGCGCGACGGCCCGGCGTCTGCGAAGAGCTCGGCAAGCTTATCAGTCATCGCTCCGCCGAGCTGCTCGGCGTCGACAATGGTCACTGCGCGCTTATACCAGCGTGTGACGTCATGACCGATTCCGATGGCGATCAGCTCGACCGGGGAACCCGCTCCCTCGATATGTGCGATCACTTCCCTCAAATGACGCTCCAGAGGATTTCCTGTGTTCACGGACAGAGTTGAATCATCGACCGGCGCGCCATCGGAAATCACCATCAGGATCTTGCGCTGCTCGCTGCGGGCTAAAAGCCGGTCATGCGCCCAGAGCAGCGCCTCGCCGTCAATGTTCTCTTTCAGAAGGCCCTCGCGCATCATCAGGCCAAGATTGCGCCGGACGCGCCTCCAGGGTGCGTCCGCCGCCTTATAGATGATGTGACGAAGATCATTGAGGCGACCCGGCGCCGGCGGCTTTCCCGCTTTCACCCAGTCCTCGCGGCTCAGCCCCCCCTTCCACGCCTGGGTCGTGAAGCCCAGAATCTCGACTTTCACACCACACCGTTCAAGAGTTCGCGCCAGAATATCGGCGCACAAGGCCGCAACCATGATCGGTCGCCCGCGCATCGACCCTGAGTTGTCGAGAAGAAGGGTGACGACTGTGTCCCTGAACCGACTCTCATCTTCCTGCTTGAAGGACAACGGAGCTGTCGGATCGACGACAACCCGCGTCAGACGGGAGGTGTCGAGAACCCCTTCTTCGAGGTCAAACATCCACGAACGATTCTGCTGGGCCATGAGACGTCGCTGAAGACGGTTCGCCAATCTCGAGACGGCCCCCTGAAGCCCCTGAAGCTGAGCATCGAGATAAGATCTCAGTCGCTGCAGCTCCTCCGGGTCACACAAGGAATCGGCGTGAGCCACCTCGTCATGGGAGGTTGTAAATATCCTATAGTCCGACTTGGGCGCTAGATCTCCAGGCCGGAAGTTCGGCCGCACAGGAGACGCCGGCTCGTCGCTGTCGCGATCCTCGCCCACCTCCATGTCGGCGTCCGGATCCAGCGATACCGACGTTTCCTGCTCCTGGGAGGCCTCTCCCTCGCCCGCCTCGCCCCGATCTGTGTCAGAGGAGTCGCTTTCCGCCTCCCCCTCTCCCTCGCCCTCGTCGGAGGCGCCCTCAGGTTCGTCGGCGGCGTCCTCAACATCGCTCTCGTCACTCGGCGTCTGCTCTCCAGGAGCCTCTTCCTCCAGTCCCAGATCCCTCAGAAGGGCACGGACCTCCAGAGCAAACGCCTTCTGATCACCCATGACCGCCCCGGCGCGTTCGAGGAACTCGCCCGAGCGACCCGATATCTCCGCCCGCCAGGCCTCAGCCACCCCTGTCGCCGCCTCAGGAAGGGCGCGCCCGCTCAGACGCTCGCGAAGAAGGAACTCAAGCCCATCCTCCATCGGCGCACGCTGCCGGTCGACGACCGGACCATATCCGGCCCGCTGACATCTCTGCACGAGAGCCGCCTCAAGATTGAAGGCCAGACCTTCCATGACTGAAGCGCCGAGAGATTCGACGCGGGCCCGCTCAGCCGCCTCGAACAGACGTCGAGCCTCCTCGCTTCTGGGCATCTGCATTCCATGGAGCGCCGGATCATGATGAGCGAGCTTCATGGCCAAAGCATCGGCCTGTCCGCGGGCCCGCGCCGCAGCCTCAGCCGTCATCTCACGGGGCGGAACCGAGAGAACAACCGAACGACCCTGCGCTCGCCCTCCATCGACTGAGAATTCGACGGCCGTTTCCTCACGACCCGAAAGCGCGCGAGTCGCCGCAGCGAGAGCGGCTTTGAAGATGTCGGCGGGATCCGCGCTGCGGGTCATGGAAATGAGACGACCTTACAAAACGATTTCGTCACGCAAGCGCACGGGTGAACTGATCGATGGTGCGAGCGAAGGCGAGTTCATCGGACGCGGCGTCATAATCCGGCGAATTGCGCCGGGAAAATCCATGTCCCGCCTCATAGAGATAAACGGCGACCTCGGGTCTCGCTGCAGCCATGGCTTTGACCTGATCCTCGGGAATATACGCGTCCGTGCGACCGAAATGACAGGAGACCGGACACCGCAGCGGAATATCCGACATCTGCAGGACCTGACCTCCATAATAGCACGAGGCGCCTGAAAAGCCCTCCAGCCGAGAGGCCGCGAGCCAGCTCATCGTGCCGCCATAGCAGTATCCGGTGACGAACACCGGTCCGCCTGAAGCCAGTCGGTCAAGACAGGCTCCGACATCGTTCATGGCGTTGTCCTGACCGTTGCCCACAGCGAGCTCGCGCGATCGCCCTACCGCTCCGCCGATCGCATCCGCTTCGACAACATAGCCCGGCGCCGCCCGATCATACATTGAGGGCGCGATCGCCTCGAAACCTGCCGCTGCGAACCGGTCAGCCATCTCACGGACATGAGAGGAGAGGCCGAAAATTTCCTGGATGACCACTACCCCGCCCCTGCGGACGCCTGAAGGCGCTGCATGATAAGCGCCGAACTCGAAACCGTCGCGGCTTCTGATCCTGATCAGCTCCCCGGATCCGGACATGGACCTCGTCTCCCCTTCTCTCCAAGATCGGTTGCGACAGTCGCGACCGGACGCGCCTTGCGCCTATCCAGCCTTGATCATGACCGAGCTCTCGGGCAGCTCACGACCAAAGGCCCGCTGATAGAATTCCGCAATGACGGGCCTTTCAAGTTCATCGCACTTGTTCACGAACGTCATCCGAAACGCCAGTCCGATATCCCCGAAGATCTGGGTGTTCTCTCCCCAGGTGATCACCGTACGCGGGCTCATCACCGTGGAGATATCGCCCGCGATGAATGCGTTGCGGGTCATGTCAGCAACGCGAACCATGCGCGAGATCTGAGCGCGTTCCATCTCCGGAAGACGCGCCTGAACGATCTCCACCTCAGCATCATGAGGCAGGTAGTTCAGCGTGGTGACGATCGACCACCGGTCGAGCTGTCCCTGATTGAGCTGCTGGGTGCCGTGATAAAGGCCCGTCGTGTCTCCGAGGCCCACCGTATTGGTGGTCGCGAACAAACGAAAATAGGGGTTCGGACGCATCACCCGGTTCTGGTCCAGTAAGGTCAGCTGACCGGAAGCTTCAAGAATCCTCTGGATCACGAACATCACGTCGGGACGACCTGCGTCATACTCGTCGAAAACCAGCGCGACCGGGCGCTGAAGCGCCCAGGGAAGGATACCCTCCCGGAATTCCGTCACCTGCTTGCCGCCCTTCAATACGATGGCGTCTTTGCCGACCAGATCGATCCGGGAGACATGGCTGTCCAGATTTATCCGGATCAAAGGCCAGTTGAGACGAGCGGCAACCTGCTCGATATGGGTCGACTTTCCCGTCCCGTGATAACCCTGAACCATCACGCGACGATTGTGCTTGAACCCGGCAAGAATGGCGCGCGTGGTCTGAGGATCAAAACGATAGGCCGGATCGAAATCCGGAACGTAGGCCGACCTCTCCGCGAACGCGGGGGCAGATCCGTCCATATCTATCCCGAAAGTCTCGCGAACCTCCACCTCTCGGGTCGGCGCAAGAGACAGAAGCTCGTCGGAAGCATCGATCACGGACATGGGGGGAGGATCTCTTTCGGGAACAACGGAATTAGGATAGGCCTTCGATGAGGTCTCTTGCAACGCAACATTGCGGCGCACCGCCCCAATTTCCGATCTGCTGCCTGTTTTACGCCCTCGTTGCGAGCAGCGGAGCCGCCCGAGGCTACCCCGACCGAGGGGAACCGGAAACGGGTCGAACACCCGGTCAGGCGAGGCCGCTGGCCTTAAGAGCCTTGAACGCCCGGATCACGACGGTCAGACGGGCCTCCATCGAGCGGTCTCCGCCATTGCTGTCCGGATGATACCGCTTCACGAGCAGCCCGTAACGCTCCCGAACCGCCTCTTTTGTGGCGTCCGGGGGCAGCTGCATCTCCTCGAGAGCCCGAAGCTGCAGTCGGGTTCGCGACTTAGCTGTCCGTTCAGCGGGTTCGGCTCCCTCGGCGCGGGAATTGTCGAACCAGTGCCGACCTCGCCAGGTCCGCGAATTATAGGCAGCGCCGGCTTTAGCCCCCCCGACGGGACCCGAACCGAACTTCCAGGTCTGCTTGTGGCCGTAATTCGCCGACGCCTGAAACGCCGTGATTTCCGCCTCGGTCATGCCGTCAAAAAAGTCGTAAGTGCTATTATATTCCGCCGCATGACGCTGACAGAACCAGTGATGGTCCTCGGGGGGCGTCCTCTGACCGGGAATTGGAGCCGTCCTGGCCGCGAAAGGCTTGGGAGCCTTACAATCCCCTATCGCGTCGCACCCCTTGTGCTCGCAACGACGCACATCCCCCGGGGATCCCCGCCTCCGGCGCCCGCCGGGGGGATTGACACGGATATCCACGAACTTGACGCGATACCCTGACATGTACTCTTCAGCGAACGACATGGGACCATCATGGAGCGCAACGGTTAATGCCGCAAGAATTGACAAACCGTGCAGACCGGATGCGCACCCTGCTGGCTCAAGCGTTCGCGCCGTCCTTTCTGGAAATCGAGGATCAATCCCACCTCCACCACGGGCATGCCGGAGCCTCACCTGGAGGTGAGACCCACTACGCCGTGCGGATCCGCTCCAGCCTTCTTTCCCCTCTCAGCCGCGTCGCCCGTCACAGGGCGATCAACGAAACCCTTGCGGATGAGTTCGCACGGGGACTGCACGCCCTGTCGCTCGACGCTGGGTAAACCCTACCTGGCGCATTCAAGCTCAAGAAAAGCTTTCAGACTTTCCGTCTCGGCGTCCCGGTGAATGTAAGCGCGACCGACACCGGAAGCGAGGATTAGGGTCAACCTGCCGTTCTTGGCCTTCTTATCATGAGCCATATGCTCAAGGAGCTCAGCGGCCGGATAGGGCCCTCCGTCTAGCTCCGGGATACGCGTTCTCAGACCCAACGCCCGCAGAAGCCCCTCAGCCCTTGTCGCCTCTCCGATCGGGCAACGGCCCAGAGCCACCGAATAACGATAGGCCATCGCCATGCCTACGGCGACCGCCTCGCCGTGAAGAAGCTCCGGCCCATACCCATTGGCCCTTTCGAGGGCATGGCCGAAGGTATGTCCGAGATTGAGAAGGGCCCGTTCCGCCTGCTCCGTCTCGTCCAGAGCGACTATACGGGCCTTCGATGCGCAGGAGACGTGCACGGCTCGCGCAAGGGCCGCCTTATCTCCCGCCCTGAGGGCCGGCGCCGACTGCTCCAGAAAGGAGAAAAATTTCGGGTCGTCGATCAGCGCATACTTCGCCACCTCGGCGAGACCGGCAGCGCGTTCCCGTGCGGGCAGGGTGTCCAGGACGTCGAGGTCGGCAAGAACCATCACCGGCTGATGGAAAAGACCAATCATGTTCTTTCCGGCCGCAGAATTGACTGCGGTCTTGCCGCCTACGGATGAGTCCACCTGAGCAAGAAGCGTCGTAGGCAGCTGAACGAACCTCGCCCCCCGCTTCAGGAGACCGGCCGCGAGGCCGGTGAGATCACCCACAACGCCCCCGCCAAAGGCGAGAATCAGATCGTCGCGTTCGGCGCCGGCAAGAATCAGACGATCCAGCACGGTCTCAAGCTCAGCCATCGATTTAGACGCCTCGCCCGGCTGAACCTCGATCATGACGGGCGTCAGACCGCCCGCTTCAAGGCCAGCCTTGAGAGAGGCCGCATGAAGCGCCGCCACCGTCGCATCAGCGACAGCAAAGACGCGCGGCCGACGAGCGAGCGGCGCAAGCAGCGCTCCGCTCCGCGCAAGAAGATCGCGACCGATCACGATCTCATAGCTGCGCTCAGCCAGTTCGACGCGAACCGTGTGATCGCCTTCGACCCTACTCATATCCCAAGCGCCTCCCGGATGGCGGATACTGTCTGCGCCTGCGGGCCCTCGCTCGAGTCGACGACAGCGTCCGCCTCGGCGTAGATCGGTGAACGGACTGTATTCAGGTCCGCAAGAACCTGCCTCGGATTGTCGCGCTTCAACAGGGGGCGGTTCTGCTTGCGGCTCACCCGCTTCCACAAAACCTCAAGGTCGGCCCTGAGCCACACCGTCCTCGCGCGCTCCTTAAGGAGCGAGCGAGTGTGGGGGTCGATATAGGCGCCGCCGCCAGTCGCCAGCACGATCGGAGGGCCAGACAAAAGGCGCTCGATGACCCTGCGTTCCACTCGCCGAAACTCCGGCTCGCCATGCTTGTCGAAGATTTCCTGAACGCTCAGACCTGAGGCTTTCTCGATCTCCTCATCGCTGTCGCGGAACGGGGCGCCGAGCGCCTCGGCAAGCTTGCGGCCGATAGTGGACTTTCCCACCCCCATGAGACCCACCAGCGCAACCGTACGATCAAGGGTTCCAACCGCCCCGCCGTCTGACCGCTCCTCGACGCCTTTCACACCCGACATGGTCTCATTCACTCGCTGAAAGAGGAGCCTTATACGCGGGCCGCCCCGCGGGCAATCGCGCTCGACCTCGTCGTGGCCGTCCGCCTTCGTAGCCCACGTCCGGCCGGCCGTCAGGTCTCAAAGACGCAGTCTCCGGGTCTTTGCAACTGGACCCGGCCGGCCGTATCTGTTCATATCCGATGAGGGAGATTCATCATGCGAGGCGGTTTCCGAAACAGACGTCGCAACGGGCCGCCTGTGCGCCTAATTGCGGCCGGGGCAGCCGTGATCGCGCTGGTGGGAGCGGTCTTCTGGTTCGCAGGACAGGCAGAGTCTGACCGCCCCCCTCAGACTGAGCAGCGCGTGGAGGCGATGAATGTCGGTTCGCCCTGATATCAGGGCGCTTTGTCTCGCTCTGGCGGCCTACTCTCTGTCGCCCCAATCCATGGCGCAGACCGTTGAAGCCGCGCCCCTGAGACAGATTGACCCCTGGGGCGTGGGCTGGCTCGGGCAGGCCGATGGGGCGCTACCCGTGTCTCTGTGGAGCGGCGCCTCGGCCGAAGTCCTATCACCTCTCATGGCGGCCCTCCGGACGGAAACATTATCCCCAGCCACCCAGGCGGCCCTCAGACGAATAACCCTGAGTTCCGCCCGCCCGCCGGAAGCCGGGGTCGAAGCGGTGGAAGCCCGCCTCGGCCTCATGGAACGAATTGGCGAGATGCGTCGCTCCGTCGATCTCAGATCGCGATTTCCAGAGACCCTGTGGGGGGCGCAGGGAGCGGCTCTTGGAGCGGAGTTCGACCTGGCGGCAGGCCGATCGGAAACGGCCTGCGCAGCAGTTGCGGAGCGCCGGGCTGATGACGTCAGATGGATGCCGTCACGGGCGCTCTGCTACGCTCTCAGCGGAGATTTCGACGCCGCCTCCCTGGTGGTTGAACAAACTCCCCATGAAACTGGGTCGGACCATGCCTGGCTGATCTCCGCAATTGAGACCATGCGCCAGGCGGGAAAGACACAACCTGCCGGCCGCTACGTCACCCCTTTCGAAACCGCGGTCTCAATCGCGGCGGGCCTGTCGGCGCCTCCGGCAGCCTTCAACAGCATGGCTGGCGATCTGGCCCTCAGCATTCTTCGCCATCCGCGCGCAACCGCTGACCAGAGGCGCGCGGCTCTGAGGCCCGCCCTCCGGTCTGGCCTCGCCGCCAGCGCAGACGTACGCAGCGTCGTGACCGCCGGTATTACAGCCCGCACATCGGCTTCGGCAGGGGAGAAAGCGCCGCCAGCGCTTCCCCAGGAAGCCCTTCAGGCAGCGCTCGCTGCGATCAATGATGCGGACCGCACTCCCGAGCAGAAGGCGCAGGCCATGATGACCGCGCTGGTCTCGGCGACCACGGCGGAGGAGGGCCGGATCGCCGCTCTGACCCTGGCGGGGGACCTAGCCGCCTTACCGAAGACGGGAACGGGCGGGGATCAGGCGGATGCGTTCGCGCGGGCTCTGCTCATGTCGGGCGATCTCAAAGGCGCCACCGAGTGGCGCTCTCATATGGACAGCCTGCCGGAGGACAGACAGGACCCCTGGGCAGCCGCCCGGATCGATTTCATGATCGCCCTGGCGACCAGCCGGGCCGAAGACGTGTCCATCATCATAGACCGTCTTCTGGCGGCCACCCCGGCAAAGGCTAGCGAGCAGCCAGGTAAGGCCCAGGCGCCGCCTCTAAAGCGGGACGAAGCCCGTCGCCTTGAAACGACACGGGCCCTCTTTCTCAGCGTGGGGACCGGTCGCGCACTTTCGCCGGGCGGACGGTCCGTGATCGCGTCTCAGAAATCGGTCGGCAAGGGCGTGCCGGATGCGACCCTCGCCCGCATCCAGTCGGCTGTGGAGGCGGGCGCTCATGGAGAGGCGGCGCTTGCAAGCCTGGCTCTCCTTGGAGAGGATCCATCCGGCGTCTCATTTGCGGGGCTCGCCGACATTCTCACTCTTCTTCGACGGTCCGGCCTCGGGATAGACGCCGATCGCATAGCCCTTGAGGCGCTGCAGCCGTGGAAGACCTTTTGAAGGCCGCTCCGCCGCGCAGACCGTCAGGCGGTCGGGGCGTCGGGGTCGAACCCGTAGGTGACCGACGCGGGGTTCTGGACAGCCGACGGATTGACGCGTTTCTCGATACCCTGCGCGCGGAGCGGGGGGCGGCTGACAACACCATTGAGGCCTATCGAAGAGACCTTGAGGACGCCTCATCCTTTCTGCGAGCGGCGGGCGTTTCGCTCAGGGACGCGAGCGAACAGACACTGGCCGCTTATGTGAGAGATCTGTCGGAGCGGGGCCTTTCGGAGGCCACCGCCGCAAGGCGTCTCGCGGCCCTGAGGCGTTTCTTCCGTTTTGAACTTGGCGACAGCGCACGGGACGACAATCCGGTCTCACGGATAGACGGACCGCGCCTAAGGCGGGATCCGCCGGACGTTCTGTCCCGGGAAGAAGTGGCGCGACTGATCGAAGCGGCTCAGGGACCTGAGGCCTCGGATATCCGGTCTGTCTGTCTGGTCGAACTCATTTACGGAGCCGGGCTCCGGGTATCAGAATGCTGCGACCTGCCCCTTTCCGCCCTTCCCTCCGGAGGGGGCACGACCCTCATAGTTCGCGGCAAGGGAGATAAAGAACGCCTCGCCCCCCTTGGTCGCAAGGCCCTTGAAGCCCTGCGGGCGTACCTCGCAGTCCGCGAAAGCTTTCTGCCGAGAACCGCTCAACGAAAAACGGCCGACCGATATGTCTTTCCTTCCCGAGGCGCCGGAGGACGGATCACGCGCCGACGTCTCGGCCAGATTCTTGAAACCCTGGCGATAAAGGCCGGTATCCGCTCCGACCGCGTGACCCCTCACGCGCTCCGTCACGCATTCGCGACCCATCTGCTGGCGGGCGGGGCGGACCTCAGGGTTGTTCAGCTGCTTCTCGGACACGCCGACATCTCGACAACACAGATTTACACCCACGTCGTGACCGACGAACTGCGCGACCTTCTGGAGACCGCCCACCCGCTGGCGCGACGATAAGAGTTTCAAACGACGGGCTCTTTTTCCGGCCTTGAACCGGGCACAGTTCGGGTGTTGATGCCTTCTGTTCCTTCAACCCCCTCAGAGCCCGATCGTCATGACCCAGAAGACCGCCAGACAATTCTTCAAGCCCCTGGCGATCGGAGCGCCTGAACCGTTCCGGGACCTGCCCGTCCGCCTGGAGCGCATGATCCACTTTGTGCCGGGTCATAATGAGAAGGTGAGATCGAAAACCCCGGAAATGGCCGCGAAGGCGGACGTGATCCTGGCGAACCTCGAAGACGCGATCCCTGCGGACGCCAAGCTCGCCGCCCGGGCGGGCGCCATCGAGATGGCGAACATGACCGATTACGCCCGTCTGCAGACCGGTTTGTGGACCCGGGTGAACCCGCTCAACTCCCCGTGGTTTCTCGACGATGTCACTGAAATCGTCACCAAGGCCGGGAACCTCTATGACGTCATCATGATCCCGAAAGTCGAGGGTCCGTGGGACATCCACTACGCCGACCAGCTGGTCGCACAACTGGAGGCCCGGGCCGGGATCCGGCGTCCAATCCTGTTCCACGCCATTCTCGAGACCGCCCAGGGCGTCGCGCTTGTGGACGATATCTGCAAAGCCTCTCCCCGCATGCAAGGCATCTCGCTCGGTCCGGCAGACCTCGCGGCGAACCGCGCCATGAAAACAACCCGCGTCGGCGGGGGCCATCCGATGTACAAGGTGATCGAGGATCCCAGATCGGATGGGGGGGCGCGCTCCGCCGCTCAACAGGACCCCTGGCATTACACCCTTGCGCGTATGGTTGACGCCTGCGTCACCGCCGGCATCAAGCCGTTCTATGGACCATTCGGGGACATTTCAGATCTGGCCGCCTGCGAGCAGCAGTTCAAGAACGCCTTCCTCATGGGATGCGCTGGCGCATGGTCCCTCCACCCCAACCAGATCGACATTGCCAAGCGGGTCTTTTCTCCTGAAATCGAGGAGGTGCGCTTCGCGAGCCGGATTCTTGAGGCGATGCCCGACGGGACAGGGGTCGTCATGCTCGACGGAAAAATGCAGGACGACGCCACGTGGAAACAGGCCAAGGTGATCGTCGATCTCGCCCGTCAGGTGGCCGGCAAGGATCCGGATATGGCGGTCGCCTACGGGTTCTGACACCCCATATGACCCTCGACGGTGCAGGATCTCATCCTGCGCCGTCGCGCGCGATTGTCTGGGAAGCCCCCTGGGGTCAACGTCTCAAAACGATCCGCCGTTAACAGGCGCGGCGCCTCAACGGCGGCGGCCAGCTTTCGGATTCTGAGGCGCAGGAGCCGTCCTGGGCTCCGGGCGAGCCTTGCGGCTAACGAGAGCAGACACCGCGTTGGCAGCCACTGCTCCGGCCACCATGAACACGGCCGCCGTGACGAGCGGGCGCTTAGCCAGAAGGCCAACTACCTTTTCAGGAAGAACCTTTTTCGATCGCACGACGCCCCTTCGGACCGCTTCGCCGACCGGTCGAGCGTCTACGCCCATGAACGGGCTCATGTCGACGCCGGCATTGATTTCGGAGTGCGCATATTCGCTGTTCATTCCAGCACCCTCATCCACGCCGGACGAAACTCTCGCATCCGGCGAACCCTCTATGTCCGGCTTGCGCTGCACGGTTTCAAGCCAAAGGATCAGGAAACCGCATGTCTGAGCGACGATCGTTCGGCGCCTGTGTTCCTTTTGCACACCCGGGCGACGCCCTGAGAATGCTGTCATCCCCCTTCCAGGGGGCTGACCCTCGTCATCCGGACACCCCCCATGTCTCAAATCGAAACCAGCCCTCTATCGGCCAGCTGAAGAGGACATCCTCGATCTGGGAGCCGGCGCCGATATTGTGCACCACCTGGGGCCCGTCCCTTCCCGGGGAACGCGACAGAACTCCAATGTGCGGCAACCCTGAGCCGGAAAGGCGCCAGGAGACCACATCTCCCGGGCGATAATCCGAACCGTGGCGACTGACAGGCCTCGCCCCTCCCTTGCGACGAAAAAGGGTCTCAAGATTGGGAACGCGACGGTGATCGATGTTCCGGTCCGGTCGGCTCAGACCCCAGATCCTCGGATAGACGGCGAAGTGTCGTGACATGTCTTCATGGACCTCTCTCTGCAGATCCACGCCTGCGTAACGAAAGGCCCGGATCACCGTGTCCGAGCAAACGCCCCGATCGTCCGGAACATCTCCCATAGGGTAGCTCAAAACCACATAAGCAGGATCATACGTCTCAGGTTTTGAAGCGCGCCGTTCGGCCCCTTCGGCCAGTTTGAGGCTGAATGACAGGCTTTGGGGCTGGCCTGGCGCCGGGCGCGTCTGGGCCTGGGCCGGCAAGGCGAGGCAGGGGCCGATGGACAGGATGATACGTCGACTGATCATGACTCCAATCCCGCCGCACAAATGCGGCAGAATAAGTTCAGCATTCAGGCTTGCTGGAGACAGTTAGTCCGCCGACAGGCCGACGCCGACCGGACACGACACGCCCGTCCCTCCCAGTCCGCAATACCCGCCCGGATTCTTAGCAAGATACTGCTGATGGTACTCCTCGGCATAGTAGAAGGTTGGCGCCATTCGGATTTCTGTCGTGATCGTCCCTCGCCCCGCCCGGGCCAAGGCTTCCTGATATCGGTCTCTTGTTGCTGCAGCTGCAGCCATCTGAACCTCGTCAGAGGCGTAAATCGCCGATCGGTACTGCGTGCCGATGTCTCCACCCTGACGCATCCCCTGCGTGGGATCATGGTTCTCCCAGAAGATCTTCAGGAGGGCCTCGTAGGACACCCTGGCAGGGTCATAAACAACGAGCACGATCTCCGTGTGACCGGTTCGGCCGGTGCAGGTTTCCTGGTAGGTCGGATTGGGAGTCTCACCGCCCGCGTAGCCTACCGCCGTGCTCCATACGCCTTCAGTCTGCCAGAATTTTCGCTCAGCTCCCCAGAAGCACCCCAAGCCGAATAAGGCTGTCTTCAGGCCATCCGGAAAAGGCTCCCTGAGCGGGCGACCATTCACAAAATGAGCATTCGGGACCGGCATCGGCGTCTCGCGCCCTGGAAGGGCCTCGCCAGGCCGCGGAAGCTCAAGCTTTTGACCAAAAACCACCACCTACCTCCAGAAATGCAGACGGAACCCACCTGTGCGCTCTTCTCTCATAGCCTGACCGTCTGGAGCAATCCGCCCCGTCTGCGCAGCCTCGGGACGGCTTGCGCTGTCAGATCCGCCATGCAATACGCGGCGGTCTGTGGTTTCGGACGCTTTTTTGATCGCTCCTTCTTTGGAACGATCATCAAGTCGTTATGGGTCCGATCCGCCTGGTGAGGTGGCCGAGTGGTCGAAGGCGCACGCTTGGAAAGCGTGTAGACGGGAAACTGTCTCGTGGGTTCGAATCCCACCCTCACCGCCAGGAAGTCCTAGGTCTCCTGCACAGTTACGGAAATCGACGCGAATACCCCGCAATTGGCCGACAAATCGGCGTCCGCACGGTCTCTGATCGGGGATCATCGGAGCAAAGCCTGCGGCTTTCGGGCTATAGTCTCTGCACCCCGCAACAACGGTCCCACTTGGCTGCCGTCACCCCGGCAGTACCCAGGCGCCAATTCCGTGTTCGTGAAAAATCGCTCGCTTCTCGCCGCGAACACCCGCTTGCTTGTAGAGAAGTCGCGGATTTGTCGGGTGATTTTAGCGAAGCAGGCGCGACAAGCCCGGCGCCGAACAGGGAATTTTCCTGGCGAGAACACGGAACTTGATCCGCGGAAACAGGGAATTCTAACTGCGCTTTGTGCGCGCGGGCCGCGATGTCGCCAGCGTTGCACTCTGATCCGCAGCGTTCGCCGCGCGGCAAACGAAGCAATGTTCCGTTTGCTGTATCCCTCCGGCGAGTCCGGCAGACTGATCAGGCTGCGGTGGTAGCGAAAGACTTCGCCTTCCAATGCCATGGAAGGAGCTCGTCGAGCTTTGAGACTGGGTGATCGGTATCCCTCCGGCGAGTCCGGCAGACTGATCAGGCTGCGGTGGTAGCGGAAGACTTCGCCTTCCAACGCCATGGAAGAAGCTCGTCGAGCTTTGAGACTGGGTGATCGGCAATGCGGGCGAGGACGTCGGCCAGCCAGGTCTGAGGGTCGATGTCGTTCATTTTTGCGGTGATGATCAGAGAATACATGACCGCAGCCCGCTGTCCGCCGCGATCAGATCCGGCGAACAGCCACGATTTGCGTCCGAGGGCTATGCCTCTGAGGGCTCGCTCGGCTGCATTGTTGGTCATGCAGATTCGTCCATCTTCGAGGTATCTTGCGAACGCCGCCCAGCGCTTCAGCATGTAGTCCATCGCCTTGGCGACCTCGGTCTTGCTCGAGAGACCTGCCCGGGTCTGACGCATCCACACCTCGAGATCCGCGAGGAGAGGCGCGCTGCGCTCCTGCCGGACCGCAAGACGCTCTTCCGGCCGTCTGCCGTTGATGTCGCGTTCGATATCGAACAGGGCGTCGATACGCCGTACGGCTTCCAGAGCCAGTGGCGAGACTGGCGTTGGCTTCTCACCCCTCGCTCTGGCGCGAGCAGCGCCCTCAATATCGGCAAGGACGAAGAACCGGCGACGGCTATGTGACCAGCAGGCGGCCTCCAGAATGGGCGCAGGCTCGCGATCAGCGGCATAGAGCTTGTTGTAACCGCTGTAGGCGTCAACCTGCAGAATGCCGCTCCAGCCCTCGAGATGTTCGCGGACATGAGAACCCGCGCGATCACGCGAGTAGTAGAATAGCGCCGCGGGCGGGCCCGTCCCGCCAAAGGGCCGGTCGTCCCGCACATAAACCCAGGTTCGGGCGACATCCGTCTTGCCTTTGGCAAAGACCGGAACGGTAGTGTCATCGCTGTGAAGTCTGGATGCGGACATCACATGCGCCTTGAGCCGATCGACCAGCGGCGCGAGAGCGACAGCGCAATGTCCGACCTGGTCTGCAAGGGTCGACAGGCTGAGTTCGACGCCCTCTCGGGCATAACGCTCCGCCTGCCGGTTGAGGGGCTGGTGCTGACCATACTTCTCGAACAGGATCATGGCGAGGAGGCTGGGGCCAGCCCAACCACGCGGCACGACATGGAATGGAGCCGGCGCCTGTGAGATCGTCTCACAGTCCCGACAGGATATCCTCTCCCTGACGTGGCGGATAACCTTCCACTGCCGGGGGACCACCTCAAGGGTCTCGGTGACGTCTTCGCCCAGCTTCGACAGGCGGGAGCCTCCGCAGCATGGGCAGGATGTCGGCGCCGGGTGCAGGATACGCTCACGCGGCAGATGGTCGGGGAATGGCTTGCGAGACGGCTTCCTGCGCGCGAAGGCGGCAACCTGGGAGGTTTTAGCCGCCGCCATCTCCGCGAGAAGGTCATCTTCTGATGCGCTGGCCTCGAGATCTTCCAGCTGCAGCTCCAGCTGGTCGATGAGGCGGGAGGAGCGTTCGGAGGACTGGCCGTACTGCTCGCGCTTCAATTTAGCGATCTGCAGCTTGAGGTGGGCGATCAGCGCCGCATCATCTGAGGCCCGGGCCTGGGCGGCGGCGACAGCCGCCAAAGCTGCATCGGCTTCGGCCCACCCCTTGAGCACGAGCGCCTTCAGCGCTTCGATATCGTCAGGAAGATCCGCTGTGCTTTGACCCATGCAGACGACGGAATCACAAAAGAAGCCGCTTGAGGCGCCCCTAAATGCATCCTTACAGAAATTTATGATTCTAACCTGCGACCTGGGGGCGCCAGGTATGTTGGGGGTTCCGCCAGTCGATGCCCTCAAGCATGTAGCCAAGCTGGGCCGGGGTAAGGCTGACCAAACCATCCTTCACCACTGGCCAGATGAATCGTCCGCGATCGAGACGCTTGGCGTATAGCGAGAAGCCCAGCCCGTCATGCCAGAGGATCTTCACGAGATCTCCCCGTCTGCCGCGAAAAACAAACAGATCCCCGGCATGGGGATCGCGACGAAGACCTTCCTGGATCTGAAGCGCAAGACCCTGCATGCCGCGGCGCATATCGGTATGACCGGCGGCGAGCCAGACACGCACGCTCGAAGGGAACGCAATCATCGAAGCGCCCGCAATGTCGCCGCCACCAACGGCGCTGACGCCAGGCCAGCTATGTTCACCCGGACTTCGCCCAGCTCGACAACGATGGCGAACGGCATCGTCTCAGCGGGATCCTGCGCCGGCGGATGAGAGAGTACGACCGGAGCGAAACTGTTTCCTGCCATAAGGTCTCGCCGCCACCTGTACAGAAGACTGGTTGAGATATCGAACTGACGGGCAACCTCGGTCACCACCGCTCCGGGAGCGAATGCGGCCGAGAGGATAGCC